>NZ_JBBOCJ010000001.1:1916198-2554931 GCF_038002345.1 Paenibacillus sp. FSL M7-0420 | reverse complement strand
GAATGTATGAAATACAACCGGCTCAATCCGGCTTGAACCTTTGGTCCCGGCTTTCATATGGGCTTCCTCCTCTATAGTAATCGCTCTTCGCCGAGGCGTTTTGCGACATTGTTTGCGATGAATACGAGAATGACACTGACAATCGTTTTGAAGATCCCTGCCGCCGTAGCCAGCGAGTAGTTCCCCATAGCCAGACCATACTTCACTACAAAGATATCAATGGTTTGCGAATAGTCCACCGTAAGTCCGTTGCCCAGCAGATATTGAAGCTCGAAGCCGGCATCGAGAATATGTCCAATGTTCATAATCAGCAAAATAACGAATGTAGCCTTAATTCCCGGAAGCGTGATATAACGCATCTTTTGAAAACGTTTCGCGCCGTCAATGGAAGCTGCCTCGTACAGGGAAGGATCGATGGAGGTAATAGCAGCCAGATAGATAATCGTCCCCCAGCCCACCTCTTTCCACACGTTCGATGCCCCGATAATGCCCCAGAAGTATTTCCCTTCACTCAGCCACATAATCGGATCTTTAATCAGGTGAAGCTTCATTAGAACGACATTGACAATCCCGCCATCGATGGAGAGTGAAGTGGACACAATCCCCGCAGCGATAACCATGGACAGAAAGTGCGGCAAATAAGAAATCGACTGAACCGCGCGCTTGAAGAACTTGAGCTTGATCTCATTCAGCAGCAGAGCCAAACCGATAGCCGTAACCGTACCCAGTACAAGGTTGATAAAACTCATCGCAATGGTATTGCGAAGCACCAGCATAAAGGTATCATCAGAGAATAAAAACTTGAACTGCTGCAAGCCTACCCATTCCTGCTGGCCGAAGGACACCGCCGGGCGGTAATTCTGAAAGGCCATAAGCCAGCCCCAGATGGGAACATAGTTGAAGATTATCAGATAGAGTGCAATGGGCACGGACATAAAAATAAGCTGTTTCTGTGTTTTCAGTGTTTTCCAGCTGAGTTCCACACCGATTTCCGGATCGATTTTGCTTTTTCGGGTCTTCTGTTTTTTGACCTGTTTGTCCAGTACGGCATCAGACATGTTGTATTCCCTCCTGTAAAAATCATTCTCTCCACGTTGTCCTATTCACGCAGTCCTATTTAGGAAGAGCGGGAAACAGCATTTCCCGCTCCTACTTCTGTATTGAATGGTTTATTTAACGCTCCATTTTTCGATACGCTGCTGAATGCCTTCATTCATCCGGTCTTCATAGGCCTTGATGTCCAGCTTGTGGATTCTGTCCACATAATCCTGCCACACGCCGTCGAACTCAGCAGGGCTGGCCATAATGGCTTTCGGCAAATACTTAATCATGAGGTCATTCAGTTTGGACTGTGCGAGCTGTGCAGGTGAACCATCCTTAAGCACGATGGAATACGCAGGGAAGTAGATATTGTTTTCTTTTGGTTCCTTGAAGAATTCGGACCATGATTTCTTGTTGTACGCCTTCAGAATCTTCTGGTCGTAAGGCTTCAGGCTGTCGAAGAATTCCTGAGGCTGTGTACCGGCATCTGCTGCGTTACCGTCGCTGTACGTACCTTGAATCTTAGGCATGTAACCGAACATCCCTGAGATTTTGTTAGCAACCTGCCAGCTGGTCTGATCTGCATTGGCCCGTTGCTCAGGTGTACGGTAGAAGGAGCCGTCTGCGTTCACTTCATAATCTTCGCCTTTCACGCCCCATTGAAGCGTCTTCTGCCAATCCTCGGTAATCATCTTATCCCAGAATTTGATAATGCGGACAGGGTCCTTGGCATTGATCGAAATTCCGAATCCGCGGTTGGTACCGACCGCTCCGCGGTCACGATACCATTCTTCTGCGCCCGGATAGAGCAGAGGGAAGCCGATATACGTATTTTCCAGCTTGCCTTGGGAGATCAGAGATTTCTCGCCGTCCTGGAAGTTCCAGTGCTGGTCGAACATCCCGATGACCTTACCGCTTGCTACTTTGGCCAGATACTGGTCATAGTTCTGGACGAAGGCTTCTTTATCCATCAAGCCTTGAGCGTTAATCTCATTAAGCTTTTTGTAATAGGTCTTGGAGATATCCTTGTCGGCAAAAATCTGTGCTACATTGTTATCTACAATAACGGCCCCGTCATTCGGATGCCCCGACAGATGCTCTGGGGGATTCTGCAGCGGGAACACGCGCCAGTCAAAGTTGAGTGATTCGAACCCGATCATGTCCGGGTGTTTTTCTTTATATTTGGCAATGATATCGAAATACTCATCCAGGGTCTTGGGAGTAGGGTAGCCCATTTCCTCAAGCACACCTTTTTGCAGCCAGAAGCCTGGTCCCTGATAAGTAGGCTCGGTAATTTTACCTTGATAGACGCCATAGCTTGGCAGTACATAGATATGTCCGTCACTCTCATCCTTGATCTGGTTCCAGACCGCACCATAATGCTTCTTCAGGTTGGGAGCGTATTTCTCAATCAGATCCTCAAGCGGAATGTACGCCTTGGCGTTGATTAATTTGTCGTCACCCGACAGGATGTCCGGGTAGTCGCCTCCGGCAATCATGACACCCAGCTTCTGCTGCAGATCGCCGACCAGGAATTCCTGGTTGAAGCTGATTCCAGTCTCGTCCTTAATCAGCTTCAGAATCTTATTGTCAGGCGTTGGCTGTTGTCCGGGACCGTTCATGAATACCGAGAACGTTACCGGAGCCGTGTCGTCTCCGGCTGCTGCCGGGCTGGCGTTTCCTCCAGTGGCGGTATCCTTGGTACCTGTGCTGCTGGTATTATTGCTTGATCCACAGCCTGTCAGTGCCAGTGTGAGTGCTAATACACCGGCCGCAGCGGCTGCTGCTGAACGTTTTGCCGTTTTGTGCATGTTGTTATGCCTCCCCTTTTTGGCTAATCGCTTATGCTTCTAATTTCTCCTGGTGACAACTTTAATTATACGTTTTCAGAATGCGCTTACAATTCATAGAATATAGGTCTTCCCCCCTGAAAATTCATAAAAAGAAAACGCTTGCTTGCAAAGCGGCAGCGGAATTGCCGTTGTGAGTGGGGGCGTGGTGCCTGCGGGGGTTCGGCTTCTGGCTGCTTTGCGGACGCGGTATTATTCAGTGGATTCAGGTGCACTTGTGCATCTTATTGGCGCTGAGTGCCTGCTTTCGGCGGATTCTGATGCACTTGTGCGCCTCATTCACGCTGGAGCTCGCTTTCGGCGGATTCGGGAGCACTTGTGCACCTCACCATTAGGCTCGCCCCTTGCGCACCCGCCCGCACCTACGCCACTGCCAAATGTGATCGGTTTTCCGATTACATTCGGCCCGCTCGCCTCCGCGCTGCCAAATGTGATCGGTTTTTCGATTACATTCGGCCCGCGCGCCTCCGCGCTGCGTAATGTGATCGGTTTTTCGATTACATTCGGTCCGCTCGCCCCCGCGCTGCGCATTGTGATCGGTTTTTCGATTACATTCGGCCCGCTCGCTATCGCGCTGCGCAATGTAATTGGTTTTTCGATTACATTTGGCCCGCTCGCCTCCGCACTGCCAGATGTGATCGGTTTTTCGATTACATTTGGCCCGCTCGCCTCCGCGCTGCGCATTGTGATCGGTTTTTCGATTACATTTGGCCCGCGCGCCTCCGCGCTGCGTAATGTGATCGGTTTTTCGATTACATTTGGCTTACGCGCCTCCTCCGTCCAATTGTAGTCGGTTTTTCGATTACATTTGCTCCGCTCGACGTTCTAGCCAACCACAGCAGAAAGGGATTGACGCAAATGCGCCAATCCCAGTGTACTATCGTATAGTATTCGTCACCCGCACAGCCTGCTATTCAGCCTCAGCGGGTGAATGTATACGAGCTGCCCGCTTCTCCTGTGAACGATACGGAATCAAGTCCTGGACCTTCGAGCCGGCAAGGGCCGGATACGGTACATGTTACCACTGCTTCCGTAACGAGTCCACCGGTCCAGGTGAAATCGACAGTATAGCCGCCTCTTGCCCGCAGACCCTTGACACTGCCCTCACTCCAGTCGGCAGGCAATGCGGGCAGCAGTCTGATCCTATCTGTATGACTCTGCAGCAGCATCTCCGCAATGCCCGCTGTTCCTCCGAAGTTCCCGTCGATCTGGAACGGCGGATGGTTGTCGAACAGGTTAGGCAGGGTGGAGTGCTCCAGCAGCGCCCGTACATTCGTATAAGCCTTGCCTTCATCCTGGAGCCGCGCCCAGAAATTAATGATCCAGGCCCGGCTCCAGCCGGTATGTCCGCCGCCGCTGGCAAGTCTGCGTTCCAGCGTCGTACGGGCCGCTGCCGCCAGCTCCGGCGTATGCTCCACTGTGAAGGCATCCCCCGGATATAGTGCAAACAGATGCGAGATATGACGGTGCCCCGGCTCTACCTCTTCATAATCCTCCATCCATTCCTGAATCTGGCCGTATTTACCGATCTGCGGCCCCGGCAAACGGTCCAGTGCTGAGCGGAGCTCTTCGCGGAATGCCTCGTCCCGTCCGATGATTTCCGCGCTCTGGATGCAGGCCTTGAACAGAGCTTCAATGATCTGGAAGTCCATAGAAGCTCCGGCACACAGCACGCCCGATTCCCCGCCGGGCAGCTGATACGTGTTCTCCGGCGAGACGGACGGGCAGGTAATCAGCCGGCCCGATTCATCCTCTATCAGGTAATCCAGCAGGAATTGTGCAGATTCCTTCATTGTATCGTAGGTATTCGCCAGATACTGGCGGTCCTGGCTGAACCGGTAATGCTCCCACATATGCAGACACAGCCAAGCGGCTCCCAGCGGCCAGAACGATGCTGGCAGGTACGTATCCTGCGGAGCAGTATCTGCCCAAATATCCGTATTGTGGTGTGCTGTGAATCCGCCACAGCCGTACATCACCTTGGCGGTCACCCGTCCCGGTTCCCGCATCCGCTCGATCAGATCGAACAGCGGCTCATGGCATTCCGCCAGATTGCAGGGTTCAGCCGGCCAGTAATTCATTTGCGCGTTAATGTTAATCGTGAATTTGCTGTCCCAGGCCGGGGTGAAGCTGTCGTTCCAGATACCCTGCAGATTCGCAGGCAAGGAGCCTGGGCGGCTGGAGGCGATCAGCAGATAACGGCCATATTGGAAATAAGTCGAGATCAGCCCGTGATCCTCTTCCCCCTGCCGGAACCGGTCCAGCCGTTCACTTGTCGGCATTCCGCTCAGTTCCGCGTTCTCCGGCAGCGTCAGCGCAACTCGCCCGTACAGGCTGCTGTAATCTGCAATGTGGCGGGCCAGCAGCTCCTCATAAGGAACCACACTCAACGCTTCCAGCTGCCGCTTGGCATGCAGCGCCGGATCAGGATGGCGGAACGTGGTGCCTGCGGCAAGCAGCAGCGTAACCGAGCTCGCCCCCTCCACCAGCACATATTCGCCGATGTTGCGGCAGGTTCCGTCTTCTGTGACGGCCTTGAGTACGGCAGCGAAGGAGCTGCCCCCGCGCCCGCCGCATTCTCCGCCCATCACCAGCCCGCTGTCATTCCATTTCTCGGTCTTCTCCAGCATTCTCCAGTTCTGGCGGTTGAATCTGGCCTTCAGGGAGATTGCGTTCTTCCGGTCAGCGGTAATCCGCACCACGATGGCTTGATCCGGGAAGCTGGCGAACAGCTCACGGGTATACCGCACTCCGCCGGTGGAATAACTCACCTGGGATACACCGGATTCGAGATTCAGCTCCCGCTGATAGTCCTGAGCAGGCTGCTCATGTCCGCCGAACGACAGCAGCAGGTCGCCAAGCGGCAAATAATGGCGCTGTGCTTCCGGCAGCCCCACCATCGTCATGGCCGCCAGCTCCTCCGCCTCACTCAGCTTGCCTTCCAGAATCAGCTGGCGGAGCTTCGGCAAGTGGGGCAGCGCATCTTCATTGTTGCGGTCACGCGGACCTCCGTACCATACAGAATCCTCATTGAGCTGCAGCTTCTCCTCAGCCACCCTGCCAAAGATCATCGCCCCGAGCCGGCCGTTGCCGATCGGCAGCGCCTCATTCCATTCCTGTGCCGGTTCACTATACCATAACCGCTGGCTATGTTCCTTGCTTGTCATCGTTGCTTCGCTCCTTAGCAGTTAATTCAGTTCCACCAGCGCCTTGATCACCTTGGTTTCCGGATTCAGCCAGCTCTCGAACTGCCCGGTCATCTCCCCGAAGGAGCAGCGGTGGGAAATATAGCGGTCCACATCAATATAACCGTCCCTAATGGCGCTAATCACCCGTTCAAAATCCTCACGGGTCGCATTTCTGCTGCCCTGCACCGTCATCTCGCGGGCATGGAAATCAGGGTCACTAAAAGTAATGTTCCCTTTGACTAGGCCGACATAAGTCAGTGTGCCCCCATGGCCGACCAGTCCGAAAGCACCTTCCATAGATGAGATGTTGCCGGTGGAATCAATGACATGCGGCAGGAAGTTGCCGTCCGTCAGCGCCGATAGCTGCTCCTTCGGCTCCTGCAAGGCGCTTACCGTATGCTCCGCCTGCGCCCAGCCTTTGCAGAAGGCCAGACGTTCGTCATTGACATCCATCGCAATGACCTTCGCCCCAGCGTACCGGGCCATGGCCATTACGCCCAGTCCGATCGGGCCTGCGCCGATTACCAGTACCTGCTCCCCCGTGCCGACACCGGAGCGCCGCACCGCATGGGCACCGATCGCCAGCGGCTCCAGCATGGCCGCCTGATCCAGCGTCAGCCCGTCTGTCTTCAGCAGATTGCCTACAGGCAGACTTACCCGTTCCCGCATTCCGCCATCCAGGTGAACACCGAACACTCTCATTTGCTTACAGCAATTCGTTTTACCGCTCAGACAGGCCCGGCACTCTCCGCAATGCAGATACGGAATGACACTGACCTGATCACCGGCCCGCAGCCCTTGCGGGTTATCGCCAATATGCTCAATAATCCCTGCGAGCTCATGCCCCAACACACGCGGATAAGTGAAATAAGGCTGGTTGCCCCGGTAAGCGTGGAGGTCCGTCCCGCAGATGCCGATCCGGCGGATGCTTACAACCGCCTCTCCATCCAGCAGCTCCGGCTCCGGCAGATCTTCCCTGTAGACGAACTTTCCGATTTCCTCACAAATAATTCCCTTCATTATAAGCGCTCCCCGTTCCGGCTTGGTGCTTCGTTCCATTCTGCCCGGCCGCTCGGCCAGGTCGCCCCGTCGATCGGCTTCAGAATATCGCGTACATCTTCCAGTAATTGTTCATTGATCGGCTCTTCAGTCCACTTAATATTGTTGCGGATATTGGCTGGTGTCGCCGTGCTGACCAAGGTCGTAGGAATCTGCTCGTTCGCGGTGGAGAACTGGACCGCCAGCTTGGCGATGTCTTCTCCCTTGTCCCTGCAATACTCAGCGGCGCGCTGGCATGCGGCTTGAATCTCCGCACCTGCCGGATGCCAGTCCGGCACCTTGCGGTTGCTGAGCAGCCCCATCGAGATGGGCGACGCATTCATCAGCCCCGTGCCGCTCTCCTCCAGCAGCGGAAGGAGCCGGAGCAGTGTGGTATCGTTGAGCGAATAATGGCAATAGGACAGAATGACATCCAGCTTGGTCTGCGGCAGCACCTTCTCGAACACACTCAGCGGCAGGCCGCTGACGCCGAAGTAACGGATTTTGCCCGCCTGCTTCAGCTCTTCCAGCGCCGGAATCCCCTCCTCCATCACCTGTGTAAGCGAGCCGAATTCAACATCATGCAGCAGCAGAATATCCAGGTAATCTGTGCCCAGTCTGCCCATACTCTCTTCCGCGCTGCGGATGATCCGCTCTCTGGAAAAATCGAATTCCCCCTCGCCGTAACGTCCGGCCTTCGTGCTCAGGATATACTTGTCGCGCGGTACCGTCCGGAGTGCCTCACCCAGCACGGTCTCCGCCTTCATCAGACCGTAGTAAGGGGAGACGTCAATGAGGTTAATCCCCAGATCAATCGCCGTATGAACCGTGAGGATAGCCTCATCCTTCGGAACCTCCCGGAATACACTGCCCAGCGAAGAGGCACCGAAGCTTAATGCGGAGACATCCAGTCCCGTATTGCCCAGCTTTCTGTATTTCATCTTGCACTACCTCCTATGGTTTATAAATCCAGCTTATAAAATCTAACAGCATTCGCTCCAAACACCGGCTCCATCTCTTCCGCAGACAAGCGGCCTTGCAGTGCTGTGCGCAGAATCCCCACAACCTCCTCATAGGTTGCCGCCATCAGGCACACAGGCCAGTCACTGCCGAACATCACCCGCTCCGGTCCGAACAGCTCCAGCACAGCATGTACGTAAGCCGTGAAATCCTCCTGCGTCCAGCCTTGGGGATCTGCTTCAGTGACCATCCCGGACAGCTTGCAGTAAATTCCCGGATGCCCCGCAACCTCTGCCATTTGGCTTCTCCACGGCTCCAGGCTACCCGATGCAATCGGCGGCTTGGCCAGGTGATCAATGACTCCCCGCAGTCCCGGAACCTGTTCCAGCATCGCAATGAGCTGCGGAAGCTGATCGGCCAGCACCAGGAGGTCCACCGGCACATCCCGCTCCGCAAGATATGAGAGCGCTTCTATATAAGGCCGGGTCAAAAGCACCCCGGGGTCCGCCATCTCCTGAATCATCACCCGCAGCCCGGTGAACTTCGGATGTCTGCTGAGACGCTCGAATTCGGCCTGGAAGGAAGGGCTTGCCAGATCCAGCCAGCCAATCACGCCCGCGACAGACTCCGCCTGCCCGCTGAGTCCCAGAATATATTCCGTCTCCTCCACCGTAGGCGCAGCCTGTACAACAATCGTGCGGCTGATCCCGTGCTTCGTTAACTCCGGCTCCAGATCAGCGGGCAGATAATCCCGGAACAGCACCGGAATCTCCGGCGTAATCCAGCCATAATCATCCCTGTCCATCTTCCAATAATGCTGGTGAGCATCAATATACATGATAACGCCTCCATTCCACCTTATTGTAAACATCCGATAAAGGAATAAAAATAGCTAAAACAAACAAATCTATACCTTATTTTGATATGATGTGGGTAAGAATGCAGAGATGTAGCACAGGGGGGCGACTTCATGGAACCGATCCGCAGGCATTTTGACCATCAATTACCGGTTACGCTGCTGCTGGACTATAAGGAAACGAAAAGTCCGCAGCGCGAGCTGCCCGACCACCAGCATGACTGGTACGAATTCATTTACGTATACGGCGGCAAAGGAAGCTTTTTCATCGATCAGACCTTTTATGAGATGCATCCGGGTGACATTATTGTCGTTCCCGGAAACACGGTACACCGGGGATTTCCCGACAATGAGGAGCCGGTGACCTCCTCCGCCCTTTTTTTCAGCCCGGCTCTGATTCATAACCATACCTACAGTGAGTCTTATCCCTATCTGAAGCTGTTCGACGCTGCCAAGACAAACAAGCAGTACAAGTATACCCTGTCTCCAGAGCATGCTGAAATTCTGCAAAATGATATCGATGCGATCCACCGGGAACGCGAGCAGAATCAGCCGGACGGCGGGCAGGCGCTTACGCTGCTGCTTCATCTTACACTGCTGCATCTGAACCGCTACTGCCTGCCGCAAGCCGCCGAGCCGGTTGCTTCCAATCCCTTGCTGCCGGAGTGGTTCCGTGAGGCGCTCAGGGATATCAACGATCATCTGGATCAGCCGCTGGAGCTAAGCTCTCTGGCTGCGCGGGCGAATATCTCACCGGCCCATTTCAGCCGGGTCTTCAAGCAGCGTCTGGGCATGAATGTGACGGATTATATTGCGACCAAGCGGATTTTTGCCGCCAAAGACAGCCTGCTGCAATCAAGCGGCACCATTGAGCAGATCGCCATGGCCTGCGGCTTCGAGAGCCTGCCCCATTTCTACCGTACATTCAAAAGAATCACCAGCATGACACCCGCCGCCTACCGCAAGAGTAACAGAGCTTACTAGAGCTTCTCCAATTCGCTTAAGAAATGCACAAAATGCTCAAATTAGTTACAATGAACCTCAGCCTTAGCTCTGAAGATCCGCTTCGCGGACGGTTACAGCTTCCCCTTCATAACTGACAATGCGGCTTCCCGCATAACCGGCCAGCTCTACGGCAAATTGCCTTACCGCCTGCATTCCGGCATAGTCTCCGGCCCGCTTCCCGATCGTCAGGCTGCGGTCCGCTTCACACCAGCTCAGCTCAATCATGGCATAGGCGCCGGTCTCATAATTATAATTATCGCCTTCATCTTCATACAGGGTGAAGGCTGCATCCTTGCCGCCGTATACCTTGAGCCTCGTCACCGCCTCCGGCTGTTCATCCGTATATTGAACGTCGGGGCCGAGCGGAACAATGGACCCGGCGCGGACATACAGGGGAAGCGTCTCCAGATCCGCCTTGGCTTCAATCGTCACGCTGCCCTCCAGCCGTTCATCGCTCCAATAATCATACCATTCGCCTTCAGGGAGGTAGACCCGGCGCTGCTTAAGAACCCCCTCAAGCTCGCGGGAGCCGGGACCGTAATACATGGCCTCTGTGACAGGAGCCACCATGAAGGCCGGACCGAACATGAACTGGTCGCCGATGGCATGGACCTGCACATCCTCCCGGTAATCGAAGGCCAGCGCACGGAACATAGTATAGCTGCGGTGTGCCACAGCTCCGGCCAGGGAGTAGATGTATGGCATCAGCCTGTAACGGAGCTTCAGATAATTCACCAGCGTGTCATACATCTGCTCCCCCTCCTGGCCGAACTGCCATATCTCTCTCGGCGTATCCGTGCCATGCGAACGGAACATCGGCAGGAAGGCCCCGAGCTGGAACCAGCGGACATACAGCTCCCGATAGCCCAGATCCGCAACACCTTCGTTATAATCCCCGCTCCAGAACCACTGCTCCTTGGAATTCTTCACGAAGAACGCCCCGATATCCAGCGTCCAGTATGGCGAACCGGTCAGGCAAAAGTTAAGGCCGTCTGCAATCTGCTTCCTCAACGTCTCCCAGTTAGCGGCTATATCACCAGACCATGTAATCGTGCCGTAACGGTGCTGCCCTGCAAACGCGGAGCGTGTCAGATTGATTACCCTTTTCGCTGAGGTCGCTGCACGCTGGCCTTCATAGATCCCTTTGGAGTGCTGCATAGAATAGGCATTGATCAAGCCCGGATCGAGATACCGCTTCGATTCTGCCGTATTAATCAGCAGCCGCTGCTCCGGCTCCGGCTTCACCGCGCCCTTCCAGTCCGCTTCGAACGGCTCGGTGCAATCGCACCACCAGGCATCAATGCCGTGGGCGAACAGTCCTTCATTGGCCTGCTTCCAGTACAGCGCACGAGCCTCCTCCGAGAAGGCGTCATACGTCGCCTGATTGCCGAGCAGGAAGCCGCGTGCCTTCATCTCTTCATGATTCTCCCCGCCCGCGCCCATAATCGGCCAGATGGATACCATCAGCTTGGCGTTCATAGCGTGCAGGCTGTCCATCATCTGCGAGGGATCGGGGAAGCGCTCAGGATCAAAAGTCTTTTGCCCCCACAGATTACCCGTCCAGGACTGCCAGTCGAGCACGATACAGTCGAGGGGAAGCGAACGTTCACGATACTCTTGCACAGTGGCAAGAAGTTCTGCCTGGGAGACGTATCTTTCCTTGGACTGCACATACCCGAAGGACCACTTCGGCAGCATTGGCGCATCTCCGGTCAGGTAGCGGATTCCCGCCGTAATCTGATCGAATTCCGGACCATAAATGAAACAGTAATCCATCTCTTCATCCGCATCGCTCCAGAGGTACGAGCCAAAGGCATCGTCATGAAAAGTCATATAAGACCCCGAATCTACCAGAATCCCGTACCCGCGTGTAGACACCAGTACCGGTACAACCGCCTTCATATTCTGCTGGTACAAGTATTGCTGCCGTCCCCGGAGGTTCATCATCCCCTCTTCATGGGAGCCAAGTCCGTACAGAGCTTCGCCTTCCTGCCATTCGAATTCCAGCTTCGTGTGAAAAGCCTCCCGGTCCAGCCTCCGGTTGACGCCCTCCGCTCTGGCACGCAGCCCATCCGCACCCTGTCCGGTCTCTACCGTGTCTGCCGAAGCATCGAATACCGTATGATAGACCTCTGTGCGCTCCAGGGTTTTGCCGCCTCTGGCCGGCTCCCGTGTCAGCAGTGTGCCGTCCGCAGCTCTATAGCTGAACGCACAGGTCTCTTTATCCACTTCAATCGTTAGCTGCGCCGTTGAGATCTCCAGATGGCCGGGCAGTTCTGTAATAGTGCAAGCTACATTCTCTGCTTCTGTCCGGCGTACCACCATCAGACTTTCTTTACCGCTCAGTTCAGCATTCAGCGTATAGCGGATTCTGGCAATCCCCGGCGTACACCAGCCAATATGCATCATTCCCTCACTAGTCTCCAGCCTTACGCCAGCCTCGCCGGATTGAACAGCTATCAGTTTCATTATGGTTTCACCCTTCCTTATGACTTCCTCTGATGATAATGATATTATTATTGATAGCGGTTCATCTACCATATATTTGCGCGATATCATCACAATATAGCGATTCAGAGGAGGGCATCATGTACGAACACCGTTACCGGGAGAACAAGCTGCACGGCCAGCCGGAATTCCCGCTGCATATCTACCGGGTGGAGCATCAGGCCCGCGTGCATTCCATTCTTCCCGTGCACTGGCATAACGAGATGGAGATAATCTATCTGGCGGAAGGCCGCGCTACCTTCTATATTGAGAGCCGCGAGTTCGCCATTCAAGCAGGAGATGCCCTGATTGTTCATCCCGGCGAGCTTCATTCAGGCATGGACACCGCCATGGGCGGCACCTGTTATTATTCCATCGTGTTCAAAGGCTCCTGGCTGTCTTCGCCTCAGCCCGACAGGGTGCAGGAGCTGTTCCTGGACCCCGTCCTGCAAGGGAAGGTCCGGCTTCCCGCTCTGTTATCTGCTGCAGATGCCGCCCACTCCCCCTTGCTTCAGCTGATCAGGGAGCTGCTAAGCCGCTATGAGCGTAAGTCCGGGGCATACGAAATGAGTCTGAAGGCGCTCTTACTGCTGTTCATCGCAGACAGCTATCAATACGGGCTGACCGGGCTGAACCCGGCGGCGGAGACCCGGCACGGCCGGGAATATAACCGGCAGATCCGGGAGGTGCTGAGCTATATGGAGGCACATTCCCGCGACCGGCTGGAGCTGGATCAGCTTGCCTCCGTTGTATCGCTTAGCCGCTCGCATTTCTGCAAGTTTTTCAAGGCTCAGACCGGGATGCGACCGATGGAGTATCTGAATTATATCCGCATCAGCCAGGCGGCCAGTCTGCTCCGCAGCGGATCATACAATGTGCTGGAGGCTGCGCTGGAGTCAGGCTACCAGCATGTCAGCTATTTCTCCAAATGGTTCAAGCATTATATGAACATGCCCCCATCAGAGTACAAGGCCCGGTATTCTTCCGGCGTGTAGCTGCGGGCTCAGAGTATACGCTCCACGATGTGAACGACAAAACAGCAGCACCGGGAACACGCTCCCTGGTCCTGCTGTCTGTGTCATGCCCGGTCTGAATGCCTCCGGTCTACTCCAGCGTAAATGATGCAAACTGCGCGCCGCCGCCTCCGGTATACGTGAAATACAAGGCCTGCACGCCGTCTGGAATCGCCACTTCCGCAGCATATTCTTTCCAGACATTAGTGAAGCCTACCGGAATAGAAGCAAGCGCAGGCCCGTCCCAAGCAGTCTTCACCTGGAACTCCCCATGGCAATATCCCCGCACCTTGATGGAGACCCGGCTAACCCCCTTGCAGTCAAAATACTTGAACCCCGCAGTCGCCGACTCCGTCATATTGGCAATATAGCCAACCTCTTCTTCGCCGTCTCTGCCGTCCTGGGTAATCTTCGGGAACCGGCTGTCCATCCAGGCACCCATCTTGCCAAACCCTCCGGTATACATCTCCTGATCCTTGGTGAACAAATGACAGGCCAGGTAGGCCGGATATTCTCCGCGTCCCTCCAGCGGGCCGCCGTTCGGGCCTGAGGTTGTAATCTCCACCTGCGGGATGGTGCCGTCTTCACGGAACGTAATCGGCTCGATGCAGCCCTGGCGCGAGAACGCGGTCCCGTTGGTATGCCGGTGATAGAAGATATACCACGCTCCATTAACCTCCACGATGCTGCCGTGGTTATTGCCGCCGTAATACATCGTCTGGTCCGCAGGCTTATACGTATCGATATGCAGATCACAGTTGCTCACAATGACTCCCTGATATACGAAATCCCGGGTGGGATGACTGCTGGTGGCATAACACAGCTCATGCATGGAGATGGAGGAGTAGATCAGGTAGTAGATATCCCCTCTTTTGCGGATGGAAGGGGCCTCGAAGAACTCATAGCCCTCGAAGCCGGTCCCCTGGCTGTAAGGCTGGCTCGGTGCAACGAACACAGGCTCTTCAATAATCGTAAGCATATCAGGACCCAGTACGGTAGCCATCGCGCCGTGTCTGGACTTGTCGCCGTATCCGCAGAAGCCGGTATACAGGTAAGTGGTGTCTCCTTCGGTTAATACCCCCGGGTCAAACTGCGGCTCATCACCCTCCCGTTCGCCCAGACGCGTGCCGTCCTTATAGGTGACATAGCCGTAGAATTCGTATTTGCCGCCCGGCTTATCGCAGACCGCTACCGATACGACAGGAACCTTGTCCAGTACATAGTAGAGATAGTAGCGCCCGTCCGGTCCCTGCGTCACATCCGGTGCATAGAGACACATGCTGCCTTCCGGGTTGAGCGGATCATCTGTCGTCCGGTAGATCACCCCTTCATACTGCCAATCGCCCAGATTGTCCTCCGGCGCTGACCAGCAGACATAGTCGTTCAGACAGAAAGCGTGGCCGTTGAACCGGTCATGTGAGCCATAGACATATACTCTTCCTTCAAAAACATAAGGCTCCGCATCCGGCACATACTCCCAGGAAGGCAGATAGGGGTTAAATCCTTGTTGTTGTGTCATTCTAACATCCTCCATTTGTTATATAGATTGTCGTTGTAAGAGGTGCCCGGCTAAGCAAGCACAGTCACCTGTATCGTGCACTCGGCGTAATCCGGGTGTACATCTCTATCCCCGGCCACATCGAGCAAGGGTACGCCGTTACTGTTGTAATGGACTCTGTGGATCGCCGAGCATCTCGTTCCATGCTTCACCAACTGCTCTTCCCCGTGGTAGAGAACTAGCATAGTACCGTCTGTATCCCGGAAAAAGGAATTATGCCCCGGGCCGTACACCCCATCCAGCGAATAATAAGAAAGTGCTGGCGTAGCCGCCTTGCTCCAGGCACCGGCATCCAGAACATCGCCGCCCCGTGGAATGCTTAACCAGCCTACCGCATAGGTATACCCTGTTGCCGCCCCGCCGGAATAGGCAATATACACGGTATCTTCCGTCAGGAGCGGATACGGGCCTTCGTTGTTGATGGTGCCCTGAACATTCTCCCAGCCGAGCAGCGGACGCGACAGCAGCACCGGCTCACTGGTTAATACCGCCGGGTTCGCTTCATCTACAGTGGCGATATACAGCATGGAGCCGGTATCCAGCGGCGTTCCGATTCCTTTGCGGTAAGACCAGACAACACATGAGGTGTTGTCTACCTTGAAATAAGTCATATCCAGCGTAATGCCGTCTGCGGCCAAAGGAGTGCCGTCCATCCGCTTCACCCGGACCGGCGTGCTCCAATCTCCGGCCTTCATAATATCTCCGCCGGGGTTCAGCTTCATCAGATGGCATTGCGGTCCCCATACCTTGCCGCCAACAGCGAACAGGATGTACAGCTCCCCGCCGATGACATGGAATTCCGGTGCCCAGAAGGTCTGGATGAAGTTCAGCTCCTCATTCAGGTCCAGTATAACGGCTTCCTGGAAGCCCGGAGCGAATAAGTCCTGTAAAGTATCTGCCACGCGGACATAGATGCCGATATTATTGACATTGTCATTGGTAGCCAGGAAGTAATACCTGCCGTTCCAGGGGAGAATTACAGGGTCTGCATAGCCGCTTGCTAACGGGAACGGCAAGTCGTAAGTGACCACTTTGCCATGTATGGTATGAGTTCCTGGCAAGGTGAAATCAATCCCTGCGGTATCCCAGTCCACCCGCTTATCGGCAGTGGAGCCGTCCGAATATAGCGCTGTGGCTCTGACCTTTGCCAATTCGGCGGCGGAGTGGACACTGACCTGCTCCGCCACGCGAATACCGGTGTTATGCACCGGGATCCAGGCCGCCTGGACCTTGCGGCCGGTGGGGCCATCCACGGTCAGCACATTCCCCGGACGGGTTCCGGGCAGCGGCTGGGCGGGCCGCTCTGCGGTGAAGGCTTCCGCAGGCTCCGGCGGCGAGATCCCTTCCGGCTTCCGCAGGTCAGCCAGCCGGTTCACATAATAGTTGCCGTCGTTGTCCTTCCAGCGGATCTCATACCCGCCAGTGCTGTCCAGTGCGCAGACGGCTTCTTTTACATACCGTTCATGGTCTAGCCGGACAAGCCGCTGAGCATCGAAGGTCACCAGATCCGGCGAGGTCCACAGCAGAATCTGCCCCCTGCTCTCCCCGTCATCCTCCCCCGAGGCGTCAATCCTTACCGCAATCATCCCGAAAGCACCATCCTGTGTGCGGAACAGATAGGGGTTTTTGAGTCCTTTTTCATGAATCACATTCTTCTCATCCACGGTGGCCACGGCAAATAATAGGCCATAGTTCCGGTTCAGCGGCTGAAATTCGTTAGGGTCATCTGTACAGGCCATATGAACACTGTTGGCGAGAGACCCAGTGTAATCCTGGTTCGGTATGCGCGTGTAGACTGTAAGCTTCATTAGCTCTGCAACCTCATTCATAGCTCTATCACCCTTACCTTGTTATTCATCTTGCAGCATGTCCCTATCAGTATAGAGAAGCTTTTGGCGTGAAGTCCATGACATATAGACACCTAAGCTTGATCTATCCTTAGATTATGGGCTGGAGCCGGAATCGTCTATAAAATATCTGGAAAACGCTTTAATCTCTATACTGCCGCTTATGGTATACTTGGGCCAAATAAAATTCACCTGGAGGATGTTATGATGAATACTACAGAGGGGTCTTTTTACACAGGAGAGTACAGAAATCTGTTTCTTGAGAATGGACTGCGTCCGGAGGCCATTCAGCAGCGGCTGGAAGATACCTGGAACGAAATGTTCTACGGCGCCCCTGATGTCCGGCTCTATCATACTATGGATGATGATAAGGGTTATATCGTAGATACAGGTAATACCGATGTGCGCACAGAGGGCATGTCCTACGGGATGATGATGGCGGTTCAGATGGATAAAAAGGAGGAGTTCGACCGGCTCTGGAATTTCGCCAAGGTATTCATGCAGCATACGGAGGGCCGTTACAAGGATTATTTCGCCTGGCATTGTAAACTGGATGGTACACGGCTGTCTCCCGGCCCCGCGCCGGATGGAGAGGAGTTCTTCGCGATGGCACTGTTCTTCGCTTCCCGCCGCTGGGGTGACGGGGCCGCGCCGTTCAATTATTCCGAGCAGGCCAGAATTATTCTCCGCGCTTGTGTGCACAAGGGAGAAGACGGGGAAGGCGATCCGATGTGGGACCCGGCGACCCGGCTGATCAAGTTCATCCCGGAGACTCCGTTCAGCGATCCCTCCTATCATTTGCCGCATTTCTATGATTTGTTTGCGCTGGAAGCGGATGAAGCAGACCGGGCGTTCTGGAAGGATGCGGCTGCCAAGAGTCGGGATTACCTACACCTGGCCTGCCACCCGGTTACCGGGCTGTCGCCGGAATACGCCAACTATGACGGAACTCCGGCGGACCCTCAACCGCATGGCGATTTCCGCCACTTTTTCAGTGATGCTTACCGGGTCGCCGCCAACATCGGGCTGGATTATGAATGGTTCCGCTGCGATCCTTGGCAGGTAGAGCAGTCTAACCGCATTCAGGCTTTCTTCCGCGATATCGATCCGGCTGATTACCGGCGGTATACCATTGACGGTCAGCCGTTTGACGAGCTGTCCCTGCATCCGGTCGGCCTGCTATCCACGCTGGCCATGGCCTCGCTTGCCGCCGATGGCCCCGATGCCGGTCATTTCGTCAAGCTATTCTGGGACACCCCGCTGCGCACCGGAGAACGGCGGTATTACGACAACTGTCTATACTTCTTCACCATGCTGGCGCTGAGCGGGAATTACCGGATTTACTTGTAAAAGAAACTAACTAAATTTAGCCAACTTCTGCTGATATCAGGTGCACTTGTGCTCCTGATTCGCTCATTTAGTCGGCTTCTGCTGATATCTGGTGCACTTCTGCACCTGATTTACTCATTTAGCCGACTTCTGCTGATATCTGGTGCACTTCTGCACCTGATTTACTCATTTAGCCGACTTCTGCTGATATCTGGTGCACTTGTGCACCTGATTCGCTCATTTAGCCAACTTCTGCTGATATCTGGTGCACTTCTGCACCTGATTCGCTCATTTAGCCAACTTCTGCTGATATCAGGTGCACTTCTGCTCCTCGTTACTCTAATACTATCCCTTTCATTTCCCCATTCAGCCCACTTTTGGCTGCACCAAAGGGATTTATCCCTCTCATTTCTCCGTCCAGCCCACTTTTGGCTGCACCAAAGGGATTTATCCCTTTCATTTCCCCGTCCAGCCCACTTTTGGCTGCATTAATGGGATTTATCCCTTTCATTTACTCCCCCCAACGAACAATCGCTCCCCCGGACGAATGGAGGCAACGCCATCCATCCCGAAGGAGCGATTTTCTTATATCCTATCCATTTACCCGCTAACCACATCCGCACGGTATTCCTGCGGCGTGGTTCCGGTCCACTTTTTGAAGACCCGCGTGAAGGATTGCGGGGTGACGTAGCCGATCCGCGAGCCGACCTCGGCGACCTTCAGCTCCCCTCTGCGCAGCAGCTCCTTGGCCTGGCGGACGCGCAGCTCCTCGATATACTCGGACAGATTGATTCCCCGTTCCTGCTTGAACAGGCGGGACAGATAGGAGGGATTGAAGTGGATCAGATCGGCCAGACGGACCAGCGACAGGTCCTGGTCGAGATTCTCTTCTATATATAGGCAGATCCGGTCGATAACACCCGCCGCCCGCTTCTGCTCGCCGCTCCTGCGGACAGAGAACAGATTCCCGGCGGTGTCCTCCAGATAGCGGAAGGCTTCTCCCCATGTCCGGTGGACCTCCAGCTGCATCAGCCCGCTTGCCCCGATCTCCTGGTCCGCTTCCCATCTGTTGGTATACGACATGAGCATCAGAGCAATGGTGTAATACAGCTCAGTCAAATAAGGGTTGCCCCGCGCGCATTCCTGCCCCGCCGGTTCAGCCATCTCCCCAAACAGCCGGAGGAATTCCTCCTTCCGGCCCGCCTCCAGATGCGCAGCCAGCGTCTCCACCTTGCCCTGCATGAACCGGTCACGCACGGTATCCGGCGCCGCCGCTTCATTCAGCTGCACCTTCTGCACCATCCGCTCTCCGTCTCCTGCCCGGTAATGCTGAACCTGCCTCGCTTTATCGTATACTACCTGAAGCCTGGACCAGGTACACTCCTCCGCACTGAGCGTGATGGCCATCCCGACCTCCAGCGATTCCCTGCACGACTGCTGAATCAGCTCGAAGGTGCCTTCCAGAAATTTAATTATCTGCTCCAAATCTTCCGGCTGCGAAGCCTCTCCCGTCCCGCCCGGCTGAATCAGCCAGATCAGGTCACCGTACCGGTCGATCACCCCAAGGCTGACCGTCCGCTCCTTCAGCAGCTTCTCCGACAGGAACTTGACCGCAAGCGCCGTCTCCCGGCGGTCCATATAGGTGCGCGAGGATTCAGGATCACTGATGCTGCCAAGTGCGATCAGCACCGGCCGCGAAGCATCCAGCGGAATGTTCAGACGGACGAAGTCCCCGGCCATATCCTGATCCGCCTTGACGCTGTGAATGAGATGGCGGAAATAATCGCCCTGTGCCAAGGTCTCCAGCGTATTCAGCTGCTCCTTGGATTCACGGATCAGATCATTCACCTGCATGGTGTCGTTCAATTCCTGCAGCGCACGCATCACCGCTTCAATCAGCTTCGGATAACCTTCATTCTTGAGCACATACTGGACGCCCGGAGCCTGAATCGCCTGGTAGACATAATTGAAGTCGCTGTGTCCGGTCAGGAAGACGATTTTGCATTGCGGCCAGCTCCGGCGGATATGCTCCATCAGCTCCAGCCCGTCCATCTCGGGCATGCAGATATCAGACAGGACAATATCCACCCGGGTCCGGTGCAGCAGATTTAGCGCTTCACGGCCCGAGTAGGCCTTGTAGATGTCCAGCTCAAGCGCCATTTTGCCGAAAATTACCGCCAGTCCATCTGTGATAATCTCTTCATCATCAACGATAAGCATCCTGTACATCAGCATTCTCACCTCCAGCTCTAAGCAGGATGGTTACCCTTAGTCCGCCCAGCTCACTCCGGTCCGCCAGCAAGCCGCTCTCTTCCCCGAAGGTTATGCGGATGCGCCGGTGAATATTCACTAGGCCGGTGGTCTCCGCATGCTCCTGATAGACATGAAGGGACTCTTTCAATTGCGCCAGTGTGTCATCGGTCAGCCGGTCCCCGTTGTCCTCCACAATGATGCGGATACATGCATCCTCCTGCTCAAAACGCACAATGATCAGGCCCTCCATGGCCTTCTTTTCCAGGCTGTGCTTGAACGCGTTCTCAATAATCGGCTGCACAATCAGCCGCGGAACGGGCACCTTCTTCAGCTCCTCCGACAAGGCATCGAACCGGACCCCAATTCTGCGGGAGAAGCGCATGGCCTGAATCTCTGTATACATCCTTGCATGGTGAATCTCCTGCTCCAATGACACCAGATCGGAAGCGTTCCGGGTGACAAACTGGAAGTATTCCCCTAGCATCGTAGTAAGCTGTTCGATCCGCTCGGTATCGCCGGTCTTCGCCATTGTGTTCAGAATGAAGAAGCTGTTATACAGAAAATGCGGGTTAATCTGTGATTGCAGCTGCTTCAGCTCTGCCCGCTGGGCCATAATCTTCTGCTTGTACACCTGGTCGATCAGGGAGTGCAGATTGCTGACCATCTGGTTGAAGCGGCTGTACAGATAACGGAATTCATCCTTCGACTCATGCTGGATATGAATGTCCAGATCGCCCTGCTCCATTCTCCGGAAGCTCTTCACCAGCGTCAGCATCGGCTTATGAATGAACTTGTAGGTCGATAGTGCAAAAGCAATGATGATAGCAAGCGCAGCCACGGCAAACACCCAGGCCCAGGTATAGAATTTGCTCAGCGGATTCTTGATAATAGCCTCCGGGATGATCCGGTAGATGGACAAGCCAAGCTCCTGTGAGCCGGTCTGGACGATATAATAAGGCGCACCTGCGATCCTCAGCCTCTCCCCGGAGGCCACCGCGCGGATATCCCGGGCATACTGGGACGGTTCTGCCTGCGCCAGCCCGCCGGTCATGCTATAGAGCGCGAATCTCGCACTATCGGAGAGCAGCAGCGTTCCACTGCCGGGATACGTATTGAATTGGCCCAGCGCCGCCCGCAGCTCCTGGGTGTCCAGCTCAATCTCGACCGTCAGCAGCGGCTCCGCCCCCTTGATGCCCCGCTGCTTCATCGCACTAAGGTACAGGCCGCCATCCCACTCAATCACCTGGGAACGGCGGTCCCCGAAGACCGAGCGGATCTCGCGGAAGCGCTTCAGTTCAATCTCACGCACGCCGCCGACTGATGAGATGGTCCGGCCTATAGTCATGATATGAACCCTGACGTCCTTGATATACGTGCTGCTGTTCTGCACGATGAACAGCCGCTTCATCAGCGAGTTCAGATTCTCCGTGCGGTCAATGGTCGGCAGCGTCTCCCAGGTCAGAGCCAGCTTGTTCAGATCCTCATCCTCCAGCAGGCTGTATTGCAGCAGCTTCATCCGCTCGATCTCATTCTCCATATCATTTAAATAGAAGACGGTCTGCGCGCTGGCCGAGCTTCGGATATCGCTGCTGGCCGTTTGCACAATCCACTGGTACAAATAAGCGGCGAAGACAAGAATAGGCAGCATAATGAGCAGAAAGGTCACAATCAGCCGCAGAAATATTGTATTGCGCAGTGAGTAATCCTTTTTGAACAACAATCCCAGGCCCCCAGCAATCATTTTCACCATTATAGCCTGAATCCGGGGAGAGCCGCAGGCTTATGCATAACTTCCGGGAGGTTAACCTTTGACACTGCCGAGTACAATCCCCTTCACGAAATATTTCTGCAGGAACGGATAGGCCAGAATAATCGGCAGGGAGCCGAGGAAGATCTGGGAAGACTTCAGCGTCCGGTCCGAGATCAGCGCCAGATCAAGCATGGCATCGCGCGACATATTCGACAGGTTCTGCTGGATTACAATCGTCTGAATATAGCTCTGCAGCGGATAGTTGGCCGGATTCCCCATGAGCAGCAGGCCGTCGAACCAGCTGTTCCAGTGTTCCACCATCGAGAACAAGGCCAGTGTAGCCAGCGCCGGCTTGGAGATCGGCACGAAGATAGACCAGACCGTCCGGAAGTGGCCGGCCCCGTCAATCAGCGCCGCCTCTTCCAGCTCCTTCGGAATCTCCCTGAAGAAGTTAAGCAGCAGCACCACACTGAACACAGGAACTGCGCCGGGCAGCACCAGCGCCCAGATGGAATCCAGCAGGCCGTACTCCTTGAGCGTGGTATACCAGGGGATCAGCCCGCCGTTGAACAGCATCGTGACGAAGAAGGCCCAGGCATAGACGCTGCGGAACCGCAGAGCGTGTGATTCCTTGGATAGCGGGTAGGCCACGAGGATCGTCAGCAACAGGTTCAGCGGCGTCCCAATCCCGATCCGGGTCAGCGATACAAGCATCGACTGCCAGAATTCTGTGCGGCTCATCGTATACATATACGAGGCGAATGTGAAATCTACCGGCCAGAGCCTGACATACCCTGCGGAGGCGGCCGCGCTGGAGCTGAAGGACACCGCTATAATATGAATGAGCGGGAGGATACAGAGCAGTGAGACCAGAATGAGAAAGGTGGCGTTCAGCACCGATATCCCGTCGAACTTTTTTGAACGGTGAACAGTAGTTATGTCTGTCTGCTTAGGCGTAAGCGGTTGCTGCAAGGGAGCTCCCTCCTCTAAAAAATCCGGTATTTGGCGAAACGGTAAGCCAGGAAATACGAGCTGGAAATTAAGGTAAGCGATATGATCGATTTAAAGAAGCCGACGGCAGTCGCTACGCCGTACTGTGCGTCCAGCAGACCGATCCGGTAAACGAAGGTATCCAGGATATCCCCGCTCTCATAGACCTGCGGACTGTACAGATTGAAGACCTGATCGAAGCCCGCATTCAACAGCTGTCCCAGACTGAGTACCGACAGCAGGACGATGACCATGCGGATGCCCGGAATGGTAATATGCCAGGTCTTGTGCCAGCGGTTCGCACCGTCAATGGTAGCTGCTTCATATAACCCGGGATCGATACCCGTTATGGCCGCCAGATATACAATCGTGCCGTAGCCGAAGTTCTTCCACACATCCGAAGCAATCAGCGTGAAGGGGAACCAGTCATTGTCGCCGAGGAAGAATATCTTGGAGACACCGAACCATCCGAGGAATTCATTCACAATCCCGCCCGATGGAGACAGAATATCAATCAAGATGCCGCCAAGCACGACCCAGGACAAGAAATACGGCAGATAGATCGCTGTCTGTACGGAACGCTTGATTACATTACTGGCCAGCTCGTTCAGCAGAATCGCGAACACCAGCGGAATAATCAGGCCCAGAATCAGCTTGAGACTTGAAATAAACAGCGTATTCCACAGCACCTGTGTGAAGCTTGGCAGGTTCATCACATATTCGAAGTTATCCAGACCCACCCACTTCTGATCCCCGAACAAGCCCTTGGCAGGGATGAATTTCTGGAACGCGATCATGACACCGGCCATGGGGACGTAGGAGAACAGAATGATCATCACCAGTCCCGGCAAAAGCATCAAATGAAGCGGCAGTTCTTTTCGCAGTTTTGTTCTCATCGTTATCCTCCACATCTGCAGGCAAGAATGGAATGGAGGAAGAAAAGGTCGTTTTCTTCCTCCAGGGGCGCCTTATTTCTTAGTCGCTGCGTACCATTCGTTGACCTCTTGCGTAATTTGATCGCCGCCCAGCTTCTGCCAGTCCTTCACGAACTGGTCGAACTTATCGATAGGGTCACCCAGAATGATTTTGACAAACATTTCATTCTGCTGCTTCTCAAGCGTTGTCTTGCGCTCGACCATGGTCGGAGTCGGAGCGCCGACGAACTTCTCCTGAATGAACTGCTCATTCTTGATGTACTGGTCGGCTATGCCCATGGAGCCCTGCTCGCCATAGATCCGTTCCCAGCCCCACAGGGCGAAGCCTTCCGAAGTGCCTGAAGCATACGATTCCAGCTTCTCCTGGATGGTCTTAGCTTCCCCCACCAGCTTCGAGAAGTCACCGGCCTTGCGGGCGGCATCAATCTCACGGAACGCGTCTACGTTCTTCGTTACCGGATATGGCGTTACCGGAGACAGCTGCCAGACACTCTCCGCTTCCGGCGGCGCAAAGTATTTATCGAATTCGGCTGTCTCGCCCCAATTCTTCTCCAGATGGAGGTTGAACAATTTGATCACTGCTTCCGGATGGGCAGCGCCTTTCTTGACCGCGAAAAAGCGGGTCGTGCTGAATTTCAGCGGCACCTTCGGCGTGTCGCCCGATTCCGAGACAATCGGGAAGGCCTGCCACTGCGCCTTGGGATCATTGTCTCGGTTCAGCTGCAGCGGCCAGATGGAATTCCACTGCTCGCCGTATTCCATCCCGATCTTGCCGGCGGAGATCAGCTCGGAGACCTTGCCTCCGTCCTTGACGCCGAATTCCTGGTCCAGCTGGCCCTTCTTGGCCATATCCTGCAGCACCTGGAGCGCTTTCTTCACTTCCGGCTGAATACTGCCGTATACCAGCTTGCCGTTCTCATCCTCCAGCCAGATATTCGGATAGGCATTATACCCGGCCATGAAGCCTTCCAGTCCCATCGCCCCGCCCCACAGATCCTTGGTGATGCCAAGGCCATAGGTGTCCTTCTTGCCGTTACCGTCAGGGTCCTTATCGGCGAACGCTTCAGAGATCGCCAGGACATCCGCCATCGTCTTCGGCGGCTGCATACCGAGCTTCTCCAGCCAGTCGGTCCGGATCCAGATATACATCGAGCGTTCAATGGAGGATTCCAGGCTCGGGATAGCCATCAGCTTGCCGTCAAAGGTCGCCGCATCGAACACACTCGTGCCTTCTCCCGACAGCACCTTCTTGGTGAATGGGGAAGCATACTTTTCGTATAACGCCGTCATATCCTCAATCTGGTCCGAATCAGCCAATTGCTTCAGCTGGGTGGCGTTGACCGGCGTTACATCCGGCAGATCCCCGGAGGCCAACGTAACGTTAATCTTCTGGAGATATTGGTCGGAGGTCTGGCTGCCCTTTACAATCCAGTTATACTTAATCTTGATCCCGAGCTGATCCTCATACAGCTTGGTCCAGCGGTTGTTATCAATCGTCTCATCCTTCAATACGCCAAGCACGTTATTCTCTACCACATCGCCCAGATCTCTGACGAACGACACCTCAATCGGAGGATCGTATTTGCCGAGTGGACTCTCATCTACAGCTGCGCTTGGCTTCGGATCATTACCGGCCGCCGCCTCCTTGCCGCTGTTACCAGACTCCAGCTTGCCTGAGCATGCAGACAGTAGAAGTGCAGACAACAACAGGATGGAAGTACTCTTCAGTAGGCCCGGACCTTTTCTTGTACCTGTGTTCATAGTCAACCCCCAGTTCAATGTTTGTGGTCATTATTTGGTTACGCTTTCATTATGGGGGAGACACCTATTTATTGACAACGCTCACATTTTTACTTCACTTATCCGGCATTGACAAAAACACAAAAAAACCATGCTATAATTAAGCATGTTTGCCGGGAGGAGAACCGAAATGGCCCTTATACACTATGTCGAGTGCAATACGACACACGCTTCGAATTTCGTTGTAGATGTTCCCGCCGGTGCGCATTGGCTCCTGGTCATTACCAAGACTCCGGCGCTATTCTGGGTGCAAGGCGGACTCAAGCAATACCCTGCGCACAGCGTAGTTCTCTACCAGCCGCAGCAGAAGGTCTATTATCAGGCCTGCGCCGGCCAGTTCATCAATGACTGGATTCGTTTTGAATCAAGTGAGCCTTATATTACGGAATCACCGCTTCCCTTGGGCATTCCTTTTGCGCTTAGCGACCCTGACTATTGCCAAAAGCTGCTTGAGCTGCTGGCCACCGAGCATCATATGGGCGGCGACTGTAAGTCCTCTTCCATCGATCTGCTCCTGCGCGCGCTGTTCAACAAGCTGTGGGAATCCTATTTCCAGGACAATATTACCCCGCAATATTACAAGCTGCTGAAGCTGCGCACGTCCATTCAGACCAATCCCGGGGAGTACTGGACCGTAGCCAGAATGGCCGGTGTGCTGGAGATCAGTTCAGGCTATCTTCAGAATATCTACAAAAAAACCTTCGGATTCTCCTGTATGGAGGATGTCATTAACAGCCGCATCCGCATGGCCAAGGAATACCTCATCCACAGCACAGAGAGCACCGCTGATATTGCAGCACGGTGCGGCTATCCGAATGTGGAGCATTTCTGCCGGCAATTCAAGCAGGTGACCGGGTATACACCGCGAAATTACCAGCGGCAGGCCAAGGCCGGGGCTTCGCCGCCGTAACTCCAGAGCCTGTCGGGAATTCCGGCCGTTACGCAGACCAGATCATAATACTTGCCGGCACACGGCCGCCAGCACTTGGCCAGCACCGGGGCGAACTCGTGATCCTGCAGCGCACCTTGCCCGTGCATGTCAAAGACCCTCTCCGCCCGGAGAGGGTCTAATTGAAAGGATTGTTAATCGCTACTGATTAGAAGCCGAGGCTTCATCACTTTTCACACAATCAATAGCGACTACAATCGCGATGATGATCGCCTCCAGCTCCTCATTCAACACCTCAACACTGTAGCTGTCGCCCCAGGTGAACCACTTCTTGCTCACTTCCCCTACGACCGTCCCGCGCTGCAAGACCTGGAAATCCATATCCCACCAGTTCCCGTGCACCTCAATATCCGCCGAATCTATCGAATAGCGCGCCTTGAAGAACGACAGCTCCTTCTTAATGGTGAGCACCTCACGGCCATCCGCTTCCACGAAGAACTTGGGCAGGAAGCTGAACACCTTCTTCGTAATCTGTGCAACTTCCCTTCCGCCTGCATTCATAATCGAGAAGGTCTTTGGAATCCGCATGAAGCTGCCCTCCACGTAATACACATCCTGTTCCCGCTCATCCTTCACCGTGAACTTCTCGCCTATGCTGGATACCTTTTGCTTGATGTAGAGCTGTTTCATGGTGTGTCCTCCGCTATCGTAGTTTGGTAATGTCATTCATCAGTTTCATCTTATCCATGCTTCCCAAACATATTCCACATTCCCCAGACCGATACTCTATTCATTTTGGAGATCGCCTCCACAATCGGAATGTCCATGGGGCAAACCTCCTGGCAGGCAAGAGATTTGGAACAGCCATCATATACTCTTTGGGTATATTGTTTTTTATAGGCTTTGTCCTCACTTAATAATGTCAGATTAGTCATCGACATCGCGGAGGACATTCCAGTAAATAATTCACCCAGGCTATAATTGGGGCAGACCTCCAGACAACTGCCGCACATCAGGCATTGGGACACTTCATATTGCAGCGTTAAATTGGCGGTTCTAACCTTTGCCGGCTCTTCCAGCCATAGCTTCATGTCCTTCATCACTTCAAACATTTGACTCCGATCCACTGCCAAATCGCTTATGACCGGGAATTTACTTAGGGGATGAATCGTAATTTCATTGTTCTCTTGTACCAGATCATCGCAAAATAATTGGCAGGACAGTACCGGCTTCTCATTAACCACCATTGCACATGCTCCGCACAGTCCCTGTTCACAGCTGCAGTCCCAGCGTATCGGCCGTTCTCCCTCGTCCCTTTCCAGCATTTCACTATTCAGATTATTAATTAGAGTCCCTATGGATACATGTAATTCACCCGAATATTCAAAATTCTGCCAGTATGCTTCCTTCATTGCATCTTCCTGCCGCTTGATATTAATCCTGATACTCATAGTACTGCCTCTTTTCTTAATTAAACTCAATGCAGATACTATTATTCAGAAATACTGCATTCGTAGATTTCTTGAATTGTTTATCATTTTTTTCACTATAATCGATTCTCTGATGTGCCCCCCGGCTCTCTTTTCTGGCCAATGCCGACTCGACCATTCCCCTTGCCAATACAATATTGGCTGATAAAGTTTTGTATTCATAAAAATGATGATGATACCATGACTCTGCGCTGTCGTTGTTCATTTCCTCCAGCCTTTTTTTCGCTTCAAGCAGCTGTCTCTCTTTTCTATATATACCCATGGCGCCATACATAAGCTCTGATAATTCTTGTTTGATCTGAACATAGCCTTTTATAGAAGTGTTCGCCCTCTTCTCCCAATGCTGCAGCTCCTGATTTGCTGTCTCCAGCTGCTGTTCACCTATTTTGTCTGCGGCAGCAGTATCCATTGGGCCGACCCTTAGAGAGCTTTCGGCTGCAACCCATCCTCCACAAATCGCGCCTAATAGCGAATTTCCGCCCAGTCTGTTTGCCCCATGATATTGAGCGGAGCATTCTCCTGCGGCAAAAAGTCTCGCCAGATTCGTTGTGTGATTCTTATCCGTCTTGATTCCCCCCATAAAGTAATGAATCCCTGGAGCAACCGGAATGGGTTCCTTATACGGGTTGACCTTTAAGAATTTCGAACAGATGCTGACAACTTCGTCTAACTGTACATCAATAATTTCCGGGGACAGATGAGAGACATCCAAATAAACCTCCTGGCTCCCGTTAATGCCCAGCTTCATCTCATTACATACTTTATAGATACTCTGACTCACCACATCACGCGGCATTAATGCCCCATATCCCGGAAACCACTCCTCCATGAAGTACCAGGGCTGCCCCTCTCTGATGACATACAATCTTCCTCCGACGCCACGTGCAGCCTCCGTAATCAGCATACGTTTGGAAGGGGTATGTACTGTTGTAGGATGATATTGAATCATCTCCAGATTGGAAAATTCGACCCCTTGTTCAAGCAGCATTCCCGCGGCATAGCCATCATTTAATCTGGAGCCGGTAGTTTTTCCGAAAACGCCATTCGGCCCTCCGACGGCCATAATCACTGCATCGGCAACCAGGCTTTTCAATTCGTTCGTGTTTTCGTGCAGCAGAACAGCACCCGCACATTCCTGGCCCTCTATTAATAGGGAGTGGAATCTCCAGCCCGTCAGCCGCTTGATTTGGCCAGCAGCTTCATATTTCCGGCATTTTGCGATAATAGCTGTGGCAATTTGTTTACCGGTACGCGCACCCGCGTAGGCAGTACGTTTCTTTTTTTGACCGCCGAAATTCCGTAAATCCACTCTGCCCTTCTCATCCCGGGTGAAATTCACACCGATTTCTTCAAGCCAGCGGATGATCTCCGGAGCCCTCCGTACCAGATTAGCCACGGCTTCAGGGTCATTAAGCTCACTGCCTCCCCGCATGGTATCCGCAAAATGCTCATCTATCGAATCATCTTCTTGTTTGGTATTCAGGGCAGCATTAATTCCGCCCATGGCCATTACAGACTGCGCTCTCTCTGAATACGCCGGTGACACCAAGGTAACAGCTGCTCCTTCTTCCACAAGCTTCAGCGCTGCCGTCATTCCGGCCAGGCCGCTGCCCATTACAAGTATATTCTTCATCCGAATGTTGACACTCCTCTCTCTCCCTCAGACAACAGCTTCACCCGGCTGTCTATGCTGCCCAAAACATAATTTGGGACCCCATATACATCACCAGCACCAAGGCTAAGAAGACATAGGTCCCTCTGATGAAGAGCGGGTAATGCTCCCGTTTTTTAATGACTCCCATGGATATAAAGAGTTTGGGCACACTGATGGCCATATGCAGACCTACAGTTAAGAGAAACAAAAACTCTGCTGAAACATAAATAATATTAAACATAGTCCCGTCTATCCGTTTACTTAATTCAATCACCAGGATATGCACCAATAAAAATATCCCTGTGAAAATACCCGTTGCGGACTGGATTACAGTGCCCATATTGAGCTGCGGATATTGCTTGGCTTGTTTATCCCTTTGGCGATTTTTCACCATCAGGAAGATCGCGGAAAGCATATGGACGGACATGACAATGGACAGAATTCCGCCGATGGTCATATGAATATATCCATACGGCATGATTCCTGCGTAATAGATACAGGCCACTATAAGATGTATCAAAAAAAACAAAGTGCTTAATGCTCCGGAAATCGCAACTATTTTCTTCATGCCAGGGACTCCTTACCAGATTTTATCCATTAACTTTCACTCTTAATATAGGCTACAAGGTCATGAAGTGATATTTTTTCCATATGGATCTGATCAGGTGTGCTTACACAAACGGCAAGCCTGTAATTATCCTGCAGCAAGTAACGGTTAAAATAAACTGTATGGTCTTCTTGGGAGCAGAGCTGTACGGATTCTCCGTTAATCATGAAATAAAATGAGTTCAGCGGCTTACTCAGCCCGACGCCCAAAAACTTAATATAACTTTCTTTTAACGTCCAGAAATCATACAGCGAATGAACCTGCTCTCTTATTTCCCGAGAAATGATATCCTCATACTCTTTGACATGGAAGAAGCGTTTAGCAATATCCAAGTCGATGTCCCGGATTTCTTCAATATCTATGCCAATATCCTCAGTATCCAATCCGCAGACTACATACTTTCCAGAATGAGATATATTGTAAAATACCTCATTCTGATCCTTTACATAAGGTTTTCCGTATGAATTTTTGTCAAATTCAATGTCTTTCATCGTAACTCCGGTTTTCTTGGCGATCATGAATCTGGCCAGCACTTCCCCGTACAAGCTTCTTTTCCGGTCTGCCTCAAACCTGAATTTGTGTAAGGCTTCCCTTTTGTCTGAAGCACATGTGCCCAGTAACGTCTGATAATCATCAGCACTTATGGGGTCTTCGATATTAATATAATAGAGTTCTGCCATAGTTATATTCCTATCCTTGTCTAGTTGAATTCGTTGCCACTTTAGGAGAGACTTCTGAATTTCTTTTCCCGCTTGCTGGTTATGATGACCGATATGGCTAGAATCACCGCTGCCATTCCGCCCAGTAAAGACGCCTTGCCAGCTATATCCCCCAAGGTTAAGCCTTGCTGTAAATCCAGAATACTTCCCATAGCCCATCTTGCCGGTGAAATATAGGAAATGGCATTGATTAATTTAGGAAACAGTTCCACCTGAATAAAGCAGCCGCCCAAAATAACAATCAGCAGGTTCGCAAAATTGGAAATCATGGAAGCAGCATCTGCCTCTTCCGTAATGGAAACATAGAATGTCCCCAAGGAGACAGCCACCATAGCCGTCAGGAAGAGAATCAAGAACAGCACACCGGGCTCCACGCCAATGGAGGTATTCGTAAAGTATTCCATGCTGAGGATTGCGGCCAGAATTTGAAAGGCGGTGATGACCAGATTGCAGAGTACATTGGACAGATAATACATCCATACTTTGGCCGGAGAGAGGAAGATCCTGGAGTAAATATTGCGCTCCCTGTCAATATTAATTACATTCGCTATGGCCGAGGAATTGAAGAAAATAAACAAGATCAAAAAACCGACAAAGATATTGGAGTTGTTGTACTCCGTATACAAATCGTTAAGAGAGGTTTTCTCCACAAACTCAGAGCTGGCGATATAATTGCCTACCGCATTCTCGAATACAGCAGCATCCCCCCCTGAAATCTTGCCCAAGTTGCGTAAATTCAACAAATGATTTTTGAGGATAGCCTGAAGCAACGTATATACGTTTTGCTCTTCGTTTCCTTTCACCACAAGATTCTCAATGGAATTATTCAACAACCCATCCTGGAATCCGCTGCGGATAACCAAAGCTGTATTTATTTTATTACTTTGAAAATTGGCCTCCACTTCATTCTCATTCATCTTGAAGATCTTGATGCCCTCCAGGCCGTCAACAATTTGGGTGATGGCTTCCGATGCCCGGGTTTTATCTCCATCCACAATACCCACGTTAACAAAGGTTGTCGAGTAACTGACCATTTTACTGGCAATGATTAAGACGATAATCGGAGTGATGGTCATTAACAGAAAAGAAATCGGTTTATGCATTATCGTAATTCTTAAGTTATTTTTTATTAATGCATAAAATGTTCTCATGCTCTTAATTCCTCCTTCTTTTCTTTGGCAACAACGATAAATAGACTGACGAATATTAAAAGGAGAAATATGGCAGAGCTTACCCATATCATTTGGTTGTCATGCGCGTAGGTACTTTTTAAAATACCAATATTCACCCATCGTAACGGGGAGACCAGCAAGACTTTGCCGAATACACCGTCCATATCGTAAGGAAATGGGGTATACGATCCCCCGAGAAAGGAGAAAATCGGCAGGATAATCACAGAAAGAATCACATCCACTTTGCCGCGCGCTTTTAATAATTGGGCCACTAACATGCCTAGAGCTACATTGAAGATGGCAAATAAAACAATATACAGGTACATGAATAAAGAATAATTGCCCCAGTTCACATCCAAGTAGGTTATTGAGAAAATAAAGGCTGGAATAAATACCACAAAGGCAAAAATAGAGTACGCGGCCAAGGAGGCTAGATAATACTTCACCCGGCTAAGTCCTGTAAGTAAAATTCTCTCTTTGATTTTGGTTCTTTTGTCCGTAAATAAATCCCCAATGGGAATCAGCATCATATACATCACCATAAGCGTTAATTCCACCACCCCATAGTAATCATAGGAGCTCATGGCACTTTTGGATGGAATCAGTTCTACAGGCACTTCATACGTGGCATTATCCGCACCAATCAGTTCAATCGCTTTTTCCCCGTCAATTTTATAGGCTTCCTTAACCGTCTGGATGCTGCTGGCCACGCTTCGGAATAAGGCTACCACTCTGGCCGTATTTAACGGCTCCGATTCATTTCCGTAGACCAGGATCTTCTCCTTATCCAGGTGCACGAATACTTTTTTGTTCACCCGTGCCTCTTTTTTGCCTTCTTTCTCTGAGCCGGTGTAGCCCATTTTTATCCCGTAATCTTTTTCAATGGATACAGAGGCTGTGGTTAAGGCATCAATAACCTCGGCTGCCATTCCCTCCGATTGATTGAGCAATGCAACATCAACCATGGTCAGGTTTGATTTGTCTGAGAAGGCTCCGGTCAGAATCGAACCGATCAGAATCATTAAAAAGATAGGGAATATCATCAAGAATAATAACCACTTTGGATTTCTGATTTGATTTTTAATGATTTTCTTTATGATCTGAAACATATGATCTTCCTTTCCTCTAGACTCTATGGTCAGTCGCGTAACTTGCGCCCTGTCAATGTCAGGAATACGGTTTCCAAAGTAACATCAGTGGTGCCGATACTTCTGATTTTCACATTTTTGCTGGTTACGTATGCAATAATTGCATTCAAATTATCATTTTCTTTTAACGACTCCACCTGGATCAGGTTGTCATTGATTTCCACATTAACCACGCCATCAATTTGGGAGATTGCTTCCTTATCCAGTTCAAGAGCATCATCCACAGTTAGCTGCAGAGATTTCTTATCACTGATCAGATCTGTTAATTCTTTCTTTGTCCCCGAAGCAATGACCTGGCCTTTGTCAATAATGGCTATGCGATTACAGATCGCTTCAACTTCCTCCATATAATGTGTTGTGTAGACAATCGTCACGCCTTTCTCATTTAACCGCTGGACTGACTTCAGGATGTGGTTTCTGGACTGCGGATCAATCCCGACCGTTGGCTCATCCATAATAAGAATCTGTGGTTGATGGACCAAAGCAGTGGCAATATTCAATCGTCTTAGCATCCCGCCGGAGAAGGTCTTCGCTTTTTTACGTTTGACATCGGACAGGCCGGTGAATTCCAAGGCTTCATCGATTCCATTCTCCAATTCTTTCCCTTTCAGTCCATACAGCTCACCAAAGAACTTAACGTTCTCATACGCAGTGAAATTATCATACAGGGCAATGTTTTGCGGGACAAAGCCAAGCTTTCTTTTCTCATCCTCCACCTTATTTCCGAATAGCCTGATGTTCCCCGATGTCGCATGAAGCAGGCCGCATACCAGATTAATCGTAGTACTCTTGCCGGCTCCATTCGGGCCTAACAGACCAAACACCTCACCTTTTTCAATGGACAGATTGAGTCCGTTTACTGCGGTATAGTCACCAAATTTTTTGACCAGGTTATCGATTTGAATCACATTCATCTTTCATCCTCCACTCTTTTTAAATGGCAAGCCGGTGTTATAGTGCTTCTCTTTGAGCTTGATCCGTAAGCCTATTCCCTATATCCATTAATTTATTGCGCAGATGGAACAGAAGCATATTGGGATTATCCATAAAATAAAAATGGTTCCCCTGAAAGAGGGTGAGTGCGTATTTTTGGGTGGTGTATTTCTTCCATCCCTCTAGTTCTTTCTTAGTAGCAATGCTATCGCGGTTCCCGCCATAGATATCAAATGACACCGGGACGGCTTGCGCACTCTCAGGATTATACGTTTCACACATTTTCATATCTTTTCTAAAGGTAGGCAGGATTAATTCCAGAAACTCTCTGTTCTCACTGAAAGCGTCCGGGATTCCGCCAAGACTGATGATTCTATCCATAAATTCAGCGTTGCTTTTCAGATATAATTTGTCATTGCCGTCTTCTGTCAGACTCTCCGTGAACTTGTTCATATAGCTGGGTGCTTTCATGCTTGATATAATTACATATTCCGGTAAAGGAAGCCCCTGTTTATATATTTTTTGCGTCAGCTCATAGGAGACCAGCCCTCCCATGCTATGCCCGAACAACACGTACGGCACATCTGTGTACTCTTTCATTTCCTGGAGTAATAGATCTGTAAGTATATCCATATTATCAATGGCCGGCTCCGTTATTCTGGCCCCTCTGCCAGGCAGCCTGACAAAGCAGGTCTCCACATCCCGCGGCATCTGCTCTTCCCAGTGCAAAAAGGTTGAAACATCTCCACCGGCAGGAGGGAACAAAAACAAACGTAATCTGATTTCGGACTTTTCAGCGTTTCTTTTGAAAAAAAACCATGGTTTAACTTCTTGTTTCATGTTATCCTCCACTCTTCTCATTAAGCTGCAAAATTCAGATAGGTGTTAAGGGTGTGAAATACCCCAAAGGTAATGGCGACCCCTACTCCCAAATGATCCCCCAGCCATTTCTCTGCTAAAGCGAAATACACGGACGGGAAGATGGACATCCCCATGAATACGAAAAAAGTCCCGCTGATCAAGGTATAGTCCATCCCGCCCGCAAAATAACGAATCCATAAAGCGTAATAGAGCAGTAAAAATACGGCCATTCCAAACACATATTTGCTTTGCAATGACGGAGAGCTTTTGTTTACGCGAAATATTAATACAAGCATTAATAATATTTGGCTCGAACGTTCAATATAACTAAGGATTTCAACCCTGTTGTCGAAGGCCGCCCCGGTTCCGGCAGTTCCGTTTACCGCAAATGCGTAAAATAACAGATTAGGAAGCAATACCAGCAAAAGAATAATCAGGCCCTTGAGAGAAAAGCCGAGCCTGTTTTTAGTTAAGGTTGGTTTCATCGTTTATGCCGCGCTCTTTTTTTGCTCCAGCAGGGTGGTAATGCTTTTTTCGAACATCGCTTTATTCTTTCTCATATCAAAGAACATCCAGATGTGATACACAGCTCCCATAATTCCGCCGAGAAGAGCCGTAATCTGCATAACGGTCATCTGACCGCCATCGAAATAAATGATCGTATCCGTCATTGCAAAAACCATGGTGATGATCAAATCCAGTCCGACGATAATGCCCAAAATGTTGAGCTTGGAGGAGAAAACCTGATTTCTTTTGCCCAACAGCGAAGTCACCAGATACCATAATCCAAAGCCGCCAAACATCCAGATAAAGTCAGGGTCGAGCGGGAAAGCTGCTACTTCCAAGGCTACCCGGTACATTTCATTGCCTGTGGAATACAAAGTCATAACCTTCATAATAAATATTTCTCTCATCCACTCCAGGGACAGCAAGCCCGCGCCGCCATAACCAACAATGGTTACCCATTTGTAAAAGCCTTCCCATTCATAGCTTTTGGATCTCACTGTTGACACTGCCGTCGATATCCAGTAGATGGACAAGAAGCCGATCGCTACGAAGATATATCTCCATAAATGCGGAATAAACGGATGGGCGGCAATTTGCTCATAGAATTCCGTTCCTCTGTATTTCTCCGCCGGATCAATAGGCATCAGAATGCCTATTCCCATATAGAGCAAGCCTATGAGCAGAGAGACCCACATCCCGCTAGTGTACAGGCTCATTTTCTTTGCTGTAATTACATCCAATCTTTCCTTCATCATGTTTTCCTCCTATAAAATCATATAATTGTAAACTTCTCTGATCCTTCACTTGACCTCAACGGGTAATTCAAAATACTTTGTCTTCACAAAGTAATCCAAATACCGGTTGAACACCTCCTCTCCTACCTCCGGGCAAGTGATCGCAGTTTCACTCAAGCCTTTGGTAACATTGGTAATGTCATAGGTTATTTCCACATCCCATTCCCCCATATCTTCCGGAATGAACGGCAGCATAGCCTTGGTCGTATTCAGATAAGGATTCCCGGCAACTCTGTCCACCAACTCATCCTTCCACTGCGCATAGGGCATTTTTTCAACTTTGAACCCGTACGAATTCATCCAGGTATACACCTGATGCAGTGTATTCATTTTACTGGCGACAATATGGAAGTTCTTGTTGGTTGATCCTGCTTGGGTGGATAATGCTACAATAGACTTGCTGACATAATCCACAGGAATGAATTCTATATTCACATTCTCCTCGAACAATACCCCTGCCTCTACACAGCTTTTGATCATAAGCCACATGATATCTCTGGTCTGACATGCCCCTGTGGTGCTGGAGCCGGAGATTCTGCCGACACGGTAGATACTCACCGGAATGCCTCTCTCTTTGGCCAGAGCTATAATTCTCTCGCCAACCCACTTGCTCTGCTGATATCCCAGTACAAGCACCTCATGATCGGACGGAATGGTATCCTCGTATGCGATATAGCCGTTTTCGTGTGAGAGCGTAGAGAATACATAATGAGTTGACACATAATGTACCTGCTTCAACTTATGAGTGGATGCCAGACGTAAAATCTCCTGAACTCCCTGTACGTTTACATCTTTAATCTTGTTATAAGGCTCCATGAAATTAGTGATAGCGCCCGCATGATAGATAGCATCGACTCGGGCTGCCAATTCGTTGAAATCCTGCAGCTGTAGGCCAAGTAAAGGTCTGGCAAGATCACCCGTGCAGACTTCCATTCTGCTGCTGTAAGCTTCGTCCCATAAATGGTACATTTTCATATTAGCCACAACTCTGTCGTAGCCGCTCTGCACACTGTCCGCACGGACCAGCAGCACCAGATGATAATCTGTCATAGCGATAAGCTCCTGCAGCAGAAATGCCCCAAGGAATCCCGTCACACCTGTCAAAAGGACGTTATGGACCCGGGTATGATCCCACGCTTGAAGTTCCTTTGCTCCGGTAATTTCCTCGTCCAGCCACACCTCATTTTTCAAGAATTCCCGTGTCTTATAGCGGAAATTACTTACGGCGTATTCATTGATATCCTGTTTATTTTGCTCGCTTTTGACCGCTTCAATATACATCGCCATTTGCTCAATGGACGAGCTGTCGAAGAAAATCCGCACCGGCAGCATAATATCAAAGGCATTCTTGAACTTTACAATGAGCTGGGCCGCCATGATGGAGGTTCCGCCAAGCTCGAAAAAGTTATCCAAAACTCCCACTTTGTCAACGTTAAGAATATCTGCCCACAAGCCGGCGATTTTTTGCTCCGTTTCCGTTCTCGGCTGCATATATTCAACCTTAACGCCTGTTCTTGTTTTCATTTTCGAATCCGCAATCGCCCTCATTATTTCTTCAATAGACTTTGTATGACTAACCAGATCGTTAATTTGATCTTTTTCGGCTTCATCCAGCTTATTCCATCTATTGAAAATGAACTGGTAGGGGTCGAAGCTGCGGTCTGCCTTGTGCGGTTCGTCTGGAGTATCTGCTACTTTGTCTGCTTTGTTAGGATGGAGTGCTTCATTCGCATAATCCGCGAGCTTTTCACAAGAAATTGTCAGGGCTTCACCTGAGTGAACACGCTTCAAGTCCGTGCGGGTAATCCTGGCCAGAAACTGAGCCGCACTCTCATTCCTGCCGCTGGATTGATAGTGGAACACTATAGAGTCACACTGGTGTTCTCTAATTCTATGGGCTAATTCCTTCATTAAATGATATTCAACATTTTTACCGAGCACCCGGCAATTTAAGAGCAGAGCGTCAACCTTGAAGCTCTTCTTATCAACTGTCCCAATGATGGTACCGGCCGTACCATAATCTCCAAATCTGTCTTGTACCTTTACGGAATAAATCAATTGATTATCCCCGTTAAGCGCTCCGATGATTTCTTCCTGCGTCCATAGTAACCCTGTCAGGTTGAAGTCTTTGGTATTATGGAGGATATGCTCGATCTTCTCGGCCTGCCGCTCATTGATTTCCCGCAGAGTGACTTCCAGCTGGATGGATTGAAGGAATTCCTCCAGACTGTATTCCTCTGTGCTGTCTGCCAAGACATCTTCGCCATTGCTGTAACGGGAAGCTTCAGCGGATATATAATCCAGAATCCCCGAGGCCTCTACGCTCTGCATCCAAAGTGTAGAATCCTCCGGCAGCAGCAGCTGGCGGATTCCGCTTAAGTACAGCTCTTTCGTATCCAGTACAATGAATTGATCCAGTGAAACGCCATGTTCTCTATGTATTTGCAGGATTGCTTCTGTTATCGATTCACACTCACAGCTCATATACTTACATTCTTGCTTGGTGAGGATGAGATCTTCCCTGTCCAATATGGCATTCAATTGTCCTGGAGTGGATCTCGAACACAGCATGATTTCATTTCCCCAGCTTACAAGTTCCTGCAGATAGCTCTGAAATAAAAGGTAGGAATCATCCGTAACCACTCTTTGCTCATCCAATTCATGAAGAACTGCGTGTCCTTCTTGTTCCTCTTGCTCACACAATAGGACATCCGCATCAAATACAAGGATATTGCGCTTATTTCTCAGATCCAGCTTGATGAGCCGGCTAATCTGTCTTGCAGCCTCTTTGTAGATGCTATTCACATAAGGAGCTTTGGCAAAAGCATACATGCCCATGTGATAGCTCTGATCTGCGCCGTATCTGCGGATCAGCTCTTCCCCGTCTGCCAGGTATATGCCTTCAACGACTCTAAGCTTATCTATCATAAACTTTCGCAGCATCATGGAAGTTTCCATTGCACCGTACATAATTTGCAGGTCACCGGCTCCCAGAGGCCTGTTCTCATAGACAGGGGGGAGCATAAAAATCAGCTTGCAGCGGAGTGCCGCCTTGGCATGCAGAACGGCCTCGATCAACATCGACAGATCAGCCTTGCATGAATTAAAGCTCTCTTTCCGATAGAAATCTTTCCGGCCTATCATATCTTCCAACCGGGTCCAGATGACTAAATAATCTGGTTTCTTCTGAAATAATAAGCTGTCCGGGTCCATGCACTGGGAAATAATCTGATTATAGGGTCCGGTTTCAACGTTGAACGGAAGCCCGGGTTCCTTAAGATCTTCTTCAAGATAGTCTTCCAATAAATCAGCAGTGAAGCTGGACAATACATAAATATTGCGCGGCATGTCACTCACTATATCCTCCTCCTTCACTCTCCGCTTCCGGGCTCACACCTTACACATTGATCTCAAAATGTTCAAGCTTGCTCTTCAGCCGCGCCAAAAATTCGACCGCATAGAATCCGTTCACTACACGATGATCGTACGCCAGGCCAAGATTGATATAGCTTCTTTCTGCCACTGTCCCTTCCTTCAGGACCAATTCCTTCATTACCGCACCCACGGATATCATCCCGGTCTGTCCCGGCAGAATGATGGGAATGACGCTGACAACATCGGCGCTTGTATTCAGGCTAATCGTTATCGTTCCGTCCATCAGATCCGTTTCAGCAAAACTGCTTCTTAATGCTTTATATTTATATTCCATCATTATTTCTGCAGTATGCTCAATCCTTCCAGCGTGTTCAGCTTTAATTACCGGAATGTAGAGACCTGTCCCCACATCGATGGTCACACCGACGTTGACTTCTGCAGCAGGAATAAATGTATCTTCATCCTTCAGCTTTCCGTACATTAACGGGAATTCATCCTTGATCGATACCAGCAGCACCGGTAATACTTCTCCAAACCCCACAATGATCTCAAGCTGCTCACCGATTTCCCGCATTCCGGTTAGAGCTTCGTCACAATATACTTTCATTAATAAAAATGCGTTTGGAATATTCGTATGCGATTGGGTTACTGTTTTAGAGACCTGTTTTTGATTCTTACTCAAGAGAATCCGGGCCTCATCCCCATCGATTCTTTGCTTCAGCAGCTCTTCCAAGTCACTTAATTTAATCAATTTCTTATTTAAGGATGACAGCTCCTGCTGCGAAAATTGGTGCAATGCGGCAAACGCTTCTGCCTGATTGGAAAGTTTGTAATTGGCCGTGCTGTCTGCGGTGGCACTGCCCACGGATAATTCCTTGTATGTATTCATTTCTTGGAGGGACTCAAAAACAAAGGCAATAACCTCGCCGGTCCTCACATCGGTGTGTTCTTTAGCCGCAGGATAAAAATAGCCGTCTGCTTCACATTCGACATCAATAGCTGCCTTGGAGGTCTCCAAGGTGGTAATTAGATCACCGGAATGAATGAATTCGCCCTCAGCGCAATAATAGTTCTGGATCAAGCAGCTGTTATCATTCGCATTTAACTGTGGAACAACAATTGGTCTCATACCCGCCTCCGTCACCCTTCTTTAGCGATTTTCATCAGCTTCAGTACACTTTCATAAATGTCCTGTTCCCCTACCAGCACCTGGCTTTCATAATACATGGATGCGGGAATAATGCTGTCAGAAGAACTTAAGAGCTCAATGGCTCCATCCTTCTGCTTATTGAGATATGGATATAATTTGACCGCTATTCCTTCGCCCCAGGTATGCCCGCTGGTCCCCTCTTCCACAATGAGAATCTTGCCGGCTGCAACCGCATCTTCAACAATGGCCTCGATTCCGCAGGGATACAGCTTGGAAGGTACCGCTACCTTAACTTCAATTTCATCCGCCATAATCAGCTTTTCAGCCACTTTCATGCACATGGAAGCCAAGCCTCCGGGGCAAAGGATAAGAACATCCGGTACACTGTTTTCTTCTATACTGGCGACTGCCCAGTTCTCATGGTCACCTTTAAAGGAATAGTTGAAAAGCTCATCGATCACGCCATTTTCATACCTGTACTGGGAATATATTATTTTTTCTTCAAAAAAAATACAAGGATTTTTCTCACTCAACATCCGGTTAAACACATCATAATTATCATGAAAAGGAGACAGCTCATACACGCTTAGATTAGGGATGCCCATGAAGTATTTTTGCATGCTTTGGCTGTGTGTGGGTCCGTACCCCCTGTAACCGCCATTCGCACATCTGACAATCATGCTGAGATCCAGCTTGTCCCCGTACATGGTTACGGACTTGGATGCAAAATTGAGCAGAGGATCAAATGACAATGTAGTGAAATCGGAAAACATCATATCCACGATCGGTTTGTGGCCCATGATTGCCATTCCGCTTGCCATGTTGACAAATCCCTCTTCACTTATCGGCGTGCCAATCACTCTGTCCGGATAATCATCAGATAATCCCTTGTTGATTTTGAAGGCACCCCCATAAGGCTCACGTACATCTTCCCCGATTACAACGACTGCCTCATCCTCACACATCAGCTGATGAATGGCATGTCGCAAATTCTCATTTATTTTTTCTTTTTTCATAGTCCGCCCATTCTGCTCCCTCTCTGTGTATGACAAGTTCCTGCAGCGTTTGCATTTGATTCCGGACAGCTTCTTCAAGCTTATCTACCCTTGCCTTATCGCTGGCTTTCATTTGGTTGTACCAGTAATTCTCCCTGACTCTTTCAAGCTCATCAGCACTTCTAGTGTCATCGCCTTTACTGTGGGACGCGACCCGATCTGTTATGAATTCAATGACCAGGGGTTTGGATTCCTTGCGGACACGGTGTATAGCGTCACGAGTTTGTTCTCTTATTTCATTAACAGCTTTGCTCTGGATGCACAGATAATCAAGATCGAACCCCCGTACCCGGCCTTCTATGCTTCCCGACATGCTGTAGCTTTGATGGGTTGATATCGCTATTCCATTGTTCTCTACAACGATGACCATCGGGAGATTCCAGATGCCGGCAAAGTTCAAGCTTTCGTACACGCAGCCCCTGCCAAAGGTTCCGTCGCCAATATAGACAAATACCAGATTATCTTGTTGCTTGTATTTATAACTCCAGGCGATGCCTGTGCCTACCGCTATGCCTTCGGCCTGAATCCCTGTAGATATAAAGCGGTCTCTGCGAATATGCTGGCTTCCTCCGATTCCATTACATACGGCACCTTGTTTGCCCATGACCTCTGCCAGCAAGCCCTCAGCATCCCCATATCTGGCAATATAATGCCCATGCCCCCGGTGATTGCTGATCACAAAGTCTTCTTCTTCAATGAACGGATTCAAGGCTACCGGGATATATTCTTGTCCCATGCAGGTATGAGTGGTCCCTGTGACATGTCCGCTGGAAAAAAGCCCGAGGATCGATAGCTCATATTGACGGATCAGCAGCATTCTTTCCAGATCATGATCACTAGTGCTTCCCGCCAGAACCGCCTGCCCGGCAATGGCATTATTCAAAGATTTCATTGCTTACTCCTTTGCTCTTTAAGACCGTTATAAAGGCGGCAAGATTTTTCAAGCTTTTCACTTCCTTGAAGGTGAACTTGACCTTATAGGTATCTTCAATGGTTGTGATTAACTTGATATGCTTCAGGCTTGTCCATTCCGGAGCATTCTGCGGTGACAAGTCTTCGTGAATCGTTTCTTGGTCCGGGATGGCCAGAATATCCGCAACAATCTCTTTTAATGTCATAACGTCAGCATCCTCTCATCATTCAGCCCGTTGACTGCATTGCTGTATTGTAAATACTCACGACCAGTTCTGTGCCCATCGCCGTGTAATACTCTCTTAAATAAGGAACATGCCCTTCTTCATCACCAAGACCGTCGTTATACTCACTAAGCTTATATTTCACAGCGATTTCGTCTCCATGAAGTACAGAAATATTCCCGTTTTTCGCACATTCCGCTGCTATTTTTTGCTCCGACTGTTGAATAAGCCGCTTGGCTTCAGTCATCTGATTGACTTTATCCGATGCCGGACACAGGTACAGGATGACCTTGGACTGATGCTTGTTCACAAAGCTGGAGGCACATTGGATGAACCGGTTCGCATTGTCCGTCAGCACGGCTGCAAGCCTGGCATCCTTAGCATCCATGCCTTGAATCCAGTCTTCCAAACGGAGTAACAGGATTCCTATGCCCTGACTGCTTCTGCATAACAGTCCCGTATCATCAATCAATTGCTGGAACATCTGGCTATACGGTGCGAATTGCAGCTTATAGTCGATCCGGAGCTTGTCCAGCCAGAATTCCATCGGCTCTCCTACAGGCCCGGATTCGAAGGAGGAGACTACCGTCATCACTACTTTCTTACGCGATAGAGAGGAGACGAATTCCCCGATGGTCCGGTCAGGATTCTCAGTAATCAACTGGATTAATAGCTTGAAATCCTCAATCATCTGCAGAATGGTATCCTGGGCGAACAGATCCGTATTGTACTCGAACCCGGCAGATATTCCATGCTTCAGAATGGTTGCGTACAAGGACAAATCGAATTGTGCCGTTTCTACCGATACCGGGAGTACTTCAACCTCAATTCCCGGAATACTAACACTCAGCATCGACTCCTCGGTCTGAACATACAGCACCTGGAACACTGGTGAATGCTGCATCTGACGTTCAATATCAAGGCCCGTGACCACTTGCTCAAACGGAATCTCCGCATGATTAAAGGCTTCCATGCAATGGTCTCTAACCTGGGTGAATAACTCTGCAAAGGTCATGCTGCTCGCTATTTCACTTTGGATAACTACCGTATTAATGAACAGGCCGATTAATTTCTCCAATTCAAGCTGGTTTCTGTTGGCAACCGGTGTTCCAATACAGAGCTTATTATCCAGACTGTAGCCATGCATCAGAAGGTTTAGCGCGGACATCATCATATGGTACATCGAGCCATTCATTTGCACACATCTGTCGCTCATTGCCTTCACTGCTTCTTTTTCAATGAGAAAGTACTCCGTCCTTCCCCGGTAAGTCTGTGTGCTGCCTCTTTTATAATCGTAGGGTAAATGAATGGCCTTTGGTGCATCTTTAAGCTTGCCAATCCAATACTCCAGCTGATTATCCAGCTGGCCGCCTTCAATTCTTTTACGCTGCCATTCCGAATAATCGACATATTGTACCTGGAGCGGTGAACGGGCAACTTGTCCATGAAGCCTGTCCCGGTAGCCCCCGGCAATTTCATTCATAATTACACCGAAGGACCAGCCATCACAGATAATATGATGAAGGGAGAGGGTTAAGACGATTTCTTCTGCAGACAATCTCAACACATAGAACCGCCACAAAGGGCCTACAGTCAAATCAAAGGGCCGTCTTGCAATTTCACTGTTAACCTCCCGGATCTTTGCATCCCTCATCGCACCGTCGTATTCTTCCAAATGAATAATATCCAGCCGGAATCTTTCATAAGGTTTGATAATCTGTGACGGTATATAGTCTATGGTGTTGAACACTGTTCTAAGACTTTCATGCTTCTCAACGACTGCATTGAGCACATCTTCCAGAATATCAAGTCTTATATCGCCTTTAAGCCGATAGGACTGCGGGACATTATATACGCCTCCGTTCATGAACTGCTCCATAAACCATTGTCTTTGCTGTGAAAAGGACTGGCTGAACGCATTCGAGGTTCTGGCGACCCTCTCAATATCCCTTTTTTTGCTGTCTTTGGACTTCGTAATCAGGCCTGCGAGCTGTTCCCTTGATAAGGATTTGAGTTTATCCTTCTTAGTCTCCATATAAGTACTCCTTACTTATCTTTTCAAAAGCTCCTTAAGGCGCTTCCTCTTTACCTTCATGGCTTCCTTCTCTGTCTCCATCACTTCACTTGCAGAAGCGACTTCGGCAAAGCTGTTCGTTGTCTCCTCCAGATATTCACAAAGACTGCGTATGGTTGGGTATTTGAACATATCCACTACCGTAATATTCGTATCAAAGCTCTCCTTGATCTTGTAATAGACCTGAACCACAAGCAGCGAATGGCCGCCAATATCAAAGAAATTATCATTGACGCCAATGTTCCGGGCATTCAGGACGGCTTCCCATATTCGCTTGACCTTGGCTTCGTTGTCATTGGCTGCTTCTACAAATTCATTCCTTACGCTTCTTCTTATACTTCCAGGCTCAGGAAGCATTTTCTTATTCAGCTTGCCATTTGGCAATAACGGCATCTCCGGCAAGACCATAAAGAACGATGGAATCATATAATCCTGCAACTGACTTCTGATATGTTCTCTGATGACAGGAATATACTGGTGGATATCTTTCCACTCCAATGGATTGGTGAAGTATACACTTTGGTCCTCATTGTAGCGGATGAAATTCGGCACTTCATAATCATAGGCACAGGTGTCCGCTCCATATTTATTCTTATGGAACAAGATCAGCTGATAATCTCCGCTCTCGCCATGACCATTCCACAAAGCGCGAAGCCGGTAATTCCCGCCATCCTGCACGAGCAAATCATATAAGCCTGGAGCATACAGTTGAAGCTCCCTGACGTCTTCACTCAGCTCACGGACAGTTGCAGCTTGCACCGCAGGGTCGTTCAGCAGCGACTCAAGCTTGTTCTCATGAACCAGCTTATCCATCAGGACATCCTGGATTACAATAACCTCATCCTGCCGCCCGGTGAGTATATCCTGGAGCCCCTGCTCTGATTGTATATTCCGCCAGCTGAGCTGAACGATATTCTCCAGTTGCTCCGCTTCTTTCGTCCGGATCACGACCTGATAGCGGAATTTACTCATCTCATTCTCGAACTTTGTTACTTTAGGCAGAATGGAGACATGGTGAACCTGCTCCAGGGAATCCTTAAGACTCAAGAAATATTTGGAGTCTACCAGCAGCTCATTCTCCGCTACAATGGAATTCTTAATCCGGTCGTTTAATTCTTGCACGGTGGTTTCCGCAGGAGCCTTATACCATTCCACCGAAGTGTGATAGCTTCTTAGCAGCGGCAGGGACCGTACATCACCGATAAAGAGGGTTCCCTCTTTGTCCAGCATGCCTAAAAGAGTAGTAATCACCTCATTCAGATACTCTCCGCTCGGGAAGTACTGAATGACAGAGTTGATAATAATGGTGTCGAATGTCTCATTCTGCAGCTCGCCAAGCTCATCAGCCGATTTCTGATATAGTCTGACATTCATGGAGCTGTCCAAATTCTGTTCGATATAATCGAGGCCTATCCTCGATAAATCAATACCCACGTACTCTTCGCATAACGGGGCGATTTTGAACAGAATCATCCCTGTACCGCAACCGACCTCCAGTACTCTACGCGGCTTAAAGCTCTTAATCAGATCGACGGAATCGGCAAGCCACTCTTCCATTTCCGGGGTACCAAGCTTCTCCCCGGTGTAGCTGCTGTTCCAGCTGATTGTATTTAGACTGAAATCTTGAATCGTTTCCTCTTTGTTGTAGGCATTATCGAATATCGATTCCCACTGGGTGACCTGCTCCTTGCTCTCCTCCATGACGTCCTGTTCTCTATAATTCACATCACGGACAATGTAGGACACGATTCTTACATCATTTCCATCCTCTAAGTTGATGACTACGTTATCCTTAACGGAAGGATGCGACTGAATCACCTTTTCGATTTCCCCTAATTCAATGCGCAGTCCTCTTACTTTGACCTGATTGTCAGCGCGTCCTATGAAGTTGATGTTGCCGTCCGGCAGCAATTTGACAATGTCACCGGTCCGGTACATCCGTGCAGCCACATATTTACTGAACGGATTCGGAATGAATTTCTCGGCTGTCAGATCGTCACGTTTGTAGTATCCTCTGGCCAGGTTCGCACCGGCAATGAATAGCTCTCCGCTCACATTATAGGGAACGGGATTCATGTACTCGTCCAGTACATACAGCTGCACATTAGAGATGGGCTTGCCGATCGGCACAATCTCTTTATCCAGCTTCTCGCTGCAATCGTAGTAAGATACTTCAACGGAGGCTTCGGTAGGGCCATACAGGTTGTATAGACCTGCATCGAAGGTCTGGAAGAACTGTTCCTTTAACCGGTACGGCAATGCCTCCCCGCTGCAGAACACTTTTCTCAGACTGCTTCCTGCCTGCTTGGCTCCGGGATGCTCCAGAAACAGCTTCAGGATCGAAGGCACAAAATGAGAGATGGTAATCTGTTCATCCCTGATCAGCTGAGCGAGATACTCCACGTCTTTATGCCCTTCAGGCTTGGCTATAACCAGACAGGCACCTACCGTCAGCGCCCAAAAAATCTCGCTGCAGGATACATCGAAGCTGAAGGGTGTCTTCTGCACCTGCCGGTCTCCCGGCTGCATCCCAAATTCTTTTTGGCCCCATACAATACGGTTTCGGATGCCGCTGTGAATATTAATCGTTCCTTTAGGCTTTCCTGTCGAACCTGAGGTATAAATCATGTACGCCGCGTGGGTACCTTCAACCTTCACTCCGGGATTACCGGTACTCATCGGCAGGAACAGTTCCTTGTCCCGCAAATCCACCTTACGGATTCCCGCAAGCGCATCGGTCTCGTCCATGCAGGTCAGCACCAGCTTAACCTCAGAATCCTGAAGCATATAATCTACCCGGTCCCGGGGATAGGTTGGATCAATAGGAATATAGGCCGCGCCTGCTTTTAGAATCCCATAGACGGCTACCATCATTTCAATGGACCGGTCTGCGTACACACCAACGAAATCTTCATAGCCTATTCCCTGCGCAATCAGATAATGGGCGACTTGATTCACCCGCATATTAAATTCCAGATACGTAAGTGTGTCTCCCTGGAATTTCAGCGCCGGTGCATCCGGTCTTAAGAGCGCCTGTTCTTCAAATAATTCATGGATAAATAATTCTTTCTCCAATGGAACATCCGTTTTATTGTGCTCATAGAGGATTTCATTGATTTCTTCTTTATCCATGAAATTGAACTGCTTGATTTTTTGATAAGGATCTGCGCATAGGCTGTTGATGATGTTCTCCAGATGCCGCATCATCTTGCGTATGGTACCTGTTTTATAGATATCCGTATTGTATTCACATAAGGTGTGCACTCCGTCTTCCAGCTCTCTCATAGAAATCCAGAAATCGAACATTGCTGATTTATTGTCTGTTTCCACTCGGGTAATCGCAAGATTCGGCAACTTGAAATCTGGCAGTGCTTCATTTTGAAGGGAGAACATCACTTGGAACAACGGGTTTCTGCTTAAATCGCGTTCCAGCTCCAATTCATCCACCAGCATCTCGAACGGCATATCCTGCGCATCATAGGACTCCAGCGCACTTGTCTTTACCCGTTCAATCAATTCCATGAAGGAAATATCGCCTGACAAATCATTGCGGAGCACCAGGGTGTTCACAAAGAATCCGATCGTATTCTCTGTTTCCATCCGCGTCCGATTGGCAATCGGAGTTCCAATGGCGATATCCTCCTGTCCGGTATATCTCGCGAACAGGACATCGACCGCCGCCAGATAAATCATAAAGGGTGTAGCGCCCGTAGCTTCTGCCAGTTCATTCACCCGGTCCATCATGCTCTTGCTATATACAAAGAAGTCCTTTTTCCCGTTAAAGGTTTGTACTTTCGGTCTGTCGTAATCCGACGGGATATCCAGGGTAGCAACATCCTTGAGCTTGTTCTTCCAATACAGGAACTGGTCTTCTTTAACCTTTCCGGTGAACCAGTCTCTCTGCCACTGGGTATAATCCGCATACTGCCATTCAATTTCGGGTAATTCGGCCGGCCTTTGATTCACTAAGGCATCATATAGCTCGACGAATTCATGTACAAAGACTCCCATAGACCAGCCGTCGGAAATAATATGATGCATGGTGAGGAAAATAACATGCTCATCCGCAGCAAATTTAAGCAGCTTACATCTGATCAACGGTCCGTTTTTGAAATCAAATTCCTGATGGACTTCTTCATCTGCCAGTTTGGTAATTACCTGCTCTCTTGCCTCTTCTTCCACATGCATTAGATTCTGCAGAGGGATTTCTATGGCATCCACATCATGCAGAACCTGCATAATTTGCCCTTCAATGTTGTCGAAGGTCGTTCTGAGTCCTTCATGGCGCTTGACGATTTCTGTAACAGCCTGCTGCAGGCAGGAGACATTCAACTCGCCTTTAAGCCTGATGCTCTCCAGAATATTGTAAAACGCACTTTCTTCATCATATTGCTTTAAGAACCAAAGTCTTTGCTGGGCATAAGAAACCGGTATGCCCTGTTTCTTCTCTTCATCAGATAATTTGGGAAGGTGACCTTCTCCCTTGGAATCCGTAGCCGGGTGAACTCTCTCTTCCACAAGCTTAGCCAGCGCTCCAACAGTCGGATGATAGAATAAGTCATTGATGGCAAATTCGATCCCGTATTCTTTTTTGATTCTGGAGACGACCTGGGTTGCCTTTAAGGAATGTCCTCCAAGCTCAAAGAAATTATCATTCATCCCTATTTTCCCGGTGGCTAATACTTCGGACCAAATGTTGCTTATGATTCTCTCAGCATCTGTAGACGCTTCTACATATTGCTCTGCTTGTTCCTCTTCGATCACTTCGCCATCCCTGTTGACCGTGAGCATCTTCAGCGTGCTTACCGCGCCATAATCATCCAGGACCCTGGCGTTCTCAAGCTGGAGAAGCGCCTCTGTATCTTCCTGCCTGTAGACAGCAAGATATTCTTTGGCATACACTTTCTCATCAATTCTGTGGCTGATATGCACATTATTCTCGTCAATCCCTACATAGACCATGTCGTCGCCAAGATTCAACAGGGCTTCAAAGAATAACAGGCCATCCTGCTCACTGATCACATGCTGCCCGATGGATTCACTGAGACTGTTAATGGATTGCAGGCTTCCCGCAGTCATTCCGATCTTATCCCACATCGTCCAAGAGATACATTTCACTGCATACCCTAACTGGCCGGCTGCATACTTACAGAACATTTCCAGGAAGCTGTTCCCTGCCGCATAGGCACTGAAGGTCGCACTTCCGAGCAGCGAGGTCACCGAAGAGAAAGTGATCAGCATCGCATCTTTTCTGCTTTTCAAGAGTTCAAACAGATTTAACACGCCATAGACCTTGGCATTGAATTCTTCGGTAAAAGTCTGCTGTCCGATTTCCGTAATCAGGTATGAATCCCGGTTGTCAAAATGCCGCTGGTAGCTTGAATTCCCGGCAAGATGTATTATTCCATCAATCTGAATCCCCTTCGATTGCTCATAATCTTCAACCGCCTGCATGATGGAATCCAGATCACACACATCCGCCTGCCGGTAACTGATGGAAGTTCCTAGTGCAACTAATTGGTCGTAATGCTGAACTCTGCTATCCTTATCCTCAAGAGTCCCCAGATCGCTTCTTCCCAGGATCAGAAGATTAGCCTGATAGTTTTCAATGAGCTGACTGCAGATTTTTGTGCCGATGCCCCCTAGGCCCCCGGTTACCACATAATGTCCGCCTTGTCTGATCTTTGTCTTGGGTTCTGCTTTCCGTAAAGGCACATTCCGGAGCTTCCATGTTAATCTCCTGCCGTCACGGTAACTGATTTCCTTCACAGCAGTCTCTCCGTGCATAATCTCAGCGCGTAATAAGCGGGCATCCTGCTTGATATCCCTTCCTTCCAAATCGATCAGCAGCGATCGTACACCCGTATTCTCCGTATCCAGAGTAGCCATGAAGCCGATTAATGCGGCATTATCATAACGGGTTTCCAGGCCGCCTGCATCCGGGAACACATTGCTGCTACCCACATACAGGCTTGTAGAAGCGCACAGGTCATTGTTCGCCAATACCTGCAGTAAGTGGATTAGACTAAAGACACCGAGTTGGTTACTGTTTGAGATATCTGCATGTCCGCTAGCGTTTATTTGATAAGTGGGAAGATAGATCATATGATCGGCCGTCCACCCGATTTGCTTAAAATAGTCAAACAGCTCTTTGCAGCCCTCATAACGGGTATAATCACAGCCATAATGATTCCGGTCATATACCTGGAAGCGGTCCTCTTGCTTGACCGATATGACCCTGGTTTCATCCAGGCCCATACATTCTATGAATTCAGCCGCCAATCCGTGGCGGTCCTCAAACACCAGGATATTGACGCAGGGTACGGAGCCCTCTTCAACCTTAAAGCTCAGCGGCTTCCATACTTTCTTGAATATCCATGGCTTTACGGTGTTCTTATTTCTGACGATTTCGAGTTTTTTCAGGACAGCATCGTATTTGCCGGCAAGCAGGGAATCTCTTAACAGAATCCGCTGAATTTTACCAATTCCTGTCTTTGGAATCTCTTTTTTAGCCAGAGGGATGATGTATTCAATAACAAGCCCGATTTTTGAAGTGATTACCTTTTGCATCTCTTTGATGATCCCTTTAAGCCTCCCGGCATCCATGGATACCGGATGGAAGAAGATCGCTAATTCTTCCTCTTGTGAACCGCTTGCCTTGACTGATACCGCAGCTGTATAAGATACTTCAACCCCGTCAATCTCCTCAAGGATGGCCTCAATTTCCGAATTATTATAGTTGACACCATTGATGATAATGATGTCTTTGGCCCTGCCTGTAATGGTAAGTCCCCGGTCGGTTATAATCCCCAGATCCCCCGTATCGAACCAGCCGTCTGGCGTAAATGCTTCGGCGTTTGCTTTGGGGTTATTGTAATATCCCGGTGTAATGCACACCCCGGCCATCTGAAAGCGTCCTTCTGTATAGAGAGGCACTAATTCATTCTGAGCATCGACAATACGGATTCTGTTCCCTGGAAGAGGTCTGCCTACACTTACACTGCTATCCTCCTGCTTCACTACATCTTGACCGAAATCCGTGGAATATATGGAACCCGCACACGTCTCGGACATCCCGAAGCACGGCATCATTGCCGACTTATCCAGATGATACGGCTTAAGGATCTCATTAAACTTCAGGGCGGTCCGCGCCACTACCACCTCTCCGCCGTTGGTTATAAACCGCAGGGCAGACAGGTCAATATTCAGTGCTTTGATTCCACTCTCAAGGCTGTTAATCAAATTAAAGGCAAAGTTGGGTGCCCAGGTATTCGTAGCTCTGAAATCACTCATCAGCGTAAGCCACCGGAGCGGAGCTTCCAGAATATAATTAACAGGTGCCAGAATCTCCTGGCAATGCAGATAGATGTCTCTTACATTACACATAACAATTCCGCCCACATGGTCCATAGGCATCCAGTTAAAGGTTACTTCTCCTGGACCAAACCCGTTATTTTGGCAGGCGGCAATGGTGCGTCTCAGAATATTTCTGTGGGTCTGCATAACTCCTTTCGGCATTCCTGTGCTTCCCGAGGTAAGCAGCAGCAGCGCTACATCATCCGGCTTCACCTCGTAGGTAATTTCTATATCCCGGCTGTTCATCAATTGTTCAGCGGAATAGACGGTGAACTCTTCTTCGCCGCCAAGAACTCCGGGAACACTGCGAATACTTGCAGCCAGCGCTTCATCCGTCACAATCACAGGCTGTTCAAGCATTTTCCAAGCATTCAACAGCTTGCGGATCACTGCATTATCTTCTTTATAAGAAGCAGCTACCGTGGCCGGAATCCCGATAAAGCCGCCTAACATACAAGCCCAGAACGTATTTACATAATTCCGGTTGTTATCCATCTGATAGATGACCTTATCCCCAGGCTGCAAGCCTCTTTCGATAAGACCGCAGCAGATAGCCTTGGCTTCACTGTAGACCTGCTTATAGTTAACAAAGTCAATGCTGCCATCATAATTAACGAACCGGATTCCATAATCATCAGGAGCTTGATCGGCAGCCCGTTTGATGTAATAACCCAGATCAAAGACGGTATTCTCAGGAATGATCACGTCTTCTCCAACAATGAGGGATAGCTGTGTTTCAGCGCTGCTCTCTTCCTTGCGGGTCTCAGCCCCTTCAGCCTTGTCCATTTTGCCGGAGCTCTTCTTCTTAATAAAAGAATAATCATCGGCCAAATCGGAGATATGCACGTTATCCCGGCTGATTCTTGCGGCCTTGCGCACGAACTTCACAGGAGATTCACTCATAGCGCTCTGCTCATCCGGGATAACTAAATTACTCCAGCGCTGAATGAGGTTGTCATTAATAATTTCCAGTTCGAGCAAATCATTGATTTTGACAACGCCATCTCTGTAATAAGGAATGTTTGACACAGGAACGAGCTCTGCTGCTGCCAGACAATCCTTCTTATTGAAGTCAAGCAAGGTGCACAACCTGTCGACGATTGCACCTCTTATGGCACCAGTTCGTTCTTCATCGAATGCCGCTTGTTCCACTACAGCACCCGTCACCGGTTCTACATAATAGACAACAAGCTTGGATTCACCCTCCCTGTTATAACGGTGAAGCAGCTTCACATCATCTACTAATGATTCCGCTCTTAGGGCACGCTCCAGCGCAGGCAAATCACGTTTGATTCCGCCAATCACCATGCTGGTGCTTAAGGTCTCATTAATCATTAACGTTCCATCTGCATAATAACGGCCCCTATACCCGGAAGCGGTCTGATCCGGCGTACATACACTGCCCTCGAATCCGTCCGGAAGCGGGTGCCCATAGGGATCAACAATCAGAACGCGCGGTATAGCGGAAGCCGAACTCTGAGGGATAGGCTGGTTATGCAGGTTCACAACGGCGGATACTGCCTTCCCTGCTTTGAAATCTGTATTCTGCTCCGATGGAAGCAGTTGAATCGTGCGGATAGCTTCATTTATTTTAAGGACCATTTCATCCAAAATCGTTATGAAGCTCCTTTGAAATTCTTCAATGATCCTGTCGCTGAAATAAGCGGAATTATAAATCGTCTCCACAAGGATTCCGTGATCCGGCTTAACCACCCAGGCCAGCGGATAATTGATTTCTTCTCTTAATTGCAGCTCTGCGATTGAGAACTCTGTGATATCCTTATAAGCCTGCGCATTGGCATAATTCTCATATACAAAAATACTCTGGAATAATTCAGGCAGATTAAGGGCGCTGCTGATCTCAGCCAAAGACATATATTCATGGGGACTGCGGCTGATTTGATCCTGTGTGAGGTTCTCCAGGCACTCCAGCAAGGTAAGATTACCGTCTAACTGAACACGGACCGGAATGGTATTGATAAAGATGCCTACGGTGTGATCGATACCTTTTAATTCCGCAGGTCTTCCCGATACAGTCGTCCCATAGACGACATCTTCTTTTCCACTGTATTTACTCAACAAGATGGCAAAGGCAAGATTATACAATTGGTAGGCGCTGAAACCGTTATTTTTAGTGATCTGCTCGATAGAATTATGTATATCCTCTGAAAGCCGTAAGGAGAGTTTACGGGTCTCACCCTTCTGCTCTTCCACTGCAGGTTCAGTATACAGAGGCAAAGCTTCCTCAAAGCCCTTCAGCTTTTCTTTCCAGTACTGTCTGGAGACCCCGGCATCCTGTTTATGCAGCCAATGGATATAGTCCTTAAATGATGCGGATTTGTGCTTCGCCGGTGCCTCCCCTGTCTTGAACGCTTTATAATTCCCGAACATTTCCTCCAGTACCAGAGGCAGTGACCAGCCATCCATTATAATGTGGTGAAAGCTCCAGACAAAATAATAGCTGTCTTCTGTAATTTGAATTAGAGCAAATCTCATCAGCGGAGCCTTGTCCAGTTCAAAACCCATCATTCGGTCATTTTCAAGAAACATGCTATAATCATGCTCGATTTCTTCCCTCGGCAGATTGCTCCAGTCATACTGAATGTAGCTGCATTCGCATTGCTTCAGAACTACCTGAACAGGTTTTTTCACACCTTCCCAGACAAAGGCGGTTCTTAAAGCGGAATGATCGTTAATGACCTTTTGCCAGGCATCCCAAAAATATTCGAAATTAATCTGCCCGTGTAATTTGCACGAGAATTGCTCCAAATACATGCTGCTGCTTTCACTTTTCAAGCTGTGGAACAGCATGCCTTCCTGCATGGTGGATAATCCATAGATATCTGCAACGTTCCTCTTGTTCATTTATTCTCCTCTTTCTTGTCCCTGAGTGACCTTAATTGAACTTTGCCAGGATGAAATCTAAATCTTCCATATCCACATCGTCAAAATCTGCAGCGGAAACTCCATCATCCTCAGATTCAATACAGTAGCTGATCATCCCCTTAAGCGTATCCGTGAAAGCATTTGCCTGCTGCACGATGTGCTCCCCGGAATGGATATTCGGGTTATATCCCCACTCGAAGGTTAAGCGGTCCTGCCGGATATACGCGTTGACTTCAAGCAGACTAACTCTTGTATTCTTCAATCCCCTAGGGTACAGCGGTTCGCCGGTAATCAGCCGGAAAGGTGCATGCTCCAAGGTTTTGTTATCCAAATGCCCCATGTAATTAAAAACAATATCAATAGCTTCACGGGGGCCATCACTAAGCAAGAACTCGAACTTACGCTTCTGCACGGCAGCTAATCTGTCTTTCACTTTTCTTAACGTAGCTCCAGTAGTTGAAATATCATCTGCAGAGAAGTACAAAGGATACAGGTTGGTAAACCAGCCTACCGTTCTTGACAGATCCACCTGACCGGCAAGCATATCTCTTCCGTGACTTTCCAGATATAAGGTATGGTCTGCGCCATCCCATTCATGCAGCATCGTTTCCAGGGCGGCAATCATGACCTCAATAGGCTGAATGCTGTAATGCTTAGGCACTTCAATCATTAGCTTGGCGGTATCTTCTTCCGATAAGGAGAACAGGCATTGCTCTGCTTCTCCTTCAAGATTGTCTATGCTGGAGCGGCCTCTTTTGGTTTTTCTTGAATGAGCCGCAATTTCTTTTGTCCACTCCTTTTTTTTGCTCACTGCTTCATGGCTGCCGGCGTATGCTTCTGCCGCGTTGCTCCAGCTTATGAAGGATGAGGTTTTCTGCGGAAGTCTGACTTCCCGCTTATCTGCTAAGGCCTGATAGCCATTCAATAGATCCTCGACGATGAACCTGAAGGACACCGCGTCGCATACCAGATGATGTGCTGTCAATACCAGCCTGCTGCTTGACAACGTATGGGATACAATAAGCAGCCCTTTAAATACTTCTCCCGCTTGCAAATTAAGAGATTGCTGAAAAGCCTCCAATTCCTGCTGCATCCGCTGATCATAGTCATCATGAGCTGGAATCTCTACTGTCTTCAAGCGTTCACTGTAGGCAAACGGCAGAATATCCGCATACCTTGGAGCCGTTCCGGGAAGTACGCGGGTTCTTAACAAATCATGCTGCCGGCACACTTCATTGAGCGCTTCATTCAATCGCCCGGCATCTACAGTCTCCTTCAATTCAAAGCTTACAGACTGATTCCAATGGTTATTTTCCGGGAAATTATGGGTGAAGAACCACTGCTGGATAGGTGTCAACTGGTAAGTACCTGTAACCTCTCCCTGATCACAGCAGATTTGTTCAACTGCCTCAGCCTTTAATGCCATTTGTTCAATACATTTATCATCGTAAAAAGACTTTAATTCGAGCTTAATTCCTGCCTCTGCCGCCTTGGCGATAACCTGCATGCTGATAATGGAGTCTCCGCCAATTTCGAAGAAATGATCGCGGATACTAACCCGCCGGACCCCTAAGACCTCACACCAGATTCGTTCCAGCGTTCTTTCAATCTCTGTGGACGGTTCAGCGAAATCGTTCTCCGCTTCCATAGGCTGGCCTAAGGACGCTAATCTGCTGTTATCCGGCTTACCGTTCATATTAAGCGGAATGGCCTCAAGTGTATAAAATGCTGATGGAATCATATACGAAGGTAATCCATCGTTCAAAAAGCTTCTGATTTCTGTCAGAGTCACTGCTGCATCCACAACTAAATAAGCTGCCAGATAAAGATTGCTCTGGTGGTCACTCTCCGGGATAACGACCGCTTCAATCACCTTGTTATGAGAAGAAAGCTTACTCTCAATCTCTCCGATTTCGATCCGGTGTCCCCTGATCTTGACCTGATTATCTATTCTTCCGGTAAAAGCAATATTTCCGTCGTTCAGCCAGCTAGCATAATCCCCCGTCCGGTACAATTTACCGGGACCATAGGGATTATCAATAAATTTCTCCGCTGTCAGTTCCGGCCTGTTCAAATACCCCCGGGCAATGCCTGCTCCTGCTATACATAATTCTCCGATAATTCCTTTTCCACATAAGGAAGTATAATTCATAATATAGATTTGCATATTGGCGATTGGCTTGCCAATCGGAATTCGATTCGGAATTTGAACAGTCCTTTCGTATTGCCAGTCCGATGCACAGACCGTAGTCTCGGTAGGTCCATACGCATTGAAATATTCAATCGGCTCTGCCAATTTTTCGACCAGATTGACGCTTGTTGCTGATCCCGCTGTGATCAACAGACGGATTCCGATGGGTCTATCCGCTATTACATTCCAGTATGGCGGAGGCAAGGTGGCAACGGTTACGTTATGCCTTTTCAGCTCCAGTTCCAGCAGATTCACATCCAGCGCAACTTCTTTGGTAATGATGCATAGTCTTGCACCTGTGAGAATTCCCATAATTATTTCCCAGACAGAGGCATCAAAAACAAGATTGGCAAATTGCAGGATCGTATCATCCGTGGTCACTTTGTATTTATTCCAAAAATAATCTCTCAGGTTAACAATGCCGCTGTGTTCCACCATCACGCCTTTGGGCTGACCTGTAGTTCCCGAGGTATAGATTACATAAGCAAGATTATCCGGATTACTGTGGTCCGCAAGATTGTCCGTGGACTCGGTCTCAATGCGCTTATCACCCATTGAAATCTGCTCAACGCCTGCATAATCCTGATGGATGCCGGAAGTTATCATATACCGGACTTTGCTGTCTTCCAGAATGTACTCCATCCGTTCCCGGGGATAAGTCAAATCCACCGGCATATAAGCACCGCCAGCCTTGGTTACCCCCAGTATGGCAATGATGGCCTCAATGGATTTATCCAGCATAATGGCAACCAGACTCTCGCAGCCCACACCGGTTTTCCGCAGATGATGTGCCAGTTGATTGCTGCGGTTATTCAGTTCCTTATAGGTAATCTTCTCATTGCCGCATACTACGGCTACTGCCTCTTTCCGGAGCGCCGCCTGGGTCTCGAATAACTGCTTGATGGTCTGTGGCTTATAGTCGGTAACCTTTTCGTTAAAAGAGTAGAGGATCTCATCCTTTTCTTCTTCCGAGATCATTTCAATATTTGCAATGGCCCGATTGTCATATTCAGCAATGAATTGCAGAATATTCAGATAATAATCCTTAATCTTTTCAATCCGCTCCCGGGAGAATTTATCCGATTTATACTCAAACCAGGCGCTTAACCCATCCTTGTCATCATTGACTTCCAGCGCCAGATCAACCTTGGCCGTTTTTAAATCCAGTTCTTCGAACTCTAGGTAGAAATCCTTTGTTGTAATATCCTTTAACGCATGGGTCTCATAACTGAACACCACCTGATAGATCGGGGTAGACAGCAAATCTCTTTCTACCTTCAAGTCCTCTACTATGAAATCAAACGGCAAATCCTGATGCTTCAAGGCCTGCATCACCTGGGCGTTCTCCGCCTGGATATAATCGAATAATTGTTGCTCTTCACCAATAGTACTGCGGATCGGCAGCATGTTCAGGAAGCACCCGATGATGCTCTGGCATTCCTCTTCATTTCTGCCGGTAACCGGGACCCCGACAATAATATCGTTTTGGTGTACGTATTTATGCAGCATGATTTTGAGTGCGCTCATTAACAATACAAACAGTGTAACCCCGTGTTTTTTTGCAGCAGCTTCCAGTTTTATTTTCAGCTCCTTGCGGATTGAAAAAGCTACCCGTTCGCCATGATAGGTAAGCCCATGACCGGCCGTGTAATCCGTTGGAAGCATACAGGTCATGCTGCTGCCCGACAATTGTTCCCTCCAGAACTTAAGCTGATGATCGAACTCGCCTTTGGCAATCCGGTCATTCATGTGGATGACATAATCATAATATTGCACAGCGTGTTCCTCTACAGGTGCCATGCTTGCGCCTGTATAGGCTTCATACAGTTGAAGCAATTCTCTAATAAAAATGCCGCTTGAATAGCCGTCCGATACAATATGATGCCAAACAATTTGTCCAATCCATTCGGTCTCACTAAGCTTGTAACAGATCAGGCGAATAAGCTTGCCCTCAGCTAACCGGAACGGCTGTATTCCTTCCGTGTACATCCTTTGCCTGATATCATCAGGAGACAGTTCCATCCCTGCCTGGGAGCAATCATAACTTTTGAAGACCGGCTCTTCGGTATCTTCGCTGAGCTCAACCTCAAGCTGTCCTTGTCCTCCCTTGAATTTAGAACGCAGCACCTCCTGCTGCTTAACCACCGTTCTGAAGGCCTTGTGCAAAAGCTCCACTTGAAGCTTGCCATGGAATGTCACATAACCTGAAACATTATACGTAACCGATTCATTGAAGAGTTGTTCGACATACCAAATTTTCTTTTGCATATAGTTGGAAGGCAACACGGTCAACTCCGGTGCTCTCTTGATGACCCTATGCAGCCCTTTCTCTTGCAGGATGATCTGTCTTTTCTTTTTTCTTTGTTCCTCCAAGAGACTCTCCAGCAGCAGTCTCTTGGCGTCCGATAAGGCATTCACTCTGTTTTTCACACTTCCGCTTTCGTTGTTCTGCATCTCTCCACACCTCTATCTGTCCATATTTAGACTGCATCCAAATCGAGGCTTTCTGACAACTCTTCCAATACAAGGTCAGCTACATTCTTGACAGTCGGTGCTTCGATAAACAGTTTCAACTGCAATTCAATCCCATAGAGTTCCTTTATTCTCAGGACGACTTGTGTGATCATCAGAGAATGTCCGCCAAGCTCAAAGAAGTTATCGTTGATTCCAATCGGCGTGATCCCCATAATATCCTGGAGGATTTCCACTATACTCTCTTCAATCGCATTGTCAGGCTGTTCATATTCCACCGATATATCCGGCCGGTTATACTCTATCGTGTCCGCTTCTACAGCACTGTCTGCTGAAAGCTCCCTATCCCAGCCGTTGCTTACAGCCGCTTCATAAGCCTTCTGCTTGCCAGCTTCAATCCAATGTCTCTTCCTTTCAAAAGGATACGTCGGCAAAGGGGTTCTGAATAAGATTTCATCTCCGTAATATTTTGCAAAATCAATGGTTAGTCCGCTGATCCAGGCCTTCTTTACGAACTCCGCCAGAAATTTATTATCATTCATCGTATTCTTAATGCCGCGGACCGTTTGGAACAATAGGCACTCCGCGTAGTCTTTCAAATTATCCTGCATGAAGACAGAGAGCGTTTTTCCCGGACCCACTTCGATGAAGTATTTATAATTTTTCTGTGCCAAATGAAGTGCAGCATCTTTAAATCTGACGGTGCCCAGCATATGCTGTATCCAATAGTCGGCACTCATCGCCTCTTCCGGCTTCAGCCACTCTCCCGTGACATTGGACATGATCGGGATCATCGGCTTGTTGAACGTCACCGTCTGAAGCACCTTCAGCATGTCCTCCACTGCACCCTGCATCATATAGGAATGAAAAGCATGGGAGGTGTGAAGAATTCTGTACTCCCGCTGCTCTGTAATCTGTTCGACCACTTCCTGCAGCGCTGCGCTATCCCCGGCCAATACCACCCGGTTCTCGGAATTAATCAAGGCCAGTGAGACCTTCCCGTTAATATAGGCCTGCGCTTCCTGCTCGTTCATATTCACATACAGCATTTCGCCCGCCGGCAGACTTTGGATGATCCGGCCCCGCATGACCATTAATCTAAGACCATCCTCGAGTGAGAATACCCCGGCCAGACAAGCGGCTACGTACTCCCCAACACTATGCCCCAGCAGAGCTTTGGGAGTAATTCCCCAATGCATCAAAGTCTTGGCCAAGCAGTACTCAACGGCAAATAGAGCAACCTGTGTATTCCGGGTTTCGGTGAGCGTCTCCTCACCCTTAGCATCCGCTTGATCTGCAAAGATAAGCTGTCTTAAATCATAGTTCAACTGCTTCTGAAGAATCTCGAAACACTTATCCAGCTCATGCCGGAATATAGGCTTCGTATCGTACAGTTGTTTTGTCATATTCACATACTGCACGCCTTGTCCCGGGAACAGGAACACAATTTCCTTTTCGTTCCCATTTGGAGATTTCACCGCAGGAAGGCTGGCGCCCAATTTATGAATCAGATCTTCTCTGCTGTTACAGACCAGACCGCCTCGATAGGGCAGTCTCTTTCTTCCAATATTCATCGTATACAGGATATTCCGGTAATCAATATCTTTATTATTTTGCACAAAATCCAGCAATTGTCCGGCCACCTCTTCATAGGCGGTCTTTGTCTTTGCGGATAGCAGCAGCAATTGGAATTCCTCATGGCTCTCGACTTTGCGGGTGTCGATCGCTTCTTCCAGGACTACATGAACATTGGTACCGCCAATGCCAAACGAGCTGACGCCCGCTCTTCTTACCCGGCAATCCGGGTTCCAGTCTCTCAGACGGGTATTGACATAGAAAGGGGAGTTCTTCAAATCAATGTTGGGATTCGTTTCTTTATAATTAATGCAGGGTACAAGCTTCTGCTTCTGGAGCATCAGACTGGTTTTGATTAACCCGGCCGTACCTGCTGCAGAATCCAGATGTCCAATATTGGCTTTCACTGCACCCAGGGCGCAGAAATTCAGCTTGTCCGTGGCTTCTGAGAAGGCTTCTGTAAGTGCTTGTATCTCTATGGGGTCCCCCATGGGAGTCGCTGTTCCATGAGTCTCAATATAAGTAATCGTTTCTTCATCGATCTCGCTTAGGATCTGGGCGCTCTTAATCGCATTGCGTTCGCCTTCAATGCTTGGTGCCGAATAACCAACCTTTGCCGAACCGTCATTATTAAAGGCGGCTCCCTTAATGACAGTGATGATATGATCCCGGTCGTTTACAGCATCTTCCAATCTTTTCAGCAGCACGGTTCCTACTCCGCTGCCGCTTAATGAACCGCTGCAATCTTTATCAAACGGCCGGCAATGTCCGTCCTCCGCAAGAACCTCTCCTTTGATGTAGAGATAACCGCTATCCTGAGGAAGCGACAGGGAGCTCCCTCCGGCAATGGCCATATCGCATTGATAATTCAGCAGAGCCTGACAGCCCAGAACCACGGCGGTCAGGGAAGTGGAACATGCAGTCTGCACGTTCACGCTCGGTCCCTTCAGATTCAGCTTGTAGGAAATCATGGTCGAAGCATAATGAACATCGTTCCCAATCCATATTTGTCTGATCTCTGGAGTGGAATCCAGATCCATACTGGACATAATATTCTTCAATAAATACTTGCTGGTTCCCGTCCCGACGAATACGCCAACCTTCCCTGCATACTGGTCCGATTGGTACCCGGCACTTTCCATCAGCCGCCATGAGCTCTCAAGCAGAATTCTTTGCTGCGGGTCCATCAGGGCCGCTTCCCTGGGCGTGAAGCCAAAGAACGCCGCATCAAATTGCTCAATATCATTTATTTTGAAGCCGCACTTTCTGTACTCCGGATTGGTGAGCAGTTCTTCCGGTATCCCTGCTGCCCGAAGCTCCTCATCGGTGAAGAAGGTAAGCGACTCCGTTCCGTTGCACAGATTCTCCCAATACTGCATCACGTTATCTGCTCCCGGAACCTGGCAGTCCATCCCGATAATAGCAATATCGAGGTCTCTAAGATCATCATTATGAGCGGATATTTCCATGCTTCTGTATCCTCCTTTCCGTTTTTATTTAGATAGTAGAAGCGCAGCCTCTTCTTCTGTCAGATTCTCTAACTGGTTTAATAAAGCCTCCAGGTCCGCTTCGGATTCGTCTTCAATAATCAGGTCGTTGATGTCACTGAAGTGTTTTCCGGCCAAGTCAGCAATGCTGATTCCACCCAGAAGGTCAACAATGGAAATGTTTATACTGCATTTCTTATTTATTTTATTTCTGATCTCCGCAGCTATAATGGAGTCCACTCCAACTGAACTGATCGGCTCATCAAGAACAAGTGCTTCCTTCTTGGCATGAATGGTCTCAGCGATGATCTCAGCGAAGAAATCCATGATAACCGCACATTTTTCTTCCATGCCGGAGGCTTTGGCCAGAATGCTGAACAAGTCGGTCTCCTGCATGTCCCCGGCAGTATCTTCGTTTTGCACGGCGAGGTGATTGTACAATGCAGGCTTGCCCGGATAATTATTAAGCGCAAGCGGCCAGTCCGCTTCACCGATTACCGCATGGCATAGCTGTTGTCCGAACACTCTTTCCAGGGCCTGCATGCCATTCACTGCGTAGATCGGGTTCATGCCTCTTTGATATTTATAATGATCAATCAAATTCTTTTCTTTAACCATCCCTACACCCCATGGTCCCCAGCCCAGACTCAAGGCAGTTTTGCCTTTACTGCGGCGGTAGCAGGCCAGTGAATCCATAAAGGAATTCGCTGCGGCATAATTCACTTGTCCAACCGCCGTGACAACCGATCCGGTGGATGAATACATGATGAAAAAGTCCAGTTCAACCTCTTCAAGATATTTATTCAATAACCAGGCGCCTTTAACTTTGGTGTCATAGACCTCATCAAACTCATGTTGCTCCATCTGCATCATTAATTTGTCTTTGACTACACCGGCAATATGGATCACACCGCCGACCGGCATGGTTTCTTCATGAATCAATCTATGCGTAAGCTCCCCGACTGCTGCTTCATCCGCGATGTCCAGCGCGGCTACTTCAACGGTACAGCCTTTCCGTTCAAGCTCATTGATAAATTGCACCTGGCTGTACAGCTTATGGGATGAAGCCATCCCTTTTCTTTCTTTTTTACCAGGGAACGGAGTACGGCCCACCAATACAAAATGTCTGGCTCCCTTCTCGTACATCCAATTCACAGTGATTTGCCCGAGTGAGCCCATTGCACCCGTGACCAGATAAATCTTATTGTCCGCCATCGTTACCGGGATGTTCCCGTCCAGATCGTAGATATGCTCCAGTCTGGCAACATAACGGACACCGTTTCTATACGCCAGCTGATCTTCACGTGTATAGTTCTCCAGATCGTTGATCAAAAGTTCGACTGAGGCGGGGTGATGATCGATATCCATACTTGCTCCCCAGCTTCCAATGCACTCGGAGTGGCTGATTACTCTGCACATACCGATAGCCGCTCCCTGCAGGACATCAACTGGCTCTTTGCCGTCAACACTGACTGCCCCTTGGGTAACTGCCCAAGTACGATATTTCACGGAGTGCTCATTCAAAGTATTCATAACATGGCGGATACTGTTGACCGCCTTCTGCTTGGAAGCCTCAATATCATCCGTATCCATCTGGTCATGACTTGAAATGTCCAGACCCCACAGGTGGATAATGCCGTATTCCTGCTGTTGATCCATGTGCTGAATCAGCTTGATATAATCCTCTTGATTATTGCTGACGATAACACTGCCTGCATCGTGATTGGCGGGATTCTGATAATCCGCGTAGAACCGTTTGCAGTTATAGCCTCTGCCGCTTAAGTTGTCGGCAATCCTGTCACCCATGCCGGAAGCATCACACAGCACAACCCAGTTCGTATACGAATTACGGGCCGCGATCAGCTGCTCATCGTTCTCTGCCTCCTGAGCCTTCCATTCAATGGCATAGAACCATTCTTTCAGATTCTTCTCGCTAAGCACGGCATCTTCCGGACTTTTATCTACTGATCTGGCCACAAAGTTGTCTACAATGACAACAATATTTCCTTGCTCATCATAGATTTCAATATCCCCGGCAATGAACTCCTTATTGGATTCCTTCACTATAGAACGGACCCGCAATGGACCGGATGTCTTACCGTATACAACGACCGAGTCCACCGTATCCGGCAGCTTAATATCAACTTGCCCGTGATCTCTCAGCTCATCAAATTGATTAGCGAGTAGCGACTGAAAGGCAGCATCAAGAATAACCGGATGCAGGATATTATCCATGTCCTGGATGCCTAACTCCTCCAGCATGCAGATCTCAGCCAGGACTTCATTATGATTAATCCATACCTTCTTAAGCCCCTGGAACATAGGACCGTAGGTGAAATTCATTTTCTCCAGCAGCTCGTAGCATTCCTCCTGATTCAGAATTTCCTTGGCACTGTGCTTAAGAGCCTCCAGATCGGCTGTCCGGTTGACCGGGAAGGTCTGTTTTCTGACAAATTCCCCACGGAAATTCTCGGTAGTTCTGGATACATCACCATCTGCCAGGCTTCCGATCTTCACCACACCATACTGCGGATCATAGTTAATAGACATGTGGCCGGCATTATTCTCATCAAGGAACAGCGCTCTTTTAAAGTGGATATGATATAAACCATACACCTCATCCATGCTTAATTTGCTATAATCACGGAGCATTTGGAACGCGGCTTCAATGAAATGGGCCCCGGCCAGCAGTACACTGCCATTTACACAATGGTCTGAGACGAACGGCATAATATAATCATTGATTTCCGCTTCCCATACCGGAACTACGCTATTCTTGCGGTATCCGATAAAAGGATGCTCTTTCTGGCCAAGGCGTCTCTTCATATGCTCTTTGGATTCTTTCCAGAACCTCTCATGCTCCCACTGATAATGTGGCAGCTTCACATACTTAAAGGTTCCTCTGTAGATCCGGGACCAGTCAATTTCATAGCCTGCACAGAATAGCTCAGACAAGGTTCTAAGCATTCTTGGGATTTCCGGATCATTTCTGCGGAGGGAGGGCGAGATCAGAACTTCCAGATCCATCTCACCCGCAAGCTCACTTACTGAATTCGCCAGTACCGGATGAGGGCCAACCTCAACAAAACAGGAATAGCCTTCCTCCAAAATCTGTTCCATGGCCTTGGCAAAGTACACGGAACCGGATACATTCAGCCACCAGTATTCATTATCCAGCTCCGGCCCTTCCGCCAGCTGGCCATTTCCGGTGGTATACGTTCTGATTTTGGTTGGTTGCGGATGAATATCGCGCAGGGCTTCCAGCAGCTCCGATTTAATCTCATTCATAAACACACTATGATAAGGTACCGTTACTCTTAAGAACTTGTTAAAAACACCGTCAGCTTCAAGCTTGCTGCTGATCTCTGTAAGACAAGCCATATCTCCGGACAGGGTTACGCTTGTGTTGCTGTTGATTGCCGCAATGGATACTTTGTCGTTATTGTCAGCAATCAGCTCTGCGGCCTGTTCTTCATTCAAGCCAACCGCAAGCATACCGCCTTTACCCGTCAGCCGCTGCTGGAGCATACTGCGGTAATACGAAATCCGGACCGCATCTTCAAAACTGTAGACACCGGCAGCATACAATCCTGCCACTTCACCCACACTATGTCCGATAATCAGATCCGGGACGACCCCCATGCTCTTCCACATCTCCACCAAGGCCACCTGCACCGTAAAATTCAACGGCTGGGAGACTTCGGTGAACTGCATGCTGGATTGTTCCTCAGGAATCAGGAATTCATCCAGCAATGACCAGGACAAGTATCGGGAGAACTCAGTGTGACACTTCTCGACCGTATGGCGGAATACCGTATTCGCATGATAGAGCTCGCGTCCCATCGCGTACCATTGAGGACCCATGCCGGTGAAAATAAACACCAGTCTCTTGTCTTTGCCCTCATTGCCCGCAACCACATTCTGCGGCAGAGTATCCTGCTGATAATCTGTCAGACCCTGAATGATCTCCTGTGTATTCCCTCCGAATAACACAAGGGATTTCGGGAATTTCTCACGTTTGGTAAGGGCGGAATAACAAATATCCGGTAAACTTTCTTCTGTATGATTCAGAAATTCAGTGTATTCTGCGGCAAGAGCCTTTAAGGATTGCTCTGTTTTTGCGGAGATGGTTAATACTTGAGGCAGTTCTTCGTTGACTGTTCCATCGTACTTTCTGTCACCCGTTATTCCCTGTAAAATCACGTGCGCATTGGTTCCGCCAAATCCGAACGAATTGACACCGACGATGGCATCTTTACCATCCTGCGGCCAGCTTTCATTGGTTAAGGGAATTCTTAGCCTCAGCTTGTCCAGATCAAGCTCAGGGTTAAGCTCTTTCATCCCGATATGCGGCACAATCTGTCGATGATCAAGAATGCACGCCGCCTTGATTACCGATGCTACGCCGGAGGCTGCCTCCAGATGACCGATGTTCGGTTTGACCGAGGCCATGATACATCTGTTATCTTCAGTCCTGTGCTCACCAAAGAACTCACCGACCGCATTGACTTCAATGGGATCACCCAGTGCTGTTCCGGTTCCGTGCAATTCGACATACTGAACTTCATCGGAGGCAATTCCTGCTCTCGCATATACATCCTGCAGCAGCATCTTTTGTGATTCGCCGTTAGGAACCGTAATACCATTCGTTTTTCCATCCTGGTTCACAAGGCTCTCTCTGATCACGGCATACACATAGTCGCCGTCTTCGAGCGCTTTTTCCAGACTTTTAAGGACAAGGATTCCGCCCCCTTCCCCCCTGACATAACCGTTCGCAGCAGCGTCGAAGGTCTTGCAGCTTCCGTCCACCGATAAGAATCCGCCTTTGGATTCGGCTATGAAATATTCCGGGGCATAGATCAGTTCCATGCCGCCTGCCAAGGCCAGATCGCATTCACCGTTGTGCAGGCTTTTGCAGGCTTCATGAACAGAAACCACAGAGGACGAGCAGGCTGTATCTATGGATAGAGAGGGACCCATTAAATTGTATATGTACGAGATTCTATTCGATAACATCGTCATCATGCTTCCTACTGCAGCATGGGTTCCAATTTGTGCAGCGTCAGCAAATTGCAGGATTTTATAATCGAGAGTAAATCCGCCGATAAACACACCGGTATGGGAACCGCTCAGACTGCCGGGCTTAATTCCTGCGTCTTCTAACGCCTCCCAGACAATTTCCAGCATTTGTCTCTGCTGCGGATCGATCTGATCGGCCTCTCTGGCATTAATTCCAAAGAACTTTGCATCAAATTGATCAAACTTATCGATAAATCCTCCGCGCCTGGCGTGGCTTTTTCCTTTTACCTGTTTGTTGGGATGATAATATTCTTCAATACTCCATCTATCCTCGGGAATATCCGTAATCGTATCCTTGCCTGACTTCAAGATGTCCCAGAACTGTTCAACATTATTTGCGCTTCCCGGGAACCTGCAGCCCATCCCCACAATCGCCACTAGCTTGTCTGTCTGCTTATTCATACCTATCGCTCCTTTTACTATGCTTATCATTTACGACTGTCAATCACAAAAAAATTCCATTAAACTATATATGTATTTTTTTGAATAAACATGCATTTTACAAGGGATTGGTAGACTTCAAAGTGGTGAAAATTAACTATTACCATTTACGGGGTTGAATAGGTATAAAGTAGGGAGAATTAGTATAAGAGGCAATATTTACATTTAACAAGATAAAAATAGCATATATCCCATAATTAAAATGTGACTTTCTTCACCAAAAAAAGCTCACCTTAAGGTGAGCAGCATAACCCCTATCGATGGTCGCATTGTTAATCAATTTATGAATAATCGCCCCGCGATAGAGACCTTCTGTCTATAGCTCTCCAATCATTTGCAGCTCAATCTGCTTCATCCGGTACAAGTAGCCCCCTTGCTCCATTAGCTCCGCATATGAACCTGTTTCGATGACCCTGCCTTGCTCCATGACGATAATCCTGTCCATACCATCCAGGCCGGTAAGCCGGTGGCAAATGAGCAGTAATGTATCTCCGGCAGACTGCTCGTAGAGACGGGTTAATACGCGCTCTTCCGTTACATAATCCAGCGAAGAGGTCGGTTCATCCAGCAGCCACAACCGCCCTTTGCGGAGCATGACCCGGGCCAGCGCCAGACGCTGCTTCTCACCGTCAGACAGGTTCTCTCCTTTCTCGAATACCACATCGGTTAAAGCCACATCCGGCAATTGGGCCTTAGCGAGAGCTTCTAACAATACTTCGTCAGATGGTTCTTCTCCATTCAGCAGCAGGTTGTCACGGACTGTTCCACGGAAAAAATGACCTTGCTGTAAGACGACATTCGAGGCTTCCCAAATGCCTGACTCATCCAGCTCTTGTACCGGAATGCCGCCCAAACGTATCTCTCCGGATGCAGGTGTGCGCAGCTTGAGCAGCAGATCAATCAGCGTGGATTTGCCGGACCCGCTTGGTCCGACCACGGCCGTTCGGGAGCCTGCCGGGAGGTGCAGCGATACTTCCTTCAGTGCGGGCCGCCACTCGTCTTCATATTGGAACGTAACGCAGGACAGCTCCACCGAAACAGCATCGTCTGCTGGCAGAATGAGGCCCGGCTGCACAGGTAAGTCACCGGCAGTGCCTACAGTTTCAGTCAGCCTTTTGGCCGCGTGCTCGCTGTCTTGCTTATAGGCTGGCATAGTAGCCATGGCTGCGGCTTCTTCGAACACCGTCTGTGAGGCCATGACAAGCATCGCCAGAAATACGCCGGCCAGCGCACCTTCCATAATTAGATAGGCTCCTAACGTCAGTACACCCCAGGAAATAAAAAAGGTGACAAAGGTGTGCATCGCCTGTCCGCGCAGCAAATGTCCTGCCGCACGCTGCTGCTCTGCTGCCAGTGCTGCCGAAGCCGCCTGGAGCTGCTGCTCCCGCTGCGGCAATTGCCCGTACACCTTCAGATCGCGGAAGCCATACAAGACCTCGGTCACTTCCGTTGACAGCAGCGCCCGCTGCTTGCGGACACGGCCATTAATCGCCCGCTGGCCCAGTAATACGATTCCCGGTACAACCAACGCGGTTAGCAGCATTCCTGTTACAAACAAGCAGGCGATCCAGAATGAATAAGAAGCACTGAACACCATGGTGGCCAGAAACACCGTGATGACGATCACCGGCGGATAAGCGACACGCAAAAAATAATTCTGCAGGCTCTCTACATCCCCAACAATCCTCGCCAGCAGATCTCCGCTGCGGTTCTTGTTCAAGATACCAGGCGTTAACGGAATCAGCCTGGCAAAAAAGCCTGTGCGCAAACGGCTAAGCATGGAAAAGGTTGCTCTGTGCGAATACAGGCGTTCTCCGTAACGGCTTGCCGCCCGGAGCAGACCCAGCAGCTTGACCAGCGCGGTAAGAACGATCAAGGTATAGAGCGGAGGCATAAAAACCGTCTGTGAAATCAGATACCCGCTCGCGGAGAAGAGGGCCACACCGGCTGCGCCGGCAATAAACCCTCCCAGGATCGACAGGAGAATATCCTTACGCTCTGCTATCATGGCCTTGGACAAAATCGCCAGCTCGTTCATGCTGATCCTCCTTTTCGCTGCATATCAACCATCTGGGCATATTGAGGCACACGTTCAAGGAGTTCCTCGTGAGGTCCTGCCGCCGCCAATACTCCATGGTCCATAAACAAAATGTGATCCGCTTGCCGGATCGTATATAACCGGTGCGCGACTGTGATCATCGTTGCCTTTTGGGCCAGCTTGGTTATGGAGCTTTGCAGGATTTGTTCGGTCTGCAAGTCGAGGCCCACCGTAGGCTCATCGAACAGGATCAGAGCCGGACGTTTCAGAAATGCCCTCGCTAAAGCAAGCCGCTGCTTTTCTCCTCCCGACAGTCCCCTGCCGCCTTCCCCGACATAGGTATCTAATCCCTGCTCCAGCCCGGCAACCAGCGTTGCAAGTCCCGCTTCCTCTGCGGCCTGCCTGATTTCTTCCCTGGAGACGTTACGTCCGGCGCCGATGGCGATATTCTCAGCAAAGGTACCGGCAAAAATATAGGGGTGCTGCGTAATGTAGCTGACCTGCTCAAACCATGAGTCTTCCTCCCACTCCGTCAGCGGGCTTCCGTTCACCAGCACGGTCCCGGATACCGGCTTCAGCAGCCCGGCAATGAGATGGAGCAACGTTGTTTTGCCAGAGCCGCTTTTACCGACAATCGCAACATGCTCTCCCGATCCTATGGAGACGGGTCCGGCCTTAAGCTCAAATGAACCGGGTGCATAATGGAACTGTACCTGATCCAGCGCAATGGATGGCGGCATCCGGAGCAGCTTGTCTGATGAGTGCTGGCCCTCTTCCGGCTGTGTGCCGGAGCCGCCGCCTATTTCCGCAAGCATCTGCTCCACCTTACGGACCGCCCCCATACTGGTCCGCCCGCTGTGAAAAGCAGTGCCTGTATTCTTGAGCAGGTTGAAGAACTCGGGAACGAGCAGCAGCACAAGAAAGGCAGTGTGGAACGGCATCGATTTAAATACGAGCAGTTGAATAGCCAATTCAAGGGCAACAATCCCGATACTCAGCATAACGATGGATTCCAGCATAAAGGTATTCGTAAAGGCAACCTTCAGAATATCCATGGTCGCGTCACGGTACCCCAGGCTGCTGCGCTCAATCTGCTGCTGCTGGCGGCGGGATTGTCCGAATATTTTCAAGGTCACAAGCCCCTGGAGCGAATCCAGGAAGGTGCCGGAGAATTCGGCAAGCTGCGCATATTTTTCTTCGGATTTATTCTTCGTCTGCAGCCCCACCAGAATCATGAACAGCGGGATGAATGGTGCCGTAAACAGCAGAATGAAGCCCGTATTCGCATGTAAGATGAACGTAACCACCAATATTAGAACCGGGATAATAGCTGCTTCGACCATCCGCGGCATGTATTGACTGAAATAGCTGTCCGCCTCGTCCACTGCATCCAGCGCCACACTGACCTTTCCCCCCGTCTGTCCCCGCAGCGTTGAAGGCATAGAGGCACGGGTAAGCTTTTGCAGCACGGCTGAACGCATATTGGCCTTAGCGGCGGCCGCCATAGTTAGGCCTATTTTCCCATTTGCATATAACAGCAACGTGCGGATCGCCATCACTGACAGCAGAAGCGCGAGCAGCAGAGCAACCGAAGATAACGAAGCCTTCTCCACGAACACCCGCTGGACCGCTTCCGCCAGCAGCCCGGCCTGACTTACAATCGCAATGCCGAGCAGGAGCGACAGGATGGCAAGCATAACCAATCGTTTGCGTTGCCGTGACATTTGCTCAGCGATCAGGCTTGTTGTCTTGTCCATTTATTTCTTTCCTTTCACATAATCTGCGTCAAAGAGGAACAGCTTGAACACCAGAATCAGGGAAGGAATGAGCAGGCACATCCCGCCGATGAACACAATGACCAGCGCCAGGCCCATGGCCGGTGAAGTAATGCTGTTCTCCAGCGTAATGAACGGGTCCAGAATATAAGGATACTGCCCGATGCCGTATGCGAAGAAGGCGCAGAGAAATTGCAGCATGATGCTTATGAACGCCAACCCGTAACGGCGTCCGCTGTACAGCAGCCACATGGCAAGCATGAAGAAAGCAACGGACAGCGCAAGCAGCCACCATAGATCCATCATATTTTGAAAATGCCGCTCATTGTGCTGGCCCAGATAAATAAAGGCCGTCAGCGCGATAACAATCGTCGGCGTGCTCCAGAACAGCGCATAAGTACGCATAAGCTTCAGTGCGGGCTGATCCTCTGCCCGGGAAGCATAAAAGGCCAAAAAGGAGGCGCTGATGAACAGCACAGATACAATCGCCAAGCCCACAATGCTCCAGGATAACGGGTTAGTGAACAATGCCCAGTAATCCAGAGACACGGTCTCTCCCTGCTTAAAGATAAAGCCGCCTTCCGACAGGGTAAGTGCCACCGACAAGGACGCGGGAATCAGCAGGCCCGAAGCGCCGTACAGGAACAGATATACGATGTTATTTTTGGAGCCGTAATTCTCGAACGCATAGAACGAACCACGGATCGCGATGAGGATAAGCGCAATGCTTCCAGGAACAAGCAACGCCGAGCCGTAATAATAAGCGGTATCCGGGAAGAAGCCGACAAGTCCAATGTAAAAAAAGACGAAAAATACATTCGTAATCTCCCAGACAGGCGATAAGTAGCGGGAGATCAAACGGTTAATCAGATGATCCTGCTTCGTCAGCCGGGCATAAAAGGCAAAGAACCCGGCTCCAAAATCAATGGAGGCCACAATTAAATAGCCGTATAAAAACAGCCAGAGCACTGAAATTCCAATCAGCTCATAACTCATTTTGCGTGCTCACCCTTTCCTGTTGATTTGTCACCGGGAGGCTGGTTCCACTTCTCCATCTCGGTTTCCGCCGGATTGTCCTTGAACATACGCCGCAGCACAAGCACACAGACAGTACCTAACAGGATGTACAGCAACAGGAATACAAAAAACAGGATTCTTACGCTCGGTGAGGTCGTAGCCCCCTCTTCTACACGCATGTAGCCCCTTAAGATCCAGGGCTGCCGACCGATTTCAGCGTAGAACCAGCCCAGCTCGACTCCCAGAAAAGCAAGCGGCGCGCCTAACGCGATCGCGCGAAGCAGCCATTTGTTATGCTCATTGCGTTTTTTCCAGAAGACAAACAGGAAATACAGGAACGAAATGCCTAGTAGTGCGAACCCTACACCGACCATCAGATCAAACAAATAGTGAACCAGGAGCGGCGGCCGCTCATCCGCAGGGAATTCATTCAGACCTGTCACTTCTGCATTAAAATCTCCAAAGGCGAGGAAGCTGAGAAATTTGGGAATGTGAAGTGCGCCCAGAACCTCATGCTCTGCGTTAAGCCACCCTAACAGAATCAGATCTGCCCCGCTTTCCGTTTCAAAATGCCACTCTGCCGCAGCCAGCTTCTCCGGCTGATGCTCCGCCAAAAATTTTGCAGACGTATCTCCAGCAAGTGCATTCAGCAGTCCAAACACCATCACCACGGCCATCATCAGCTTCAGCGCTTTTTTATGGTATTCGGAGGCACCCTTCTTCAGGAGTGCGAACGCGGCAATGCCTGCCAGCAGTGCAGCTCCGGTCAGATAGGCTGAGCTTAAGACATGGAACACCTTGGAGAACGTCGCTGTATTCAGCATCGCCTCCACCGGATTCACTGCGATGAATTGCCCTCCCGCCATAGCAAAGCCCTCGGGCTGATTCATGAACCCGTTTACGGTCGTGATAAAAACAGCGGACATCCCGGCACCGGCAACAATCGGAATCGTAAGGAGCCAGTGGATATACGGTTTTTTGAACCGGTCCCAGGTATAGAGGTAAATGCCCAGGAAGATGGCCTCAAAAAAGAAAGCAAACACTTCCATAAATAACGGGAGCGCAATCACGTTACCGGCCAGCTTCATGAAATTCGGCCAGACCAAGGCCAGCTGCAATGAAATCGCTGTACCTGTCACCACACCCACCGCTACAGAAATGACAAACCCACGGGCCCATCTCTTCGCCATCAGCGTGTAGTGAGGGTCTTTTTTGCGTATGCCCATGAATTCTGCAATAGCGATCATCAGCGGAACCCCAACGCCAATTGTTGCGAATATAACGTGGAATCCCAGTGTCAAGCCTGTCACCAGTCTGCTCCACAGCACGGTATCGATGCCCATTACGTTAGTGCCTCCTTATAAAAATCGTAGATATTTTGAATTATTATATCTTTAATTTTAAGTAAATCGGCTCCGGTCACCTTTTTGCCTTCAAACGTTCATGGAAGCATCAACTCTTTCTTACATCTTAGTGAATACCGCCGAAACTACTCTATCGGGCTATTGTTAGATAGGGAATAACATGGTAAGGGATGGTCCGGCAATAAAAACAGCGGCAATCTAAGACTCAATACATAAAGTCTTAAACTGCCGCTGATCCTATCAAGAGCAGAATCCCCTCAGACCGGACTGCCACTCTTCTTGAAGTACTGCTGCACCAGAAAATTCATGATCTCGCCCGGTTGTTCTCTGGAGAACTCCGCCTTGTCTGCGAACAGCATCCCGTAAGGTGCTTCCGGGGTGTACGGCTCCCAGCGTGGCAATGCTTCGCCTGTGGAATCTTGTCCGTTCGGGTCGCCGGTACGGATGAAGTGAGCGGTATAATTGCACATCTGGCGGGCCAGATCATAATGCTTGCCGACAAACGGCCGCCAGCACTTGGCCAGCGTCTCGAAGAAGAACCACAGATCCACCGAGTGGAAGGTGCCCGGGTTATCCCATCCCGGAATCTCCGCATCGAAGTTATAGTAATAGAGCGGGGTTTCGCTTCCGGTATCCGCATTCGCCTGCCCGGCGATCCGGATGGCGTATTCGACCCCGCTTACCGCTGCCCGCTCCGCCGCTTCCTGAACAGCATCCGGCCTAGCGCCGCTAAGCTTCAGGAAGGTCTCCGCATCCTCCCCGAACATGTCCGCCGCAAGCTGCTTGAGCTCCCCGTAGGACTGCACATTCGGAGTGCTGAAGAACTCGGAGGAGGTATGGCCTAGCATAATTGGCACCTTCAAGCGTCTGTTCTGCACGAACAGATCGAACGGGTTGCCCACCTGGAACTTCTGGTCCGCAACGGTGCCCCAGAACCCGCCAAGCGCTACTGCCTTGTCCCGCAGATAGACCGCATCCAGCTTCCGCGCTTCCGCGAGGGAGGATACACCCAGATAGTTAAAGAACTCGATGCCGTCCTGCTCCGCTTCCTGCAACGTCCCCCGTAGCGGCGGCAGCAGGGTTCCCGGATACAGGTCGGTGAAGATACCGCTTTCAACAATCGCCCGCTGAAACAATCCTTCGTTCTGCGGAGAGGTGAGCTGGCTCATGACACTGCCGCCGCCCGCAGACTGCCCGCCGATGGTGATGTTGTCCGGGTCACCGCCAAAGGCGGCAATATTGCGCTTCACCCAGCGGGTAGCGGCCTGCTGGTCAAGGTTGCCGAAGTTGGCGGGCGCCTCCGGCGATTCCACCGTAATCTCGGGATGACATAGGAAGCCGAAGATATTCAGCCGGTAGTTAATCGTCACCACCACAATCCCTCTGCGGGCAATCCGTTCCCCGTCGAATTCCATCTCCGCCGGATGGCCCACCTGGAGCCCGCCGCCGAAATACCATACATAGACGGGTAGCTTCTCGTCCGCCTGCTTGGCCGGGGTCCATACGTTCAGGTACAGGCAATCCTCGCTCATCGCGATATCCGGCTCCACCGCCCATTCACGGGTATAGATATTGTTATCATCCAGCTCCTGTCTGACCTGCATGGAGACCGGTGCGAACTCGTGGGCCTGAAGAACACCCTCCCAGTCTTCGGCAGGCTGCGGTGCCCGCCAGCGGTTCTCGCCTACAGGCGGAGCTGCGAAAGGTATTCCCTTGAAGCTCGTAATCCGGGGATCGGCTGCGGGCAAGCCTTTTACCGTGCCATTCTCCACATTGACCAATCTAAGCATATTACCGTCTCCTTTACATCCACATCGTTGCTTACCCCCAAATTCTAATAGACCCCTTGCCTCAAAACAATGATCTAAGCAGGGCCGTAATTGATCTATTCTAACATGCCGGCGATTCTACAGTATAAGGAAAGACACCCTGTTTGGTATCCGGCTGATCCCCACACGTTCCATTCACTTCAAACTATTATTTAGACGTTTCCTTGCTTTCTTCCCCCGGCACCTTCAGGTCATCCTGAACGCTTCCCTTCCATAAAGGCACTCCGGAACGGTAAGCAGCCCGGCCATTTAAGTGACCTGCTACCGGTGAAGTGATGAATACAAATACAATCGCCAGCAAAAGCTTGACATTAACCGTTCCGTCTTTGAACCAAAAGTACAGGAAACCTCCTGTCAGCAAACACAGTACCCCGAAGGTTGCACTTTTGGTAGCAGCATGTGAACGCAGATAGACATCGGGCAGACGGACTAAGCCGAAGGCACTTAAGCCGCAGAAGACTGCACCCATTACCACAAGCATAGAGCTAATCAGTTCACCTGTCATTGGGGTTCCCTCCATCCTCTATAACGGCTCCCCGTTCAATATATCTGGCCAGAGCCGTAGTGCCAATAAACGTCAGAATCCCGATTACCAGGATGACTTCTATAAAATCCTGAGTATCCAGCAGCATACTGACGACGGTTATCATAGCGAGTACATGAATGCCGATCGTATCGAGTGCGGCAACCCTGTCGGAGCGGGTTGGCCCTTTCAGGAGACGGAACAGGCAGGCCAGCATCGCCAGAGCCAGAATGATCATGGCCACTTTTAGCATAACTGGGATCATTAACGGGTCACCTCCCTAATCGCTCGTTCGAAAGTGCCTCTTATCTGCGTGACCATCAGTTCTGCATCTTTAATATCAATAGCATGAATGTACAGCATCTTGCGATCCTCCGACACATCAAGAGTCAGGGTTCCCGGTGTCAGACAAATCAGGCACGAGAGCAGTGTGACCTCCCAGGGCGTGGCCAAAGCAGTCTCATAAGCAAAGATACCGGGACGTATAGCCAGTTTTGGACGGATGATGTGGCCAATGACCACGAAATTCGAGACCGTAAGTTCACGGGCAAAGATCAGCAGAAGCTTCAGTACAGCCCATATACGTATGAGATAGAATGGCCGGGACTGGGACCTGGATTTCCTAAATAACAGTAAAAGTCCGATGCCAAGCAGATAACCTACTATAAAGCTTGAGCCAGAGCCATTATTATTTATCGCCATCCACAGAAAGGCAATCAACAGATTAAACAGGAATTGTAAGGCCATATTCACTACTCCTTCATTATGGCTTCGATATATAGGGCAGGTGAAGCCAGAACCTCGCCAGCCTGCGATACATAAGTATACACAGACTCCGCACCGATCCCCATAGCAATTACAAGCAGCAGCAGTCCGGCAGCCACAGCCGAAGCGGCCTTCATGCTTATCTTAGGCTGCTCTTCCTTGGGTTCATTTCCCCAGAATGCCAGCCTGAATACCTTGATCAGGGAGAACAGCACCATAAAGCTTGACCCCAGACCTATGAGAGACAGCGTCAGCATCCCCTCGGACAACGCTCCACGCAGGATCATAATTTTGCCGGCAAAACCGCTAAGCGGCGGAATCCCCACCAGGGCGAGCGCCAGAATGAAAAACATCCAGCCGAGGAGCGGATACTTTCGGATCATCCCGCCCATACTGCCTAGCCGGTCAGTTCCGGCTGCGGATATAATCATCCCGCCCAGAATAAACATAAGTCCCTTGGCCAGCATATCATGCAGCAGATAAAAGACTGCCCCATTCATTGAATCTGCAGTCCCTGCAGCGAGCCCAAAGGCTACAAATCCAACGCTGATAATGATGTTATAATTCAGAATCCGCGGGATATCCCTATAAGCCACTGCCCCCAGGCTGCCCAGGATCATGGTAGCCGCAGCCATCCAGGCGATCCAGTCATGAGTGAAGCCGGGATCGTTCACGAACAACAACGTGAAGGTACGGATGATTGCATAGAGTCCTACTTTGGTCAGCAGGGCACCGAACAATGCCCGGACAGCCGCCGGAGGCGCACTGTATGACCCTGGCAGCCAGAAGAACAGGAACAGCCCTGCCTTTAAGGAAAATACAATCAAGAACAAAACAGCAATTACATTAAGCACGCCGCCCTGTCCCGCTTCAGCGATACGCTGGGACAGGTGTGCCATGTTGAGTGTCCCTACTGCTGCATAGAGATAAGCTACCGCCGCAACAAACAGTGTCGAGGATACGATATTGATAAGCAAATATTTCGACGTTTCTCTTAGTTGAAGCTTGGTCCCTCCGAGTGAGATGAGCGCATAAGAAGAAATCAGCATGACCTCAAAAAAGACAAACAGGTTGAAAATATCTCCGGTAAGAAACGAGCCGTATACCCCGACCAGCAAAAACTGAAAGAACGTATAGTAATAGAACCGCTCCCTCTGCTCTCCAATACTGCTGAAGGAGTAGCACAGAACCGCAAAGCTGACAACCGAAGCCATCGTTACCAGCAATACAGCAAACATATCACCTACAAATACAATGCCATACGGAGGAGCCCAGCCCCCCATTTGCAGGGTCTGTATGCCCTCAAAATGGACACGTGTAACCAGCAGCACCGCAATCAGAATGTTAAGCAGACCGCTGAGCGCACTAATCACGCGCTGAAGCCGGATCTTCTCTTTGAGAAAAATCAGGATGACAGCCGTAGCCAGCGGAATGAGAATCGGGAGCACCAATAGATTGCTCATTCGTTGACCTCCTTAATGCTGTCCATTTCATCAGTACCCCGCGTCTGATATGACCGGTATGCGAGTACGAAAAAGAAGGCTGTGACCCCGAAGCTGATGACAATGGAGGTTAGAATCAGCGCCTGCGGCAGCGGATCAACATAGGTATCCGCCTTGCCTAGTATAGGGGCTGCGCCCCTTTTGAGCCCGGCCATCGTGAGCAGCAGCAGATGAACTCCATGCGTCAGCAAGGAGGTTCCCAGCACAATGCGCAGCAGGCTTTTGGACAGAATCAGGTAGACACCGATCATGAAAAGAATTCCGACCGCTACTGCCATTACGAGTTCCATTTCTTCTCCCCTCCGATCGATAAAATGATGGTCATCGTCACACCGACAACGGCCAGGAATACGCCAAGGTCAAACAGGACGGCTGTCGCCAGCTCCGTATCCCCAAGTACAGGCAGCTGGAAGTGGCCGAACGTATGACTTAGAAAAGGGGCTCAATCTAAAAATTAGCGGTTGATATTATCATCCTAATAAGCGTTGCCGATTACACTCGATTAAAATGCCGGCTTTATAGCATCGGCGATTGCGCGTGAAATAGTGTCTTCGTTGGTAGGATTTAATGCGATTATGTCGTCCTTCGACGGTCGCGTTCGTCCAGCGGCAGTGATGGTAGTTCACAATTTCCTCTTCCCAGTTCCGCATCGTTTTCAAAGCGCATTGTACAGCTTCATGCGCGATACGTTCGCCTTGCTGACACCAACGGGTGAAACCCAACTGAGCCACATTAAAACTTGGCGAGTAGTCATACCAACGGGAGAAGGATTCTTTCCATTCCCATACCTCGCGGAGGAGTGGGGAGAATGCCAGTAGCTGCTCTAACTGAATACGGCTCTGGTCTGGTAACGAATCTGCTGGCGGATTGAGCAGTCGGTGATGACTTTTTAAGATCCCTTTGGCCCGGGGAGAAAGGGTGGACTGAATGGATTTCCGGACCGCTTGGACACTTTCAATCACATAACCGTGAACATGAAAGCGATCTGCAATTCGAAGGGCCCTCGGAAAACACTCGCTGATCCAGGTGTGATACGTTTGAGCCAGATCCATGACGACAGCCTTGGGATTTAGGTTTAAAAATTCCGGATGCTGCTCGGCATACGCACGTAGTGCGCCTAGCTTTCGCCCCGAAAGCAGGTCTAGCATGGTTTCCCCTCGAAGATCGTGAATACCAGTGTTATACGTATGTCCCTTTTTGATCGCAAAGTCGTCGATGCCGAGCACGAGCTCGGGTGTGTCTTTGGCTTGACACCAAGCCTGCTTGAGCAAACGCTCGTTCTCTGCGGGCAGGGCCTCTTGGTGCATGCGCTGAACCGTGCTGGCGGGCGCTTCTTGTATTCTCGCGCTATGCGCTGCCGTGGAGCCGAGTGCCTGATTTACCGTCTGTGAGCGAAACATACGGCTGTATTGTTCCTTCGGACCTACCCATGCATACGTCCAAACAAACCCAATATTACACCGTGAACAAGCCAAGCGCTGCGAGGGAATGTGCAAAAAGCACTTCTTACCAAAAACGCTGATATGACGAATCTGACGCGACCTATTGCGGCCATTTCGCCTCACAGATTGTTCAGAATTGCAGATAGGGCAAGGCTGTTTATACGCCGCCGGCGAGGCTTCCAAATGCACTTCTGAACCATTGATAGAGAGAACTCGATGAAGTTGTAGTTCTGGTAATCCGAGCATTTCGTTGATATACTGGAGTGGCATCTGTCATTTCCTTTTCATGTTGTGGGGTAGGACTTACAACAATACAGGATTTGCAGATGTTTTTCCATTTCTATCCACGGTTTTTCTCCGTTTCAATTTTCAACCGCTAATTTTGGTTTTGAGCCAGAAAAGGAGCATCAAACAGGAATGAACCTGACGCTGTCAGAATAGCCAGCATGAGCCCGGAAGCTGTAAGCAGCCGGTAATTCACAGAGAGCACCTTACGTACCTGATCCATGCCAAATGCGATTGCAATGAGCATAAGTGCAGCAGAAGCCATCAAAGCCCCGATAAAGCCTCCCCCCGGATGATTATGCCCGGCAAAGAACAGATACAGGGAGAATATCAGAATGACAAGGACAATCCCCTTAGAGATCGTCTGTAGAATCACATCATTGCTGCGCAGCGGCAATAGTTCTTTCTTTGCAGGCTCCAGCGGCGGCAATTCCGTCTCCATTCTCAGATGAATCAGACCATAAATAGCCAGTGAGGCGATGCCAAGCACCATGATTTCAAACAAAGTATCAAACCCGCGGAAATCTACCAGGATGACGTTGACCACATTCTTGCCGCCAGCCCGGTTGTAGCTTTCCTTCAAGAAAAACTCGGAGATCGGTTGAAAAGGACTGGTACCCATGGCCGCCAGAGCAATCAACGTCATCGTGATGCCAGCTCCAGCCGCAATAACCAGATTGGGCAGCTTAAAGCGCAGAGGCTCCTTCTGCTTCTTCAGCTTCGGTAAATACCGGAAACAAAGAAGGAACAGAATGACCGATACGGTCTCTATAATCATCTGTGTGAGTGCAAGATCCGGTGCCCGGAAAAGAACGAAAAGCAGCGTCACCATATACCCCACACCACCAGTGAAAAGAATCGCGTTGACACGTGACTTGGCAAATGGAACTGCAAAGGCAGCCAGCAGCATGGCTGCTACAACAGCCATTTCATAAAAAGACAATGAGGCATACTTATCCATGCCAAAGCTAATGCCCGGCTGCCGCAGCAGAACTGTGAGCAGGGAAATGATGAAAAAGCTGAAAATATAGAGCAGGTAATGACGGCCCGAACCAGTCATATAGGTATCAGTTAAGCGTCTTGAACCATTCTCGAGCAGTCTTAACGAGAAGTCATACATACGGCTCAGTGCATTGGTTCCGCCAGCTTCACGGTCTAGAACACGTAACCTTGTATAGATTCTAAACAACAGCGTACCTGCTGCTATAACACCGAGCGTCATGAAGATTTCTGGTGTCCAGCCATGCCAGAAATGAATAGAAACCTCAAAGGCTTCTTCCGGTGCGAGCAGCCCCGTATGAATGGAAGACATTGCCGGTTCAATTAGCGTAGCAGAGACCAGGTCAGGGAAGAAAGCAAACACTACAGCCAGTGAAATAAGAATCACCGGTGACAGTAAGAGACCCAGTGGCGCTTCATGAGGAACCTTATCCAGCTTGTCTTCCCTCAGCTTGCCGCGGAAGGTCTTGAAGACAAAGATCATGCTGTATACAAAGGTAAATACACTGGCAATCCAGGCAATCACCGGAAAGAGCTGTGTCCAGTATCCGGAGCTCAGGATGTCAAACTCCCGGATATTGAGTACAGAAGTGAAGAACATTTCTTTACTGAGGAATCCGCTAAATGGTGGCAATCCGGCCATAGAGAATGTCCCGATCAATGCGATAGAGAAGGTGACCGGCATGAGAGACATAAGCCCTCCAAGCTTGCGCAGATCACGGGTACCCGTCTCATGGTCAATGATGCCCACAACCATAAACAGGCTGCCTTTAAATACAGCATGGTTAATGAGATGAAAGAGTGCCGCTGTAGTAGCCATCGTATAGAAAACCGCATCCCCCGTACCGGTAAAGAAGGCCGCCGCCGACCCGAGTCCAAGCAAAGACATGATCAAGCCGAGTTGACTGATCGTGGAGTATGCGAGTAAGGCCTTGAGATCGGTTTGCCGGATCGCTTTGAACGACCCATAGATCAGAGTTACCAGTCCTGTGACTGAAACCAGCCAGAACCACTCGGATTGTCCGGCATACAGCGGGGTGAGCCGCGCTACCAGATAGATCCCCGCCTTAACCATAGTAGCCGAGTGAAGATATGCACTGACCGGAGTCGGCGCTTCCATGGCATCAGGCAGCCAGATATGGAACGGAAATTGGGCGGATTTCGTAAAAGCTCCCAGGAGAATAAGCAGCATGGACGGGATAAACATTCCACTTTCAGTTAAGGTCCCGGCCTGTGCAACAATCTCACGTATACTATAAGTGCCGGTCATTACATACAGCAGATTGAATCCGGCAAGCATCGCCAAACCTCCGAACACGGTAATCAGCATGGACTTCATTGCTCCATAGGAGGATCTTTCCCGGCGGTGCCAGAAGGCTATAAGCAGGAACGAAGATATGCTCGTGAGTTCCCAGAATCCGTACAGCACCATCAGATTATCTGACAGTACAACGCCTAACATGGCTCCCATAAACAGGAGCAGGTATATATAGAACTGGCGGATTCCCTCCATGAGCTTATCGAGATAATAAATCGAATAGAGCACCACCAGGGCCCCCATCCCGGTAATCAGCAGGACAAAGAGCAAGCTGAGCCCATCCAGTACCAGCGAGATATTCACCCCAAAGGACGGCATCCAGGTGATACTGTTCACAATAGGCTCTCCCGCCCGGATGGCTGGAATTCTCGTCAGGAAAAAAATAAAGAGAGCTGTGGGAAGGGGCAGCGCGATCCAGCCCAGGTGAAATCGGGTGTATGGCTTCAATAGCAGCATTAGCGCAGCCAGCAAAAACGGAAGCAGGATAATCATATGCAGCAAGGCTTAATCCCCCTTTCAAGTATTGGTATAATCCTCTTAACGGGGCTTCACCCATTCGTTTTGTACAATTCTTAAATATTGCGCTTCACCGTTGCTGACGATTTTGAACAGGCCGGTATTGAAATCTGTATCGAGCTCACGAAAGAAAACCCCCTTCATGGCTTCATCCCCATCCGGTTCATCCATAAGGATATAGCGGTCGCCCTCTTTGACCAGATAAGCAGTGAACCCTTGCTCATGGGACTGCTCAAGCAGCTCCGGATACCGCTGTACCGCAACGATATGAAGATCGATCGGACCCACCCGCTCCAGCAGATCATTGATAAAGCTTCCCCGTGTAATCTCCTGCCACAGCGTTTGGCTTGACTGTCCGAGTACAATTTGTGTAATTTTGTTATCCTTTGCAGTCTCCACAATCACATCAACCGTTTTTTTGCCATTACATTTGCGGAACACAAATTGTCCGCCAGCCTCCTTGGTCTGATGCTCCCAGCCAGACAGGTACTGTTGCTTCTCCCGGTTATATTCATTGTCTCCGGATGCATCTACAGTGAGTACCATCAGCGGGGCATTGAGCAATCTGGCCAATTGCCCTCCCCGCTGTATTAATCTTTGCCCGTGCGGACCATAATGCACACACACCATGATGCTCTCATTGTTCATTTCCATTTCAAGTCCTCCACATCAGTAAATTTATTCCAGGTAAAAAACACAAAAAGAGCCCGCTGTTGGCAGGCTCCTCCGGTTAACTCCGTATACAATTATTGCAATTATATAGTCACCCAAGGAGAAAGTAAAGGCAATTTGCGGTGAATACACATGCAAGCCTCAGGGGAGCCTGTGTACAAAGGAGGATTTCCTTATTAGCTACCGCTTCATTTTTATTTCTTCCCTTTGATTATCCCCGGTATAAATTCGCAATATGCACCCCCTAGCACGAATGGGTGCAGCACATAAGGAAATAACTATGAAAAGGGGATCTTTTCGGTTCAAGAATTTGATAGAGGGGGACTTACGATTATATATATTTACTTTTATATTTTGATTGCATTCATATTACCTTGGATTATTAGCATCCATTATCTAAAAAGAAAACCTTCGCTTTTTATCACTTATGTACCCATTGTATCTAGCATTGCGATGTTAATGAATATAATCGGTTTTATGATAAATAGTATCGATTCAAAAAAATATTCAACGCTAACTTTTTTAGTCTTCTTTAGCCTATTGACCACAATAATGGAGTACGGGGCTTTTTCAGTAGGGATAGTCGATTATGGAAACGGATGGAACATTGGTTGGAGTCTCGTTTCTTATTTGGTGGCTTATACAATAGTAATCATCTATAGAAAATTGATAAGCACATTTGTTTAAATCTATAAATGAGCAAATTCACTTCCAGTAAACTGTAAAATCAAAAAGAATAGAGACAAAGTGCTTTCCTTGTGTTAAAAAGTAGTCACCACAACCAACTTTTAACAAAGGGGAAATCACAATGTCTCATACCGCCATCGTACCTGAACCTACTGCGATCCGCAACTATTTGTTGCAGCATCGGCTGCCCTTGTATTATTCCAAGCCTGTTTTAGCCCATCTGGAAACTTACATGACGGCAGCAACCGCTAAAGGATTTCGTGACCGATTTGGCGGAATACAGCGACTGCCATCGGACCACACTCGGCCATTTTCTCGACCAAGGAGTATGGGACGACGAAGTGCTACAACACAAAGTCAAAACGGAATCCCTCCGCCAGATCCTAGAGACTTCCCAACGCACGGGGGAGCCGCTGTTTGTCATTCACGACGATACGATTGCTCAGAAAACAAAGCCTTCGTCACAGGCCCGTTCTCCCATCGAGCAAGCCGGTTTTCATCACTCTCATCTGCTGGGCAAGGTTGTCTGGGGACATCAGGTGCAGGCTACCGTTTTAGGGTGTTCCGACCTGTCCTTGATTCATTCGATTGACCTCTACGACAAGTCAATCACTCACCCGGACGGCTCCGTCTATTCCAAAATCGACCGGGTCTGCGACCTGGCTCAGACCTTGCCTCTCCCGCCTCATGGCGGCTATTGTCTGGTCGATTCATGGTTTACCTGTCCCCGTGTCATGGATGCGTACGCAGCGGCAGGCTATCATGTCATCGGTGCATTGAAAACCAATCGGATTCTCTACCCTCAAGGCATCCGGGTCTCCATCCAAGACTTCGCCCAGCACATCCGCAAAGAAGACGTTCGCCTCGTCACCGTGAACGGTTCGTCGTACTGGATGTATCGCTACGAAGGGGCATTGAATGGAATCCACAACGCCGTGGTTTTACTTTGCTGGCCGAAGCAGGCTTTTGGGCAGCCGAAGGTATTGCGCGCGTTTTGTTGTACCGATCTTTCATTGGAAACAGAAACCATTGCATCCTACTATGCCAAACGCTGGCCTATTGAGATTTTCTTTCGGCAATCCAAAAACAATTTAGGCTTCGACACGTATCAGGTTGGCTCAGCTAAAGCTTTTATTCGATTGTGGATACTCTTGACTTGGACTCATCTGTACTGCACAGTCGGGCTGGGAGACCCTTGCCCTTTTGGCGATGGCCTACGCTCCGTACGCAAGCAAGTCCAGCGAGACCGCCTCCGATCTGTCTATGAATCTGCCCAAAAGGGCATTTCATTTCAGGCCGTCTGCGAGCGATTCAAAATCGCTTAGTTCTATTTTGCTATTTTCTGTATCCGTTTTTGCTCATTTATAGATCATAGTATATGTATTCTTGTTTAATGCATGACGAAATCCCGTTTTGCTCTCCAGAACGAAAAAATTGGTAAGTATCTTTATAATGATTGACCAAACGAGCAAGTATTGAATGTGTAAAATAATCCTGACGAATTTTATCGATTTCGAGCAGAAACATTTCAGCTTTTTGAGTATGAGCCTCGATTAATTGATTCTGCTTTTGAATAGCTTTTTCGAAATTAGCGTAGGAAGTCCAATATCTTAATTTTTGATTCTGAAAGATGCCTACTAGTTGGATATACATTGGGAATGTAGCAAACTCAATTTTGGCAGTCTCAAAATACGTTTCAAGAACGGAATTAATTTTATAAGGGGATTCCTCAGAGTAAAACCCATGCACGTGAGGATTTAGGAACGTAGCTATTTGCTCATCTGAAATAAGATATCGTTGCAACATTAATTTTTCTTGATGATGAATAAAGTTCGGCTCAGAATTTGGAAGAAGAATCATTTCGGAGGACAATTGTTGAAGCATTTTAATTTTCGTTTCCGAAAATATATCTTGATCCATTGAATCATGTGTATCACATTACCCTTAATGCTTATTGAAACTAAGCGTAATTATTTTCTATAGATAATAATACCAAATTATAAGGGATAGTACACTCATGAATAGTATTACAAAAGCTACCACTCGAAAATAGATACTATATCCCGGTCATATGAAAATAAAAAAAGCGAACTTTTTATGAGTTCGCTTTTTTATTTTCGGTTCTAGAGTACTTGTCCATATATTCATCCCAAATATTCATCCCAATAATTTTCATCATCATTCACAATACTGTGAAGCCAAAAATACATCATCAAGTTTTCTAAATACTGCTTCTTCCCTTTTATAAAAGGTTTCCCTGAAATACGCGGATAAAGCGTGTTTAAATTAAACAAATTGTTCTTCTGCTTAAAATCATAATTATACTTAATCCATTGTTCATTACTTTCTATTTTATGCGATCGCGGCCAATACTCATCATGATCAAAAAAGTGTTCAACCCAATGAGAACAGAAAGCATACAGGTTAACCTTGTACTTTTTCCACGTCTCTTCTATCCAGAAATCCACTTCATCAGAAATCTTTATCTGAAACTCTGACCCCTGGGTTGGCTTTGAATCTGATAGAAGTCCTTAATGAATCTATATAGCATTTCAGTCTGATCCTTTAAAAAAGGATTTTTTTAATAACAAGCGCATAAATTTCATAGGAGGAACTCCTAAATTCATTATCGGTATTATATAGAAAAAATAAATCATCTTTTTTCAGTGAGCGTCCTATCGAACGATCGATTTGCTTGTTATGATCATCATAAATTTGTACTAACCAATCTTGAACCTCAATTTCATATAAAGATATACTCTTTCTGTACTTGTCCAGACGCTCATCATTTAATATGGTTTGTTCATCCATTTTCGTGATGTCGAGGTACTGATTAAAATACTCAAATACATAATCGACACATATTTTCATGTTAGCGGTTCGATCCTTTAAACTGAATTCGTTTATCTGATCTTCTTTCTTCCTACGAGCCATATACTCTTCAATCGTAAGCACGCTTCACCCTCCAATTTATCCCAGCTATTCATCCTCCACAGCCACTAAACCATCAACATAGTCCGTCATCTCTTGTAGCAAGTTTTTTGCTTTTTCATCATACACACTAGCTGATTTCTTTTTTTCCAGTAAAGTGGATTCTACCTCAGTCAGTTCTTGTTCTAAATTCTCCATATACCCATTCACCTCAACCTCTGTGTATTTAGGTAGCGGAGTCCCTGAGCTATTTTGGGCTGCTGCTGTTTGAAGCTGCTCCCAACCCAACCTAATTCCCTCTCCTTGGCTCTTCAAAGCATCCAAATAATTACTAAAGTCATATTCAACATTTCCAATTTGATAAGCATCATTCTGGATTTGATATTCATCATTTCCAAGGATGTAGAGCTTGTCCTGAACAATATAAAGCTGATCAAAATTAAACGGTCTCACTTTAGCTGCGTTGAGGAGATCCTGCTTATGCTTCTTCATTTCTCCCCAGTGCTGTTCATAACTCTGAAATACGGCCTCAAATTCCTTAGCAATATTCTTATTGGATTCCATATTTTTAATTAATAGTTGAATGGCTTCGGATAAGCGTTGATTCGCATGTTCCACAGCACTTTGTTGTTTTTTATTAGCAAGTTCTTGCTCTTCAGCTTCCTTCTGCTTTGCCGCCAAGGCTTTACTCTGCTCTATTTCGTTTCGTAGGATACTCACTGCCTGATTATAGTCATCAACAGTTGCAACAGTGAACGAAGCAGGCAACAAACTTCCATCTTTTTGATTTGGGAAGTACAGAGTTAACGAACCCTTGTCAAAAGTGCCCGTTATCGTTATCCCGTTTAGACCGCTGAAAATCCCACCTTGAAAATTAAGACTGATGTTTTTGTCACTAACTCCCCCTGTAAAGGGATAAGATTCCGTTTCGATTTTCTCTTTACTTTTTGATGTCCGCTGCATCGTACCATTTAACTCTTGCTGCTGTTCGGTCCAACTAATAAAAAGCAAGCCTGTCTCTTCTGTAAATAAATAACCCTTTAGAGCATTTTCTTGTGGTATAGGCGTAGGTACAGGTGTTACTATGGCGATTGCTCCAGAGGGGACTATCGGTGCTGCTGAGTTTGAAATTTCTTCAGGTTTGTTAGACTTACAACCAGTCAGTGTAATCGAAAGGACAACAATCAATAAAATTTTTTTAACATCTTGTTCTCCCCCAAAATCCCGTTCAACTTTAGAGTAATGCCCCTACTCCATAGGAACGAAATAAAAATTATGTATTTCTTCGTTGATGTTCACCTCGACTTTTGTTACTTGTTTTGTCTGATAAAATGATATCCACTCGACATCTTCATTTGTTGTTGGATGTGATTCCACCACTTCACCGTTAAGCTTAAAAACAGGGTCAATATCTGAAGTTATTTCAAAATCAATAACAACCTTCTCATTTTCCATTAGTTCAATTGTATAACCGTCATAAATTTCGAATATACCATTTCCATTTGATTCAGGGAGGAAATATGATGCTGAAATTAAATGATTTCTTATTGGACCTACTTGAACTTTTTGTGTTTGTGTTTTGACATTCTGATTCGTGTTGTCGGATTGTGTATCGGATTTTTTTGATGAAGTCTCGCTATTCTCTGATGATTGTTTCGTGGGCGCGTTTGAATTCTTGGAGCTCGGTGCATCATGACTACTATCGCCAGGATTGCCATATCCCGCTTCATTTGAAGCATCTATGATTTGAGGTGTATCTTCTACAGTCTTAGAATTAGTATTACCGTTTAATATGCCTCCACTATGAAAAGTGTCCTTGTTATTACTTGACTTGTCTAAACCAGTTAATGAGGAATCATCGCTATCTGAAAATATAGAAATCAAGATTACAATTATCCAAAAAGCTACCCACCCCCAGGAAATAAGCAATTCTAGAACTCCACCCAATTTATTAAAGACGCTTTCCCTGCGACTAGGTGTAGGTAAAGCTTGGTCCAGAAAATGCGCTTTCCGTTTATAATCCACATGAGTGTAGTCGTTATATATGGATTTCTCTGCTTTTACCTTGATGGCTAAGGGATAATGCGTAGCTCGATGTTTATTCATAAGTTCTACATACTCTTGACTTGGCGACTTTGTTTCTCGTAAAGCCTGTATTGTTTGTTCACTCTCAGTTAGGCTAAGGAAGGTATGAATTACATGGTTACGAGCCATTGTATAAAACGTAATCTCTTTAATATATCGCGGGGTTGTATGTTTAATAAACTGCTTGGAGAGAAACAGTTCATTCTCTATATATTCTTTTCGCATGGCTGCTTTGATATCGACCGTAGCAAGTTCTTTTATCTCCGCGTTCATCTTGAACTCCGTTTCGTCATTATCTCACCAAAATTTATTTACAAGTAGACAAGTGTATTTATTATAAATCATTCTAAGTTGAAACAATCTCAACTTTTTCACGATTCCAAAGGTCAACAATTTGCTTATTGCTTAATCGGGGAAATAAAATTCTTAAAAAGAAAATATGATTTTTTATCTCTTTGTCAGTCGGATCAGTACTTTCTCCATCATATTTTTTCAAGAAATGTTTTGTCATTTCCTTCGCAATTTGTTCCTGTTGATCTATATTTTCTGGCTCAGTATTTTTTGTACTTATTATAGGCAACAAATACAGTGAATGTTTAAGTATTTCCCAAATATCATTTACGGTATCTTCCATTTTATCAACGGTATACTCTACATTACTTGAATTTGACTCAGCACTGTCAGCAGCACTTTCAATAGTATCTAACGTATTTTGGACGGAAAATTCAAAATCTTTTAATGTATCTAGCATCTTGTCTGTTTCATTAATAATCGCCTCTCTAGTTAACGTAAGCTGATGTTCTAAATTATTCGTGACATCTTTAAAATTTGTAATAAATTTATCCCGTTCGCTTTCCATAAATAATGTTAGTAATTCATTAGGAAACAACGCCCGCTTCTTACCGTCATCACGAATTTTATAAGTCCCGCTTTCTGTGCAATAGGGCTTATATTCACCGCTTGGAATCACAACTACGTATACATCCTTACCTTCAATGTTTGCAGAGCTGATCTCAATATTTACCGCAGGTCGACAATTTTGGGCTTTGCTTAATATAGTTAGCCTATTCGAATCACTAATTTGACATCCAATTATTGTTCCCTTCTGCCTTCCAGTAGCTGAAGCATCATCTTTAATGCCAATTATTATGAAGCCCCCTTTCTGTGAATTAGCAAAAGCAACGATGTCATCGGATTTCAAGCCTGAAATATTTTCTTTAAATTCAGTTGTCAAATTTTCTTCATTTTGAATTATTTTTAGCAATTCTCTTTTTCTCAAACTTGATTCTCCTTATGTAAATTAAGCTATTTATTTTATAACGCAGATTTGTTGTGTAACCATAATATTATAATCTCAATTTTCAATATGGTATATATCAACATTTATGGAGAAACACTATTTTTTAAATTAATAACCTATCGATGCTGAAATCTAGATACAGTTAAAATTTCAGATACGACGGATATTTATCCTGAAGAGTACCATTTGTAATGATAGCGATAAAATTGAGGATAACCATATAGGTAGTTCAATATCTCCAAATGTGGAAAATGTAGAGGAATTAAAAGAAACATTAAAATTCAGGTTACTCTTTATAGAGTCTACAATCAGCGTAATTGATATAAAAGCATGCTGCATAAGTTATTGTAGGAAAAGAAGAGGAACAAAACTTGCATTCATCTACGGAAGTAAACAAATAAATATATAATACGCAAAGTTTATGAAACTTATTGACAAAAACCAATCAATGCTGTATTCTCTTAATAAGAACAAGGTTTACGCCAAATTATAACGGAGGAATTTAATTGAAAACAAAAACTCCAAGCGGACAAACTAAGGCTCTGATCCTCGAACTTTTAAGCAGCGATCCGTCGAAAGCATATGCCTGGGCTGAAATGAGAAAACATGTTGATTCCAAGATCACAATCACAGATGGAGTTTTTGCAGGTTCCATACAAGCCCTTAATCACGGCGGAAAAATGGAGAAAGTCGGTAGAGGCATGTACCGAATTGCAGCGTTTGGCAATGAGCCTTCCGACACGCTTAGTCCAAGAATCCTCAAAATATTAAAGGACGCAGAGGATAATATTCGCGCGGAAGTTAACGGAATAGAAGTGCTCGAAATCGAAGAAGATGATTTCGAGACAATCCGTCACATCAAAAAACTCGTTGTGGACCTGGCAAAGCTACGCGCCACGTTCGAAATAGCCGTACCAGCCGCCTCAGCACAATAAAGTTCGTTTAACTTAACAAATATCGAATTTTGTTACGAATACCAGGAAGGATCAATGCCTAACTTTCCTTTTCCACCTCACGAAAATGAGCATAAAGAAACGGTCCCCTTACGGGGACCGTTAACAAGGATTGCATGTGAGCGACAGCATGAAATTAATCATGTGCAATTAAGCAACGCTCCCCAATCCTTTGTATAGTAATATGTAAACATGAAGAGAATTATACAAACAAAAACAAAAAAATAAAAAGAGTTTGCGTGTGAACTTCGGATTAAAAACTCACTTTTCTCAAAGAAAGCCGTAAGTTATAATCTCCATGAAATTAATCATGTGCCTTAAGCAAAGTTCCCCAATCCCTTTTGAAGTTATTATAAGTCCAAAAAGGTAGTATGTCAATAAAGTAATTCAAAAATCAGCTTAAATCTTGGATTTAACTAAGGCATGACCTTAATCCCGAAACGATCAAATTTCCCGATACTTCCATCATACCTTAATCCCCTCAAATTTTGATATAAATTATGCTTATTTTGCTTTATTCCCAAAGTATTTCTAGCGAATGGATTAGGAATAAAATCGGCAACTTGTAGCCCAACATTATTTTCTGTTTTCGGTGGAAAGGAAATATCTCTTAATAATTTTTGCATCGCATGAGGACTGACAAAGAGGCTTCCCATGGCTTTAATATGATGGAAATGCATCCTCACTTCAGTGTCTTGAGCCTCTCTAGATTCAACAAATACATGCCCTACACCATTTTTAGTTTTCAAAAATTGACAATAGTTTTCAAGTACAATCTGCATTGCAGTTAAATAGCTTGTCGTTTGTATATCACAATTAAAGTAGCTGTTCAGAGTATTAAAATGAATTGCAGCCCCAAGAACATGACATGGGACCGTATCAAGAATATTCTTCAATCCACTAAATAGTGGGGTCAATGATTGAGAATTTCGAAACCTTCTAAAATGAGGTTTAATATCTGCTCTCGGTTTTCGATTAAATTGTGCCTCTCTCACTTCTTTTTCGTGCAAAACCAAATCAGTAGGATTAGGTAAGTCACTCCATATACTATTCTTCAAATCATTCATTAACGGAATTAGACTATTTTCATAGTCCTCTTTCTTTAGTACAACACCCGCAACACAAAAAACTTGATCAAGGAAAGCCCCGTTATGAGTCACACTCTCGTCTAAGAATAAATAATATTCATCCACTTGATAAATCCTCCAAATAAACAAAAGTTTTTCTAATTATATCATTTCAATTGTATTGATAATAGCCGCCGACATTAAAAACATGCGATGGTTATTGGTGGGATCGAAATCTTCAAATTAAACAAACGTAGAAAGGCAAAAATCATTAATATTATTCTAATACTGATTAACTATACATGGAGATCCCACCGTACCTCATCCCACGAATTTTAATCTTCTTTGTTAAAGAAAAACTATACACATTATTTATTCTATTCTAGCTTTCAGGCCTCTCTTTAATTCGAAACAACCCTCGTCCTAACTTTTCAACAAAAGAATTCTTGTTAAGTTGGTTCCAAACCGAATCCCCCTTACTTTTGTCGTCGATGCCACTGATTGAATGCGTCTTTTCAATCTCAGCTTTGACCTCCGTATAATGCGCCTCTCCACCCATAATGCGAAGAGCTTCAAGCGCTGCTACTCCAATCTCGGCCCCTTTAAGTGGAACTTCTTTAATTGGAATTGCTTTACCCGTTAATTTCGCAAGCTCAAGTTCGAATGCCTCTATTGCATTGTCGACCTGCTTTATCTGCATCATTATAAGATCACTTTGTTTTTTTAATTCTTCTTTTTCTGTTTCTTTGTCCTGAAGCAATTGCCGAATGACATTAATCTTCTGCTGTTGTTCTGTCATATTATCGCCTCCTGTATTTGTTGATTTTATGATAACACCCATCAAGAAAAACTTCAAGAATAACTTCAAGTATTACTACAAGTATAACTTTAAGAATATATTTAATAATTAATATACATAAATTTATCATGTCACTCTGATGCTTCATGAGAACACTTTTATGTTCAGTTGCTTGAAATAGTATTATAGAACGATGAGCTTTTAAAAACGGCACACTATAACAATTATGACAATGATCAAACTAAAAATGCGACTACAATTGTAGCCGCATCCCTCACATCCTTTTAGATTAATTCAGGTAAATAATTTTTTCTTGAAATATAACATCCTTCTACGCTAATTATCTTCAAATATATCCTAATTAGCAAATCATAATATTCATTGAATATCTCAATTTTCTCCTCTATCGATTTAAAAGGGATACTACCTGTATGGAATAATGGATTTCTAACTCCAGCTCTAAATTCATCTCCTAATAAATTCTTAGGTATGAACTTAAGTTCCTTATTAACCCTTCCGAGTTTTTGCTGTATGTTTAAGTCTTCAACTTCATTTATCTCCATACCTTGTAAAACCAAATATTTGGATAAAAGGTTTTCAAATACTAAAATTAAGTTCGCCATTTTTAATTCGATAAATTTTTGATTTTGAAGCTCAGTCATTAGATGAATATATCTGTTCAAATCCAAAACAGCTTTAATATCTTTAAATTTTTGATATGATTTTTCAAATGCTTTTAAGAGTCCTGCTGTTATATGATGATTATCAATGATTACATTGTTGTGAATTTTAGAAATTATTGAATTAGAAACTTCAATTTTCACTAGAGAATCACTTGAGTAGTATTCAGTCAAATGTGCATAGTTTGTATTGAGTGTCAGCGAACTCAAGAATAATGTTAAATCAGTAAGTTCTTTAGAAAGTGTCTCAAAGGTTTCTTGAGTCTCAGAATAAATTGATACCGTAGATAATATACCAGATGAAATTTTTTCTGATTTTAAGAATTGTTTTATTTTGCTATAATTTTCAACATACTTGAATTGACATGTTTTTTTCTCTAGGTTTAAAGAAAACTTATCTCGTTTTTTTTTAAAACCATATGTACTTACTTCCAGCCCCATAAAATCGAAGTTTGTGACATAGGCCTTTAAAGAATCAATATGATCATAATCTTTTTCCATAAATAATTGACTAAATGTACATTTGAGAATAGTTCTATTCAATTCTGTAGAATCTTCTTGTGACTTAATAACAATATCAGAAGATCTAATTTTCCATTCCCCTGTACTCGATTCTCCTTTAAGTTCCATTTTTCTCATGAGAGCTCCAGATTTATACTCCACATGATAAATTCCATCTGTCATAGCTGCAAATTTCTTGTTACCTGAAATATCTACACTCACTCCCCACAATACAGAAATTGGAGAATTATCAATCAATATTCCCTTACCATGAAAATAAAAAAATGAAAGTTTATCATCTTCAACAAGCATTTTCTTTAAATGTTCTTCATCAGTCATGTTATTCTGAGCTCCTCTCAACTTTCGCTTATTAAATCACACTTTAATGTAGGGTATTCATGAAATTATTATGCTATGCATTAAATAAATCCATCATGATTTTCTATAATAAATATCCGAATTGGGACCCACACGAGAATAACAAGGCAAATTACTTCCTTTTCACTTCAAAAGGTATGTTATTATTATCCTGGAGTTTTCTAATAAATTGATAATTAAGATACTAGTGTACAAGGAATAGATCAATATGATCACATATAATTATGATATAAAAATGGACTTACATAATGACTGGCATAACTTTTTGAAATCACAATTTAAAGTATAACTGTTTTCACCGAGAGGGATTGTTCTTGATACCTCGTTAGAAAATACTCAAAATCCACTATCAATCTGATGAAGTAAACAGAGATTCGTTGAGCAATCATAGGCGAATTTGGAATGTTTCTTTAATAAATTGATTGTATTATCAGCTTTTAATCTGCGGTTAACTTTCCAAATTTTTATTAAGGGCGGTAAGAAAATGTATGATGATAATATGTTTCAGCGGACAATAATTCATAGTTTATTGTACGCGAGACGCAGAAAGTTTGACAAAATAGCATGTTCAAATAATTTTGATTCTGAATGTTATGAAACTTTAGCTAATATTATAAATTCAATCAAATTTGATGATCAACGTTTGGAAAGAAGATTAGAACAGACAGAACGCAATATGAATTTAATTTTAGATGGTACATTCAAGAACTTCACTAATGATGATTTGGAATCAATAAAAAAAATTAACGAATATCTTCAAATAAAAAAAGAGCAGTTTGCTGATTTCAAAAAAGGTAGATTGGATATATTATCCTCTATAAAGGAAGGTTTGTCTTCCACGTACGATACCAATAGGAGGTTAATTAGACAGTTAGATTTGGATGACGATATATTAATTAGCCGATATAATGCATACGTTGATTTCCAATATTATGTTGAAAACCCACTAGCAAAAATTACATTGAGGGTATGGGAGAATCAACTAACTAACCCTAATGTGTATCAACGAGGGCATAAGTTTAAATTTTTGGTACATGCAATACGCACTAATGCTGAAAATGCTCTTAAAAATGCTAAGAGCTATCCTATTATTTCTACAAGTTTAATTACTGACGAATTTCAAGGGACCTATCAAAAATCGAAATTTGGATTTGTTTATCAGCCTTCTGTAGAGAATGTAATGCTCATTAGTAACTCTGATTGCTATGCAAATCACCTTCCTTTCACTTCCTCATACATCGAAGCTGAATTTTTTTCGCTTACTTCTACACCGCTAGGACCAAATAAATATTTTCAGTACAATGATTATGATGCGTGCAAAACCATGCATATTGAAGAAATTGAAATGAATTCAATAAAGAATCAAAAAGGTAGTATGGAGGACGTTATAGAAAGTGATACATATAATGAAATCGTACTATTTAATAACGCTGATACAAATCCAATTGCTGTCTTTCTACTAGAAACTGAAAAAACCAGTGATTTTTCAGTAACTACAGCTGAAGAGCTATCCATAAAATTAAATCTACCTTTAATAAAAATTTAACATGATCAGGCTTGTTTGGAACAAGAATGGACAAGTACAGGCCTCGAATTATTAGTAGAAATAGGAGGATTTATGCCTTATCATTTTGCTTTAAAGGTACTTGAAGGAAAACGAGGATTAAAGCTAACCCGAGAGAAGTACGCAGTGGTTAACAACAAAAATTCATTGGGTCATTCTTCCGCAGATATTTATGCTGATGAGGAAGGAAAGCTTTATTCAGATGAATGGTGTACGAAACAGCTAGAGGAAAGTCTGAAAAATTACGATTTGAATATGGAATATTTCTCTTTATTAAGCCGCGATGAATTTAATAACGAAATAAGAAATTTTCTTAGCACAAATAACTCGTTTATCGAAGTGTTTGATCTCAACTTGTATGACCAAAAATCGGGTTATTATTTGATGGTGCTCGATGAATACTGCCAGTTATATATTGGTACCACAGATGATATTAAAAAACGTATTAAACAACACTGGACGAAGACCAAATCTTTTGATCGGCTTCTTTTTCCAATGGGTAATGTTAATTCCTCGATCCTTTCCATTGATAGTTTTCGTGCTCTGGATACGACAAGAATTTTTGCATACACCGTAAACGAGACATACCGTAAGGAAGATCACTTTTTAAATCATTTTTCTCCTAAATTCATATGCAACCGACTCGCTGGTGGGAAAATTACTGGGGGCTTGTTACAAGCAATTACAATGATGAAAAAACGCGATTTAAGTGAGCTTAAGCATAATTAACTTTAATTTTTCGTTGTGTTTTCGGAATTGAAACAAACTTTGGGTTAACAGGTCAATTATTAGTTACAGCAACAGGGATTATATCTTCAATGTGGTGGTTGCCTCATGTTCAAATCATAAAACCTTATAGCAGGAATAAACCCCCTTTTTGTCGAACATAGGCACCAGGAGGGATTCAATGAAGATCAATTTATTTGGGAACATAGATTTATGGAAAACCACAGGACCAATCATTTTAGGTGGGGTTGCAGTTGCAGTAATCGGCCTTATTTGTTTTCTCCTTATTCGAAGGATTGAAAATGGATTCATACGCAATGTGGTGAGTATTTTATCGGTACTATTAATTGTTTCTGGATTCTTCGGTACAGTATACTTTGGAAGTGAAATATGGGGGAGTCGCTGAAGGCGGCTCTCTTTGTATTCACCCGAATTTGAAATGGTTTGTATAATTTGGGTTTCAACAATTCACCATTCTCAAACTACCCATTTTATGAAGCAGAGCGGCCATTGCTTATCAATATATTTTTCTTATTAGTCATTGAACGTCTCAATCAACTCTGTTAAGCCCATACACCGATTGCTACACCTTACTTAGAGTTATCTCCTAACAGGGTTTTCATCCAATGTGTTGTAATGAAAAACAATTTAAACATTTGAATTCGACTCCAACCAGTTTTCTACAGGGGCACCCACTAACTTTACACTTTGTAGCTAGCAGCTTTTGTGGTGAATCATCTGTTCATATCGTACACTCCACTTCTTATAGTCCACTATTTTCGTATGCCCTTCTTCTTCTCCGTTAGCAAAGCATTTTCATCCATGATACTTCATGGAGAGAGTTAAGAATACCCATCTTCATCTTCCAAAAACAGATCATACGTTCGCCATAACATTTGATATTCCCACATTCAATCTGTTCCTTTTTGGTGATAAATCCATGGGAACATGTGTACTTTCCGCTAATATCCTGTGGATAACCTGTTAATAGAAAAATATGTTTACAAACACAATATATTGGGTTAATCTTATTTCGAAAGCACAATATATAGAAAAGGAGGTCTGTATTATGGCTAAATCTAGTTCTCAAAAAACTTCTAGTTCCAAGATGTCTACTGTTGCTTCGAAAGCTCTGCAAAGCAAACAAACAAGTAAATTGACCAAGTCTTTAGCTGCCAGCGTCCTCTCGCAATCCAAATAATATTAAATACCAAATCAAGGAGGAATCTATGAGTAAAACATTCAAAATTAGAGTCGGCGGTTCAAAGTCACAAACCAAAAATGATCTAAAAAAGTTTGAACGCGAAATTTCACGTGAAGTGAACAAGCAAGTTGATAAATTAATCAAGAGAATAAAGTAAGCATCATAACCTAAATTTCTCCTCCTTCAGATGCGGGTACATCTGAAGGAGAATTTTTAACTCCAGGTAAACGGAAATTAATTATTTTTTTGACCATTTACTGTCAAGTTAATCACCTCCCGAATCACATATCCCCCATCTCAAAAAGTGGTTCTTAATCATATATTCATACTCTTCTTTCCGAAAATAACCATAGTTTCTACACATAAGGTTTATCATACAAAAATCCTTGTAAAGGTGTGATCTTGATGGTAAAAGTAACTGGCTTTAAAGAATTGAACAACAGATTGAATCGAATAAGTAAAGGCGCTCAGGAACTTGGTGCTCAAAAACAAATGTCCTTTGATGAGCTCTTCCCAGATTCCTTTATTCGAAAACACACCCCGTCTGAAAATATCTCTGATTTTCTAGATGGCGTTGGCGTTAAATCAAAAGAAGACTTTGCGGCCCTTCCCCAGGAGGACTTAGAGAGTTATGTTCGTTCTACGACGAAATTTTCAACGTTTCATGAAATGTCCCAAGCTGCCCTTGCCGAAGTGGTTTACAAAAAATTAGGATTTTAGTTTGACAGTAGACAAGCCCCTGCATATCAGCAGGGGCTTGTCGCTAAGGATCGACCTCTAACTTTAAATAGTGCATCATAACACGTTCCGCCCTCTATATAATGAATAACACTGCACTTGGTTTACACTATAAAAATGATGAAACAGAATTGAGTTAACGGGCTGACACTTACAATATGTGTAAATGTTATCTTACAATAATAAGGGGTAGCTTAAAATGTACTAAGGAGTGAGTCTCATGGCATCCGTCACACAAAGAGTAGAGAAATTCAAACAGCCTTATGGAGGCTTTTTAAGCCCAAACGATTTTACTAAAACAGTTTTCGATGACGGGATCGAGTTGTACTCAGAGGAGAATATATATGCTAGTTTAGTCGGGATAGCGGTAGATTATCTGATTCGCTTCATGACTGGAACCTCTGCGGAAGAGGCATTTAAGATTTCGCTGATTGGTTCTCAATACATGAAACAAGAAAATAAAGCAAAAGAATTCATAAAGCACATAAAGGGCTTGGATGATCAATCCATAATTTATACCTGTAAACTCGTAGGTTATGACGTGTGCGCTAGAGTGGGCACATTCAGGTATAAGCCAGTAGAAGACATTAATCCAGATGAAAATACTGTGTCTAACATTCGTACAATGGTGAATAGGAGCCTTTCTTTCTGGGAACATTCAGGACCAATTATTAAGGAAGGTTTCACTTTTGAATTAGCTTATACACCGACGATTACGTGCGGCGACGGGGATTATCTGACAGAAGATACTTTGTGGGATTTAAAGGTGTCTAAGAATTCTCCAACAAGTACGCATACTTTGCAATTGTTAGTCTACTATATTTTGGGTCTTCGCTCAATTCATTTGGAGTTCCAAAATATAAAAAAATTAGGCATCTACAATCCAAGGCTTAACATAGCCTATTTGTTAGAAAATTCAAAGATTGATTCTTCCTTGATAAAAGAGGTAGCTACTTATGTTGTAGGTGTTCATTCGCCCCTCGAAAGGGTTGAGACCCACATGCATGCCAAGGAGTGGGTTATCGTGTCTCCAGACGGCAAGACCTATCGTTGCAGCAATCTTAAGCACTGGCTGCGTGAGCACGAACATTTGCTTGATGGTACAGTCACTCAAGCCTCGGACGGTATAAGAAAGATCAAATACTCCTTGCAGGGCAAACGGAAGAATAAGTCGTACCATTGGAAAGGGTGGCAACTCTTAGAGTGGGGCGACAATTAAAGTGACGATTCTCCATGCTTAGATCCGCGTTTTGGCCCAGTACCAGCGTAACTGACACTAGGTACAACTTTTGTAAATATATGTTAGTATTTGGACTTGGGAAGTTCCTTTTTTGATGGGAGTCGGAACAATCCTGTCCAATTTACCCATCCCAACAGACCTCGATGAGAGAGTCTGTTTTTTCAATACATAAGATAAGTTATGAACGGCTGCGATCATTAAGCCTAACGGGCAGTTAAACGCAACAAACTCATTAGTATTTACGTTTTAAGGTTATGTGGTAAAATGTAGTGAATTTTGAGCGAGAAGCTTTTAGGGAGTGAACAAAGAAAATGAGCTACTCTAGAGGCTTGAAATTTGATTGATGCTGTGGTTTTCGTTTCTGTCGGAGTGAGTGGTGCAGTAGCATACCAGAATGTATATGCAAAAAGTGCAACTACTCAAAGTAGCGTTAGTCCGAAAACCTATTCTCTAAATGAAAATGGACAGACATACGGTTCTGACGCATATGCTACCTCCCCAGAAACGGGACCTGAATTAATCAGTGCTATATGTGAGGATGGCATTGAGGGATATGTGATGAAAAAAGACTTGGACGGTGAACAACCCAAAACGCCCGGAGAAGCCAATGCGATACAGAACAGTAGATCACCAGGTGGTCGCGATATTCCACTTTATGACGTAGATGGTGAAACTATAATTGGTGTGTTTCATGTTGGAGGAAAGTAACAAAGTATGTTCAAGGTTGCGCTAACGGTAAACATTAGTTTAATGGAAATAGGCGCCCCAGACTTAGGCAGTAAAGTCTTAGACGCCGTTTCTTCTTTGATGAATCAGCCCCAGTGGGCAAAAATAATTATCTTAGTTGCTATTGCACTCGCATTATTAGTCGCTGTTTTTGTTTCTGAAGATCCCACAATCGTTTCAAGCCTTTCATTTGTAGCCTTGTTTTTTACTTTGAGCAGAATGGCATTTAGATTAACGAAATCCAATAAATTATAAGCAAGAAGTTATTATATTTACTTTGGCTAATATTAGGTTATTTAACTTCAATTTTAGCCATTCTTTTCCTAATTGATATATTTTCCTCAAACCTTGACATTTACAATTATGTAACCCAAAACGGAAATGAAAAAAATAGCAGTTCCGATGTTATCTATTTCATTTATTTTACTTCAAATCGCTTTAGAAATTGAAAATAAATAGTAGTGATTTGAGCAATCTTATCTGACCAATAAAATTCAGATAAGATTGCTTTTATTGAAATTGCATTAACTAGCGTTCCTTGGACGACCTCTTCGTTTCGATCCGTCTGCTTTCAAATCAACTATAATATTTTCAATACTTAGTCCATATTTGTGAATGGCATAATCAACTGCCATTAACAGTTCATTATAATTCCACATAACAACTTTTTTATTATACCTTCTAGCTAAATCCTGTAGCTTAGCAGTAAATCCTTGTTCAAGCTCACCCGCAACCACAATGCCAATAACATGTGTCATTGTATCTGTACACTTGCCATAAAACTGCTCAAGCATCTCCCGCCCTTTATCACTTGCACTTGTAATTTCTTTCTTCTCATAACTCTTAGCAATGCCTACAAAAACTGCATCGTCCATATTTAACATCTTCATGTTGAAGCTAATATCACCATATTCTTGACCATGATGGGGATGTAGCTGATGATTTGTAAAGGTAACAAAAGGTTTCATCACACAGCGAACGCTATGTTCTTTTTGACAAGCCTTACAACCATCTGAGCTTTGCTTTGAGCACTTTTCCTTCAGGAGCTCCATAACTTCTTGTAATTCTTCTCTACGCTGTTTTGAAATTCTACGCCCCCATACTTTTTCAAACTCAGGGATATCCTCCACGCGGTACATGACTCTGGAGGCTTTATTAGCAGAATAGTGTACAACGTTATTAGAGAGATGGAACTGCTCCTCTTCAGCCATGAAATCAACCTCAGGGAAGTATTTTTTAATCATACGCTGCATCAAAGATGTCAGTGCTTTATTAGGATACATCAACACACCGTCATACCAGGAGTTAACCCTTACTTTATGGCTCATCAGGCATGTTAGTTGATTCAGTTCTAAGTTTTCTGAGCAGAATCCACACTTTACGGTTGTGACTTGTCCCTTTCTGCTCAATACCATAATCTCAAATTTACCGCAGGATGGGCATACCAGATCCGCATGTTCCTGGCAGCCCTCACAATATGGTCTAAACCGTAAGTTCATATGTTTCTTTAGTGCTGCTACTAGTTTTTCTGGTTTTTCATTCAGTAACTTATAGCTTTCGATACCTTTCTTTTCGCAGATAACTATAGCTTTCATCAATTCCACAATGGTTTTCTTTTCGTCATGACCATATGCGAATGTTTTCACTTCACTGTCATCAGCTATACCAAATGAATCAAATTTTTCTTCAATGTCACCATTAGCATGGATGGTATTCATGTGGTTCATGATCTGGCCAATTCGCCACAGCCCCCATCGTCTCATATCCGTCGCCTTCAATTGTCGCGTCAAATAAATTTTTCCCTTTTCACAGTTTACTCCCAAGGTAGAAAACAACTCTCCATCCTCATCAATGGCCTCTTGGTAAACAGAACTTGGCGAGTCATATCCCTCGTACTCTGGATTTTGACTTATTTTATTTCCTAATTCCTTATCTGCTAACGTAATTTTTTTAATTTTTCCCGAAGCATCAGAGGAAGTGGTACTGAAAGTCGTTCTTTTCATGGAGTCTTTAGGAAATACACGTTCAACAACAGACTTTGTAATATTCACGGGGATTAATAAGCATGCAAAAGCTTCTTCAGCCACACTAGAAAGGGTCCCAACTAACAGATCACTGGGAAGATTAATATTTACATACCGTTGGTCAAAATTGATCCACATAAATCCGTACTTTAACTCGTAAATGAATTCATTCTGTTCAGTCTCAGGATCAATGAAATTATATTTTTCGTTATATTTGAACGCAATCTCCAAGGTTTGAGAATCAATAAGTGTCTGATCAACAGCAAATAATGAGGTTACATTGTCATTCGAATAGGGGACATCTCTAAGGCGTTGGTTTAATTTCTTGATGGCTTTATCTTCTTTGTGGGCTTGTATAAATGATGCTGAAGTGGTTTGCGGGTCTAAGGACTGGAGATGAAAAAGACGAAAGTTAGGCCTATTACTATAACGATTTTCTTCAAAACATAATTCAATGTGTTCTTCAGTGATTTCAGGACTCTTATTAATAATTTCAATCAGTTTAGCTTTTTCAACACGTTGGAGCGCTTCTTTAATATCCTTCTTTGTTTCTCTTCCGATCACTGCGCGGTATCGATTTTTTAAGTCTTCATCAGTTACATGGGTATATAACAGTTTGCGAATTGCTCCATTTTGAACGTGGAGCAGTTTAGTTGATTTATTATCTGACGGCATACATTATGACCTCCCTCGTTGGTTGTTATGAAAACCTATGCGTTTCTTGCTGTCTTTTTTATTAAAGAAGGGGGAGCCAACAGTCGCTCCCCCTATGCTGTTACTTGTTTTGATCTTTAAGAATTTGAGTTAGAGATTTGTCGCCAAGACGTTTTCTTAAGGTCCCAAGCTCCATATCACTTCGGACCCCAAAATCAACCCCATACTTAGCTTCAATATTCCCAACCTTTGTATCTGCACGCTTCTGACGATATTGCCCATCCTTATTACGATCACGCATTGAAATTCCTCCTCACAATGTTTGTTATTGCATAAGGAAAATACGGATTTCTTAAGAATAGAATTGCATGTGTAAAAACTGCGCAAGAATGATGTTTTGCTTAAGATTGGTCTGAAATAGCCGATTTTAGGCTAAAATAGGACTTAATTTTAACATTTGTTTACATATTTAAGGGTTTCCCCTGTGGATATCTCGTTTTTGGTGGCATTCCGTCCCGTTTTTTGTGGCGATATCCCGTTTTTAGTGGCACATCACACTTCTAATTAATTATGGAACTCAAGTCCACCCTCACCCGCACCGGCTATACCCACAATTCCCGCAAGTCTTACAGCCCTCAATATTAATCAGCGAGGCGCTGCCGCAGGAAGGGCAAAGATCCCGCGAAGCGGTGGCGTGGCTATGTGCGTCATGACCGCCGTGGCTATCGTTGGTAGCCGCCGCAGGAACCGTGGATTTCAGCTCGGCGTTCAGCGCCTCGTTGAAATCAAGCTCCAGTGTTGCTGCGATTGGCGCAGGAATATGATCGTCATGGGCGTTATTCAGCACATGGGTCTCCAGGGCCTTCGCCACCGCGTCGGCGATGGACTCAACGCGGTTCGCACCAAAGCCGATGGCGCCGGAGCCGCCGATGCCCTTGAGATGCTTGATCAGCAGGCCGACCTTCTCGCCGTGGTCACCGTAGCGCAGGAACAGCGAGCAGACGCGGCCGAGGGCTTCGGCCATGGCAAAGACGTCAGAGCCGGCCTTGCCGACATTCAGGAAGATCTCAGCAGGTATGCCGTCTAGATCGTTAATCGTGATATACGCCATACCGAACGGCGTGTTGATCTTATAGGTCGCGCCGCGCAGCACTTGCGGGCGCTTCTTGTATTGCTTATCTACTCCGCTTGCTGCTGCCTGCGGGCCGGGAGCTACTGCTACAGTTGCCGGAGCTGCTGATGCATTTTCTTTCTCCTCGGTTTCCTTAACTTCAACTTCTGCCGCAGCATCCTTCTTATCTTCCTTCTTCTTGGTCTCCAGTACCTGCACATCACGGCTGCCGTCACGGTAGATCGTTACGCCTTTGCAGCCCAGATCGAAGGCCATTTCGTACAGCTCGGCGGTCTCTTCCACTGTGAAGTCGGACGGGCAGTTCGCTGTCTTCGAGATCGAGCTGTCCACCCAGCGCTGGATCGCGGCCTGAGCGCGGATATGATCCTTAGCGGACAGGTCCATCGAGGTGACGAAGTAGTCCGGCAGTTCCTCTCCCGGATGGGCTTCCAGCCATTCCTGGGCAATAGGTACGAATTGCTCGTCATAGCCGAGACGGCTCTGGCGGAAATATTTGAAAGCGAAATACGGTTCGATTCCTGTGGAGGTGCCGACCATAGTTCCCGTGCTGCCGGTAGGGGCCTGGGTAATCACAGTTACGTTACGCATTCCGTGCTTGCGGATGGATTCGCCGACCTCAGGGTAGACCTCGGTAATATTCCGCATGAAGCCGCTCTGCAAATATTTATCCGTGTCGAAGGCCTGGAACGCCCCCTTCTCGCCTGCAATCTCCGCAGAAGCCAGATAGGCCTCGCGGGCCATGAAGCCGTAGAGCTTGTCCAGGAACTCCAGCGATTCCGGGCTGCCGTAGCGGATGTTCAGCTTGATCATCAGCTCAGCCAGTCCCATAGTGCCGAGGCCTACGCGGCGTTCGAGCTTCTGGTTGGCTTCATTTTCCGGGAAATGATACGGTGTCTTGTCGATAACATTGTCAAGGAAACGCACAGAATACCGGGTTGTTCTCGCCAGATCTGCCCAGTCCACATCATGCTTCTCTTCATCGTAGAACTTGGAGAGATTGACGGCGGACAGGTTGCACACGCCCCAGCCGGGCAGGCCCTGTTCTCCACAGTTATGGGCAACAACACCACCAGCGATCAGTGAGTGCGTTACAGGCTCGGTAATATCGTATACCGTCACAACCTCGCCTGCTTTGACACTAACGACCTTGGAGATAAACTTTTCATTTTTGCGGGAAGGTCTGGCAATGAGCTCCAGCGCCTCTTGTTTTCTGGAGATCAGCTTAAAACCGATCTTATTCTTGAATTCAAGAATGTTGTTGCCGCTTAAGATCAGCTCATAGAATCCGCTGTGTTTGTCGTTATAGATGGAGCTGTTAATTCCGAAATTAAGCAGCAGCAACTGAACGCCTTGAAGAAGTTTCTTTGAAGCTGAGGTCAAGCGGACAGTAGGATGCATCTCATCTCGGTCATATACTGTTCCGTCTGCGGAGAATAATCCTTGCAGGAATGCTACAACAGTCTGGCGTGAAGCGGTATACACCGCAGCCGGAACCTCTTTGTCGGCGGCTCTAACTGCCTTGACTTCGAGTTCCTCAAGTTGTTCAATGACCCAATCCTCACCAAGTTCATCCTCAGCCGCGAACCCGCCCTCACCAGACTGCAAATATACACTATCTTCAGCACTCAGGTTCCGGGCCTCTTTCCAGCCAGAGTCAGTAAATAAGCGGTGTTCAGGCGTTACGGACAGCTCCACCCCATTTTGCAGCGAGATCTTCAAGGTTTCTCTGGTGCCGGTTGGGAACACTGTAGCCCGTCTCATCTGTAGACCTGGGACTTCATAGCTTCTTCCGCCAACCACTTTGGCCTGCTCCACGAGTCTCAAATCGGTTCCCACCAGGAAGGATTCCGTTCCGACCTTCTTATATAACTCTTCAATGGTTAAGAGACCGTATTCGGTTGCAATCCGGGTGTCCGGGTGGAAGCACGGATTCGTACAAATAATCGGATTGAAATACCAGCTATTCGACATCTGATTATAATATTCCATGAAAACAACGCCCGGCTCTGCGGACTTCCATGCTGATTCGATAATCGTATGCCAGATATCGCGTGCTCTGACGGTACGGTAAGGAATGACGTGGCGGTTATCTGCCTTCCATTTATCGAGATCGCCGTCCCAGAGGGTGTCGTAATCCGGGTCGGTGGTATCCGGGAAGACCAGCTCCCAGTCCAGATCCTCCTTGACCGCCTTCATGAAGCTATTACTCACGCATACCGACAGGTTGGCGTTCGTCACCTGCCCCATGGTCTGCTTCACGGTAATGAAGTCCAGCACATCCGGGTGCCAGTCGTTGATCATCAGCATCAGCGCGCCGCGGCGGCTGCCGCCTTGTTCAATCAGTCCGGTTGTATAGCTGAACAGGCCGCCCCAGGACACGGAGCCGCTGGAGGAACCGTTCACCCCTCTGACGATAGCGCGGCGCGGGCGCAGCGAAGACAGATTGATCCCAACCCCGCCGCCGCGGGCCATAATCTCGGTCATCTCGGAGAGTGTCTCCATGATGCCGCCCCGGCTGTCTTTTGGCGATGGAATAACATAGCAGTTGAACAGTGTAAGCTCCTCGCTCGCTCCGGCACCCGCCGCAATCCGGCCGCCCGGCACCAGCTTCCAGTCATCCAGAATCGAGCGGAATTTGCCTGTCCACTCCTCCTGAAGCTCAGGAGTCTTCTCTACAGAGGCCATCGCTCCCGCGAGACGGTCCCACATCTCCTCCGGCGTCTTCTCGATGTTCAGCGTCAGCTTCTCCACATCCGACTGCACCAGCTCGCCGCTGCGGGTTTTTACCGTTACCATCCGGCCTGTACGCTCTACAATCTCGCCAACCTCCTTGGTCGGGAACTTCGGATCGTCCTTGGTCAGGACAAGTACTACATCGCCAACCTTGGCATTATTGCTGTCTGCGTCCTTCCAGGCATACCGGTCCAGGAATATTTTCTCGCTCAGACCCTCTAGACGCTTGTTGTGTTCCACTGTACTCAATAGCAAAACCTCCCGGGGATTAATAGGTCATGCTTCCGGCGGCTGGGCAGCCACAGCCTGCTTGTCCTGCGGAAGCTCCTCTTGTCAATAACAAACAGCCGAAAAAATCCGCATACCAGCTAAATTTCATGCTTTTGTAACAATATATGGTGTGCGTTAACTTTTAAACTATACCACATGTTGTGGATAGCGGTCTTTTTTGAAAAAGCAGCCCCAGGCAGGAATAACGGAAAATTAGGAAAAGAAAGGCTCATTTCCTCCCTCTTTCTCGCTTTTTTGCAGGCACCGGAACTGAAAGCTTTCAAGGCGGATTACAGCGTTCCTCTGTGAATTCCATCCCCCTCTGGTTATGAAATCTCTCTGAAACGAGCATACTACTGCTACGCATTTCGATATGAAAACTGCGACGGAGGAGGCTGCAACATGACGCAATTATTCCGCAATTCCTTGCCCCAAGAGAAGGTAACTTCTGCGCCGCTGCTGCCTGTTCCTCTATCTTTTGAGCGCAACTGGCTGCATGATCTGGAATCTAGACTGGATAAAGGGGGGCCTTGGGGCGACTGGCGCTTATCCCGCCTTGCCGTGCAGGGAGAGCAGTCGGGCCTGGTTACCAGCTTCGATGAGCTGCAGTGTATGAAGCATCTGTCCGGGCTGTCTCCGCTTCCCCATCAGCTGGATACGGCGCACAAGGTGCTGTTCGAGATGTCTGGACGGGCGATTCTGGCCGATGAAGTCGGACTTGGCAAGACCATCGAAGCCGGGCTGGTGCTGAAGGAGTATCTGGTGCGCGGGCTGGTGAGAAAGGTTCTGATTCTAGTGCCGGCCTCGCTTGTCCTGCAATGGGTGCGGGAGCTGAATACCAAGTTCGGAATCTCTGCCGTAGCGCAAAAGAAAGCCTATTCCTGGGGCAATGACATTGTCGTCGCCTCGATGGATACGGCCAAGCGTGACCCGCATAAGGAAATGCTGCTGAGCCAGGAATACGACATGCTGATTATTGACGAAGCCCATAAGCTGAAGAACAAGAAATCGACCAATTACCTCTTCGTACAGCAGCTCCGCAAAAAGTACTGCCTGCTGCTCACCGCCACCCCCGTGCAGAATGATCTCGGCGAGCTGTTCAATCTGATCACCCTGCTGAAGCCGGGCCAGCTGGGGAATCAGGGCGATTTTGCTACCAATTTCGTGGTGGATAAGCGCCAGCCCAAGAACGAGGTCCAGCTTCGGGGCGAGTTGTCCAAGGTTATGATCCGCAACCGCCGGGGCGAAGGCCCGGTGAATTTCACCAAGCGCAAGGTGCGCAATATCCCCCTCACTCTCTCCGCAGAGGAGAAGGCGCTGTATGACGGCGTGACCGCTTTTGTCAAAGAACAGTATCAGGAGGCGGGCGGCAATCTCAGCAGTATGCTCTCCCTGGTCACGCTTCAACGTGAGGTGTGCAGCAGCCGGGATGCGGTGTTCGTAACGCTGGTGAATCTGATCAAGAAGCTGCCGGCCGATTCGCCGAAGCGCGAGCGGATGATGGGGCTGCTCCAAACGATCCGTACGGTCAAGACGAATACCAAGGCGGAGAAGACGATGGAGTTAATCCGTGAAATGAACGAGAAGGTGATCGTCTTCACAGAGTACCGCGCCACGCAGGAGTATCTGCTCCAGTATTTCCGTGAGCATGGACTGCAATGTGTGACGTACTCGGGCGGAATGAACCGCGGCAAAAAGGACTGGATGATGGACCTCTTCCGCGGACGCGCCCAGGTGATGATTGCCACCGAAGCCGGTGGCGAGGGGATCAACCTGCAGTTCTGCCACCATATGATCAATTTCGATCTGCCCTGGAATCCTATGCGGGTCGAGCAGCGGATCGGCCGGGTCCACCGGCTCGGTCAGGAGAATGATGTGGTCATCTATAACCTCTCCACCGAAGGGACCATTGAAGAGCATATCCTCCACCTGCTGCATGAGAAAATCAACATGTTCGAGATGGTCATCGGCGGGCTGGATGTCATTCTGGAGCGCTTCGAGCAGAAGGGCTCGCTTGAGAAAAGCCTGTACAAAATCGTTCTCGAAGCGGGCAGCGACGAGGAGCTGCGCACCGGGCTGGATACGATCGGCGATTCGCTCAGCGAGCTGACCCACACCAAGCTGGATGATAGCGGGGTGCCTAACTGATGTTGACCCCTATTGAGGTGCGCAAGCAGGTCATGGATTATCTCGAAGCGACCGAATGCACCATTCTTGAATCCTCTCCGCTGCATGTGACGGTGAAGCTCTCCCCGCGCGCGGACCGGATGCTGACGGACCGCCCTTATTATTGGGGCTTCGTGGAGCGCACCGGCGTAGATCCCGAGACCCTCTCCTTCAGCTTCGTCTTCGACCCGCAGAAGTACGATGAACTGGCCGCGCAGGCCGCTGCACCTGCGGCCCGCCCGCGCGGCGGGGCCAGCCGCCCGGCAGGGGCGGGAGCGCCGCCGGGTCTGCCCGGGGCGGCGGATGCCGAAGCAGGGGCGGAGCTTGGCGCGGCGACGGGCGGAGCGCAGACTGAAGTGCCGGGCGCAGTGCTGCCGCCCGGGGTCTCGGCTGCGCCGGAGGACAGCATCCTTGCGCGGTACTTCGGCATCGTTCCGGCACTGCCGCGCCTTGGGCCGGGGATGATCCGCCGCGAGGATGTGACCTACGGCAGCAAGCGCCTGCGGCAGATCTGGTCTGCGGCGCGTGACGAAGGCCGGTGCCTCCAGCTGTTCGAGGACCCTGGCCTCAGGCAGCGGACTACGCTGTTCTCGGCCGCCTACGAGCCATGGCTGGCAGTCTGCTACAAGGTCGAGATGACCTGTGACCTGAAGCGGGAGGAGCTGCATTTCATCGCGGTGTCGTTAACCTCCGGGCTGATTGTCCCGGACTTCGAGGCCCGGCTGGCCGGCAAGGAGCTGACGCCCCGGCTGCCGGAGAACATTCATGTCCAGCCGTTCGAGCTGGGGATTACGGACGGGGCCGACCGGCTGGAGGGATATCTGACCTCGAAGCTGGCGCTGCTGGATTACACCTGGGCGGAAGAAGCGCGTGAGCGGCTGGAGCTGGAGCTTAGCATCGTGGATATCTATTACGAGGAGTTGCTAAAGGAGCAGGATGAGGAAAAGCGCCTGGCTATCCAGGAGCAGTACAACCGCCGCCGCCAGGAGACCTCATGGCAATACGAGCCGCAGATTGCAGTTTCTGCCGTTACGTACGGATTATTTCATCTGCGCAGCACATAGAATGCGACCTTGTCCGCTAAAAGCAGGCAAAAAAACAGCGAAACTCCCGCCGCCTGCCGCGACAGCAAGCAACAGCCTTTTCAGGGCTTGTCCCCTACAATGAACAGTAAGAAGCGTAAATTCCCTCTAAACAGGAAAGGTGACTGAACCTATGAATATCACTGCGAGGCAGAAGGGCTTCCGGCGGCGTGGCCGCCTGCTCCTCTGTCTGATTCTTGGACTGACTCTGTTGGCTGCCAGCGCCTCCTCTCCCCAGGCGCTAGCGTCACAAGCCAGCCGGCTGAGCGTGACGCAGGCCGTCACGCAGGAGGTTCTTCTTCCGGGACTTGAGATGAAGCCGATTCCAGCGCCGGAAACACTGCAGGCCTTCACCCGCCAGACGATTAGCCAGCTCTCGGCGGATGCTCCTTTTAAGGAATGGAAGGATGCCGGAACGGAGGTCTACCCTCTTGGTCCGGGAACGCGGAGCTGGCTGGTCAATGTGATGCACAGCGGTCAGCGGATCGGCTATCTCATTATCTCCGCTGCGGATCAGGGCGGCTATCTGCTTAGCGAATACGGAGCCGGAACCGATGGTCTCCCTTATAGTATGACTGAACTGCGCCAGTATCTGGTGCAGCAAGGACTGATACCCTCTAATTCTTCAGGAGCCATCGGGGTTACGGCGCTCTATGCTCCAATGCTGCCTGTCTGGAAAATCACTACGGAGAACAGAACGTTGTATCTGAATGCTACCGTTCTGGAGACGCTGCCCTGGAGTCAGAGCCAGGCTGAGCCTATTCTGAATGCTGCACCGGAAGCCTCAGCTATGCTGTCCTCCGGCCCGGGCCAGGCGCGCACTCCCCAGCCCGCTCTGCGGAGCGGCGGAGAGGATGACCCGTATGCCGATCTGCTGTGGCTGACCGCACCCGAGCTGAAGACGTTGAACGGAGCAAGCCTGAGCGCTCTGCTTCAGGAGCGGGGCAGTCTCGCCTTCCAGTCCCCGGGGCACAACGATACCCTGGGCGCGCCATTCATGATTACAGGCAGCCAGAGCTGGCTGAAGCCAGGCGCTTCCCGGGACCAAGGCAGCACTGAAGCCGCCGTAGTCTATGCCGCCGCCGGTCCCGGTGGCATCCGCTATCTCCCGCTTAGCGCCCTTCAGAAGGCAGGCACCTTCCACGAGCTGCCGGTGCCACTGCCCGGGGGAGCCGCGCTGGGCTCGGCTGTTCTGCCCGGTTCAAACCGGTAGACTGGCACTGGCAGAATTCCCGCTGCATACTGAAACAGCCTTCCCCGGGTGCCGTCTGTACGGTACCTCTCGGGAAGGCTGTTTGCTTCTACATCTGAATTTCTCTCAACGCCTGTTTTTCCAGATTCAGGTGCATTTATACACCTGAATTCCTCTCAACGCCCGCTTTCTCCAGATTCAGGTGCATTTATACACCTGAATTCCTCTCAACGCCTGCTTTCTCCAGATTCAGGTGCATTTATACACTTGAATTCCACTCACCGCCTGCTTTCTCCAGATTCAGGTGCATTTATACACCTGAATTCCTCTCAACGCCCGCTTTCTCGGGATTCAGGTGCATTTATACACCTGAATTCCACTCAACGCCCGCTTTCTCCAGATTCAGGTGCATTTATACACCTGAATTTCTCTAAACGGCCGTTTTCTCCAGATTCAGGTGCATTTATACACCTGAATTCCACTCAGCGCCCGCTCACTGCTAAGTCGCTACTCCTTACCATCCCCGCCCCGGCTCCATTTGCTGCGCCAGACGGACCAGGCGAGCGGCAGCGTGCCGAACCACTTTTCCGCCCACGGCTGCTTCTCTGCCTTCCGCCGGGCATGGACAGCGCGCGGGTTCTCAATGTAGACGACTACCTTCTCCGTAATATACTTCACCAGATCATCTCCGCCGGATGCCATCTCATACACCTCCCAGGTGAGTGCTTGGCGGGTTCCCGCCGCTTGACCTTATGTCTATAGTGTGCTCCAATCCTCTGATCTCTAAACCGGAATCCGAAGCTTCGTATAGGTTGGGCTGTTAAGGCACAATCTAACAAGACTACACCTGTATAAACCGTCATTAAGTACAAGTAGCTGTTGATTATTCCGGCAGGGAGGTTATTCACATGAGACAATCGGAAGCTTTGGAGCCCTATAGCGCTACACAGTCCCACCGTTCAAAAGAGCAGCCCCGGCTGAGATCCCGGCGGCAGCTGCAGCGGATTATTGCCGCAGCAAGCATTCTGCTCCTGCTTACAACAGGCGACCCCGCAGAGATCCATGCGGCTGCCCCCCGTACTGATCCGCAGGCAGAGCAGCCCGGCCAGCGCCAGCATATGCTCGGCCATGACCAGCGGATCATTCTGATCGATGCCGGCCATGGGGGGATTGACGGCGGAACCTCCTACGGCAACATTCTGGAGAAGGACATCACCCTCGCCATCTCACGCCGCCTCTTTCTCCTGCTGCGTGCGGACGGCTTCGATACCATCCTGAACCGGACCGGCGATTATGCACCCAGCGATGAGAATCTGTGGCTGAGAAGCAGATCCCGGCATTTGCGCGATCTGGCCCAGCGCAAGGAGCTGGCAGAGACGCTTCCGGCTAATGTAGTCGTCAGCATCCATATTAACTGGGCGAAATCGCCGTCCAAGCATGGTCCGCTCGTCCTGTACCGCCAGGAAGGGCGCAGCTTCCTGCTGGCGCGGACCATTCAGGATCAGCTCAACCAGCTCTACAGGATGAAGAATGATCCTGTCCGGGGCAAGCCCTTTTACCTGCTCAACAAAATAACCGCCACAACGGTAATCGTTGAGGCGGGATTTGTCAGCAGCCCGGCTGACCGCGAGAAGCTCTGTACACCGAAGGGCCAGGAAGAGATCGCCGAAGCCATTGCGAACGGGATCGCAGCCTATCTTATGGAAGTGTAAGCCGGGAATTCCACTTCCACTCCTCGCGGACCAGATCGGAGATGCCGACGAATTGCACCTTGTCCTTCATTCCGGCAATACCGCTGCGGATGCCCGCGGCGGTCTCTTTGCCCTGGATGCCGACATGACCGATGGTAACGCAGAACTTGTGGCTCAAGGCCCGCTCCTGCACCAGCTTCATCTGCTTCGCCACATGGCTTGCCGAATGCACATCATCCAGGAAAATATGATTCTCCACCGGCGGCATTCCCAGCTCCCGGGCCATCCGTCCCGCGACTGAACGGTAATTGGTATGGCTGTCTACGAAGAATAGACCGCGCTCCTTGCAGACCTCCAGCACAATACCCATGACCCGTTCATCTCCGGTCACCTTGGAGCCCATATGATTGTTGATGCCGATCGCGTAAGGCACATTATCAAGTGCAGCCTCCACCCGCCCCCGGACTTCGGCATCACTCATGCTTGTAAGCACGGCCCCCGGTCCCAGCCATTCCGCTTTGCCCTGACGCGGCTCCATCGGCAGATGGACCAGCACATCGAAGCCCAGCTCATGGGCGCGCCGGGCATCCTGCTCACTGGAGCGCAGGAATGGCATGACTGCGACGGTGATTTTGACGGGCAGCTTGAACATTTCCTCTGTCCCGCGCATGCTGTTGCCGAAATCATCGATAATGACCGCCACACGGCTGGGCGCCTGCTGCTGATTCCCGGCTGTCCGGTTGCCCGATGCGCTGCTCCCTCTGCTATCCACAGGTGCGGGTGCTGAAACTGCCTTGTCTGGCGATGCAGCAGACACTGCATGCGGACCTGACGGGATCAGCGCCGCCGACATAATCACAGCTGCGGCCAAGGGATATAGAAGAACACACTTCACTCTGTGGTTGTTTATTTTCATGATGGAACACCTCCTTCGTGATTCAACAATTGTTCTCATTGTTTGGCTCACGAAGGTTAAATATGTACAGAGTCTTAACGCAATTATTAACAATGGGATGTGAATACGACACGGGCGGCCCTGTCGGCATCTATGCCATTCCTCCGGCTCCGCGCCTGTCAGCGTCAAGCATAGCCTTCAGCACCTGAATCCCCTCCTGCTTCGCATTAACCCTCACGCTTTAGCTTTAGCTTTGGCTTTACGTCCTCTTGGCATCTGCTTGCGGTCTCCGGTCAGCTCGCAGGTCTGCGGGCCCAGCGTTCCCTGCTCTATTTTGACATCAATAAAGTCTACAATCTGCTGCAGTGAAGCGATCTGCTCCAGGATCTTGCTTCTGTGATTACGGATCATCTCATGCAGCTCGGGATAGCCGGACAAGTCCGTGTCGAGTGACAGATTCAGATAGGGCCGCATATCGTCGAGTGACATCCCTGTTTTTTTGAGACAGGAGATCATCTGCATCATCTCCAGATCCGCATCGCTATAAATGCGGTGGCTGTTCCCCTTGCGCTTCGCCCGGGGCAGCAGTCCTATCTTCTCGTAGTACCGTATCGTATCCTCCGGCATTCCGGTCCGCTCCGCCGTTTCCTTAATCGAATATCCCTGCGCAAGATCCGCTTCCGCCAAACTCATAGAACCATTCCTCTCTACTTGCTCTAAAAGTTCCTTCGTACCATTGTATAACCTGGAGTCAGCTCCAAGTCAACGGTTAATTCCGGCACTTGACTTGGACTCAGCTCCAAGTTATAGAATGGACACCATTCACCTAATCAAATCCGAAGGAGCAATTATAATGAACATAACGCATACCCCCCGCACAGCGCTGATCACTGGAGCAAATCATGGCATCGGACTGGCCTTGACCCGCCGGATGCTGGACGAAGGCTGGGAGGTGCTCGCACTGATCCGCTCAGCTTTTGCTGAAGATGACCCGCTCATCCATAAGGCGCTCAGCAGCGGGCAGCTAAGAATCTATAAGGCTGATTTAAGCGATTTTGGCCAATTACGGAGTGCCTTGCAGGATATTAACCGCCACGAAGCGCACCTTGACCTCCTGTTCAATAATGCCGGGGGCAGCTTCCCCGAGTTACTCTTGTCCAAGCAAGGGCGTGAGCTGCATTATGAGCTGCAGACGGTGGTTCCGTACATCATTACGATGGAGCTGAAGCCGCTCCTGCTGCAAGGCACGCTCCGCACGGTCGTGAATACGTCCTCTAATGCTTTTATGATGAAGCGCAGCTTCGACCCGGCTTCACTGGAGCATCCGGCGAAATTTCAGATGCTGACCGGCCCGTATGCCGACACCAAGCGCGCCATGTCCTTGTGGACAGAGGCGGTAGCCCCGGCGCTTGCAGCTGAAGGCATCCTGATCCGGAGCGCCGATCCCGGCGGCAACAACACCCTTCGCAGCGGCAAAAAATCCGGTATCCCGCTGTGGTTAAAGCCCATTACGCGCTTGTTCTTTCCCGAGCCTACCCACGGGGCAGGCCTGCTGTATCAGGCGGCTCTGGGCGAACACAGCGGCAAGTCCGGTGTCTTCCTGATCAAGAATCAGGTACGACCGCTGAAATTCACAGAGCATAGCAGCCGTATCCTTAAGGACGTGCAGGCCATTTACGAGCAGGAATTTGTTCAAACGGATAGAGCACAGTAACGGCTTCTGTCTGCTGCCTTTGCAAGCATCCGGTACGAACTCAAGCCACAGCCCCTCCATCCGGAGAGCTGTGGCTTAACATGCGCTGCATTATTTTTTCAAGGTAAATTCAATTCCTAGTCAATCCCCGGCAGCTCCGCCATTCGTCCGAATTCCCGCAGCAGCCGCAAATTCTCAATCACGATATGCGCCTTCCACCAGTTCTCACTGACAGCAAACTCGCGTTCATATCCTTCCCAGCTCCAGGTCAGCTCCCAGACGCCTGCGGCATTTCGGGTCTCCAGCAGATAATCCAGCTCCTGGTGCAGCAGCCCGCCGAGTTCAGCGTATCCGGGACTATGCGGCGAATGGATGAACGCTGACGGCCTGCAGCCATACCCGTTCCAATTCCCCTCATCGCGGCTGATCAGCCGTGCGCTCTGTTCTTTGAAGGATTTGTGCAGCTCCACATAGGGGAAGTGCTCCTGCAGCCCGGCCCAGGTGATGCAATGCAGCAGCGTATCCACGCATTTCAGCGGGTGCATCTCAATAGCTGGATCACGCAGGAAAAGCTCCGTCAGCTCACGGGCAATCCCTAGTCCGGTGGCATACAGCCCGCTATCCTTCGGAGCAGCCTTCAGAATGAATCCGGCCAGAATAGCTGTCGGATTATACATACTGCGGGAAGTACTGTCCGAGCTTGTATGCCACCAGGGGGCATGAGGATAATCATTATTGGAAGCTACGACATTCCTCCACGTTCGGCCATCCATATCCGCACCGCTGTCCAGGTATTTCAGAATTCCCTCCACCAGCGGATGCCCGTTATCTGCAAATTCCAGCTCCAGCAGCCTCTCCACCGCTGTAGCGGTCTGAATGGGCGTGGAATGCGGATTCCACGCGTCCGCTTCCAGGGCATGGCCGAAGCCCCCATCCTCATTCTGATAGGCAGACAGCGCTTCCAGTACCAGCTCAGCCCCGCCGCCCTCAAAGTGAAATCTCCATCTCGCCAGGTCCAGCGGACGGGCATTGCGGTACATCCAGCGCCTGATTCCCTCGTAATCCTCCAGCAGCAGCTTCATGGGCAATCTCCTTATAGTAGGTTTGATGAAGTCCCTTAACCGGCAGACCTTAACAGCCTTGGGTAGTTATCTTTACTACTATTCTAAGAGTTTTCCAGTATAATACAAGTGAATAAATCCCCTTATTTAACCAATTAGATCACGGAACGATCTAGGGGAAGGCAGAACAGGTAATAAACTCCACCGCAACAAACAATTGGATAAATGTATCTTAATTCCTCGTATTTCCAGGAGTCCGCCGAAGCAAGTGGAAAAAGAGCAACGACTGCTATTACTTTTCGCTGCATTGAGCAATATGCGCTAATTTAAGTGTCCATTTGTCCAACTACTGTTCCTGCAAGGGACGTTCGTTCGTCAGCAAGTGCCCAAAATCAAACTATTTCCATCCAAACGCACGCTTCACTTAGCCCATTAACTCCTTAGCTTTCCGCAATGTATTTTGCTCCCTTAGAGTTCTAGGATCTGTCTCACCCAGCGCCCACCCCTTGGCATTGAACTGCCCTATCCCTTCCCCGGGTACTCCCCCATCTCCCCCCAGCGGCTGCAGAGCATCCGGGCGGCGGCTTTGGGCTGGCGCTGGCGGGTGAACACGCCCTTCTTGTTCCCGTTAATGCGGGTAATTCCCTGCTTGGTGGCAAAATCGGCAAAGGCCCACACATGCTCCCCGATCACAAAATCCAGCCGGTCGAACACATTGTGATACCGGGTCAGCAGCTCCTGCTGATACTCCTCGGTGAACATGACAGGCGGGTCCTGATGGAAACCGGCGATGGCGTCCGCTCCATATTCCGTCATGATGACCGGCTTGCCGAAGCGGCGGTACCAGTTCGTCAGCTCCCACTCCACCTGATGCTCTACCAGCTCAAGCGCACCCGGGTCCTGATACCAGGAGTAATAGCGGTTCACACAGATGACGTCAAAAAACTGCGCCACCTTGCACTTATCCGGCAGCGGCCACTGCACAATGGTGATCGGGCGCTGCGGGTTTAGCCTGCGGGCGGTATCGGCTAACTGGCGGAAATACGGCACCGCCTCGTCCTGGAATGTGGCTGCTTCATTGGCCAGACTCCACATCACCACTGACGGATGATTCTTGTCCCGGGCAATGAGATCGCAAAGCACCTCCTGGTGATGGGCCAGCGTCTCGTCGTTCGCCTGATCCGGGGTATACACCTTGTCCTTATAATTGAAGAACGTGAAGCCGACGGCAGGCACTTCTCCAATAACCACAATCCCCTCACGGTCCGCCAGCTCCAGCAGCTCTTCGGCATATGGATAGTGCGAGGTGCGGAAGGAGTTGGCGTTGATCCAGCGCAGCAGGTTGAAATCCTTCACGTTGACTGCATGGTCCAGTCCCTTGCCGCGGATATCGCTGTCTTCATGCTTCCCGAACCCCTTGAAGTAGAACGGCTCGCCGTTGATCAGGAACCGTGTCCCTTCCACCTTCACTGTACGGATGCCGGTCTGGAGCGGATAGTGGTCGGTGACCTGCCCGTCTGCGTCAACAAGCTCCACATGCAAGGTATAGAGGTAAGCCTTCAGCGGCCTCCATAATTTGGCGTTCTCCACCCGTAAGGTGCCTGAGCAGCCTGTCCCGGCGGCCACCTCCACTCCCTCTTCATCCAACAGCCGCACCCGGCCCCCGCCTTCGGCCGCAGAGACTTCAACCGAATAGCTGATGATTCCCGTCTGCCCCTGCACATCTGGAATGACAGTGATGTCACTGATGTACGCTGTGGCGGTCCGATACAGCTTCACAGGCCGGTGCAAGCCCGCATAGTTGAAAAAATCATGAAAATACTCCTGCACCCGGTAGCCTTCAGGATGCTTCTCATCCTCAAAGGTGCGGATACGCCCCGGCGGCAGGGTCTGCCAGTCCAGCACATTGTTGACCACTATCGTCACCCGGTTCTCCTGTCCGGGCAGGACCTTCTCCGTAATCTCCGCTTCAAAAGGCAGGAAGCCGCCCTTATGAGCGGCCACCTCCACCCCATTCACCCATACCACGGCATGATGGCAGGCACTGCCGACCCAGAGCATGATCCGCTCCCCGGACCAGGAGCGCGGCACGATGAACGTCTGCTCATACCAGACGTCGCCGATATGATCGCGCAGCGCAGCATCCTGGGTGATATCGTTATAGCTGGCGGGCACCGGCATCAGGATCGTGTCCCGGAGCGGCTGCGCCTGCCAATTCTCTTCCCTGCCCCGGTTGTCCGGGTCCGGCTTAAAGCACCAGATGCCGGACAGGTCTTTGATTTCACGGGTTAATGTATCTTTGGGGAACAGCATATGTTATCCACTCCGATCTCTAGTATTCTTAAAGCGTAATCGGCACTCCGGTGAACATTTGGACTTTCGGCTGCTTCTCCATCATCGCTTCAACTCAGCCGTCACCTCATACACCTGCCCCGCCTCATAAGGAAGCACAGGCTCCGTCCATTCCTTTCCGTTCACCGTAACCTTCACCATCCCGCAGCCAATCCGGTTAGGGTTCAGCACATGAACCAGGTAGACCGAATCCCGGAACCGGCGCTCCACCCGGTACTCCGGCCATTCCGCAGAGATACAGGGATCGATGACCAGTCCGCTCATCGTAGCGCGAATACCCAGGGCATATTCGAGCGTGGTCCAGAGCATCCAGCCTACGGTTCCGGTGGGCACATGATGGCTGGATTTGCCGTAGTTCGGGGAGTCCGCGAGGCCGAAATAATAATTCGGCACGTAAATCGGTACCTGCCCATTCCGCTCCGGCGGATTATCCGGGTTCGTCGGCAGCGTCCGGCGGAGTGTCTCCCAGGCTTCCTGCCCCCGCCCGGCGATGCAGTCGGCGAACGCCTTGAATATCGAGGCATGGCAGTAGACAGAGCCATTCTCGGTCGTCCCGGCCAGCTTCAGACTAATCCGGCCCCAGCGCGGATTCCAGCCGCTGAATGGCGGCTCGAGCAGCCGGGGGCCGAACGGTGTATTCAGGCTGTCGATGGCCGCCAGGCACTGCTCCAGCCGCTCCCCTTCAGCAATACCGCTCATGACCGCCCAGGTCTGGGTGTTCAGGAAGAGCCTGCCCTCTTCATCCCGGGCGGTGCCGAATGCCCGGCCTTCATCGTCGAATCCGGCCACATACCACGCACCGTCCCAGCAGGTGCGGTTCACCGCTGCCGACAGCTGCGCGGCTGCATCATTCAGACGCTGCACAGCCGCTGTATCCGCAAGCCGCTCACTGAAAGGAATCAACGCCCGGATCGCGTAGACCAGCGCCATCGTATTCCAGGCGGATTCGCCGCGCCCCAGCCGGCCCGGCCCGTTGATCGGGTCATTCCAGTCCCCGTCACCCATCAGGCACAGCCCGTGGGCACCAGTTGCACCTGCCATGTAATCTACAGCCAGCAGCAAGTGCTCATAGATGGTAGCGCTATCACCGGAGTCTTTGAAGCTGACCCTGCGGTGCAACAGCTCCGGGTCCCCATACTGGTTCAACAGCGCGGTGAAACAGATCACCAGCCACACCGGCCCGTCTGTGTGCTTCAGCAGGCACAGATTCTTGGGCGGCGAGCCATCGGTCATGATCCACTGCTGAATGAAACCGCTAGTCTCCTGGCCCTCCAGCACAGAGATCATATACTCCGCTGCGCCTTGCGGATCAACCAGGGCATACCCCAGCGCATCCTGCAGCTGGTTGCGGACCGGGCAGTAATTGGACATGCGGTTGGTGCGGGTCTGCATGATGATCTGTTTTTGCAGCCAGCTATTCATAAAAGCATTCACATCCGCATCCGGTGTCTCCACCTGGAAGCTGCCGCACATCTGCTCCCAGTATGCTTCCGTCTCCTGAAGCAGGGACGCAAACCCCTGATCCGCAAGCTCCGCCTGGCTGTGGCGGATGTCCTCCAGCGAATGAGCACAGCCCAGCACGAAACGCCGCTCAGCCTGCTCCCCCGGCTGGAGGAGCATCGTATGCTGGAAAGCGCCCAGCGGATGCTCCGCCTCGGCCACCCGGCCCGAGCACACTCCCCTGCGTACCGCTTCGGGCAGCTCATTCAGCTCATCGCCGCCGAAGAAGGCCCGCTGGCTGCAATCATAGGAAGCCGCAGGAGCATCCGGATAGACATAAACACGATTCGTATGATCATCGCATCCGGCCTTCTGCTCATAAGTCACGTGATACGGGAAGGAATAGCTGGAGACTGTCTGCGAGGCTTCATCGAAGTGGCACCGGCTGCCCATCACGCCACCGTTCTCCAGTGCAAACGCACTGAACAACGACAACTCCCTAGGCTCTGCGCCGATGTTGCGCAGCGTAACCGTCCAAATTTCCTGCTGGCCTGTACGCGGGACAAACACATGCACGGACGACCTGATTCCCTGCGCTTCCGAGAGGATCTCGGTCGTTCCCAGACTATGAATGCATTCATAGCATTCAGGCTCGGTCTTCAGCGGTTGATAGAGCGGTGACCAGACATCGCCCGTGACCTGATCCTTCAGATAGAAATAGCGGAATCCCCTTGTTATCGTACGGTGGCGGGGCCGGAAGGCCACACTGTCCCCCTGGCCGGTCTGCGATACCTCCGTGTAATACGTGTCGTTGAACAGATAATTAAACCATTTTGCCGGTGTGCGGGGCGTTGTAATGACATACTGTCTGCCCCCGTTTCGGAACGCACCGTAAGACTTACCTTGGCTTGCAGTAATTGAATTCAATTGGATTGCACACCTTTCCTGTTCTGCTTCCACTACCAGCGGCCGTCCCTTTATTCGGTCAGGCCCGCCCGGTACTGGCCCGGTGTCATCCCCTCCATCTTGCGGAAGTAGCGGATGAAGTTGGCCGGGTTATTGTATTTCAGCTTCATGGCAATTTCGGTGATTGTCAGATCAGTATCCTTCAGCCATCTTTTGGCTACCGTAAGCCGGTATTGCGCCAGATAGTCCGTGAAGCTGCTCCCCGTCTCCTGGCGGAACACCCGGCCGATATACTGTGGATGATAGTTCAGCCGGGCCGAGCATTTCTCCAGCGTCAGGTCCGTATCGAACGCTTCGGCAATCAGCTGCTTCACCTCTTCGGAGATGCTGGTAAACTGGTTCTCCTGCCGCTGCTTCAGCAGCTCTATGGCCGGATACACAATCGCCTTCCCGAACCAGGATTCAATATCGCCGGGACTGTGCATGGCAAGCAGCTCCTCGAACAGCGAGTTCTCCCCGGCGTTCAGCAGATGATGGGAGATGCCGGCATCCTGGAGCAGCCGGATCAGGTCCATCAGCAGGCGGACCAGTGACATCTGGTATTCCTGGTGGTCCGCCTCCTCGCCGGCCAGCGCGTTCATCATCCGCGACAGCAGCACCCCGGCCTGCTCCCGGTCATGCGACTTGATCGCTTCGGACAGCTCATCTTCGAGCTGCTTAGGGTAGACGATCTCCTTGCGGCTGGCAGGCTGCACATCCTCTATGAACAGAATGACCTCTTCCCCGAGCCGGGCCCGGTACTTCAGCGCATTCTCACCTTCCTCATAGCCACGCCCCACCTCGGTCCAGGCCTGGCAGGAACGGCTGATGCCGATGCTCGTCTGCAATTGCAGATAGCTTTTGACCGATGCCTGCACTTCTGCCGCCCTGGCATACACCGCCTCCTTGAAGGCCTCCTCGGACTGCGAGCTGGTGCCGGTCAGCAGCACCACCGACTCGCGGATGACAATCGGCGGCAGCCGGTCCCCCTCGGGAATAACCTCCTGGGCGATATTGCTGATCGCGAACAGCAGCAGATCCCGGTCTTCTTCGGTGAATCTGCTGTGGTCCAGCCGGTCTACCTGCACCAGCAGAACCCGCATCAGCGTCCACTTCCCCGTGTGTCCATAGCCGTAATCCTGGAGGCGTTCGGGGAGACCCTGGAATCGTGCTTCCCCCAGCATCAGCTTGCGGAGCAGGAACTCCGCTAATTGCTGCTGCTGGCCCGCCAGCTCCAACTGGAGCTTGGACTGGTCGGACAAAATGCCCTGAATGCGGTCAGAGATGGCGATGAACTCATCCTTTTTGGGACGCGGGTCCTTATTGTCGGGCAGCAGGGAACGGTAAATATGCCGCACCGGACTGTACATCCGGCGGGAGCCGACCAGCGCCGCCAGCATCGTGGCAGCCAGAACACTCAGACTGATCAGAATAGAGGTCCTCCCGATTGCGGTGGCCTGACGGGTGACCGCTTCTGTCGGGATAACCGACACATAAGTCCAGCCGTTATAGGCAGACTTGCGGAAGGAGATCGAAGCCTTACGCTCCCCGGCAATTCCGCTGAACACCCCGGCCGTATCCTCCCGCTCACGAATCGCAGTAATATACCCTTCGGCCGACAGGTCCCTGCCGAGCAGCGAAGGATTGGAGTGGGTGATGGCCCGGCCGTCCTCATCCAGAATGAACACACTGCCCGGCCCCGGCTCGTTGCCGATCAGGTCAGTCAGCTGCTGGGACGACAGCACTACCGCGATTAATCCGCGGGGGCGGCTGGCGTTAATCGGCCATTTTTTGATATTCATGACCGCATGATTCAGTTCAACCATCCCGTCCGCTCCCTGGATACTGGCAGAATTGCCGCTGAGCCACATCGATCCGCCGGGCATCCCGGCGAACGGGCGCAGCTTCTCCTTCAGCCCCGGTTGGCTGTAAGCGTCCATGCCGGAGTTGGTAATCAGCCAATCCTGTTCCAGACTGAACAGATACACATCTTTAATGCCGAGCTCGAAGGTCTGGATCGAGGAGAGATTTTTGTACAGTTCATGAATCATGTCCATGTCCTTAATATCCAGCTTCGTGGCAATCGCCTTCGTTACCGTGGGCAGCCCCAGCAGCTGTGTGGTGGAGAAATCGATCATCTTCAGCGTCTGCTCCACCCGCAGCTGGCTCTGCCGCAGCACCTGGGAGTTGCGTTCCTCTACCTGCTGAAGCACCGACTGGGAGGAGTAGTGATAGGAATACCATCCCAGGATCAGCACCGGGAAGGCGCCGATCACCAGGGTAAACAGGATTAATTTCAATAAATAGCTGGATATCCGTATCCGCATCACTAACTCCCCCCGCAATCTACGTTGTTGGTTTCATTCTAGCATATGGGGAATTCCATTCCTGCCTATTTGGCGTTGGCGTTATTGTAAGCCGCCGTATATTCCTCAATGACTTTGGCACCGCCGTCCTGCTCCCACTTCGCTACCGCCTGGTTCCACCCGTTCTCGTCCAGATCGCCCATAATGAAGCGGACCCGGGCATCGTCGATGATTTTGCTAAGCTCAGAGCCCCGTTCGCTGTACGTGTCGGAAATAAAAGGCTGCACCGGATTCACCGCAGCGATCTCCGCATTCTTCTTCCACATCTCATCGCGCAGATGCACCAGCGGCTTGCCGTAGGTCACCACTTTATCTCTCAGAACAGCCAGCTGCGAGGAGTCGCCCATACCGTATTCCGCCAGCAGCTTGGGATCAGCTGTTTTGACGTAATTTCCGTTCTCCAGCGTGAATTGTCGGCCCTCCAGACCGTTCACCAGCATATTCTGCATATCTTCATCCGACACCTTGTCAAAAAAGTTCAGCACCGCCTTCAGCTCCTCCTCCGTCTTCACAGACGTCTTGGGGATCATGAAGAGGCCGTAGGAGCCGGAGCCGCCGGGACTGCGCAGCCCTTCTGGACCTTCCAGCGCGTTAACCATCGTGATAGAACCGGTTGGTGTCACCTTTTGCACACTTTCTTCAATCCCGTTGGCATCATTCAGGTTAGCAATCCATGCCCCGGCCTTGCCTGCGTTGATCATCTGCTTGCCGTCCTTGACCACTGCGAAATCGAGGTTGATCAGCTTCTCATCATACAGCTTCTTGTAGAACTTCATTGTCTCCAGAAAAGCCGGATTCAGATGCGCCGGGCTCGCCTTGCCGTCCTTGATCTCCCAGTCCGCCGGACCGCCCATCCAGGTCAGCATTGCCCGCCAGCCCGCCGCCACCTGCTGCTCGGCCAGACCGATGGTATCTGCCTTGCCGTTCTTGTCCGGGTCATTCTTCACAAATGCCTGGAGCACCTTGTAAAAGTCATCCACCGTCTTCGGCTCCTGCAGCCCCAGGTTCTCCAGCCAGTCCTTGCGCAGCATCAGGCCGTCGCGGGCCAGATCGCGGGCCCGGTAGATGCCGTACACCTTACCATCGATAGAAATTGCGTTCAGCGCCACCTCATTCATCCGGCTAAGGTTCGGATAATCCTTCAGATAAGGCCCCAGCTCCCAGAACATGCCCGAGCGGACCGAATTGACGATATAGGGGAGCTTCTGGTCCAGCACCAGTACGGCGCTTGGCATCTCACCAGAGGCAATGGTTGCGCTGAGCTTATCGGAATAGGTCGTGGACGGGACCCAGGTGATTTTGAGATCGGTGTTGGTCCGTTCTTCGAGCTTCTTGTAAATTTCGCCTTCCGGGTCCATCGGCTCCGGGTTGTAGCTGGTCAGCATCATGGACATTTTGTACGGTCCCGCAGGCGCTGCGGCCCCGTCCGTCCCTTTCGCGTTCTCTGCCGCCTTGTTGTCGCTGCCGCATCCGGCTAATGCGCCCAGCACCAGCACTGCGGATAGCGCAGCCCCTGCCAGTCTGTTGAAGCATTTTGCCCCTTTGGTTGTTGTCATGGTTGTTGTTCTCCTTCTATGTGGTGGTGTGAGTGCGTCGAACTTTGGAGTCTGATAAAAGGCGAGGGCGTGACTCGAGAGAATGTTGGACTTTCGGCCGCGCAGGCGTACGAGTGGCCGAGATCCAGTAACTTTCCAAGTAATCCTGCACCTATTGCAACATTTCTCCGATTCTAGCGGCCCAATTTCAATATTGTTGCACAAAAGGCAGCATCTCAACTTGTTCAGGCGGGCCCACGGAATTATTCTTGCAATTTATGCAACAATCCTCCCCGCAAGCGTGCTATCTGTCCACCCAAGCTGCATAATTTGCAACATTTCGCCCTACAGCCCTGATTACTTAGCAGACCCGCATCGGTTGGCAATATATCAGGCACGCTAACTCCCCTGTAATCCGCCATAATCCCCCGTATCCGCTGTCTTCCTCAGCCCTTCACCGATCCCAGCAAAGCTCCCTTGGCGAAATGCTTCTGCAGGAACGGGTAGACAATCAGAATCGGAATGGTGGATACGACGATCACGGCCATCTTCACCGCCTGGTCCGGCGGGACGAAGTTACTCTCCAGCGAAGAGGTGTCGCCCAGGCTGCCGCCTTGGGACAGCATGACGATCTGGCGCAGCAGCACCTGAATCGGCCACATCGTGGAATCATTAATGTAGAGAATCGAGCTGAAATAGGTGTTCCAGTGGCCGACCGCGTAGAACAGCGAGAACGTGGCCAGCACCGGCAGCGACAGCGGAATGACAATCCGCAGCAGGATGCCGGGGTCGCTGGCGCCGTCGATTTTGGCTGACTCCTCCAGATCCGGCGGAAGCTGCTGGAAGAAGCTGCGCACGATAATCAGGTTGAAGGCGCTGATCGCCCCGGGAAGCAGGAGCGACCAGTACGTATCGATCATCCCCAGCTCCTTGACGACCAGGAAAGTCGGAATCATCCCGCCGCTGAACAGCATGGTGAAGATCACCAGCAGCTGAATCGGCGAGCGGAAATCCATATCCCGGCGGGATAGCGGATAGGCCATCAGGCAGGTTAATACAATATTGATCAGCGTCCCGGTCACAGTGATGAAGATGGTCACGCCCAGGCTCCGCATCAGTGTACTGGTGGAGAAGATATAGGTGTACGCGTCCAGTGAGAATTCGGTAGGGAAAAGAATAAACCCTTTTTCCAGCAGCTCCCGCTGGGTCGCGAACGAGCCGGCCACGACATAGATGAACGGGACAATCGTAATGATGGCAATAACGGCCAGCACGACAATATTGAACAGGTCGAATAGACGGCTGGGCCAGGATGTTTCTTTTAACACAGAACATACCTCCTTTCACTGTAAAATCCTTAGAGAATGCCTTCCTCACCGAACCGCTTCGCCAGGAAGTTCGAGCCGAACACCAGCACCAGCCCGACCACGGACTTGAACAATCCGACAGCGGTACTGTAGCTGTACTCTCCCTGAGAGATCCCGGTGGTGTAGACATAGGTATCGAAGACTTCTCCGACCTCCCGGTTCAGCGGATTCAGCATCAGGAAGATTTGCTCAAACCCCGTATCGAGGAAATTGCCCAGCCGCAGGATCAGCAGAATGACGATAGTGGAACGGATGGCGGGAAGCGTAATATGCCATAGCTGGCGTGCCCGCCCGGCCCCGTCGATTTTGGCAGCTTCATAGAGCTGTGTGTCTACGCCGGCCAGCGCCGCGAGGAAGATAATCGTTCCCCAGCCCGTTTCCTTCCACATCACTTCGCCGGTAATGAACGTACGGAACCAGGAGGGACTGAGCAGGAACTGGATTTTCTCGCCGCCGACAGATGCAATGGCTTCATTAACCAGCCCCCCTTCGGTCGTGAAGAACAGGTAGGCGATCGAGACAATGACGACCCATGACATGAAATGCGGGATGTACACCAGAGTCTGAATCGTCTTCTTGTACGTCTGCGACCTTAACTCATTCAGCATCAGGGCCAGAACAATCGGCAGCGGAAAAAAGAACAGAATATTGTAGGCCGCCAGCACGAACGTATTCTTCAGCAGCTTCCAGAACAGCGGGTCGCCGAAGAACCGGTCGAAATGCTTCATCCCCACCCATTCGCTATCCATGAATCCCAGGAACGGCTGGTAGTTCTTGAAGGCCAGCAGTACCCCGTACATCGGTACATATTTGAAAATAATAAAGTACAGCAGTCCGGGCAGCAGCATGATATATAGCCAGCGGTTGCGGACCAGACGCTTCAGTCTCTGCTTCCGGTGGACAGCAGACATTGACGGCCGGGAGGCCGCTAATGGATTTCCCATCTTCCTTCCCCATTTCCGGCACCCTTCAGATCAGTTATCTATGTCTAAGACCTGATCCTTAAGTGCATTGAATTGCCCGGTCGCCCGGTTGTAGACCTGATACCAGCCATTATCATCCCATACCGACACGGCAAACTGCGCCGATATCGCCTTATTCGCAATCTGGCGGTAGTTATCCAGCAGCGTATCCGTAATCACTCCCCGGTGCTCGTACCCGAATTCACCCAGATAGACAGGGATATCATGCACATCTGCGAATTCCCGCTTCACATCATCCACACGCTTCAGATGGTCGGCCAGATTCTGAAAATACGAATGGTAGGTGCCCATTACATAGGAGTCTGTGCCTTCGCCCGGCAGATCCTGCGGATTGCGGTACGTATCGTACAGGCCCCAGCCGCTGTTGTAATTGTACCCGCCGAAGATCACCACCCGGCTGGTATGAGGCTGGGTGCCATTCCAGGTGTAGCTGCGGATGGCGGCGTAGGCTCTTTTGTTAAGCTCGATGACGCTTGCCTTGGCGGCGGCTCCCGTATTCATACTCAGATGCGGCTCATTGAACAGCTCGAACACCAGCGTGTCGGGCGCATCCTTGAATAAGGCAGCGATTCCCGACCAGATCGTCTCCAGCCGCTGCATATTCACTTCAAACGCCGGTTCCCCCTGCACCGCATTCATTGCCCATTCCTCATGATGAATGTTGACGATCAGGATGACCGGGGGCTTACCTGCACAAGCACGCTGGACATTCACATCCTTCAGCACATAGTCCACCAGTTGCTTCACCGTCGCCACATTCGGTGCGCTCGGAGAGAAATTCCCGGCCGCATCAGCAGTCGATGCATATTTGCTGCCCCGTCCGCCCCAGTTGACCGGAATGCGGATGGTGGTGAAGCCCGCCGCGATGTAAGCATCCACCGCCGCCTTCACCTCCCCGAAGCTCTGGCTGTTCCAGTTCCCTTCAAAAGTGTTGCCCAGGTTCGTCCCTCTGCCCATGAGTGCCGCCATTTGCTTCGCAGTCCGCGGCGCAGGTCCGGCGGGACCACTCTTATTAACAGACTCTGCGTTCACACGGCCCCCGCCTGCCAGCAGCGGAATACATAGAAGGATACATAACGCCCAGATCCATACCGCTCTCATCCGCACCGATCTCGTCGGGTCCACAGCTTCCATTTTTTTCGTTGTCAAATCTTCGGCCTCCTCTGGAAAGCGTATTCATTTCACCGCCGGCCGGAGATTATCCGCTCCGGCACAGCAGGGTAAGGCAGCAGCTGCTTGCTCTGCCCCCAATATAGAGGAGTCCGCGAATTGCCGTCTATAGTCATCTTAGTACCACTGTGCGAAGCCTTGCTGCCGCTGGGATTACAGCGTCCACTCATTCATTCTGCAACCTTGCCCTTGTCATGATCTGACTCTGCGCAAGCGGTCATATCATTGAAAGGCGGGTATAATCCATCGAATCCCCGTATGGTACAATAAAACTAAGCTTAACGGACTAAAGGATATTTTAACGGGTATACATATATATGGAACGATTTGGCTGCCACGTCAGTCTATCCGGGAATACATGAAGGAGGGTCTTATGAACAGCACTTCAGGCAGTAGAAGAGGCACTTTCAAGTTCATCAAGCAGCTATGGGTGAAAATCAACGACGATGATGTCCAGGGCATCGCTGCGCAGCTGACCTATTATTTAATCCTGTCCCTGTTTCCTTTTCTGATCTTCATCATGACCCTGATCGGGTATGCGAATATCTCTCTGGAGAAAAATATAGAGCAGCTGGAGCAGATCATGCCCGCCGAAGCCATCTCTATCATAGAAGAGATTCTGCAGGATGTATCCGCCGGACGCAGCCAGACACTGTTGTCCTTCGGGATGCTGGCTACCCTGTGGGCCGCCTCCAAAGGAATCAATGCGATCATCAAGGGGCTGAACCGTGCCTACGAGATTGACGAGAGCAGAGTGTTCTGGAAAATCCGGGGGATCGCCCTGCTCGCTACCTTGACGATCGGGTTCGTCGTACTGCTCAGCATTCTGCTATTGGTCCTTGGCAGCTGGCTCAAGACGCAAGTCTTCCTGCTGGTTGACCTTCCCTATGGATTCCAGAAGCTGTGGGATCTGCTGCAATACCTGGTTCCGCTGCTCGTGATGTTCATCGTCTTCACCCTGCTGTACTGGATCGCTCCCAGCCGGAGACTGGCGCTGCGGGAGGTTATGCCTGGGGCGTTGTTCACCACCATCGGCTGGATTACGACCTCGATCCTGTTCTCGGTATATGTCAATCAATTCAGTGATTTCTCCAAAACCTACGGCAGTCTCGGAGGCGTAACAGTGCTGCTTATCTGGCTGTATATCAGCTCATTTATCATCCTGGCCGGAGGCGAGATCAATGCGGTCCTGCTGAACCGCAAGGTGAAGAGTATGCCCTTCAGCTCCTTCAAAGGGCAGAAGCTCCCATGAACCCCTCCCTGATTGACGCCATGACCAAAAGCCCGCTCCGCACCTCCTTCTATCATTTCACCCGGGCAGTGAATCTGCCTGCCATGGCTGCCTTTGACACCATCTATTCCTCTGCCGTGCTGAGTCCCGCTCATGCAGCCGGAGAGCGGCGGGCTGCCGCGCACCGGGTAAGCTACGCCGGGCAAGCCGCGATTCTGAATGCCCATCTGCGTATTACGCCTGAGGCGATGGCTCCGGGGACAACGGCGGAGGAATTCCGCCGCTGCCTGGACCGCCATGTGTTCCTGTGGCCGACCTGGCGGGATTGCCTCGCAATGGCTGCAATGTATTCGCGCAGAGAGCCGGGCGAGGTCTTCGCTGTGCTGAAGCTCGATGCCCGCAGCGTCCTGGCGGGTCACTACACCCGCATCAGGCTGTCCAAATACGATTCCGGCAGCTCCCCCAGGTTCCCGCACCGCATGTCATACCGCAAGAGCTGCGCAATGCTGCTTCCCCTAGCCGAATTCATGTCCTCCACCGGACAAGCTATACCCGTCAAGCCGTCCGACATCAAGGAGGTGCTCGTTGAGGACAAGCTGGCCCCGCTCAGCCAGTATCTACAGACGGTCTACTGTTCACAGCCCCAGCTTGTACCTGAGCTCTGGCAGCCAATGTGTCAGCCCCTGCTTCTTACGCCAATGTAACTCTGCTGCCTCAGCTCGCTCACTTATCGTTGAACAATATGTCGCAACGTGATATAGTCATGATATGACATAGTCACAGCATGACATATCCTCTTATAGCTATGACTTGGCACAACGAATTGACGAAGCAGGTGAACGCGGTGTCCGCAGCACAAAAGGTTCTAAAAAAGTACGTCCCCATGACCGAAACGGCCTTCTATATTCTGTTGTCCTTAACCAAGCCGCGCCATGGATACGGAATCATCAAGCATGTGGATGATCTGTCGGAAGGACGGCTGCGGCTGGGCTCCGGTACGGTGTATGGAACCTTGACCAAGATGAATAAGGATGGGCTAATTACCGTATTTGCCGATGAAGAGAGAAAGACGGTGTACGAGGTGTCTGAGCTGGGGAAGGAAGTCATGCGCGCAGAAATCGGCAGATTAAAGGAACTTCACCGCAACGCCGTCACCAGTGAGGAGGAATTTCAATGAGAACTGTATTTCGGCCCTTTTGGAGCTACGATCTGCCGGGGACAGAAGCCTGGTTGGCCGATATGGCCGGCAGGGGATGGCGTCTGGAGGAATGGAGCTTACTGCTGCGGCGCTTTACCTTCCGGCAGGCTGAGCCCGCCTTGCTAACTTATCAGCTGGCTTATCATTCATCCAAGCATTCATCCATGTCTCCTTATCTGTCCGCAGAGGGATGGAGCAGGAGGCTACAGCAAGGAAAGTGGAGCCTGTACGAGAATGACCGGTCCCCGTCACAGATTAGCGCCTATCCTTCACGTAAGGATGTCCTGAGGCGTAACCGCATCATCTCCTATCTTTTCATGGGAATCCTGGTGTATTTGCTGCTCATAGCACTTATTCCACTGCTTGTACTAGGGCTCACCTTCAATCAGGACACTCCAGTCCGCATTCAGCCAAGTCCGATGTGGGCTGTTACCTGGACCGCAGCAGCGGGAGCCCTGGCCCTGCTTGTTCTTGCAATCTACTCCATGGTGAAGCTCCGGGCTGCCAGTAAGGTATTTCTATTGGATCATCAGGAGCTGAAGCAGCCCTCCAGACCGCAGAAGCCCGCCGGCACTACGATGGCGCGGATGAAGTTAGGCTGGATGTATGCCCCTGACCGGCTGGAGCAATGGCTGGAGGAGCAGGAGCTGCACGGCTGGAATCTCTATAAAGTATGCTTCGGAGGAACGTTGTTCCATTTCAGCAAGGGCCGTCCGCGCCGTATGAAATATCACGCTGACTATCAGGTCGTTGCGGGTGAAGGGTATTTCGAGCTGCATCAGGATGCCGGCTGGACCAGGCTCTACAGTTCTCCCTTCTCTCTGCAGAAATGGACCCTGTGGAGCCGGGAGAACCCGGAGCATGCCGAATACCCGGAGCTCTATAGCGATCCGTTACACCGCCTGAAGCACGCACGTAAAATCGCCATCAGCTATACCCTGCTGTTCCTGCCCATGATCCTGCTCTACAGCCTGAATGTGTCGGCCTTCATAGATGGCATGCTGCGGGATGAATTCACCGCTTCCCAGGCGTGGAACATTTCAATTATGTTCCTTTCCATTCTGCTCTTCGGCTCGTTCGCGGGCAGAACCTGGCTATATTACCGGCGGCTCAAGCAGCAATAGGATTTCTTATATTTTAACAAAAAGGCGTATCCCGGAAGTCCTCTCCATAGAGCGGAACTTTCGGATACGCCTCTTTAATCTTGTGTACATTTAGAAGAATTGCGGGTATTGCTTCGACATGCTCTGGACCCGGTCCAGCAGCGTATTGGAATGCTCCATCACGACCTTGCGCATTCCTTCCACATCCCGCTTGCGGGTAGCCGCCACCATCTTCACATGCTTATCGATATCGGATGGCTGGACCCCCTCCATCTTCCCGTAGAGCAGACGGATACGGTTATAATGGGAAGCTACCTCTTCGATGGTGAACCAGGACAATTCTTCTCCGGCCGTCTGGAAGATCAGCTGATGGAACCGGTTGTCCTTAATATAGAACTCTCTGAAATATTTCTTGTCCATGTATTTCTTCTGCTTATTAATCAATTCCTGCATCGTATCTGCTACCAGCTCGCTGCACTTGCGGATGAACTCATCGATCACCGCAGATTCCAGCGAGGTGCGGATGAACCACTCCTCACGTACCCGTTGCAGATCGATCTTCGAGACTACCGTTTTGCGCTGAGGATATATTTCCACCAGTCCTGACTGTTGAAGGCGGACGACAGCTTCCCGCACCGGCGTCCGGCTGACGCCATAGCGTTCAGACAGCTTCTGCACACTGACATCCATTCCCGGCTCGAGCGTCATATTCATGATGTCTTCTTTTATTCTATTATAAGTTACATCATTCAGTGAATTACTGTTATTCATAATCTTCAACGGCTTCCCTACACCTTCCCTGAACTCACTCCTAGTACATCACGGGTTATTGTCTCCGCACTGGCTGAGTCGTAGGCATAATACAACAGAACATCCAGAATAAACGGCGAGTACCGCAGTCTGTTCAGCTCCTGTGTAAAAGCCATGGCTCCAACCTCACTTAAGGTGCGTATTGTAGAATAATTCTTCAGGCCCAGCAGCTTCCATAGCAGAATGCGCTCGGTCCGGGTGTATATTTCCTGTGCAAACCGGTCTTCTACAAAATGATAAATTTCGTGGCCAAGGATAGTATTCATTATACCAGCTTGGGAAAAAAGTTCAACTAGACCAGCCCCCGCCTCCCGCACCTGCTCCGCCGCTCTGCGCAAGGGTTTTTCCATGATTTCGATCCGGTCCGGAGGGGTATAGGAGGCGAACAGCACACGCTTGCCGGTCATGAGCGCATCCTTGAATTCCAGCTTCAGGTTCATCCGCCCGGCAAGCACCCGGACATCTCGGGTTCCATATTCAAGTATCATCCGCTGTGCATATTCTATGCCGCAGGCTCTGGCCTGCTTCAGCATTTCCCGCTTCGTCTCCGGCGGAATACGCCGGTTCAGGATGTCTCTCCTGAAGGCATACATTCCCCAAGCCTCATCGTCAACCTCCAGCAATGGATACAGCAGCTCTCCCAGCTTCGTCTGTACTTGCATACGTCCTCCTGTCTACACGCTCTTCCGCGCGGCTCTTAACTCTGCTTGATATTGGCCGCCACGACAATAACCTCCGTGTCCGGCTCGAACGTGGATACCTCGATGTCCATCAGCAGCTCTAGCTGTTCGAAGTCAGAGGCTGTAAAGTCCATCACACGTGCGCCGATACACAAGTAAAAGTCAGGTCTTGTAATCAGCTCCGTCTGATACACAGCCATTGCCTCCCACAACTGCTTCACTGCGCTCAGATAGTCCCCGGCTGTTGTCTTCAACGCCATAGCCCGGCCTCTCTGCACTTTGATGAAGCCTTTGGTATCCAGGATACGGACTGCCCCGGCTTCACCGGCTTTATCCATTTTCTCGCCGAAAATACTGACATATCTAGTCTTCTGCAGCAGCTCCGTCCGCTCTACAGGGATGCGCATATCCTGGGCAGCCAGCTCCCGCAGCTCCGTTTCGTCACATTCCTTCAGCAGCTCGGTCGTCTTCACTTCCGTGGAACCGGTAGCGATCGCTGTCACCTTGGAAGTCTGCGGGTCAATATCGATATGAATCTCGATGCTCTCCGGTGTCGCTCCGCTCTGGATGGCCTTGTTCAAGGCTTCCATCTTCAGGGCGGCAATCACTTCCTTGGACGGGGACGGAATAATCCGCTCCACCACATCCCGGACCATCGACAGGGCTACACCTATCGAAGAGATCACCTCGGCATTCTCGGGGATGCTGTATTTCAGGCCCATTTTCTCCGAAAAATAGACAATCAGCGAAGCCGCTCCGCCGCCCACGCCGACGAGAGAGATCTGATCCTTCTCCAGCTTGTATTTCTCAGCCAGCGCCAGAATGATCGGCTCGATCTTGGCATAGGCCTTCTCCATAATCTGCTTGGCGATATCCTCTACCGTCGTTCCGCAATAATCCGCCAGTGCCTGTATCGCCCTTCTGGCCGCTTCCACATTCCCGTAGGAGAAATGCTCCGGCTTCACCAGTCCCAGCACATTCGCCGCGCAGGAGTTCGTGATCGTCACCCGCTCCCCGTTCTCCAGCCGGATGGCCACATAATCAGCAGGATCACCCGGCTTCGGAGAAAAGAATTCGACCTGTGCTCCCTTGATCTGATCCGGATCGGTGAATACCGAATAATCCAGTCCGCCGATATGCGCCGATCTTGGTCCGACATCGACCACTCCGCTCTTGTTCGCCCGGATCATGGACCCGCCGGCCACGCCAAGCACCCGTACATCCAGGGAATTGACATAGGTCGGATGACCGCCGACGATGGAATAGTCGATGGCCGGGCGGCCGTTTTTGATCACACCGATATTGGTAGTCGTGCCGCCGACCTCGAAGTACACCCCGTTCGACGCTCTCAGATACATCAGTGAGCCCATGACTGAAGCCGCCGGTCCCGACAGCATCGTCAGCACAGGCCGTTTCTTCATCTCACTGATCTCCATGACGCCGCCGTCGCCTCTCATAATCATCAGCGGAACATGGACCCCGGCCTCCCGCACAGACTTCTCTGTGGAATTGGCGGTATCCAGCATCTTCGGCAGAATGCTTGCATTAATCGCCGCCGTCCGCGTTCTGCGGGTCAGCCCGTATAATTTGGTGATGTCGGAGGCCATGGTGGTCGGCATGCCTTTTTTCTCTGCTTCTATATAGACCAGTTCCTCGGGCCGCCCGTTATCTACGCCAAAAGCCATCGAAGGCACAATCACCTGCGCCCCCTGCTGCTTCAATTCATCGATGACCGTCAGCACGGAAGCTTCAGACATTTTTTTAACATTAAGAAAGCTATTGTAGATCTTGATCTCCTTGCCGTTGCCCAGGTCAATATTCTGAAGCCGGGTCTGACGCTTGGCGAGCCAGCCTTCCAGACCGCCCTTCGCCAGGCCAATGATGCCCACCTGGGCAATATCGCCCTCGATCAGCGCATTCGTTGCCTGCGTGGTACTGTGGGCCACGAACACTACATCCTCCGGACGGATATTATTCTCCTCCAGGCAATTCATGAAGCATTTCACCACGCCTGCGGCTACGCCTGTGGCATGATCATGCGTCGTCTTCACGGATGATTTCCCGATAATCTCATGTGTGGCGTTGTCAATCGCAACTGCCTTGGTATGTGTTCCCCCTACATCGATCCCCATTCTAACCATTGTACTCATATGATTTCTCCGTTTCTCTTCATTAATATAGTGCTACACCAGATTGCCGTACATGAAGAACACAACCGCGCAGAGAATAATCCCGATGATCCAGCCGGTAGGAATCGACATCTTCATATATTCCTTGGCCGGAACCTTCGTATAGCCGAAGCCCCAGGCAACCCAGGACTGTGTAACGTCCAAATGCTGCGGTGCTACTGTAGTAATGGCGAACAGCGGATAGAGGAATTGTACCGGCCAGGCTGCGGTTGCCACCACGACGGCCAGGATGGCCGAACCCGAACCGACAAGGTTCATCGGGCCGCGGAAGAAGCCTAGCGGTGTCAGGATTGCAAATACAATACATAAGAGCAGCGCGGTCTGGGGCATCGCGCCGTCCAGCAGGGTTTTGAAATAAGGGGAAGCATAGGTGGCCGCATTGTTGAACATGGACAGCGTGAGCAGGAACCCGATCATCGGCGCTACATCTATGGCTCCGTCCGCGAACTGCTTCGACAGCATTCTGCAAACGCTTGCAAAACCGCCCTTCAGCTTGCCGCAGGTCAACAGTGCGAACAAGGCGGCGAAGATAAATCCAAAAATGATCGGAACCTTGAGCACCACCACACCTACTACTGGCAGAATGATCGAGATCCAGGAGATAGCAGGTGCATCTACAGTAGCTCCGCTATCCGGTGTGGCCGCCCAGGCCCGGGAGAGCTTCCGGTTCATCATCACATTAGATACCACCAGAACCACGATCAAGGATACAGCCATCGCAATCATGCCAAATTTGAAATATGTATTGTAGTCGTAGCTGGCATAACTCTCATTGGCTGTGGCAAATATCGCCTGATATTGCTTAAAGTTCACAATGTTCCCGAAGATCCCCGCCATGATTGAGCCCATGAAAGAGAACAGGGCAATCGGTGAAGGAATCCCGAGCGACAGCATGATCGGCAGCACGATGACCGCAATGGAGATTACCGGGCCGATACCGGTCATGGATGTGAAGATTACAGCGGTAACGATACACAGCAGAGACATGGTGATTCTGGGTTTGTCTCCCCCAAGCTCTACAACCTTACGAATCAGAGTAGCGGCAATCCCGGTGTCGATCAGGACTCTTCCGAAGAAGGCGCCGAAGAAAATATTAACCAGGATCGCCTTCCCGTAATTCTCCGGCCCTGTCTGGAATACGTTGGTAAGGACATCAATGAAAGTCTTGCCCTCCATCACGGAGGTAGGATGAATGCTATTTCCGATCAGGGCAATCGAGGTCCACAGCACCGACATGACGAAGAAGCCAACCATGAGGTTATACCCCTTGACGCAATACCACACCAATCCAAAAAACGATAAGACCATAATGAAACCGATTACAACATTAGCCACATCCACAAAATAACCTCCTGAAGTAGGATAAATGAGTTAACATGCTAACATGCTATTCATATATACTGACATGTTAGTTTGTTACGTGAAAATATTAACATGATCAATCTTCAGGCGTCAATACCCTTCTGCACGTTATTTCAGAGGATTTTGAGAGGGCTGTACACAGCAAAAAAAACAGAGGCTGCAGGTGATTACCATCCTGTGCCTCTGTTGATTTCCCTATACCTCTTTAGTTATCATTCTTCAACACCTGGTCACGATACCGCTGAAATTGCTCCCAGGATTGCTCCGCTTGCTCAGGCTGCTCAAAATCGATATAGCCGGAATCCGATGTATCAAGCGCATAAGCCTCCAGTGTCTCACAGACCAGCCGGATCGTCTCCATCACCGTTCCCCCGCCCCGGACATGCAGCATGATGGAATTCACAAGCTCCTCATCACCTGTGTTGAACTCGATCGAATACCCCTCGCCCTCAAGGAAGCCCCAAGCCTTATCCCGGTAATCCAGGTTCGGTATACGGCGGGTCAGCTTCTCAATGATTTCATCACGTTGTCCCAAGGGAGGCATTGGGGGCTGTTCTTCCTCCGGCGCTTCAAAATCGTACTTCTCTTTCATGATAAATACATCCCAGCTCATCATTGCTCACTCCTTGGTTAAGATTGAGGCAGAATTAGTAGTACAGACTGCAGCGATGTAATACATTTAACCCTTTTTTGCAGGTTTTAATTGCTCAGATTACAATTATCCGGTATCAGCCGTTCTGCATAGTTAAAAATTTCGTTAGATCATTCTCTAGCTGCACAACCTCCTGATTCGCAGCATTCGCATAATCCGGCAGCAGCATATCCTTAACCATGTTCGTGCGCAGCCATGCAATGAAGAGAAGATCAAGCATGAGGCTTGGGAGTTTAGGGACTATTTTAAAGAAAGGCGGATCAACAGCAACACCTGCTTTGCGGATTGCCTTTAGATACGCTTTTAAAGTAACTGTTATTTGGCGTGCCGTCTGTCTGGTTCCGGGTGTTACAGGGGCAGTCATCCGATGCCCGGAATACAAACCGCCTAGCAGCGCAATGTCTGATACAGAATGTGTGATGAGATACGCCTGCATATCCTTTTTTATAGCGTAGGGAAGCTTGGCGGCTTGAAATACTTGTGAGAGCTTTACGATGCGCTGCGTCACTGCGCCGTTCATTTCTCCAAAGGTGGTAGCCACTAGAAGCTTGGGCATGAACCGGGCGTACAGGACCCCATCTTTGATCTGTCCGCCGAAGCCGGGAAAAGCCGGCAGGAGCCGATCCCCGACAATCCTCCGCCACGAAGAAAATCCAATGGAGCTATTGGTCATCGTAACAATATTCGGGCTTTGATTATCCTTAAGCGCGAGCAACGCTGACTCGGCCCGGTCATAACGGACGGTAACGAAAATAAAATCGTATATATCGTCATTTTCGAGCGTATCCATGACCTTCACCGGAATCGTTCTGACTGTACCTTTGTCATTATATTGCAGACCTTTTTCTTGTAAGGCTCTGAATCTGTCCGAACGTGCAAACAGGCTAACGTCAAACCCGGCTTCCATAAACTTCATTGCATAGATGCTTCCGATGACACCTGCGCCGAAAATTAGAATTCTGTCTTGCTTTACTGCTGACATTTTACCACCCCGCTGATTCATATTTCCGTGTAATCATCCAACAACATGTTGTATGATGTGATCATAAAGCTTTAGGATTCCTTGATCAATCATCAGTTTTTTAAAATCTGTCGGATGATATCTTATACGCCAGCAGGAGGGACACATGAAGAAGCAGCCCCAAATCACGGAGAAAACAAGACAAAGGTTTATAGAAGTTTTTTGTGAGCTATACAGCCAAAAGCCGGTTGAGAAAATTTCCATTCAGGAAATCGCCAACCGGTCAGGGTATAACCGCAGTACCTTTTATCAATACTTTACTGACATTTACGAATTGCTGGATGCTGTGGAAAATAACTTGCTCCATGACATCAAAGCAGAATTAGCCGGTAAAGAGCTGTCGGTGCATTCGGTTCAGGATGCGCTGTCTTGTCTGGACAAAAAAGAACATCTCCTGGCGCTCCATGCCCTTCTGGGTGATTATGGAAGCCCGCATTTCTTAGCACGCTTGAAAAAAGAAATTCCCATGGAGCAATTCCTAAGCCTTCCGCAAAACCACTCCTTAACGCCGTACTTCATTGAGTTCTATCTGACGACGACCCTTTCTTTATTTCATCTTTGGCTCCAAAGAGATAAGGATATACCCCCAGAAGAATTCATCCAGTTAGCGGAGAATTTATATTCAAGCGGAATTACAGCTTATACTACTAAAACAAGTTAAACATCATCATCATCGCCGTAAATAAATTGGCCAATCCATGCATAATCCAGCTTGGAACAATCGATCCTCCTGCTAGTTTCTCGTTTATGTCACCCATAAACCAGCCAATTACAGCAGTGAATAGTGTGATGATTAAGGCATTTAAACATCCGGCATGTGAAAAAAACATAGCTCCGTGCAAACAGCCGAACAATGCCGCCTGAACCGAGTTCCCTGCCGTAAATCCAACCGCAGAAATCAACCTTTTTCCGATAAACCCCCGGAATACTATCTCTTCAGACAAACCAGTTTGTACAAAAGCATAGAATAAAGCAGCCGCTATACCTGCAACGCCTACGCCATCAAATTGTGATGCAGCAACGTCGGATCCATTGGTAAAAAACAACATGATTACCCATCCAAGCGACAAGAACAAAAGGAGCCCTGAGAAAAACAGGATGAAAAATAGATTTTTCTTTTTTATTTCAGGAGCTTTTAAGCCGATCCAGCTCCAAAAAGACTGCTTCTTTCTTGCGAATATTAACCAACAAACCAGAGGTATAAAGCTAAATAGGATTAATTGTATAAGGGATGACACCATCATTGAAACAGTCATATACTATTCTTCCCTCCGAAACTCTAAAATATCACCTGGCTGGCAATCGAGCACATTACAAATCGCATCAAGTGTAGAGAAGCGAATGGCGCTAATCTTACCCGTTTTAATGTTTGAGAGATTCACATTTGATATGCCCACCTTATCCGCGAGTTCGTTCAGGGATATCTTACGGTCCGCCATTACACGGTCTAGCCTCAAAATAATAGCCATCGCACATACATCCTCACAAGGTTTCGTCAGATTGCTGTTGCAGCATTCTGCCATATTCAAATATTTGAGCTAGACAAAAAAATACAATGGCAACTAAAACAAAAAACAGCTCAAACGACGCATACACAAACGTCACAGGATCAATTATTTGTATCAGTACTACTTCAACGAGTCCAGGAATAAAGGCCATGCCTGCCATCAACAAGGAAATCAGTTTCAAGCGCTTCGTATGCTTGGCAACAAACGGTGTATAGTCTCTGCTTATATCCTTAAATATCATCCTCACTAAAAATAGTACAAAAATGATTAAACACAGCCTTGCTACATCCCCGCTGAATTTAATAATCAGGTCGGATTTGGCATAATCACCATGATCTTTATTGACAAAAATATGAGTCATATTGTGTAGTGCAGTCGGAATTCCATCTCCTGACAGCACAGCAAGCCAGACCATTGCAGCAATCATGGCCAGAGTGGCTAGAAGTAACATGTTACAAAGCAACTGCAGGCATACGGACAATACTTTGCTTGTCTTCTGGATTCTCAAAATACTCATCTAATCGAACTCCCTCATTAGGTTGATTAGAATATAACAGATTTTTTTATGTTTTTCAATAATTATTTAATGTTTATCATTAAATAATGATCATCGGCAATATGTCATTCTGAATTATAAAGATGATAATGGCATGCAAAAAAAGATCTTGACAACGTCTATGAAGACGAATCAAGATCTTAAAAGTTTATAGTGATGCGGTCAAGAGGACTCGAACCTCCACGATATTGCTACCACTGGCACCTGAAGCCAGCGCGTCTGCCAATTCCGCCATGACCGCATATTCAGTTGACTTGCTTGCGCAGTCACAAGATAAATCTTACCATGCTGGAATTATGAAGTCAAGTTTATTTTATTGTAAATTACGATCCATAAATTGCAAGTAAAATATTGCTTTTATTTGCGGATTCGGTGTATAATGAGAACAAAGGTTCGCATACTATAAATGAGGTGATTTATAATGGCGATTACCAAGAGACACCCCCTAACTACACCAACAATCCCTGAGAATATAACCAAAGATGAATTGTCCCTGGTCCGAAGCTATCTGCTGCTGACGTTTATTCATAAAGTATTTGAACGGGACTGCCGCGCCATCGGCAAGAGCGGTCTGTTCAAGACTCCCCAGCTCTACATGGAGCTGGTATCCAGTGCTACCAAGAAGACATCCCTGATGCTGCAGGAGGTTACCCGCGAGCTTACCTCCCATCAGCTGAAGATCAATACCGTCCGCCAGGATCAGCGCGGAGTTACAGCCGAGTATAACTGCCGGGGCTATGTTGGCGAGATCCATATTCTATGGCCCGGCTTCCGTAATGAAATGATGCAGCGCATGCGTGCCTACCTCGGACTGGGTGCCGAGCTGGCCTCTGTCCTTCCCCGGGAAGAACAAGCCGAACAGTTGGCGATGTCCATCTAAGCCGCATCTTGTAATGGATTGTACTGCTGACATAAGAGCCTCGTCCTATTCTGGACGAGGCTCTTGGTGCGGGTGCAGATCAATATATGATACGTTGACGGAGAGTGGTTTGATTAGACTTTGTCGTCTGGAGTACAGGCGGCATACATGTGGCACAGGTAGCTCCACGCGAGCAATTGTAATCGGTTTTTCGATTACATTTGGAGCAGGTAGCTCCACGCGAGCAATTGTAATTGGTTTTTCGATTACATTTGGAGCAGGTATCTTCGCACGAGCAATTGTAATCGGTTTTTCGATTACAATTGGAGCAGGTAGCTCCACGCGAGCAATTGTAATCGGTTTTTCGATTACATTTGGACCAGGTACCTTCGCACGAGCAATTGTAATTGGTTTTTCGATTACATTTGGAGCAGGTACCTTCGCGCGAGCAATTGTAATCGGTTTTTCGATTACATTTGGACCAGGTAGCTTCGCGCGAGCAATTGTAATCGGTTTTTCGATTACATTTGGACCAGGTACCTTCGCGCGAGCAATTGTAATCGGTTTTTCGATTACATTTGGACCAGGTACCTTCGCGCGAGCAATTGTAATCGGTTTTTCGATTACATTTGGAGCAGGTAGCTCCACGCGAGCAATTGTAATTGGTTTTTCGCATACATTTGGACCAGGTACCTTCGCACGAGCAATTGTAATCGGTTTTTCGATTACATTTGAACCAGGTACCTTCGCGCGAGCAATTATAATCGGTTTTTCGATTACATTTGGACCAGGTACCTTCGCACGAGCAATTGTAATCGGTTTTTCGATTACATTTGGACCAGGTAGCCCCACGCGAGCAATTGTAATCGGTTTTTCGATTACATTTGGACCAGGTAGCTCCACGCGAGCAATTGTAATTGGTTTTTCGATTACATTTGGCCCACGTAGATCCACGCGAGCGATTGTAATCGGTTTTTCGATTACATTTGGAGCAGGTACCTTCGCGCGAGCAATTGTAATCGGTTTTCCGATTACATTTGGAGCAGGTAGCTCCACGCGAGCAATTGTAATTGGTTTTTCGCATACATTTGGCTCAGGTGCCTTCGTGTGAGCAATTGTGTTCGGTTTTTGTGACGCCTAACCTTACTTTAGAACCTTCTCCATCTGCTTCGCCCCTGCCTCCGGGAACAGCCTGGCCGTATGCTCCACGATCCGCTCCCTGGATGCCCCAGGCTGAACACTGTACTGCGATGTCACCCAGTCTGCTCCGAATACATGCTCGCTCACGGCATAACGTCCGATTCCCCAGCCGTAGGGACGGCCATGCTTGTCCTGCTTATACTCGAATTTGCTGGCTGTAATGTAGGTCTGCATCTGGAGCAGCGTCATGGCTGTGTCGAAGCCTTTCGCACCTTTGGCCGCGAAGCCGGACAGCCCTTTAAGATCAGTGGACAGCAGCCCCGCCTCATGCTCCAGCAGCACATCCATGATTCGTTTGCTGGCCATGGAGGCCAGTCCGTCATCATATCTGGCATCGAAATCATAACCGTCCCGGCGGTAATTGGCGAAGTCCGGGTACCATTCTCTGCTGATGAACCCGGCCTTCTTGTTAAAAAGCTTCGCATAAGCGATCTCGCCCCCGGCCGCAATCTCCTCGCGCCATTCCCACGGCCCGATGACATCCTTCACGAACCAGTAGCCCGCAGGTGTGCATTCCTCCAGAGAGAAGCCTGCGATCTCACAGCGGAACAAGGGCAGATAACCGATCTCCCGCACCAGCGCGGCCAGTTCCCCAGCATTTTTAATTACAGGCAGCTTCATGATTGCCCTCCAGGGTGGTAGGTCCAGCCCTCGTCTCCGTGGTAAATCATCTGCTTGCCCATCCCGCCATCGATTGTCATATTCTCGCCCGTTATGAATCCCGCAGACTCACTGCACAGGAACAGCACCATGCCTGCGATATCCGCCGGAGTTCCTACCCGTCCCGCAGGATGCTGCAGCCGATCCGGCTCTGTATGAATCGGCTCCGCCGATTCCTCTGTACCGTGATAAGCGGTGGTATCAATCCAACCCGGGCTGATTGCATTAACCCGCACTTTACCGCTAAGACTTACACTAAGGGCATGAGTCAATGCACCGATCCCGCCTTTGGCTGCAGTATAGCTCTCGGTATCCGGCTGTGACATCCGCTCCCGGCTGGAGGAGATATTCACAATAGAGGCTCCTTGGGTAAAATGCGGCTTAAGCCGCAGCGTCAGATAATAAGGCGCTGTCACTCCGATCCGCTGCACATACTCAAAATCCTCATAGCTGCATTCTGATTGCAGCCCTTTACGGCTGATACAGGCATTGTTAATCAGGTAATCCACCTGTCCGTAGCGGCTGATTACCTGTGCGGTGAAATCGTCCAGCACGGACTGCTCCGCAATGTCTCCCTGATAAAAGAACAGCCGCTCTCTTCCATACTTGGCCTCCAGCCAGCGTCCGGCGGCAAGATCTGTGTCGATGCAGGCAACCACTGCTCCAGCCTTCAGTAATTCCTGGGTGATGCAGCGTCCAATTCCGTTTGCGCCTCCTGTGACAATTGATATTTTATGAAGATGGCTCATGGTTCCCTCCTAATCCGCTTACTCCGCAGTATCGGTCTTTGGTCTTGGCTCACTGAACGGCTGATACAGATAGCCCCGGTCCAGCTTAACCACCCGCTTATTAGGTCGGCGGATCATTACCTGGGACTCATCCCAGGCCAGCACGATCCCCCTCACATCATTACTCTCCAGCCCGTCCCGCACCACGCGTATCTTTTCCCCGGAGATCCGGTAAGCATCCAATTGTTCATCGCTGATCATAGTATTCTTGCTCCCCTCTCTGTGCTTAGCTTGTCCAATTTCACCCTGTATCCGGTCATGAAAAAGACCCAAATGAGAATCATCCGGGTCTAGTTACGTTCAAAGCAATCTGTATATCTTACGAAGTTCCTATATCAGCGCTTCATTCTTCTCAAACCAGAAGTCAAGAACTTTAGCGGACATCACACGTTGTTCCAGATATTCAACCTGATGCTCTGTGAATGTCTGTCTCCAGCTATATGACAGCTCTTCACACAAACTTGTGATTGTCAACAGCTCCGACCAAGCAACATAACGTTTGTACCAGAAAAACTGAGGATGTTCGATCATATAGGGATACAAATCGTCGAACTCCGTGTGTTTGCAATCCAGCGCACGTTCGAAGTGATCCTTAGCCTCGGTTAGTTTATCAATAAAAAATTGCTCTGTCACCGGTTCATTCCCCATTGTGACGCCTCCTCTCTCATGTCTAATTTTTATTATAAAGGAAAACTTATAGGGTGAAAAGCAGATGTTTGAAAAATAGGCTATGTTCCGGTTATTGTCACTTCAGCCTTATCCAAAAACAATGGTCCCGTCATTAAGAGAGGTGATATCAACAAGAGACTCCAGACGGATTCCCTGTTCCCGGATCGTACGGGCGCCTGCCTGGAAGCTTTTTTCGACCACTACGCCAAGACCCACCAGTTCAGCGCCGGAACGCTGGATAATCTTGATCAAGCCGCGCGCCGCGTCGCCGTTGGCGATAATATCATCGATGAAGAGGATTTTGTCATCCTCCGAGATGAACTGGCGGGACAGCATAATGTCCGTAACAATCCCTTTGGTAAAAGATGGAACCCGTTCGCACAGAGCATCGGGATCAGCCAGCAGCGTTTTTTTGCGCCGGGCAAACACCAGCGGTACCTTCATCTCATAAGCGGTGGCAAATGCCACGGCAATCCCCGAGGATTCCACAGTCACTACGCGAGTAACTCCAGCCTCAGCAAATCTGCGGGCAAATTCCCGTCCCATTTCCATCGTCAGCATCGGATCGACCTGGTGGTTAAGCAGTCCGTCCAGCTTCAGCACCTGATCCGAGACGACTACGCCTTCCTCCAATATCCGCTGTTTCAATACTTCCATCATTGTAAACCTCCATTACCCTTAATAAAAATATAAGAATTTATTTGTTGCAGACGTTCCACCGAAATCGCACCTGTTCGTCCAGGCGGAAGTCATGTCCCTCTGTTCCTCATCATAACCTGTACTATGCGGACTACACAAGGCTATATCCTTGCAGGCCCCGCGATTGTAAACTTCGCAGCATTCATAAGGAGGCTAAGCATGAAGTCACATGTCCGCACATTACAGATCGCTTTTACTTATATTGGCACCATTGTCGGCGCCGGATTCGCTACCGGCCAGGAAATCCTCCGTTTTTTCACCAGATACGGCCACTGGGCGCTGCTGACGATTCTATTCTCTGCCGCTCTCTTTATCTGGCTGGGCACCAAAATGATGATCATCGCCCGGAAAATCTCTGCGGACTCGTATGAGGATTTCAACCGCCACCTGTTCGGCGCCAAGGCCGGGACCATCATCAGCCTGTTCACCATGATTATTCTGATCGGGGTGAACAGCATCATGCTGGCAGGCGCCGGGGCGATCTTCAAGGAGCATCTCAGCCTCCCCTATCAGGCGGGGCTGCTTCTGACGATCCTCGGATCTTACTTGCTGCTGAAGCGCGGCATTTCCGGAATTCTGCAGATCAACAGCCTGGTGGTGCCCCTGATGCTTACTTTGTCGCTAATCCTTGTCTGTAATACGCTGGGCGTTCCGGGAGCCGACCGCTTCCTCTTCCTGCCCACGGATCACAGCGGCATCAATGCCTGGATCTCTCCGCTGCTCTATACTTCGTTCAACCTTGGCATGGCCCAGGCAGTGCTGGTTCCGCTGGCCCGTCATACGGATGACGAACGTGCGCTGGTGCGCGGCGGGATTCTGGGCGGAGCGGGCATCGGGTTCATGCTGCTGGCGGCCCATTTTGCCATGAGCTCGCAGATGCCGGGTATCCTGCAGTTCGAGATTCCGATGGGAAGCATCGCCATCCGGCTGGGTCCGGTGGTGCAGATGGTCTTCTTGCTGCTGATCTTCATGGAAATCTTCAGCACCTTCGTCGCCGGTATCTATGGGGTAAGCGTACAGCTCCAGCAGCGGCTCCCGGTCGCCCCTGCGCTTGTCGCCCCGCTGCTGATGCTGATCTGCTATGTGTTCAGCCAATTCGGCTTCAGCTCGCTGCTGGGCATCTTCTACCCGATCTTCGGCGCGCTGTGTCTGATATGGGTGGTCATGCTGGTGCGCTCCCCTATGTCTCCGCCGCCGGGGCAGGGCAAGCCGCCCGCAGGAGGAGCGGGCGGCAAGAAGCAGGGAATCACCATTGTCAGCATCAAGCCTGCGATCCGGCCTACACGGAAATAATGGCTGCGGCAGGAATGATGCCCGCCACGGCTTCAGCGACATGGCGGTGGCAGGTCATCATGACGATCTGCCGGGAAGCCGACAGCTCGCCAAGCAGAGCCAGGGCTGCGTGAAGCCGGTGTTCATCGAAGTTCACGAACAGATCATCGAAGAACAGCGGCAGATTCACCTTGCTGCTCATCGTTTCTGCCAGGGCCAGCCGGATTGCCAGATACAGCTGCTCCGCAGTTCCCCGGCTGAGCAGCCCGCTGTCCAGCAGTCCGGCATCCTTATGTTCAGCCTTCAGCTCTTTATGCCCCAGCGTCATCACGATCCGGCGGTATTCCCCGTGCGTGAGCTTCGCGAAATACACGGAGGCCAGCTGCAGCACCTGCGGCTGCTTCTCCTGCTCATAGATCCGGCGTGTCCGGCCCATCAGCTCGGCCGCCAGCGCCGTTACCGCATATTGCCCGGCCAGATTACGCAGTGCCGCCCGCTGTTCCTCCAGCTGCTGGAGCGCAGTATCTTCCTTGCCGCGCTTCGTCAATGCTTCCCGTTCCTGCAGCAGCTTGCCGCGCTGCTCAAGCAGTGCGCTGCGTTCCTCTTCAAGCTCGGCCGCCGCTTCTTCCGCGGCCTGACGCTCTTGCGCAAGCCGCCCGGCGTCCAGATGCGTGAGCAGACTCAGCAGCTCTGCCCGGCCTTCGTCATCCCATCCGCTGAACATCGCCAGTTCCGCTTGACGCACGGACCGCGTAACCTCTATCCGCCTCAGCCACGCCGATGAACGGCGCAGGAACTGCTCGCCGTCCTCAGCACCGCCTTCCTCCAGCAGCTTCGAGCAGCGCAGGTTCAATTCCGCCTGCTCCCTGTGATTCGCTGCCAGCTCCTCCCGGACTTCAGCCAGCCGCGCCTCCACACTCTCTCTGCGCAGCAGCTCCGCCTTCAGCTGATCCCACTCCCGCTTCCGCAGCTCCAGCCAGGTTAATAGGGCGGCTGGTGTGGGGTGGCGGGGAGCCGCTGGAGTTGCGGCTGTGTGTTGGGCAGCAGGGTTGGTTGCGGGTAGTTGGTGTTGATCAGTAAGCGGAGAAGCCGGTAGCGATTGCTGATCAGCAATAAAGGAAATAGTCTCTGGCCGTCCGGTCCCGGCAGCTGCAAACAGCTTCAGCCCTTCCTGTTCATAGAGCGCACATTCCGCCGCCAGGCCGCTAAGCCGCGCAGACCATTTGGCCTCCTGGCGCAGCAGCTCATGGCCCTGCTCTGCCAGGGCGAAAATATCCGGCAGGCCGTCCGGGGACAGCCCTTCGGGGAGTCTCCGCTGACGCAGCCATTCTTCGTAGCCCGCCGCCAGCTCTGTGAAGCGGGCCTCCGCTTCCTCCAGCTCGCCGGTCAGCACCTGCTCCTGTCCGCTCAGCCGCTCAAGCTCCGTCCGGCAGGCCTCGGCCTCAGCCGCCTGCCGGTCTACGCGCTGGCGCCAGGTGCCCCAGGCCTCCATCAGCCGGCGCAGCTCGCGCATCCCGGCCTCCAGCCCGCCTGCGTCAGGGCTGGACGCCTTGCTGCTCTCCCGCTCCGCAGCGGAGAGCAGCTGCCCGCGCAGCCGCAGCATCTCCGCTGCGGCCTTGCCTGCCGCCCCGCCGCCCGGCTCCGGCGGGGAAACCGCCGCCCCCGCTGCGCGCAGGGCGGCCCAGAGCCACAGGTCCGCTGCGGCCAGCAGGCCGAGCGCGGACCATACGCTGACCGGCGGTGCGCCGGTCAGCCACAGCGCAGGCGGCAGCAGCAGCGTAAGCGCTGCGCCCGCCTGCAGGAAGCGCCGGTAGCGTGCCGCACGGCGCCCGTTCACGCCGGGGCGGCTGCCCCCGGCGGGGCCCTGGCGGCGCGGAGCTGCCGCGCCGCCCTCCGGGCCGAGCTGCGCTTCGCGCCAGCGCTCGGCGGCCTGCTGCAGCTCGTCCCAGAGCTGCACCAGTTCACGCGGGCTGCGCGCAGCTAGGCCCGCGAAGTCCGCTGCGCCGCTGGCGTGCTCCTGCGCCAGCAGGCGCTCAGCCGCCTGCAGCGCAGCGGCGGCGGCGGCCTTGCGGGCGCGGAGGCTCAGCAGCTCCGCGCCCCGGGTCTCCATTTGCCGGTCATACCCGGCAAAGGAGGCGGCGTAACGCCGCGCGGCCTCCCGGTCCGCGGCGGCCGGGGTGAAGCTCGCAAGCGCTGCGGTGTCCCAGCCTGCGCCAATGCTGCGCAGCAGGCGTTTCAGCTGCTCCTGCAGAGCCGTCAGCTCCGCGTCAAGCCGCTGCTGCTCCGCCCGCTTGTCCTCATAGCTGCTGCGGCTGCGGTCCAGCGCTTCGAGCGCAGGCCCCTGCTCCGCAAGCAGAGGATCGGGCGGATTCGCCGCAAGCTCTGCGGTAAGCTCCGCCGTCAGCCGTTCCAGCCGGAACGCTGCGCCCTGCAAGCTGCGCAGATCGGCTGTAAGTGACCTCCAGCGTTCCGCCCCGTTATCCGGGAACGATGCAATCACAGGAAGCTCCTCCAGCTCCAGCCGGCCTTCGCTCCATTTCAGCCACAGCTCCCGGATGTCCTGTGCCTTGCGCAGCTTCATCAGCCATGTTCCGGCAAGCTCGCGGTCCAGCTTCATCTGCTCCAGCTGCTGCTCCGCAGCTTCCAGAGCCAGAGTGTTCCCGTTATATCTCGGCAGATAAGAGCGGCTCTCCGCTACCTCCTGCTCCAGCTTCCCGATAGACTGCAGAATCCTGGCCGCCTCCTGGACCTTGCCGCGCGGCTTGTAGAGCTTCTCGGCCTCCTGAACCAGACGCTTCTCTGCCCGCATAATCTCCCCGCCGCCGCCCATCCCGGCATGGAACAGGTAGCTGCTCATTTCCCCGGACTGCAAGGCACCCAGCTCCTGCAGCTCGTCAAGCGAGACAGCGAACAGCTGGCGGAACATACTCCGGGAGATGCCGCCAAGCAGACGCCGCTCCAGCTCCGCCTGATTCAGCTCCTCCGTGCGGCCATCCGGATGGCTGAGTGCAATATGCAGCTTCTCTGCTCTGCCCGGCCCCGCGCCGCCGGATGCATACCGGCGGATAGTCCATAATGCGCCAGACTCATCCCTTGCTTCCAGCACCCCGCCGTGCGTCCCCCCTTGCAGCGGCTCGTACCGTTCAGCCGGATTTCCCCGGCCGGGGATGCCGTACAGCATGGCACGGATGAACTGCAGGGTCGTGCTTTTACCAGCCTCGTTGCGTCCGAACAGAACCGTGACCCCTTCATTCAGTCCGATCTCCCGCTGAACCAGCCTTCCGTAGCCGCCTATCCGCAATGAATCGATCTTCATTCCTCTACCTCCCGGCCTTGCTGTCCATCGCCGTCTCCTGCATCCGCAGCAGCGGCCCTATTCATCACCCATCCGTCAGTATCCTTCGTCTTCCCTCCCGCCAACAGTCCAGATCCTTCCATGAATGCTTCACTGCCCTCAGCAGACCGGTCCTTGCCTTCTTCCGCAGCATTCAGCTGCGCCCCGCCAGACTCTTCCAGTCCGCTAAGTAATGTGATGCCCAGCTCCGCTGCACCTCTAAGCCATTCCTGTTTCTCCTCGGGGCCTACGGATAATAGCAGCCTGCGCAGCTCCTGATTCTCCATCATCGGTCTCAGCGCAGTAGCGACCAGCTCGTCCAATTCTGCGGCATTCCCGCCACTGTGTTCGGCAAGCCGCAGCATTTCACCCAGGAAGCTGTCCTCCAGAAGCAAGTGCTCACGGTCAACCGCAAGTCCCGTTTCGATGGAGAAGCCTTCCGTCCAGACCAAGCCTGCATATTCCTTGCGCACCGCACGCACAGCTTCCCGCCGCTGCAGCTCGGTGAGCAGGTCATCCGCCGCCCCCTTCTCCGCCAGCACCTTATGTATATCGCCCCGCCCCGTCAGGCGGAACCTGACCACAGACATCATCTGCGGGGTCTCGCTGCGGATATCCTCCACTGCATTCTCTACAGCGAAGGTCCACTCGGCCTCGTCAGTGAGCCCATCAATAGAGAGCTCGCGGACCTGCCAGCGCACACTGTCCAGTTCATGGAAATCCAGCCGGACTCCCCCCTCTGCATTGACATCAACTGTATAACAGCCCTTTGGCCCGGTCTCCTTAATGCTTCTCCCTTGAATATTGCCCGGATAGACGATAGGCGGATGCTCATGCAGAATACTCCGCTTATGAATATGCCCGAGCGCCCAATAGTCATAGCCCCTGCCGATCAGATCCTTCCGGGTGCACGGGGAGTACGTCTCATGCTGGAGATCCCCGTCCACATTGCCATGCAGCAGGGCGATATGGAACAGGCTGCTGCCCGGCTGGCGGCTGAAGCGCAGAGCTGTATTCTCTGTCACTTTGGAGGTCAGGTAGGAGATGCCGCTAACCACAGCTACCTCCCGTCCGTCTTCCCTGCGGCGGGCGGTCACGTGCTCTGGCTCACTGCCGCCGAATACCGTAACATGGGCAGGCGGTGCCGAACTAAGGCGCGGGCCGTCCAGCGGATCATGGTTACCGTGGATCAGGAACGCCTGAATCCCGTGGCGTCCAAGTTCCTCCAGGGCCTCCCGGAACCGGAGCTGCCCCTGAAGCGAAGCATCTGAGACATCGTAGACGTCGCCGCTAATGACTACGAAATCTACCTTTTGCAGGATGGCTACGCCAACAAGCCGCCCGAGGGCGGCGAAGGTGGACTCCCGGAGATAGGAGCGGATATCCTGCGGGAGATGGGACAGACCGGCGAACCGGCTGTCCAGATGCAGATCCGCAGCATGCAGGAAACGAAAAGGAATCATAGCCTCACCCCTTCATTCCCGGCTGGAACTGCAGATAGGTTTTCTTCAGCTCATTGGCTACACGGGTCAGGGAGTAGAGGCTCTTTGCTTTATCCCAGGCCGAACGCGACAGCTCATAGCGGTAGCCGGGGTCCGTGATTACTTTTTCCAGGGCATCCGCCAGTCCCAGCTCATCATCCGGATTCACCAGCAGCCCGTTCACCCCGTCCTCAATCTGCTCGGGAATACCGCCCACATTCGTCCCGACCAGCGCCAGACAGCTCAGCGCAGCCTCGGCAAACACCGAACCGAACGCCTCCGCCCGCGAAGGCAATACGAAGATATCGAAGAACGGCATGAATTCCTCAGGATGCAGCGTATAGCCGTAAAAAATAGTCTCATTATAGATGCCCAGCTTCTGCGCAAGCTGCTCCAGCTCCGCCCGGCTCGGTCCGTCCCCGATGATATGCAGCACATATTCATGCCCCCGCTTCTTCAGCTCGGCACAGGCCTTGAACAGAATATCGATGCCTTTGGCCGGTACGAGACGGGTAACCGTGACCAGCTGCGGAATGTCATTCTCATGCGGGACAGGCTTGAACCGCTTCTCATCGAATCCGTTGGGAATGACTCCAATGCTGTCAGGCTGGTCAATATAAGGAGTTACATAATCGGCAAAAGCACGCGAAACCGTCATCAGCCGGTCACTCACCTGCTCCAGCTCCCGGTAAATCGCGACCAGGAACTGATGCTCAAGCCCCCCCTCGCGGATCAGCCCGTTCAGAATCAATTCACGCTCATAGCTGGAGTGCAGCGTCTGAATCAAGGGAACATCAGGATAAATTCTCTTCATCGCCAGCCCGGCAATCGGATGATGGGCATGGATCAGATCATATTTTTTGCTCATGCGCAGCTTGGTCCACCAAATGTAATCCCGGTAGGTCTGAATGTATTTTTGCACAACCGGACTTTCGCCGTACACTGTCCAGTCGAAGGTCTCGAAGACGATGTCTTCGCGTCCCTTGCCCCGGATGCGCTTGGGCAGCCAGAACAAATCCATCTCCCAGCGGCTGGACCGGAAGCGTTCCTGGAGATAAGGAATCATAGAAGATACACCACCGGGCTGCTCCGGCGGGAAGAATAGCGCTTGCAGCAAGTTCATATAGGTACATCTCCCTTTACAATTGCCCTATTTACGGTGAAGCCCGGCAATTATGATATAGTTGTGTATATGTACAATTACAATTTCGGGTACTGCTGCAGGTATAGGTACGCTAAGGTTCCATATCTTAATTTTATCGGTATCCACCAGAAACAGCAACTAAGATGACAGCTTTACTTATCTTGAACTTGGACTAGAGGAGAGTGATTTATGAATGAAGAACGACTGCCTGCCGCTTACACCGCCAATATTAGAGAGATGCTGGGGGATTCGGCGGACGCTTTTCTGAAGAGCTATCTGGCTGCGCGGACCCAGGGTCTGCGGTTTAATACTTTAAAAAGCAGTACACCTTCCGGCCGCACCGCAGCGGAGCAGGCAATCCCGCAATTCGGCCTGTCACAGGTAACATGGTGTCCGTCAGGCTTCTATTACGAAGACCCCGCTCGCCCGGGGAGACATCCGTATCATACCGCCGGACTATATTATATTCAGGAGCCCTCCGCAATGTCCGCAGCCGAGCTGCTGAAGCCGCTTCCCGGAGAGATCGTTCTCGACCTCGCGGCCGCTCCCGGCGGCAAAACCACCCATATCGCCGCACTGATGCAAGGGGAAGGGCTGCTCATCTCCAATGAAATTCACCCGGAGCGGGCCAAAATCCTGGCCGAAAACGTCGAGCGGCTCGGTATAAGCAACACGCTGGTTACCTCCGCAGCCCCTGGTGATCTCTCCAAAAGATTCCCTGAGGTGTTCGACCGCATTATGCTGGACGCGCCTTGCTCCGGTGAAGGAATGTTCCGCAAAGACCCTGCGGCGATAGACGAATGGTCCCCGAAGCATGTGGAGATCTGTGTAGCCAGACAGTGGGATATTCTGCAGGATGCGTATCTGATGCTGAAGCCTGGCGGCCATATGGTCTATTCGACCTGTACCTTCAACCGCCAGGAGAATGAGGAGACGATGGAGCGCTTCGTGCAGACCTATCCCGATATGGAGCTGATCGTTACGAAGCGGCTGTGGCCGCATCTGGAGCGGGGCGAAGGGCATTTCGTGGCCCTGCTGCACAAGGCGGCTTCAGCAGACCCGGCGGATTCTGCTCCGCGCAAGAGCCGGGGCAAACGCGGCGAACGCGGCAATAATGGTCCGAAGACAAGTGCCACGCTCAGAGAGTCCTATCAACAATTCATGAGCTGGGCGGCGGCAGAGCTGCCCGGATTCGCCGATCGCGGCATCCCGCTTCTCTTCGGCGAATCCCTGTATCTGCTGCCTGAGGCATTCAATGAGCGGCTGCACACCGGGATACTGGACGGGCTCAAGGTGCCGCGTGCCGGACTGCATATTGCCCATCTTAAGAAAAACCGGATCGAGCCTGCCCACGCTCTGGCTATGGCACTCCGGCCGGATCAGGCGGCGCGCAGCTATGATATGCCTGCGGACGGCACGGAGATCCAGGCCTGGCTGCGCGGCGAGAGTCTGCCGGTTCCGCCAAGCCTGCATGGCTGGACGCTGGTAACCGTAGACGGCTTGCCCGTAGGCTGGGGCAAAGCCAGCTCCGGCCAGCTCAAGAATCATTTGCCCAAGGGTCTGCGGATTCTAAAAGCCCATCTTGACGAGGTTTAGGCAGTTGACCAGTTCATGAAGCCTTCATAAGCATATGATGTCATTATCCCATGGCGGTCCGCCGGACTTAAGGCGGCAAGTGGGAACAGACATGAATCAAGGGAGGAATCAAACATGGGTGCAGGTGTAGGCTTCACTTCGACCGGTGCGATCTTGGTACTCTTCATATTGCTCGTAATTATTTCCCGTTCGTTGTTCGTCTAATTCCGCTGTAAGCAGCACAGCACACGGACCTCAAGCAGCCCGCCCCCTTTATGGGGGCAGGCTGCTTTTTCCGTTATTCGCATCATCAAGACAAACAATATTTCACCAGCGCATCGCGCACACCGTTCTCATTATTGGTACCGGTGATCACATCTGCGGCTGCTTTGACCTCTACCGGAGAGTTATCCATCGCCACACCCAGACCGGCATACGTCAGCATGGAGATATCATTATAATAGTTGCCGATCGACAGCACCTGCTCTTGCGGGATGCCAAGCTCGGCTGCCAGATTCTTCAGGGCATTGCCTTTGGAGGATTCCGGGTGCATGAGATCAACGAAGAACTCTCCGCTGCGCAGAATATTGTACTGTTCTCCCCAAGTAGCCCATTCCCGCTGCGCTTCATCCAGAATATCGGACTGCGTGAACACAGTGAATTTCACAATCGGTTCGCGGAACTCCTCCCAGGCTGGAAGGGATGCAGGCATAATGCGGAAATGCTCATACATAAAGTGGGCTTCCTTCGTCAGGTTCTCCACATTGTCCACATACATCTCAAACGCAGTATTCACATCAAAATGGATATCACGCTCGCGGCAATAGGCGATATACGGGTCCAGCCCTCTGGCGTCCAGTCCATACTGGTGCAGCACTTTACGGTCCTTGACACTCACTGTAGCCGCTCCGTTATGGCCCAGCACATACCCCGACAAGCCCATCTCCTCCATAAAAGGAATCGAATTCTGCGGACTGCGCCCTGTGCAGAGTACAATCTGCCCGCCCTGACGCGTGACCTCGGCAACCGCCGCTTTGTTCTCTTCACTGAGCTGATGATCATCATTCAGCAGTGTTCCGTCTACATCCAGTGCAATCAGTTTGTATTTCATACCCCATCATCCTATCTCTGTATAGTATACCTTTATTCCGCAGCCCCGCCGCCGCGCAGCAGCTCCAGCTCACGGGCCGTGAGCTCCCGGCAGGCTCCCTCGGGCAGCGTCTCGTCGAGCTTCAGTTCGCCCATCGACACCCGCTTCAGGAACACTACCTTCTTCCCGACAGCTACGAACATCCGCTTCACCTGATGGAATTTGCCTTCCGTAATGGTGAGTGAGATATACGACAGCACGCGGCTGCCCCGTTCTCTGCTCAGAATGCTAAGCTGCGCGGGCAGGGTCACATAACCATCCTCAAGCGTAACACCCTCGGCAAAAGCAGCCACATCCGCCGCATCGACCTCACCCTCGACGGTGGCCTCGTAGGTTTTGGGGACATGCTTGCGCGGGGACAGCAGCTCATGTGCCAGCTTCCCGTCATTCGTGAGCAGCAGCAGACCCACGGTATCCTTATCCAGCCGCCCGACCGGGAACGGCTCGAACAGCGCATGCTCCTGCTTCAGCAGATCCAGAACCGTGCGGTCCCGTTTATCCTCAGTGGCGGACAATACGCCCGGCGGTTTATTCATCATCAGATAGATGAATTCCCGGTAGAGGACCGGCTCTCCGCCCACCTCTATGCGGTCATGCTGCGGGTCTACATGGAACCCGCTGTCTTTGACGACAGCTCCATTTACTGTGATCAGGCCCTGCTTGGCCTGCTTGCGGATATCGCTGCGCGAGCCGATCCCCATGTGGGACAGCACCTTGTCAAGCCGCTGCTTCTTGTTCGCAGTTCCTCCTGTAGCCATACTCTAAGTCCACCTCCAGCCTGCGGGATATTCGTTCTTCAGCAATCCGTCCTGCCATTTGCCCCAGCCTGCGCTGAAGCCGTCGATGCAGACGAGGGTATAGCCTTTGTATGCATGTCCTTCCTTAATCGACAAGCGCTCTGCGGGAATCGACAGGGTCTCCCCCTTCAGGTAGGATACCGCTTCCCCGCTGATGCTGGATAGCGATACGAAGCGGCTGCATTCCTCAGGACGCAGTGCTGTAGCGAGCGGATGACCGGGAACGAATCTGCCGCTCTTGATCTGCCCCACATACCAGCCCGGCCGAACCGTCTTCAGACCGTCCAGCGCTTCACGCGGCAACGGGGAGATATATAGATGATCGCCGAACCATATGGCATGTCCGGGCGGCTGTGTCCCCAGCAGCTCTTGAATAAAGTCCGCATAGACCGCGAGCGCTATCGCTTCCCCGCCAGTTCGCTGTGACTGCGGACCTGGACCCGTTCCGGCTCTACCAGAGCCGGAGCCGTGTCCAGATCCGCGTCCTCCCTTGCCGCCCCGGCCGTGATCTGCCCTGCCGGGAACTGCCTTACTGTGAAAGTCTGTTTTCGCAGCTTTGCTCCGGGGCGCGGCAGACAGACTTCTCTCTCTCTTATCATTTCGTGCTTTTGCGTTCTCTAAAGTATCTGTCACCGCAGCTCCATTCTCTGCTGCCCCGTTCTCAATTGCCTCTCTCGCAGGTCCGCCACTTCCGTCATGGCGCAGTACCGCCATGAAATGCCCTTCCCCCTTGACCTTATGCGGCCACAGCCGCGCCGCACCCGGCAATGGGCCGAGTCCGGCAGCGAACGGGCCGGTTCCGCCTACGGGAACCAGCGAGAACTGCGGATGCCCGGACAGGAATCCGGCAATCATCTCCTCGTTCTCCTCCAGAGCGAACGTGCAGGTAGAATACACCATAGTACCGCCGGGCTTCAGCGCTGAAGCTGCGGCCCGCAGAATCTCCCGCTGCATCTCCGCGTATTTGTCCGGTGTCCCCGGCTCCCATTGCTTGACCATATCCTCGTCCTTGCGGAACATGCCCTCTCCCGAACAGGGAGCATCAATTAGAATCCGGTCGAAGAACCCGGGGAACGCTCCCGCAATCCGCTCAGGGCTTTCGTTAAGTACAATGCCGTTCCGTACCCCGTACAGCTCCAGATTCTTGGCGAGTGCCTTCGTCCGTTCAGGATGCAGGTCATTGCTGACCAGCAGGCCTTCGCCTTGCAGCTTGGCGGCAATCTGGGTAGATTTACCGCCCGGGGCTGCGCACAGATCGAGCACCCGGTCCCCCGGCTGAACGTTCAGCAGTTCAACCGGGGCCATGGCACTCGGCTCCTGAATATAGTACAGCCCGGCATGATAATAAGGGTGTTTGCCGGGTCTGGCCCCCTCTCCGGTATAGAAGCCCGAAGGGCACCAGGGAATCGGCTCCAGGGTGAAGGGGGAACGCTCCCGCAGCCCGTCCACCGTTATTTTCAGTGTATTGGCACGGATTCCCCCATAGGGTGACTGCTGATAGGTATCTGTAAATTGCTCATATTCCGGTCCCAGCAGCTCTTTCATACGCTCTGCGAAAGCTCCGGGCAGTTGTGCCGTCATGATGCCTTCCTCCCGCTCAAATAATCAGGAACACCCCTGCGGGTGCTCCTGTTCTAACTTGCTATGGTCAAGCGCCATCCGGCCTGTTCCTCGGTCTGTCCGGCCGCTGTGGCCCGCGCCGCTGGGGCACCACAGGCTGAATGGACTCAGCCGCCAGCCTGACCTCTTCCTCCAGCACGGGATCTACGATGCGGATGGTGAGATCATAATAATCAAAGGGCTGATCTTCGTAAGCTTCCAGACGGGCAACATACGCTCCCGCTTCCCGGACCAGCTTCGCCAGATCAATACCTAGCGTCACCGCCGGATATCTGCCCAGTACTTCATGTGACTGCTTCAGCAGAATCAGGCCGCCGCGCACATTGGCATTACGGAAATGGTACAGCCCCACTGCCACCTGCAGCAGAGCCTTGTATAACGGATTACGCTGCTTTTCCAGCCATAATTCCTCAAGCACCTCATGACATTCGAAATAATCCCTGTCCCGGTTGAAGTAGATGAGGTAGGCCAGATACAGCGGCTCATAAGCCATCCGGCTCGCTGCCCTTCTTGGCATTCGAGAGCAGCTCGCGCACATGGTCCAGCAGTTCCTTCATCGCATCCATATCCTGAGCCTGCCAGATCGCATTGAACCGTTCCTGGCTCTCAATCGCTTCATTCACAAGATGATAGAAATACAGCTGATGAATAGCCTTCAGCAGTTGGGTCGTCATGTTCGAGTTCTCCTCGAAGGTCTTCTGGGCCTCCAGAATCTCTTCCCGGATGCTCGACATCTCGCTGTCCAGAATGGAAGCCGCTTCTGCTGCCGTCTTCAGGCGCACCCGCATTTCATCGGGCAGGCTCTCCCGGTATTTATAATTCAGCGAATGCTCAATGGTTGCCCAGAAGTTCATCGCCAGTGTACGGATTTGAATTTCAGCCAGTACAATCTTTTGACCCAGCGCAGTCTGTACCGGATAGCGGATGATCATATGGAAGCTGCGGTAGCCGCTTTCCTTATAATTGGTAATGTAGTCCTTCTCATAGAGGACTTCAAGATCCTTGCGGGCGCGGATGTATTCCGCCACTCTGCGGATATCCTCGACGAACTGGCACATAATGCGAATGCCGGCGATATCCTCGATGCCCGTTTCCAGATCCTCCATTTTTACGTTTAACCGTTTGGCCTTCTCAAGTATGCTAGACAGCCGTTTCACACGGCCGGTAACGAATTCAATCGGAGTGTATTCTTCCCTTTTCTTGAGTTCAGAGCGCATCGTCTTGAATTTAACCTTCAATTCCTCCACCGTTTGTTCATAAGGAAGCAGAAAAGTTCCCCAGTCCCTGACGTCCATCGCCTTGTCCTCCTGTCCATTCATCCTTCAGTGATGATCAGCGCCTACCGCATCAAGGAGCCTCTCGAAGCCGTCCCGCCGCAGCAGCTGCCGTAGTCCGGCATGCACTCTACGGTTAACCTCCGGCCCTTCATAGATGAGTGCTGTATAAATTTCGACCAGACTGGCGCCTGCCCGTATCTTATCGTAAGCATCCTGGGCTGTAAAAATCCCGCCCGACCCGATAATCGGCAGCTTGCCGCCCGTCTGGCTATAGATTCTGCGGATAATCTCTGTAGAACGTTCGCGCAGCGGCTGGCCGCTCAGCCCGCCCGTCTCACCGGCTTTGTCGCTCTGCAGCCCTTCACGGGAGAGGGTCGTATTGGTAGCAATGATACCGTCCATTCCGGCTTCCGTGATGGTATGTACCATATATTCCAGCTCAGCGTCACTGACATCGGGAGCAATCTTGACCAGCAGCCCCTTCGCGGCGCCCGTCTTCGCCCGCTGCAGCTCCATCTCTTCCTTAACCTCGCTAAGCAGGTTCGAGAGCTCGCTGCCATGCTGAAGACTCCGGAGATCCGGGGTATTCGGCGAGCTGATATTGACCACAAAAAAATCACCGTACGGATACAGCGTACGGATACACTTGCGGTAATCCTCATGTGCTAATTCATTCGGGGTAGCCTTGTTGCGTCCGATATTGACCGCCACCGGAATTCTGCGCTTCTTCAGCTTCTTGAGGCGTTCAGCCATGGCCTCCGCGCCTTCATTATTGAAGCCCATCCGGTTAATGAGCGCCTTGTCAGGCAGCAGCCGGAACAGCCGGGGACTGTCATTGCCGGGCTGGCCTACCGGAGTTACCGTGCCTACCTCCATAAATCCGAAGCCGATCGAAGAGAACCCTCCTACCGCTTCTGCATTCTTATCCAGTCCTGCCGCTAAGCCCACAGGGGTCGGGAAATGTACCCCGAACAGATCCACTGCAAGGTCAGCGGTCTCAGGAACCCCATACATGAGGCGCATGGCCGCGCTCCCGCCGGGAACCAGATCTGCTTTATTCAGTCCGCCGATGACGAGATGATGCGCCGTCTCCGGGTCCATTTTAAAGAAAATTGGTTTACCAAAATGTCGATACAGCACCGTTCTCGCTCCTTCAAGGGAACCACAATTGACATAACGACTCCCGTATCTATAGGTTTCTTCTTAATTTTATCCGTTTCCGGGGGAAAAGAAAAGTTTTTTGCCGCAGCGATTGTCCCTGCCCTGCCGCACTTCCTTCACGCCGCCGCCAATTCTCACAGATTCCCCGTAATTTCAATTCCGTCCGCAGTCTTCAGATGATTCCTTGCCCAGCTTATGAACTGGTTCAGGAAATCCTGCAGTTCAGAGTCTGTAACCGGCTGCTGCTCCAGTTCAGACAAGATAGACTCCCACTGGCTCTTCGGAATCGGGTTCTCCCAGCACGGGTCCAGCGATGTCATCTCTTCCCCGGTGAACGGATCGGATAGAGGGAAGACCCTGCTGACCGCAGGCTTAAGATATTCGAAATCGCCTTCATAAATAAACAGCATCTCTCCCGGTGCATTCCCGCCCGCGTCCATGTTCAAATCATACCGGGAAAAGGTGAACCCTATATTCCTCGGCGGACCTGTGTAGCGGTAGAGCAGTACCGGAATTTTGCTTTTGGACCTGCTTGCCATGGCAGCATCACTCCTGCTTTTGTGTTCTTCACGCTCCAGCATAAAACCTTCCTTATGATACTCCAGCCGATATTCCTCTGTATAGACCAAGACTTCGGCCATCCAGTCCCTACCGTAAGAGATTGCAGCTAGACTTGTCTTTTCATCCAGACTAGAATAGAGGAGCGGGTACAAGTTCCATGCACCACCACCAATCCTCACATGTAAGGGTTATCACAGACTAAGAGAGAAAGAAGGGTGACCAAATGTCAACGAAACGCAAACCTCCCACACTCCAGCAGAAAAAAGAAGAAGTCAACCGCAAAGCCATTCTGTGGATCAGCGCCAGCCTGGTACTGCTGATTGCGCTGATCGCCGTTTTATTTGTCTTTGTCGGGAATTAGTTCAGCCAATGGTATACTTTATGGGGGTTGGTCTGATTACGGGGCGAATCCGAAGGGAAACGTTCCTCCGGTACGACCAGCTCCTCAGGCAGAACCCCTTGACTGATTTGAACCTTCGTGCCCATCGGCACCATGGCGAACAGCTCCTCCACATCCTTCCGGCTCATCCGGATACACCCCAGCGACTCATCCTTGCCGATGCTATCCGGCTCATTCGTCCCGTGAATCGCATAATTACTGTCCGAGAGCTGCATGCCGCGGCTGCCGAACTCCCCGTTATCGCGCCCGTTCGGGTTCACAACCTTATCCTTAATGAAGAACTCCCCTTCAGGGGTCTTATCTCCGCCGAGTCCTACGGCATAATTCCGTAGAATCACATTGCCGCTGGTGACCGCCAGACGGTGGTTTTGCTTATCTACAATAATAGCAAGCGGTTCTTTGAAAAAAAGCTTCTCCCCCGGCCCCGCCGCCGGACCTCCGCCGCCCGTCTGCTCTTGCCCCGGAATACCTGCATCTTGGCCGCCGGACGGCTGCGGTGCTGCTGAGAACAGCGGCGCCTCTCCTCGTGCGGCTCTGCGCAGAGGAGCGAAGGCTTCCTTCATCAGCGGGGTGATGCCGCCCAGCACGTTTGCCGGGAACGGCTTCACTAATTCCTGTACCGCTTCGGGATAAGCCCCCTTGCTGGTCTTGTACGCACGCAGCGCACTCCAGAGCACAGCCAGCTCCTCCTGCTGCTTCTGCCAGTCCAGCCCCTGCTGCTTAAGCTCCGCCGAATCCGGCGGCTGGCATGCGCACGCTGCCGGATTATAGGACTGATAGACTATACGCCCTTCTCCGCTCTTGGCAAGAGTAGCCTCCAGCGGCAGCCCTTTCTTCCACAGCAGCCATTTGCCCGAGCGCTTCATACCGAGCAGCGCGGCGGCGGAAGGCGTCTTCGCCGACTTCAGGATGGCTGCCAGGCCCCCGCCCCCCGCAGCAGCATCCGCCGCTACCGCCGTGAAATCCAGACTTGCCGGTTCTTGCGGACTTACCTGCGCCTCATCGGCTGTCTCCGGCAGCACGGCTGAGATATTCGCGACCGGCGCAGCTGCACCCTTGCTGTCCGGCAGAATTCCCGGTGCGACGGCAGCCGGAATAAGCATGAGCAGCAGCAGCATTAGGGCCAGCAGCACCCGGCGCTTCCTGAGCCTCGCAGTCTGCCGTTCCCGGGCCGATTCCAGCAGCCCTTCCTCGTACTGCTGCAGCATATCCGCCGGCACCTTGCTGCGTTCAAAAGCCTCATACACTTCCCCGGCCTGATTATAGCAGTAATTCGCTTTTCCATACTGCCCGTTCTTATAGTATTCCTTACCAAGCAAGTACCATGCCATCTTATTATCCGGATGCATCTGTACATAGGCTTTTAGATGCTGAGCATTCTTCATGTTGGCCTCCACTATTGGTGGTATGGTTATGTATTCGTATGTACCTTCTATTGTATATCGGCAGTGGACGCAAAAAAAGACACCTCAAGCCGCATTTATCGCGGTCCGGAGATGTCTTTTATGGAGACGGCAGAAGCTTAGCCCTCTTTGTTGAAAGGCGCATCTGCAATCTTAATGGAATCTGTAGGGCATCCGTCAGCTGAATCCTGCAGGTCATCGAACAAGTCGTCCGGAATCACAACATTCCCGTGGTTGCAGTCGTTCTCATAGATCACTTCTGCCAAACCTTCGTCATCATAATCAAAAATATCAGGGGCCGTCGCGCCACAAGCACCACAAGCGATGCATGTGTCCTTCTCGACCCAAGTGTACTTAGCCATTTTTTCTCTGCCTCCCGCTTAACTATACAGCCTGCAGTCGCAGCCTGTTATTTTTCTCATATTAATATAAATAGGATACAATTTCAATGAATTTTCAATGTGTTGACATTATTGCCTCATTCTCTGCGAGGCTGCGAGCGGCTGATGCCGGGCCTTAACTTAAGTCTATATCCTTGTCTGCGCCGCCCAGATTGTCCTTCTGCAGCGAGGTTCCCCGCTCCTTATGGTTACGCAGCCGTGCCGAGTGGCTGTCGCTCAGCATGCCTGCGGTCAGCACCGCATTCTCGCCGAACTTGTTGCGCAGCATATCCATCGCCTTATTAAGCGACTCCTTCTTTGGCTGCCGTTCGTAGTCGAACAGATCCAGCTGAATGGCCGATTCCTCTTTGGGCATCAGCCCCTGGAGCGTTACCCCCAGCAGCCGCACCGGCTTGTCGCCCTTCCAGTGGCGCGCGAACTGGTCGCATGCCACCTTATAAATGTCCTCGGCGCTCTCGGTGGGAGCTTCAAGCTGGCGGGAGCGGGTGATCGTCTTCATATCCGGCGTGCGGATCGTCAGCTGTACCCCCGCTGCAACCAGCCCCTGCTTCCTCAGCCTCCGCGCAACCTGATCGCTCAGGTTCAGCAGAATCGGGCGCGCCTCAGCCAGCCCTACCACATCATGCGGCAGCGTGGTGGTATGACCGATGGATTTGCTCTGCTCCCGCTCAGGATTCACGATCCCGTGATCAATCCCGTTCCCCGCCCGCTTCAGCCAGGCGCCCATGACGCCGAAATGGCCGACCAGCATCGCCTCATCCGCCGCCGCCAGCTGTCCGATGCTGTAGATGCCCAGCTTGCGCAGCTTCTCGGCCGTCTTGCCGCCAATGCCGAACATCTCATTGCACGGCTTATCCCACAGCACGGACGGCACATCGCGCAGCCGCAGCACTGAGATGCCGCTGGGCTTCTTCAGATCGGAAGCGATCTTCGCCAGCAGCTTGTTGGGGGCAATTCCGATGGAGCAAGGCAGACCCAGCTCCTCCATAATCCGCCGCTGCAGCGCCTCGGCAATCTCCGGCGGCGTTCCGAATTGGCGGGAGCCGGTGATATCGAGATAGCATTCGTCTATGGAGACGGCCTCGAGCAGCGGAGTATAGCTGTAGGCAATCTGCATGAATGCATTGGAGTACTTGCGGTATAGATGGAAATCCGGCTTAATAAGCATTAAGGAAGGACAAATCCGCAGCGCCTTCTGCACCTGCATGCCCGTGGAGATGCCCAGCCTGCGCGCGGCGTAGGAGCAGGTGACAATAATTCCCCTTCTAGCCTCCACGCTGCCCGCCACCGCAGTCGCCTTGCCTTTATATTGCTCCGGATCTTCCGCCTCATGCACAGAGCAGTAAAAGGCATTCATGTCCACATGCAGAATAACCCTGCCGCTTGCCGGATAATATTGATCCACACTCTGCATGGCATCCACCTTCTTATCTTCGGGGTTCCATTGTTATTGTCAGCATACCTCTACCCCGGCGGGAGGTCAACTTGCCGGAGAGGCGCTTCGTGACAGCGGGGAGAAAAGTTCTTTGTTACTTTCCCGCGTAAAAATGCTATAATATAAAAATTAATTTCCTTTGCGAAGGCTAATAACACTTTTAGGAGGACACTCATGTCTAAGTCTATCTCCATCTTCGATACTACCCTGCGCGACGGAACACAAGGCGAGGGGATCAGTCTGTCGGCGGATGACAAGCTGAAGATTGCCAGGAAACTCGACGATCTGGGTGTCCATTATATCGAAGGCGGCAATCCGGGAAGCAACAACAAGGATATCGAATTTTTCAAAAGAGTCCAGGAGCTTCATCTGAATGCCAAGATTACCGCATTCGGCAGCACCCGGCGCAAAAACACTGTAACCGAGCAGGACGAAGGGCTGCAGCGGATGATTAACGCTGGCGTTCCGGCGGCTACCCTGGTGGGCAAATCGTGGGATTTCCATGTTCACACTGCCCTGCAAACGACCCTGGAAGAAAACCTGGCCATGATCGGCGACTCCATCTCTTATCTGAAGCACAAGGGACTTGAGGTCATCTTCGATGCTGAGCATTTCTTCGACGGCTTCAAGAACAACCCCGAATACGCCGCCGCTGTTCTCACCCGTGCCCGCGAGGCCGGAGCAGACTGGCTGGTGATGTGCGATACGAACGGCGGCACCCTGCCGCATGAGATTCATGATATTGTGACAAGCATAGGTGTGCTGCTCCCGGAAGCATCACTCGGTATTCATACACATAACGATTGTGAGCTTGCGGTTGCCAACACCCTGAGCGCAATCGGCGCCGGTGCCCGGCAGGTTCAGGGGACCATTAACGGCTATGGCGAGCGCTGCGGCAATGCCAATCTGTGTTCCATCATTCCCACACTTCAGCTTAAGATGGGCTATCACTGCATCCCTGGCGATTCCCTGCCGCAGTTAACCAACACGGCCCGGTTCATCAGCGAGGTTGCCAATGTGAATATGCCAGTGAATCAGCCTTATGTCGGCACAGCCGCCTTCGCCCACAAGGGCGGCATCCACGTATCTGCCATTTTGCGTGATTCGCGGACGTACGAGCATATCGCCCCTGAGCTGGTCGGCAATAAGCAGCGTGTGCTGGTCTCCGAGCTTGCCGGACAGAGCAATGTGCTGTCCAAGGCGCAGGAGATGGGCCTCAGCCTTGATCCAAGCAGCGAGCAGGCGCGCAAGGTGATTGACAAGATCAAGAATCTTGAACACCAGGGGTATCAGTTCGAAGGCGCGGACGCTTCGCTTGAATTGCTGCTCCGGGAAGCGACCGGTGAGATGAATGAGCTGTTCACCTTCGAGTCGTTCAAGATGCTGGTTGAGAAGACCGCCGGCCGCCCTGTCGTCTCCGAGGCCTTCGTCAAGCTGAAGGTCGGCGGCGAGAGCCTGTACACCGCCGCCGAAGGCAACGGACCGGTCAACGCGCTGGATAACGCACTGCGCAAGGCGCTGCAGACCTACTTCCCGCAGCTCAAGGATATGCACCTCTCGGACTACAAGGTCCGTGTGCTGGATGAACAGGACCAGACTGCCGCGAAGGTGCGCGTGCTGATTGAATCCAAGGATTATAGCGACACCTGGAACACGGTAGGTGTATCCAGCAACGTGATCGAAGCGAGCTGGGAGGCCCTGGTCGATTCCATGCGATATGCCCTTCTGGGACAGATCTCACTGGAGCAGGACATCCAGACCAGCAATGAACCGAGAGGTCTGGTCAATCACTGACCTCCTTGGCTTCACTCTATGCACTCCAAAAAGCCCTCCGCTGCGGAACTTAATCCGCGCAGGAGGGCTTTTCACTACGCGGCTGATCGCCGGTGCTAAGAGCCGGTCAGCGCAATAATTTTTTTCTCCAATTCCTCTGCGCTCAGGACCCCCAGAATAATCTCGCTGATGAACCCGTTCTTATCAATTAATACATTGGTCGGGAACACCGCCCCGTTATACTTGTCGAAGATCTGGCCCTTGAGATCATACATCACCGGAAAGGTCAGCATGTACTTCTTGACGAAGCGTTCCGCATTGGGCTTGTAATCCTGGCTGGTCACGTTAATTCCGTATACATCCAGCACCTTGCTGTATTTCATAGCCAGCTTATTCAGCTCAGGAGCCTCCTGCCGGCAAGGATCGCACCAGGAGGCCCAGAAGTTAAGAATCACCGGCTTCTCCCTTGCCCCATCGACGCCATACTGCTTATCCCCTTCCTGCACTGTAAAAGGAGGCGCCTTGAGTCCGGCAGATGCACCAGTCTCCGGTTCCGCCGTCTGCTGCAGGACCGCAACCGCCTTAGGCTCCGATTTCACTTTATGTTCTATGGCAAGAACGGCCAGAAAAACAATCAAGGCCAGAATCGTTACATTCCGTTTATGGACTGCTTTCATAGAGTTCAGATCCTTTACATGGAGGATTTTCCTCTATTGTACCCCCACTTGCTCCAGTTTCAAACGTAATCATAAAAAAAGAGGATTCCGTCAAAGACGAAATCCCATGAAGAGAGAGGGGTAAAGCTGACAGCGGTCCAGGGAAGCCCCCGGCTGTTCAGACCGGACTCATCCGTACAGCAGAGGCTGGGGAAGCTTCTGCTGCCCGGCTGCCGCAGGAGACCTGCGGGCAGCTGCTGGCGCTGCCGCAGCGGGCGGCATGTGTATTGGCCTAAGGCCGATACGCAACGTAGCGCCTGACCCGCCGCCTTCCTGATATACCTTAATTAGTCCCCGCTTTGCACTGCAATCCGGCCAGTCTTACACAATAACCCTCATGTCCTGCTTAGATAGGCGTACAAGTCGCCTAACGTATCTACCTGATTCTTTTGTAAGATCTGGCGGATGTAAGCTACCCACAGCTTCGCCGTCATCTTGGCATCCTCCAGTGCATGATGGCGGCCCTCAATGGGAATCTCATGAACCGCCAGCAGCTCATCCAGCGTGTAGTTGCTGCGGTGCGGCTCCAGCCAGCGGGCCAGCATCATCGTATCCAGCACCCGGTGGGTTAACTGCACCTTGGAGGTCTTCCATAGGGCGGCATTCAGGAACGCCTTGTCATGGGCACTTCCGTGCGCCACCAGCACCCGCTGGCCGACGAAGGACATGAAGTTATGCAGGCCGTCCATCAGCGGCGGAGCAGAGGAGGTCATCTCTGCTGAGATTCCGGTCAGTCTCGTAATATTGTCCGGAATCGTTGCCCCGCAGTTCACCAGTGTATAGAAGCATTCCTCTGCCTTGATCTCTTCCCCGACCACCCGGATCGCCCCGATGGACATAATCTCATCCCCGCCCTGGTGGGAGAAGCCCGTAGTCTCCAGATCGAATATCACCGTCTCCAGTTCAGACAGCGGAGTATGCAGCACCTCGGGACGCCGTTTCTCGCGCATCAGAGAACGGATAAAGGCCATTTGCTGGGCTGTCTGCTGCGCCGATTCTCCGCCTCTCATGGAAGCGATGGCGGAGGGCATTCCGCCTTGCCGCAGATTATTCCAGAATCCTCCGCCCTTGCTCGGCTCCTTCATAGCTGTCTCCTTTCCGCTGACCGGAGCTGCCGCTGCAGCGCCTTATGCAGGCGCCGGATCAGCAGCAGGCTTTCCCGCAGCTCCGCCCGGAGCTGCTTATTCTTCAGATCATTCTCCGCATAATAATCACTGCTCACGAGCAGGCCGTCCGTCACCGTAAACGGCGTGTTCACCCGCATCCTGAGCGCCGTCAGACAAGCCCGCCTGATCTCTTCCAGATGCTGATACTGCTCCAGCTTAGCCAGCTCATCCAGCCGCTTCAGTGTCGAAGTTGCTTCGATTCCGTGCAGCAGCGACAAATGCCTGACAATATTGACAAGCGGAATGTAGAGGCCGTATTTGACATCGAAGCCGCCGGCATTATCACCGAACCGTTCCGTGAGCACCTGCCCCAGCAGATTCAGCGTTGCTTTATGACGCACCGTATTGCGCAGCACCGCCATCGTCAATTTGCTGTTATCTGTGAATCCGGCATGCAGGGCTTCCCGCCACTGCGCAGACAGCGCCTCACTTCCCGCTACATGACGCATATCCGAAGCTATAATCAGGTACCGGACAGGCTCCCATTCGAGTTGCTCCATCCAGTCAGCCAGCTGGCGCTTCCAGTCTGCCAGTGACTTCCGCCAGAGCGGCTCAGAGCACATGACCCTGCCCTCGCATTTCTCATAGCCAATCGCCTCAAGCATATCCGACAGCATGCTGCCAAAAGCTTCGAAATACCTTTTCCGCTCACCCTCCAGCGCTTCCTCTACAATTAAGCCGTTATCCTGATCGCTCCACAGCGTAGCCTCCTGCCGGCCCGCACTGCCGAATACAATAAAGGAATAGGCGCAGGGAGGCAGGCCGTAGCCCGCCTCCTTCATCTGCGCCTCACATATGCGTACCGCCGTCCCGGCAAGCTGGTCATGCATCGCATTGACCCGGTGCATCCATTCCTGAACGGGAATCACACTCAGTTGCTCCAGCAGCACTTGCTGACATGCGGTACGCCTCGCCTTAAGCTCCTCTGGCGAACCGGCTGTTACGATGGACAAGTAACTTTCTTCTTCGTTCCAATCTGCTGCCTCCATCGAAGCCACTCGGTCCGCCTCCCTGCCTGAGTATAAATATTAGTGTTTGAGGGTTTTGGATTCTGATTCACTAATCAGCTTCATTTGCTCAGGATAACCGTACGTACCATGCTCACTGATATCCAGACCCATCAATTCTTCTTCTTCCGTTACACGGATACCCATAACCATTTTCATTACATACAGGATGACGAAGGACATCACAGCTACGAACACGAAGGTTCCGACTACACCCAGTGCCTGCACACCGAGCTGATGGAAGCCGCCGCCGTAGAACAGACCTGCTTTACCTACTAGTGCGCCTTGTTCAATCAGATCAGGTGCTGCGAAGAGGCCTGTAGACAACGCACCCCACATACCGGCGATACCATGTACAGAGAAAGCATAGATCGGATCATCCAATCCTGCACGCTCCAGCCACTGCGAGGTCATGAAGGTGAAGGCACCGGCAATGAGACCGATAATGATGGCTGCCCAAGGCTCTACGAAGGCACAGGCACCGGTAATGGCAACCAGAGCTGCCAGTACGCCGTTAAGCATGGCCGGAATATCGGATTTACCGAAGTACAGCCAGGAAGCTGCCAGTGCTGCCAGACCGCCTGCCGCCGCTGCAATGTTCGTAGTCAGCGCTACGTGTCCGAAGAATCCGCCCATAGGAGACAAGGCGCTGCCTGGGTTAAAGCCGAACCAGCCGAACCAGAGAATGATAACCCCAAGTACAGTGAAGACCTGGTTATGACCCGGAATAATAACCGGCTTGCCTTCTTTGTTGAATTTGCCAAGACGGGGCTTGAGGAGAATGGTCGCCACTACAGCCGCCGTTGCACCTGTAAGATGGACTACTGTAGAACCTGCATAATCCTGCATGCTCAGCTCTGCCAGCCAGCCGCCGCCCCATACCCAGTGAGCGACAACCGGATAAATTACAACCGAGAAGAGAATTCCGAAGATAATATATACGCTAAGCTTAGCACGTTCAGCCATACCGCCGGATACAATCGCCAGGGAGACTGCGGCAAATGCCATTTGGAACAGGAATTTCGTATTTAGTGTAACATCGGAGAAGGCCAGGGATTCAAATGCAGAGGCCGTAGAATCACCGCCGTAGAAGAAGCCTGTAGTTCCGAAGAAGCTGTTGCCGTTACCGAAGCCAAGGCCAAAGCCCAGTGCCCAGAAGCACAAACTGGCAATCGCCAGTGTCAGTACCGTCTTACCGGCCACGTGACCGGCATTCTTCATCCGGACCGAACCCGCCTCAAGTAATGCAAATCCTGATTGCATGAAGAACACAAGGATAAATGCCAGGAACGTAAATGCAGTGTCGAGTCCAATCTGCAGATCCGGTGCTGCCGGACCCTCAGCCGCGAAGGCGCTGACCGGATAGATCATTAGTGTAATCATACCCAGGAACATCATCAACATCTTTTTTTTCATAGTGTACCCCACTCCCCAATGTTATATTTTCTAACAAAGCGTGAAACTCTTAATGTCATTATAATCAGAAGTCAGGTAAATTGACAAGACTATTTTTTTGAATGCTCTAATTTAATTCTGGAAGCTGTACCATTCTTCACTCAAGGACCACTCCCGAGCATGATTACCGGTAACCCGCCAGGACTAGCGTGCTTCCTTACGTACCAATTATGCAAACGCATACAGTCAACAGAGCTTTCCCCTAGTTTGCATACTGTATTTTTATTAATGTCTATTAGTAAACATGCCTTTTATTATCCTTTGATCACACCACTTCGCACTCTCCGCCCACCGCGATCCTGATGATTTACAGATGACCTGGGCGCTCAATTATGTAACACGTTATGTCATGTTTAACATGACTTCTTATCCTCTAAGGGGTATTTTCGCTTTGATTGCCTCCCCAGCATCTTTATGAAAAGTCAGCATATACTTTAAAGTAAGCGTCACGTTTGACTGTACGGTTTCCAATTTGATATGATTATTTTACGCAGGAAATAGCGAGGTGAGATAACTTGGAGATATGACCCTTTACCGGATCGGAGAGCTGGCCAAGGCGGCCGGCATCAGTGAACGTACCATTGATTATTATACGAAGCTTGGACTGATAACACCGGAATCCAGGAGCATGAAGAATTACCGGCTCTACAGTCATGAAACCTTAGTCGTTCTGCAACGTATTAATCAGCTTAAGCAAGAGAAATATACATTGGAAGAAATCAAATCCCTGATGGGCAAGTGGAATGCAGCCACACCTGAGGCTGAGGTCTCCGGCAAGCTGGTCCAGCTTGAGCTTCAGATGCAGCAGCTGGAACGGGAAGTGAAGGCCCTGGAGCCCGTGATAAGCGGTTTGAAGCCGGGCCAGGCCAACCGGGCACTGGCAGCACTGATTCCTCAGGGCGTCGCCTGTATGGAAGCGATCCGGCTTCTGCTGACGCAGGGGCCGCCAATGTAACAGCTTGTAATTTATAATGGAGGAATGAGCACATATGATGCCACTAATGTATGTATTGTTAGCTGTCGCTTTTATCTTTTCTCTATGGGCCCAGTTCAGGGTCAAGGGCAATTTCAAGAAATGGGCCAAGGTGCCGAACATGAACGGCTTGACAGGTTATGAAGCTGCCCGGCGCATGCTGGATGCCAACGGACTCTACGATGTTCCCATTGAACCGGTTCAGGGAACCCTTACAGACCACTACGACCCGATTAACCGCGTTGTGCGGCTTTCAGAGCCTGTATATTATGAAAGCTCCATCGCAGCAGTCTCCGTCGCTTGTCACGAGATCGGCCATGCAATTCAGCACAAGGAGCATTATCCGATGCTGGCGCTCCGCCACCGGATGTTCCCGGTCGTGAACTTCGCCTCCGGGGTCGCTCCCTTCATGCTGCTGGCAGGCTTCATCTTCAGCTCGTTCAACCTTATCGGGCTCGGCATTATCTTCTTCTCTGCCGCAGTAGCCTTCCAGCTCGTCACGCTGCCCGTTGAATTCAACGCCAGCAGCCGCGCGCGTCAGATCATGGTACAGCAGGGCTTCATCCGTAATGATGAAGAGCGCGGCGTAGCCAAGGTCCTGAATGCCGCAGCACTTACCTATGTGGCAGCAGCACTGGTATCCCTGATCGAGCTGATCCGCCTGATCCTGATGTTCCTCGGTAACCGCGATTAAGATCTATATCACTACACAGACAATACCCCGGTAGGCTATGAGCCGACCGGGGTATTGTCTGTGTGTCTGTCTTTGAAATAGGTAAGCAGGAAGTTACGGAAGGACTGAGCGACCAGCGGCAGCTTGCCTTCCGCCCGGTGAATCAGCCCGACGGTTCTGGTAATCGTAGGCTCCACCACCCGGACCTGTGCAGGCTGCATCGGGTTGGTCTGGTAGAGCGCCATCTCCGGCAGCAAGCTTACCCCCATCCCGGCGGCTACCAGACCGCGGATCGTATCGGTCTCCCCGCCTTCAAAAGCAATTTGCGGCTTGAACCCTGCCGCAAGGCAGGCCTGCCACACAATCGGCCGCAGCGAGTAGCCTTGGCTGAACAATACGAACTTCTCGTCCCGCAGCTGCTCCAGCCGGATCACTTCCCTGCTTGCAAGCGGATGATTCTGCGGCAGAATGGCGAACAGCTCCTCGGTCATCACGATATCTCCGGCCACATGCCCTACATTCTCCGGGAACGGCGAGATGAATGCCAGATCCACCTCCCCAGAGATAACATCCTTGATTAAGGATGGATAGGCTCCCTGCTTGAAGCGGAATTTCACATGGGGATAATGACGGCGGAACTCCGCCACAATGGAAGGAATCAGATGGGTCCCGAGGCTGTGCGGGAAGCCGATGCGGATCTCGCCGCGCTCCGGGTCAAGGAATTCATGCACCTCCGCCACCGACCGGTCGAGTTCATTCAGCACCGACTCCACTCTTTTGCAAAAGAGCTGTCCTACAGGCGTAAGCTGCAAATTCCTTCCCTTCTGCATGAACAGATCCACTCCCAGCTCCTGCTCCAGCTGATGAATCTGGCGGCTTACCGCAGATTGTGCGACATGCAGCTCCTCCGCCGCTCTGGTGACATGTTCTTTCTGGGCAACCTTCAGAAAATACTGCAGCTGTCTAAGCTCCACGATTACACCCTTCCTTATCGCCGTTTTCGTTTGAATACACGGATGATTAGCCCATAGATGAAGAATCCGGCGATCAGTCCGCCGATATGAGCCATATAATTGATATTTGGAGCGGCAAAGGACATGATAATCCCCATCACCAGAAGTCCGTAAAGCGTCTTGCGCGAGCCCTCATCCATCATTGCCCTTTGGAACACTGCAATATAGAGGAATGCGCCATAGACGGCGTAGATCGCCCCCGAGGCCCCTACAGAGACAATTCCAATCTCCACATTCCCGCGGCTGCTTATAAGAACCCACAGCAGATTAGCAATGAAGCCGCCGCCCAGATACAGCAGTGCATAACGCCACCAGCCCATCAGCCGCTCCAGCGGCGGGGCGAACACAAGCAGCGAGAAGCTGTTGAAGAACAAATGGGCGAAGCCGTTGTGAAGGAACATCGCCGTTACGCAGCGCCACAGCTCATCCGTTTCAGCACCCACATTGACCGTAGCCCCGTACTCCACAAGTGTATACAGGTTGGTGGAGCCGCCATTCAGGGACAGCACGATAAACATAACCACATTGGCCAGAATCAGCGCACAGGTTACAGGATAATACCGGAGATAGCTTCTCCACTTCTCATACCTTATAAAAATCATAACACCCATCCTTTTATGTATGTTGTCCAGCTCGACATCCAGCTTCTAAAAAGATTATAATTTATTCTGGCAGGTACATGCCAATAATGCAATTCAAGGAGGAAACAAGGACATGACGCAAGAAAGAACAGGCGTAGCCACTTTTAAGGGCAACCCCATTACTCTGGTAGGCCCGCAGCTGCAAGCTGGAGATTCCGCGCCGCAATTCACGGTAAGCAAGAATCTTCTGGAAAATGTTACACTTACAGATTACGCTGGCAAAATCAAGCTGATCAGCGTTGTACCTTCCCTGGATACCGGTGTGTGCGATGCGCAGACCCGCCGCTTCAACAGTGAAGCTGCCGGTCTTGGCGATGATGTGGTCATCCTCACCATCAGCACAGATCTTCCTTTCGCCCAGGCCCGCTGGTGCGGCGCCGCAGGCATCGACAGTGTAATCACCCTGTCCGACCACAAAGAGACTTCCTTCGGACAAGCCTATGGCGTCCTGATCAAGGAATTCCGCCTCGACATGCGCTCCATCTTCGTTGTAGACAAGAACGACACTTTGGCTTATGTCGAGTATCTCGGTGAAATGGCTGAGCACCCGGACTACGAAGCGGCGATTTCCGCAGTTAAAGCTCTGCTCTAGGCTTGAACGGACAGCACTGATATGTTATACAGCATCCAAGCCTATAAATGTACATTTTTGAAAAAAAGCGGCAGAAGGTCATCCTTCTCCGCTTTTTGCGTATGATGATCAATAAGGATATCCGTGCCCGGAACGGGCTGTCCCACTCGCGGAAACCGCATACAATCCCGGCAATACAAGCCCGAATGCTGTCCTTAATCCACCTTATATTTGCCCAGCTTCTTATCCAGAGACTGGTACAAACGCTGAATGACACGGTAATTGGCACCCAGATCGCCAAGCGACCCTCTGGATGCTGAATATATATCTACGGCACAGCGTACGGGCGTGGTGCTTAACACAGATACGGTAATATCCAGCGAGCGGCCTAACGCCGTTCTTTTCTCCAGGGTAATCTCCCCTACAGATTGTACTTCATGCAAGACCTTATAACCAGGAATTTTCTTCAGCGTTGCGGATACTTCATCCCACGCCTTGTCTCTTGAAAGATTGTAATAACGCGTTTTCAATGCCGGATCTTTGGCACGGTCGCTTGTTCCGTCATGACTGCGAAATAAACCGACCAAGGTTCTTTTCAACGACAAAATTCTTCCCCCTCTTCAAATCCCAAGTTCACTACCCTAAGTGTAACACTCTTGTCCGCGGAACAAAAGGGCATTGCTCACTTTAACCTTGAAAAAGGCACCCTCTACCCGCTGGTGAGCAGGTAACAGGATGCCTTGTCAATTCCATTAGAAAACCCGCCTATGCCGTCCGGCTGCAGTGTCTTCTGAACCTGCTAGAGCAGGTGGGTGACCGCAGAAGTCGTTTTTGAATTCCCCAGGTCATATAGACAGGGCTGTTCAGCCGCGCTTCATGTAGATCTCCCAAGACATTATCATTGGTTCAAAACAACGAGCAACCATAACGTACATCGCAGGATTTATAATCATTATATTGCGTTTTGACGAAAAAGTAAACCTGTATGCGCTTTATTTAACGCCGGGATCATTTTCCGTTGACATTACTGCCCGGATGATCGCAGGAATGTTAAGTCCTCTTAAAATCCTTAACGGTGTCCTTATCTCTGTCGTCTTCATCCTCGTCTTCGTCCTCATCGGTCGGCAGACCTTCATTCTCAGCTGCTTCCAGCGCGGCCTGTTCTTCAGCCAGCTTCTTCTTCTCCACCTGTAGTTGCAGCTTATTGTATGTAGCGAAGAAATTAAAGAAGGCGAGCATAGCAATCAGCGTAGGAATACACAGCACATAGAGCACCGGATACCGCAGACCTATATAGAGAAGAACGCCTGAACCAATCAACGTCGAGAACACACGGATCGGCCGGGCGATCGTGAGCAGAATCGAATTGGTTACCACTTCCTTGAACGTCATCTGGTAGTGAACCACGATGGAGAAGAAGTTAAACATCGATACGAACAAAATAATCATCAGCACCAGCATCAGGATACCAACGATCTTGAAATTCGGCATTTGCGTCATGTATACGGTCACATCAACGTACATCACGACAAACAGCAGGGTGTAGATAAGCCCTCCCAGCATGCTTTTCAGATAATTCTCTTTGTATCCCTGAAAAAAAGTGCGGAATGTACTTACATCGGTATTGCCCATTACCCATTTGCGCACCACTGTAAATAACGCCGACGTAGCCGGAAATACAGTGAATGGCGCGAATACGCCAAGTACCCAGTTCAGCATAATCTGCTCATTCGGTCCGCCTGCTCCTGAACCCAGCATGAGGATCTTCATAATTCCTGCGAACAGGAACGGTATCGAACACAATGCCCATAAAATATTGCTGAAGGCGATGCGTGAGATCCATTCCGTGATGCGGTATATACCGCCCATTGCTCCTTTAAACTCCAATTCCCTTCCTCCTGTCTATCTTGTGCATACTGCGTATCTTAACTATACCTGTTTGTACAGGACTTTTCCAGCGCCCAAGTTTACAAGTTCTAGGTAAGTGTCTAAGCAAGCTCTGCAATACGTCCATATATTACATTGTAACCACAACAAATCCCCCATTTTCAAAGGAGGTTGACCTCATGTCTGCACCTGGCTGCTGCAATCCCTGGACTTCCACCGGAACAATTCTCGTGCTCTTCATCCTGCTGGTCATCATCAGCCGTACCTTCATCTAAGTGAATCCACAGTAAAAAAGAAGACGGGAACCGGTAACGGTTGCTCGTCTTCTTCAAGGTGTTCTGTTATAGCTTAAGCGTCAAAATCCTGCTTGGCCGGGCGGGTGCTTGTGCTGCTCGGACGCGAAGACGGTCTTCCGTCTGTGTTACGGCTCGCTCCATCACGGTTGCCTTTGTAGCCGCCGCCGTAGCTGCTGCCGCTTCCGCTGTTGCCGCCATAGCCGCTGCTGTAGCCGCCACGGGTGCTTCCGCCGCTGCTGGCGTTGTCACGATTTCCGCGATAGCCGCCGCCGCTTGCATTGTCCCGGTTGCCGCGATAGCCGCCACCGGAGCTAGAACCGGAACCGGAACGGTTGCCGCCATAGCCGCCGTTAGGCTTACGACCGCTGCGGATATCGTTCTTGCCGCCACGGCGCTTGGCACGGATCGGATCTTCAGGAGTCAGCTCAATTTGCGCATCCTTGTTATCGCCGGTCAGAAGCTTCATAGCTGCGGACAGCAGCTGAACAGAATCATATTGCTCCAGCAATTGAATGGCAATTCCTTTGTATTCGTTCAGTTCGCCAACCTCAACCATTGCCAGCAGACGTTCTGCTGTAATGCGTTGTTTGCCTTCAATAGCCTCAGCCATTGTTGGAAGCGGTTTGCGGGTAATGCGGTGACGGGTCACGCGCTCTATCAGGTGCAGGTGATCCATTTCGCGCGGAGTCACGAAGGACCATGCAGTACCTTCTTTGCCGGCGCGGCCTGTACGGCCGATACGGTGTACATAGCTCTCCGGGTCCTGCGGAAGGTCAAAGTTGATTACGTGCGTTACGCCGGATACGTCCAGACCGCGTGCAGCAACGTCTGTAGCTACCAGTACATCAATGCTGCCGTCGCGGAATTTGCGCATTACAGCATCGCGCTGGTTCTGCGACAAGTCGCCATGCAGGCCGTCAGCGGAATATCCGCGCTTCTGCAAGCCTTCTGCAAGCTCGTCTACCCGGCGCTTCGTGCGGCCGAATACAATGGCCAGATCTGGCGATTCCATGTCAATCAAGCGGCTAAGCGCTTCGAATTTCTGGCGTTCAGGCACTTCAACATAAGCCTGGTCGATCAGCGGTGCGCTAATCTGTTTAGGAATTACGGATACATGCTGCGGGTTCTTCAGGAACTGCTGGGCAAGGCGTTGAATGTTAGGAGGCATAGTAGCCGAGAAGAGCATGGTCTGACGTTCTTCAGGAACGAGCTTGAGGATGGTCTGGATATCCTCCATGAAGCCCATATCTAGCATTTCATCGGCTTCATCCAGTACGATCGTCTGAACATCATCCAGGCGGATGGTCTTGCGGTTGATATGGTCCAGGAGGCGTCCTGGTGTACCAATAATAATCTGTGGTTTTCTCTTCAGTCCGCGGATCTGACGGCCGATATCCTGCCCGCCGTAGATTGCCAGTGAACGAAGTCCTTTGAAGCGGGTCAACTTACCGATTTCTTCAGCGACCTGGATGGCCAGCTCACGTGTTGGCGTCATTACCAGTGCCAGAATCTTCTCTTCTTCTCTTGCGATCTTGGAGATGAGGGGAATCCCGAAGGCTGCGGTCTTACCTGTACCCGTCTGTGCCTGTCCGATAAGATCCGATCCGGCCATAGCAAGCGGGATAGCCTGCTCCTGGATTGGTGTTGCTTCCTCAAATCCTAGCTCTGTGATTGCTTGAAGTACTTTTGGCTCCAAGCCGAATTCTGCGAATGTTTTCAAATTATTCATGCTCCTTCTATACAGTGGACATTCCACATGCTTGTCTGTATTCTTAAGTAGCGGTAAACACATTTATAGGCTGTCCAATCATGCCGGATTTTCTGCATGGTTTAGCGCGTATTGGGACAAACAACTGTCCTATGATCAGGCCACTACATACACCTGACAATTGTAGCTTCGCATTCTAAGCAATGCAAAAATACCATTGTAACGTCCTACTCAAGAATATCCTATACATTATATCACAAACCCAATCAGGAATACCAGTGTATTCCTTACTTTCATTACTTACATGACACTCACACTACACTCAGAGGTGAATTTGCTTGGTTAAACTAAGATTATTCGGGAGCTTTCTTGCCGTTCTCTTCGGTTCAGCGATGATCGCAAGCGGCTTTAATCTGTTCCTGATCCCCCACAGACTGCTCAGCGGAGGCGTATCCGGCCTCGCCATGCTGGCTGGTTATTTCACTCCTTTTAACATCAGCTTACTCTATTTACTCTTCAATATCCCGCTGCTAGCTGCCGGTTGGTTCCAGCTCGGCCGGAGATTTATCATTCTGAGCATTGTCTCTGTAGGGGCAACAACCTGGATGATGACAGTGGTACCAGTCTTTCATGTATCGTCGGATATGCTGCTTGCCTCTGTGTTCGGAGGGGTGCTCGTAGGTGTCGGGGCTGGTGTGTCCTTCCGGGTAGGCGGCTCCTCGGGCGGCTTCGATATTCTGGGCTCCATTATAACACGGTACCGGGATTTCCCGGTAGGCAGTGTGCTGGTCGGCCTCAATGGTCTCGTCATTCTTGCTGCGGCTTATTTTGACGACAACTGGAATCTGGCGCTTGCCTCGATGGTCTCCATTTACGTCACCGGCAAGGTGGTCGACCTGATTCATATCAGCCACATCAAAGTTACCGTGTACATCATCACCAACCGGACTGACGAGCTGCTGCAGCAATTGCTGGGCCTTCAGCGCGGCGTTACAAAATTTAAGACAGAAGGTGCTTATTCTCATGTAGAACGGGACATGCTAATGACAGTGACCACACGGTATGAGCTTGCAGAACTGAAACGTATTATTAAAACAAGCGACCCGCAGGCTTTTGTAAATATTGTTGAGACTGTCGGTGTAATGGGCTCTTTCCGCAAACGGTAATTCATAAGAAAATGCTTATCCGTTCAAATTATGTTATATTATAGCTACGCAGGACCTTAACAATTTCATGAAGATTGTGATTTACCCTCTTTTTTCCAGGCACTTCGTTTTTCCGGGTGGACCCTGAATTCTGATTCAGTTCGATTCGAAAAAGGAAAGGGTGATTTTTGTGGAAATGGAAACGGTAAAACTGTCAGCAATCGTCATGAGGTGGTATCCGGATATGATACCGTTCCTGAAGCAGGACGAACTCAATTCTGTAATCGTACTGCGTGACGGTCTGAGTATTCTGGAACCGGCAGATGCCATGGATATCATCCATTACAGCATTTGCGAGCATCAGAATTCTGCGTATCTTCATTAAGCAAGCTGCCCTAAAGAGCAAGTTGTAATAGTTGCCGTCCTGGTCATTGGCCTTCGTGCCAGTCCGGGGCGGCATTTACTTTTATAATCAGCGGTTCAAAATCTGTACATCCCGTTTATAAACAACAAGAGCGGAAATATGACCTCAAAAAATTACGGGTATTGTTACAAGTCTGTTCTTTTTGGGTGCATCCGTTACCTTATACTTTATAAGGAATGTACATAAAGGGAGCGAATAAGAAATGAATATCACCTGGGCTTTACTGATGATGGCCCTGGGAGGCGTAGGTGTCCCCAATCAAGGACATGAAGCCGATGTGGCAGCAGTACTGCAGAGCGCCATGAATCCCCCCATCGTCGCAGAACACACCACTAATCCGGACGCAGCAGCATCACCGAACGGGGGCGGTACTGCCTCTCCTTCACCTTCACCAAGCGCATCGCCGGAGACAGCACTTCTTGCCGATCCGCAGCCGGATGCTCCCAAGGTTAAAGGGATATACGTGACTGCCTACAGCGCCGGGGGTGCACGGATGGAGACCCTGCTTGCCCTGCTGGACAAGACTGAGCTCAACTCCATGGTTATCGATATTAAGGATGATGCCGGATACATCACCTACAAGACGGACAATGCTGAGCTTCAGCAAATGGGACATCCACAGCCGTTCATAGGTGATATCAACAAGCTGATGACCCGCCTGAAGGAGCATGATGTCTACCCGATTGCGCGGATCGTAGTATTCAAGGATTCTGTGCTCGCCAAAAAGAACAAGGAATTATCGTTCGTGAACAAAGACGGCTCGGTCTGGGCCAACAAAGGCGGAGACAGCTTCGTCAATCCTTATAATGAAAATGTATGGAAGTATAACGTAGATATTGCCAAGGAGGCCGTTAAGCTCGGGTTCAAGGAAATCCAGTTTGACTATGTGCGCTTCCCTGAAGGCTTCGAGAAGCGTGCGGACACTCTGAAATACACGAAGAGCGACAGACCGCGCGTGGAAATTATCGCTGACTTTGTTAAGTATGCCAAAGCTGAGCTGGCACCGCTGGGAGTTCGGATCTCTGTGGATATCTTCGGCTATGCCGCCTCGGTACCTGCTGCAGAAGGTATCGGCCAGGATTTCGTGAAGATCTCCAAGAATGTCGATGTCATCAGCCCGATGGTCTATCCGAGCCATTATTCCACCGGCTGGTTCGATGTGAAGGACCCGGACAAAGACCCTTATGCTACCATTAAGGGCTCAATGGTCGATACACACAAGAAGCTGAATCCGCTAGGCAGCTTCAAACCGGTAATCCGCCCATGGATTCAGGATTTCACCGCCAGCTGGCTGGGCAGCGGGCATTATGTCAAATACGGCAAGAAGCAGGTTGAAGATCAGATCCGCGCCTTGAAGGATCAGAATATTGACGAATTCCTGCTCTGGAATGCCAACAACCGCTATACGGCCGATGTGAAGTACGACCAATAAGCTTTCTGCAATTATCCAGATGTATCCATAGCCGCATGATATTAGAGAGCCCGGCAGCTGCCGGGCTTTTTACTGGGAATATTTTCACTGGGAATATAAGTATTTAAAATAAAGATAACGGGGCATTGATGATTATGAAACAGACAACTTCCATTAAACAAAAGGCCGGGCAATTCCTGCATATATTGCTTCCGATTCTGATTACTCAGATTGCATTGTCGGCCATTACCTTCTTCGACACCAATATGTCCGGCAAATTCGGCACGAATGATCTGGCCGGCGTAGCCATCGGCACAAGCCTGTGGATTCCGATCCAGACAGGCCTTAGCGGTATTCTTATGGGGATTACACCCATTGTGTCTCATCTCCTCGGCAGTAAGCGGGGTAAGGATGTGGCTAACCAGGTGATGCAGGGCATTTGGCTCTCCCTGATCGTATCCGTGCTCGTGCTGATTCTTGGCAGCCTCGCGCTCACACCGATCCTGAATTTCATGAATCTGGAGCCTGCGGTACGAGATATTGCCTTCCGCTTCCTCGGTGCCATCTCCTTCGGCATTATCCCGCTGTTCGGCTATACCGTTGTCCGCAGCTGTATTGATGCCCTGGGTCAGACCCGTGTCTCCATGTTCATCACCCTGATTGCCCTGCCGGTCAATGTGGGACTTAACTATCTGCTGATCTTCGGCAACTTCGGCTTCCCCCGCCTTGGCGGAGTAGGCGCAGGCGTAGCCTCTGCGATCACGTATTGGGTCATTTTTCTGATTGCCCTAATCTTTGTCTACCGGGCTGAGCCTTTCCGCAATCTGCAGATTTTCCGTAAATTTCACGCGGTGTCCCTGGTAAGTCTCAAGGAGCTGCTGAAGATTGGTGTGCCTATCGGCTTTTCGATCTTCTTCGAGACGGCGGTGTTCTCGGCTGTAACCCTGCTGATGAGCCGCTTCGATACCATTACAATCGCTGCCCATCAGGCCGCCATTAACTTCGCCTCCACCCTCTATATGATTCCGCTGAGCATCTGCATGAGTCTGACGATTCTCGTCGGCTTCGAGAGCGGCTCCGGCCGGCTGAAGGATGCGCGCCAGTATGGCATTATGGGCATTGCTACGGCGGCTGTCCTCTCCCTGCTCACAGCGCTGGTGCTGCTCTTCGCCGGGAATCATGTCGCCGGACTGTATTCGGATGACCATGAGGTGATCTCGCTGATCCAGCATTTCCTGATCTACGCGATCTTCTTCCAGATCTCCGATGCCATCGCAACCCCGACTCAAGGCGTGCTGCGGGGATACAAGGATGTTAACCCTGCGTTCGTCATCTGCTTTATTGCCTATTGGGTGATCGGCCTGCCCGTCGGATACGTGCTTGCCACTTATACCGAGCTTGGGGCATACGGCTACTGGATCGGACTCATTACCGGCCTTGGAATCGGCGCAATTCTGCTCCTGACCCGCCTCGTCAGGGTGCAGAGAAGATTCGCCCCCGAGAAGGCATAATTGACAACAGCCACAGGCAGGGAGTGTTGCGCTCCCTCGTCTGTGGCTGTTATTCGCTTACCGGCTTTTGACAAGCAGCTCTACTGCTTCCTTAATCACTTGCTCAGGGGAGTTCCCCTTCGCAAGCTCTTCCTGAATGCAGTGCTCCAGATTGTCTCCGATCACGGCACCAATAGAGCGGTCTACGGCTGTTCGGATCGCTGTCAGCTGAGTTACAATCTCACGGCAATCCTTGCCTTCCTCCAGCATTCCGAGTACTCCCCTTACCTGACCTTCGATCCGCTTCAACCGGTTGGTAATAGCTTTATCATACTCCACTGTCATTTAGCCCCCTCTAGATGAATAAGTTCACGCCGGAATCCTCGGCAGCTCCAAGATAGCTGGCAACACCGCCGAAGTCTACACCTTCAATTAATTCCTCCTGCTTGATGCCCATGATGTCCATGCTCATCGTGCAGGCCATCAGCTTAACCCCGGCATTCAGTGCGCCTTGCATCAGATTCTCCAGGGATTCCACATTCTTGCGGCCCATAGTATAGCGGATCAGCTTCGCGCCAAGCCCGCCCATGTTCATGCGGGATAAGGGTAGCTTCCGCGTCCCCTTCGGCATCATCATGCCGAACATCCGGTCTAGAGCATTCTTCTTCACCTGCGGAGACTGCCCCCGGCGCAGAACATTAAGCCCCCAGAAGGTAAAGAACATCGTTACCTGTTTGCCCATCGCTGCGGCACCTGTTGCAATAATGAAGGAAGCAATGGTTTTGTCCAGATCACCGCTGAAAACAATCATCGTTGTACCTTCAGAGACCGCTGACTGTTCCGCCGGAACTACGGTTCTGTCTGCCGGGTCTACTCCCTTCCGTACCAACGCCTGAACCTTGCCCCCTGATACTTCCACTGATTCCAGTGTGTTCCTTGTCTTGCTGCACCACTGCCTGATATCAGCGGCAAAACCGAAATCCGTTGCAGTAATCTCAACCCGCTGGCCTTCCTCCATTGAGCTTATAGTCTCATATACCTTGAGTATAGGGCCGGGGCACTGTAATCCGCAAGCATCCAGCAGGAGCTGCGGCTTACGGCTGAGCTGTTCGTGGCTATCGACTATACTGGCATGAGACGGAGCATTCACGTTTAAAGCCGGTGTCTCTCTCTTCCAGGAAATCTCAGCGTTATTCTCCCTTGCCATCGCTGCGTATGTTTTGTACCCTCCGTCAACGTTTCGTACTGCATATCCGTATTGGATTAACATGCGGGCAGCAATGTAGCCGCGAAGCCCTACCTGGCAGGACACGGCGATCTCCCGATCCCCGGGAATCTCTGTGAGCCGGTCTCTCAGCTCAGCCAGCGGAATGTTGATGGAACCCGGAATAAAACCGGCTAAACGCTCCGCTTCGTCTCTGACATCAATGATGAGGCCGCCGCTGCGCGAGAATTCGTCCACTTCATGCCATTGCAGATTACGGACGAGTCCCTCCATCAGATTGGAGGCAACATAGCCCGCCATATTGACCGGATCTTTGGCCGAGGAATACGGCGGCGCATACGCCAGCTCCAGATCGGCCAGCTCATCTGCCTTAAGCTTGCTGCGGATCGCGGTGGCAATGATATCTATTCTTTTGTCCACTCCGGCACTTCCGGCCGCTTGTGCTCCATAAATCTCTCCTGTCTGCGGGTTGAACAGCAGCTTAAGCGCTACCGGTGCAGCACCGGGGTAGTAACCGGCGTGGGAATTCGGATGGATATGCACAGCTTCATAAGGTACCCCAAGCGACTTAAGCGTCTTCTCATTGTTCCCGGTCAGCGCAGCAGTCATATCGAAGATTTTGATAATCGCAGTACCTAATGCTCCCGTATACGAGGCTTGCCGCCCATTGATATGATCAGCGGCCAGACGCCCCTGACGGTTGGCACCCCAGGCAAGGGATACCATGGTATCGAACCCCTGAACACGGTCCTTCACTTCAATGACATCCCCTACGGCATAGATGGCCGGATCACTGGTCTGCAATGAGGCGTTGACCTTAACCGATCCCCGGATGCCCAGCTCCAGCCCGCAGCTCCTTGCCAGGTCATTCTCAGGACTGACCCCAATCGCCAAGATAACCATATCCGTTCTAAGCTCCCCGCCGGAGGAGTGACGGAGCAGGCTCCCTTGCTGTTCAATAGCCTCTACACCCTCATTCATCCGCAGTTCCACCCCGTGCAAACGCATATGCTCTTCCAGCGGACGAACCATCTCCAGATCAAGCGGGTTCAGAATCTGCGGACCCCGGTCAATCACAGTAACATCAAGCCCCCGCTCCCGCAGATTCTCAGCCATCTCAAGACCGATGAACCCTGCACCGATTACAGTGGCATGTCTTGGCTGACGGCTGTCCACATAGGCCTTGATACGGTCTGTATCAGGAATATTCCTTAAGGTGAACAGGTTCTCAGCCTCTGAAATGCCCGGAATCGGGGGAACGATCGGCTTCGCTCCCGGTGAGAGTACTACGATATCATATGGAATCTGCAGTGTCTCGCCTGTTGTAACATTGCGGCAGTGTACCTGCTTACGTTCACGGTCAATCTCTGTCGCCTCGGTAAAGATTCTCACATCAATATTGAAGCGTGCCCGGATTCCAGCCGGTGTCTGCAGAAACAGCTTGTCCCGGGAATCAATACTCTCCCCAATATAATAAGGCAGCCCGCAATTGGCAAAAGAAACATGCTCTCCCCGCTCAAGCATGATAATGTTGTCTTCTTCGTTCAGTCTTCTTAGGCGTGCCGCAGCGGATGCCCCTCCGGCAACTCCGCCGATAATGACTATAGTTCTGCTCATTCTTATTCCCTCCTAATTGTATACCCCTATGGGTATGATATTATACGGGTGGGGGTATACTGTCAACTCAAAAAAGAGCAGCCCCTTCCGGTGATGGAAGGCTTGCTGCTCCGCTGAGAGTTGATGATCCTATAAATTCTGCTGCTTTTACTGGGACAAACGGGAAGCCAGCTCATACAGCTCGATATTGAAATCCTTCTTCGTATTCACTACCTTATCGATATCGGTCAGGGTCAATTCCCCTTTAATGATTCCGCATGCCTTGTCCGATTCGCCTTCGATCAGCTTACGAACCGCGAAATCAGCCAGACGGCTGGCGAGGTTACGGTCTCCTGGTGTTGGCGTACCTCCGCGCTGAATGTGTCCCAGTACTGTAACACGGGCATCCAGGGAAGCATGGCGGTCTTTGAGTGCCTGAGCAACATCCTCACCCTTGCCGACGCCTTCAGCTACAATGACGATACTGTGACGTTTGCCGCGTGCGAAATTATCCTTCATCCGGTCAGCTACCTCATTCAGGTCATAAGGCATTTCCGGCACCAGAATCGTCTCCGCCCCGGAAGCAAGGCCTGCATGCAGAGCGATATCTCCGCAGTGACGCCCCATAACCTCTACGATGGAGGAACGCTCATGGGATGACATGGTGTCGCGCAATTTATTGATCGCATCCACTACCACGCCAACGGCAGTATCGAATCCGATAGTGTAGTCTGTGAACGATATATCATTATCAATGGTACCCGGCAGAGCCATCGTCTTGATTCCAAGCTTGCTGAGCTTGTTAGCGCCATGGTAAGAGCCGTCTCCGCCGATAACAACCAGACCGTCGATGCCGAGCTCATTCAGAATGTCAGCACCTTTCTGCTGGCCTTCCGGCTTCATGAACTCCAGACAGCGTGCAGACTGCAGAACCGTACCTCCGCGCTGGATGATATCTCCGACACTGCGCAGATCCATCGGGAAAATGTCGCGGTTCAGCAGGCCCTGGTACCCGCGCTGAATGCCGAATACTTCAATTCCGAAGTAGATCGCGCTGCGGACAACCGCACGCACTGCGGCGTTCATCCCCTGGGAGTCTCCACCGCTGGTTAATACTGCGATTTTTTTTACGTTAGACATTCTGTTAGTTCCTCCTTAAATTTGTGCCAGTTTCTCCCCTTACCCGGAGAAGATCCGGCAGCATCTAATACATGTGTTTGCGTATCCAGCGGCTGTTGACGAAGAAGAAGAGTCTGGTCAGCGGACTATTCTTCATCAGCCTCCGGGATACCGAACGGACCTCGCGTTGCTCACTAACCTTGGGATCGGATAAATACAGGGCCAGCAGTCCTTCGATGATCATACGGTGCATGGAGTTATCAGGAAGACCCCAGACATCCTTGCGGGCCCACTCCACAATGGAAGCGATCCGGTTCAGCATCATATCCGTATTCTCATAATAATTGCAGAAATTGAGATCACCGCCGGCCCGGTCTTCATCCTGGTCAATCAGATAATCCAGCATGATATGCAGACCGCACACATGCGGAAAATAAGCAGCACGAATGGATGATGATGCCACTGTGCTTAGCTTAGGATCACAGGATGCCAGAAAAAGCATGAATACACCCAGAGTTGAACCGGTTGCGGCCGCAAATTCATTCCACTGGAGATGAGGCGCGCGGTACCCCTCCTTCTCCCACCATTCCTTGAGGGCAGCTTCTCTAAGCTCCGGGTGAATGTGCTTATAGACCTGAAGATCGGTGTACAGTACAGCCAGATTGTAGACCTCTTCAGCAGCGGCACCGTAGCCGGGTAGCCGGGAGGTCATCTCCTGGCATTTGCGGACCAGTCTGTGCAGGTATCCGCCGTCATTCTGTTCCGTGCGCAGCGCGTAGTAATTCACAGGCTCCGCGCCGGGGGTAACCGCATCCAGCATGGACTTATGCAGCAACCGGAAATCGGCCGGGTCAAGCGAAGTACTGCGGTCACACAGGTTGTCCAAATAATCACTGATCGTCTGATAAGCAACAATTAGCGGAATCAGTATATGTCTCATCGACAAATTGCCGGCGGCATAGATTCCGCCGCCTTCGCAATGAAACTGCTTCGTTTCAATGCTGGCAAGCGCTTGCTTGCGGAGCTCGGGATCGGGAATTCCTTCTGCATCCTTGCGCCAGGAATCGAGACATGATCGCACTTCCGGCAGCACGTACTTATAGACTCTCTTCATGAGTCCAATAGGACCGCGCGGACTACGGTTACGGCCTTGCTCAAATTCATTCAATGACAGTGCCTCCACATTGTTGTCTCCTTATCCAAATCATGATTATTATAATATGCAGAGCGGATTTGTACAAACAACAAAATCACTTTCGCAAACTCTTGAAAGATTCAGAAAATCGATATTATACGAATCCCCCGGCCTCTCCGCTTTATGCTATACTATACTTTTCTATACCCCGAAGGAGTGCACAATCATGAATGCGAGGCGGAGCGGCGGCCAATACAGTGATCAAAACTGGCTGCGATCCTTTATGTTTACGCTGTACGGCACCAGTGTGCTGGTTGTTTCTTATTTCCCGTTATTTTATGCCCACCTGGGCTTCAGCAGTCCGCAAATGGGTCTGCTCTACTCAGTAGGACCGCTAATCTCAATTCTCTCTAATCTGTTCTGGAGTATGATGAGCGACCGGCTGGGTACCGTCCGTAAGATTATGGCCCTCCTGCTTGGAGGCCAGCTGATTACCGCCATTATTCTGGCCAGAGCCACCGATTTCTCAAGTGTCATGCTTATCTTATCCTTTTTCTATTTCTTCTATTACCCGGTTTTTCCACTTGCAGATACTATGGCGATCAAAATTGCCCAGCGCCACGGGCGGAATTTCATTGCCATCCGTGTATTCGGCTCGCTCGGATACTCCTTCTTCGCCCTTACAATCGGCTATGTACTCAGAACGCTGGGACCTCAGTACAGCGTAGCGATTTGTATTGTGATTGTTGTAACCGCGCTGCTGATTACGATTGGGCTGAAGGATGTGAAGCGACCCGAAGCGGCTCCGCTCTCTGTAGACAAGGAGTCTGCGGACAAACCGCTGAAGGGAGCCGGACTCCGCGAGATTCTCCTGCAAAAGGAAGTGCTGTGGTTCTTCGGCTCTGTATTCCTGCTGGCCATCGGCTACCGGATGAACGAGGCCTTCCTGACGATCAGCCTCAAGGGCATGAATGCAGGTGATGAAGTTGTCGGCTGGGCGCTGCTGGCTTCAGCGCTCAGTGAGATCCCCATCTTCTTCCTGCTCAGCAGATATGGCGACAAGTTCAAGGAGCTGCCGCTGCTTGCTTTTGCCAGCCTGATGTTCACGCTGCGCTTTCTGTTCATGTCGCTGGCCCAGGAGCCGGGTACCGTGGTTGCCATTCAGGCCATGCACAGCATTTCGTTCGGCATTTATTATGTAACTGCGGTCCGCTACATCACCCGGATCATCCCTGATCATCTGCGGGCAACCGGAATGGCGCTCTTCACCGTCGTATGGTCCAGCGGCGCAGGTCTGCTCAGCGGCACCTTCGGCGGACTGATCTATCAGGATGCCGGCCGGATTGTATTCTATCTGGTCGCTACCGGCTTCTCGGTTCTGGCCTTCATCGGCTTCCTGTCCAAGCATCTGATGGACCTCGGGGGCGGCACAGACCGTCCGCTGCGGCGTAAGAGCAAGACCCCGCTCTGACTGATTATGGGCGGGGAAGGATATATCCACAGCGGACGTAAATCATAATTTCCTAACCAAACCAATAAAAAAACACAGCTCCCGGAGGAACTGTGCTGCTCAAGCTGCCTGATGCTACTTATGCCAGTGCGTGCTAGATCAAATATATATATTGCGGCTGACAGAAGCTCTGCCTTGGCCGTATTTTATAATTTAACTACGTTCGCTGCCTGTGGACCACGGTTACCGTCCGTAACATCGAATTCTACCGCTTGGCCTTCGTCCAAAGTCTTGAATCCGTCGCCTTGAATCGCTGAGAAGTGAACGAATACATCTTCGCCGCCTTCAACTTGAAGGAAACCATAACCCTTTTCTGCGTTAAACCATTTTACTGTACCTTTCAAATGAACAACCTCCTAAAAATACCGCCATATATGGCGTATGCTTACATTATACTCTTTCTATACTTGTAAAGCAATCCATCTTTTCCCTGATTTCATGATTTAATTTGCTTTTCCCTTCTCCGGTGCGTTATCATTGACCCAAAAGCCAAAAATCGCCAGGGTGGTAATGATAATGATCAAAAAACATGAAATATACAAAACAGACAAATGGAACATGATGACGGTGGAGGTTCAGGGACGTTATATTATCCTTCGTGAAATCTCTGACCAATGGGGAGAAGAAACGCATACCTTCATGAGCCGTCCGGCTATGATGCAGTGGGTGAACAACCGCTTCAATAAAGAATCCTACAAGGATAATGAAGAAGAGTACAAGAATATCATCGCAGCCTTCAAACAGGTCTAGTCCGGTATGGATAATGAGAGTCTTGTCATTTATGTCATTGTCGTCCTGTGCCTGGGTGCCGTACTGATTATGAGCAAGGACAAAATGCCCCCGCGCTTGAAGCGCGGGATGGCATTGACCGCAGTCATTATGATTGCGCTGGCTTTTGTCTTCATTATTTATAGCCTGCTCACATAACTTCATCTGTAAGCAAGATTTAATAAACATGAATTGGCAGGGCATACTAAGCAGACTTTGAGAATCAGGAGGCTGCCGTCATGTCCGTTACCGCCAAATCATTCCCGCTCCTGCTTGCGCTCAGCCTGCTGCAGGGAAATCTGTCCTCAGCGCTCCCGCAGGCGGAGAGCAGCCCAGCCGCATCCCATCTACCGAGGAGGATTTCTATGGAACAATTACCTAAGAGAAGTGAAGTACCCGCCGAGAACCGCTGGAAGCTTGAAGATATGTTTGCTTCAGAGGAGCAATGGGATGCCGAATATAAGGAAGTGAAGGCGCTGATTACAAGCGCTGCCTCCTTCCAGGGGAAGCTGGATTCTCCGGATGCCCTGAAGAAGTGCTTCGAGCTGGACGATAAGCTGTCCCTGCTGACTGAACGCCTCTATGTCTATGCGCATATGCGCCAGGACGAGGATACAGCGGCTCCGAAGTACCAAGCTCTCTCCTCCAAGGCCAAGAAGCTTGGCGTTGAAGCGGGTGAAGCTCTTTCTTTTGTCACACCTGAGATTCTGGCCCTGCCTGACGCGACACTGGACCAGTTCATCGCCGACCCTTCGCTCTCCGACTACACCTTCACCTTGACTGAAATGAAGCGTGAGAAGGCCCATGTCCTGTCCAAGGCGGAAGAAGCGCTGCTGGCTCAGGTCAGCACGATCGCCCAGGCCCCGCAAACCGTATTCAGCATGCTGAATAATGCGGATCTGAAGTTCCCGAAGATTAAGAACGAAGAAGGCAAGGAAGTTGAGCTGACCCACGGAAGCTATATTCAATTCCTCGAAAGCCCGGACCGTGAGGTGCGCAAGAACGCCTTCAAAGCGGTCTATGAAACCTACGGCAAGCAAAAGAACACGATTGCCGCCACGCTGAGCGCGAATGTGAATAAGAATGTCTTTTACTCCCGTGTGCGCAAATACCCTTCCGTGCTGGAAATGTCCTTGTACGGCGACAATATTCCGAAGGAAGTCTACACGAATCTGATCGATACGATTCACGAGAGTCTGCCGCTGATGCACCGTTATATGAAGCTGCGCCAGAAGCTGCTTGGGGTAGATGAGCTACATATGTATGACTTGTTCGCTCCGCTTGTGGACGAATATAAGCTGGATATTACTTTTGACGAAGCCAAGAAGATTACCAAGGAAGGCCTGAAGCCGCTTGGCGAGGACTACCTTAGTGTTCTGCAGGAAGGCTATGACAAAGGCTGGATCGATGTCTACGAGAATGAGAACAAACGCTCCGGCGCATACAGCTGGGGGGCTTACGGCACCCACCCTTACGTGCTGCTGAATCATAATGACAATCTGAACAGCATGTTCACACTGGCACATGAGATGGGTCACGCCCTGCACTCCTACTATTCGGACACGGCGCTGAAGTACCGGGACGCGCAGTACACTATTTTCCTGGCGGAGGTTGCTTCTACTACCAATGAGGCGCTGCTGATGGATTACCTGCTGAACAAATCCACAGATCCGAAGGAAAAAATGTACCTGCTCACCTATTATGCCGACCAGTTCCGCACGACGGTATTCCGGCAGACGATGTTTGCTGAATTCGAAAAAATCATTCACCAGCGTGCTGAAGAAGGCGAGTCGCTCACACCGCAGGATCTCTCGGCCATCTACTATGACCTGAATGTCAAGTATTACGGCAAGGATATGGTGATTGATCAGGATATTGAGATGGAGTGGGCACGGATTCCGCATTTCTATAACAGCTTCTACGTCTATAAATATGCTACCGGCTTCTCGGCGGCGACGAGCTTCGCCAAACAGATTCTGGAGGAAGGCAAACCGGCGGTTGACCGTTACCTCGGCTTCCTGAAGAGCGGCGGCAGTGATTATTCCATTAACATCCTGAGCAAAGCCGGGGTTGATATGTCGTCTCCTGAACCGATCCGCGAAGCCATGAGCGTATTTGAGAGCGTGATCGAACAGATGGAGCAGTTGACCAAGTAAGACAGAAGGCTTAGTATTACAGTAATCCCTTGCCCTTTGATGGCAGGGGATTTGTATTGTCAGATCATCCTGAGGAGGAAGCTATATGAAATTTCAATGGTCACTTATATTAGGTTTATTTTTCGCTCTGCTGACTGCAGTATTCGCAGTAATGAATGTGGATACGGTTCCGGTGAATTTCGGCTTCGACTTTGTCAGCATTCCGCTTATCCTCGTTATTCTTGGCTGTGCGCTGATCGGCGGTGTTGTGGTCGGTTCGTACGGGATTTTCCGCCAGTATAAGCTGCAGAAGCAGATCAAGAGCCTGAATGCCGAGCTTGCCAAGCTGCGTGACGCTAACAGTATCAACATGGAACCTATCCCTGCTGAGAGTGCTCCCTTTACTCCAGAAGGATCATCCCAGCTGTAACCCATAGACGAATAGGAGGAACTGTCCTTGCTTAACATCCAGCCCAATGAAGAATATATTCTGAATCTGCTCAAAAAACTGCTCGACACCCCAAGCCCCAGCGGCTTCACCGCCCAGGTGATGGCACTCGTGGCTGAAGAAGCGGCGGCGCTCAATATTCCGCTCACCTGGAATGAAAAAGGCGGCGCGATGCTCACCGTACCCGGACTTGATCCTTCGCGCACGATCGGCATCAGCGCCCATGTGGATACGCTCGGTGCCATGGTCCGCTCTATTAAGTCTAACGGTACCCTCCGTTTAACCTCTGTAGGCGGATTCAGCATGAACAGCATTGAGAATGAATATTGCATCATCCATACCCGCAGCGGCCTAACTTATACCGGTACGATCCTGACCAGTCATCCATCTGTGCATGTGTATGCCGATGCCCGTGATTTCAAGCGTGCGGAAGAGAATATGGAGATCCGGATTGATGAGCTGGTCTCCACCAAGGATGATGTGCTGAAGCTGGGGATTTCGGTAGGTGACTTCATTTCGTTCGATGCAAGGGCGGTGCTTACCACCAGCGGATATATCAAATCCCGTCATCTGGACGACAAAGCCAGCGTAGCCGCCTTATTCGGGCTGCTGGAGAGCATCCGGCGCGAAGGCTGGAAGCCGCTGCATAACCTGTCCCTGCTCATCTCCAACTATGAAGAGGTAGGTCACGGCGCTGCCTGGATTCCAGGGGAGATCAATGAGATGATCGCTGTGGACATGGGTGCGATGGGCGATGACCTCAGCTGCAAGGAGACGGATGTCTCCATCTGCGCCAAGGATTCCTCCGGCCCGTATGACTATGCCATGACCAGCCGCATGATCGAGCTGGCGAACGGTCTGGCTATTCCTTTCGCGGTCGATATCTATCCGCAATACGGCTCCGACGCCTCTGCTGCGCTGCGCGGCGGAAATAACATCCGGGCCGCACTGATCGGACCGGGCGTACACGCCTCGCACTCCATGGAGCGTACCCACAAGCAGGCTGTGCTGAATACGGCTAAGCTGCTGGCGGCTTATGTAGGGGCGAACTGATCGGGCTGCTCGCCACGGCGGGTCACTTTCTATAGCAACACGACGCGGATATTAGTAAACAAGTACAAAAAGGCAGCACCAGCTCATGTAAATAGCTGGTGCTGCCTTTTTAGTAGACTATATTAATCTTGACCAGGCCGAAATGTTGCAACTATTGCAACCTGGCCCGCCCATAATTGGACATTTGCAGGGATTCCTGCATAAATTGCAACAATTCCCCCGCCCACCGGCTCCAGGGAGGATTTATCCTGCATTTTGTGCAACATTTGCGGATTAGAGCTGAGATAACGAGTGAGATGTTGCATTTTGGGCAGGATTTTCGCATAACCCTCTGACTTTGAGGATTAGAGCTGAGATGACAAGTGAGATGTTGCATCCCCCGGTTAAGGCCATACCTGCTCCAGCTTGTCCGCATAGTACTTGATGGCCTTACGGTAATCCCGGATACCGGGATCGGCGGATGTATCCGCAAGTAAGGTAAGCAGCAGCTCCATGGCTTCGGTGTGTGCACCGAGATTATGCAGCGTCATGGCCAGAAAAGCCTTGAATTCCGCCCGTTGCGGGAATTCAAGCACACCCTGCTCCAGGAGCGCACGGGACTCCGCATACTGCCCGAGCGTCCGGTACGTACTGCCCAGACCCAGCATCGCGCCTGCCTTCTGCTCCGCATCTGGAAGACCTAAGGCAAGACTCTGCTCGTAATAAGCTACCGCCTCACGCTCCAAGCCCAACACATCATGCGTCCATGCCAGCTGATAATGCAGCTCAGCAGTACTGTCGCCCTCTGAGAGTAGCTGTAACAGCATGTTCCTCGCTTCTTCAGCTTGGCCAGAGGAGCGCAGCTGCACGGCTTCTTCTATCGTATGAGTCACAGTCACTGGGTCACCGGCCCCTTTCTAAGCGTTGCTGCTTACCTACTTACCCGCGATCTTCTCCGCCAGCTCACTCAGATACGTCCAGCGCTCCATCAGGCGCTCCAGCTCTGCCTCGCCCTGCCGCTGCTTCTCCACCAGCTCCTGGAGTCTGCCGGAGTCAGCGAAGGCCGCTTCCATCTGTGCCGAGATATCCGTCAGATGCTGCTCCGCCTGTTCAATAGCCTCATCGATCCCCTCATACTCACGCTGCTCCTTGAAGGTGAATTTCAGCTTCTCGCGCGGCGCTGACCCGGCCTGTGCATTCCCGCCCTGCTCAGCAGCGGCAGCACCCGTCCCGCTGGCGCTGCGGCCGGAGCCGCCTTCTGCCTTGCCGGAGTTCCCGCTGCCCGAAGGGACGTTCTTCGCCAGCCACTCTTCATATTCGCTATAGTCGCCGACATGCAGGCGGATGCCCCCATCCTCGAAGGCAATCAGCTTATCCACGGTGCGGTCCAGGAAGTAACGGTCATGCGATACCGTGAAGACGACGCCAGGGAATTCATCGAGGTAGTCCTCCAGCACAGCGAGTGTACCGATGTCCAGATCATTCGTCGGCTCATCGAGCAGCAGCACGTTCGGCGCTCCCATGAGGACACGCAGCAGGTAGAGACGTCTTTTCTCGCCGCCGGACAGCTTGGAGATTGGCGTCCACTGCATCGCGGGCGGGAACAGGAAGCGCTCCAGCATTTGCCCGGCGGTGATGACACTGCCGTCTGCGGTCTTGATGATCTCGGCTTCTTCCTTCACATACTCGATCGCCCGCAGGCTGAGATCCATGTCCTGATGCTCCTGGGTGAAATAGCCCAGCTTCACGGTTGTCCCGAGCTGCACCTCACCGCTGTCCGGGGTAAGCTTACCGGCAATCAGGTTAAGCAGCGTGGACTTGCCGCTGCCGTTCTTGCCGACAATCCCCACGCGGTCCTGCGGCACAGCAATATAATTCAGATCCTTGATTAAGGTCCGGCCATCCAGCGATTTGGTGAGATTCTGAATCTCAATGATTTTGCGGCCCAGTCTGGTGGAGGCTACAGAGATATCCATAGATGACGCCGATGCGCCTCCCGTGCTCTCCTTGAGCTTCTCGAAGCGGTCGATCCGCGCCTTCTGCTTCGTGGAGCGGGCCTTAGCCCCGCGGCGAATCCAGGCCAGCTCGGTGCGCAGCAGATTCTTGCGCTTCTGCTCGGCCGATGCCTCCCGTTCTTCACGGTCTGCCTTCAGCTCCAGGAACCGCGAATAGTTCGCTTCATACCGGTACAGATTCCCGCCGTCCAGCTCAAGCATTACACTGGCTACCCGTTCCAGGAAATAACGGTCATGCGTTACCATCAGCAGCGCCCCGCGCCGCTTCTGCAGATACTGCTCCAGCCAGGCTACGGAATCCGTATCAATATGGTTGGTAGGCTCATCCAGAATCAGCAGCTCCGACGGTGTAATCAGTGCCGCCGCCAGCGCTACGCGCTTGCGCTGTCCACCCGACAGGCTCTCCATCCGCGCATCGAAGCGGGTAATCCCCAGCTTCGTGAGGACCGTCTTCGCCTCACTCTCCAGCTGCCAGGTGCCGGCGGCGTCGATGGCCTGTCCAATCCGGACAAGCCTGCTCTCCAGCCCTGAGTCTCCCGGATTCTGCTCCAGGAGAGACATCACCTCCATGTATTCCCGCATCGTCGCAAGCTCCGGGTCCTCTCCGGCAAATACCTGCTGCAAGACCGTATTTCCAGGCTCATAAGGCGGATTCTGGGCCAGGAACTGCACCCGCACATTATTGCCGATGCTAATCTGCCCCTCATCTGCTGTATCGAGCCCGGCGATAATCTTCAGAAAGGTTGATTTTCCCGTGCCATTGACGCCAATTACGCCTATCTTATCCCTGTCGTCCATGCCAAAGGAGGCATCACGGAACAGGGTTTTCTCCCCGTAGCTCTTGGAGAGATGTTCCACTGTCATAATATTCATCAGTTGTCCTCGCTTGCCTTATATTTTGAAACCGGAATTGGCTGTACTCTCTTAAGATTCAGCTTCAGCAGGGAAGTCGCCCATTGCCGAATCCAGGCTGCCCAGTGCCCCAGTGATAAAGAGCCTGGCCGCAAACTTCGCCCGCTTATCCGCATCTGCCTCGGCAAACTCAGGGTCGAACAGGATATCCATCTTCAGACGGTCCAGAATCCCGATGTACGACTGCGCCATCAGCTCCGGCTCGGTAGCCCCGCCTTCCAGCAGCACCTTCACCACAGCCTGCATATAGGCTTCCATGAACTGTGCCATATACGCCACCAGCTCAGGGTTATTGTTAGGCGCACGGAAGAACAGCTTCGTATGCTGCTTGCGCTCATAGTAATAGAACAGATGATGCTCTGCAATCACGGAGAGCTTGTCTGTCAATGCGGAGCGGGTCCTCAGCTTGCCCTCAAGCTGCTCAAGGAAGCCTTCACAATCGCGGCGGGTAACCGCCATGAAGAGCTCCTCTTTGCTTTTAAAATATAAATAGACCGTACCCTTGGCAATGCCTGCACGTTCGGCCACTTCCGACATCTTGGTCTCATAAAAGCCGCCTGAACCGAAAAGCTCATAAGCGGCATCCAGAATAGCTGCATGTTTGTCTACGGATGCACTGCTCAACGGTTCACCTCCCAACCCATAGAATCCTGTATGTTACCGGATAACGCAACGGCCGGCTTAACCCTCAGATCCGCCCTTATCCTATGTAACTGATATAACTGACCAGCAGCGCTACAGCACCGCCTATTATAGAACTTACAGCATTTACAGTATCATTGTCCATCCAGCGCCAGCCCCTGGCGTATTCCGTAGGCTTCCCGCAGTGCATAGAGGCCTCGACCTCGCGGCCGCAGACCGTGCAGCGGTTCATCCGTTGCACGGTTGCCCCCAGAACGGAGTCGGCAAAAGCTCCCGCGAGCCCGCCCAGCAGTCCGGCCAGCACCAGCAGCCAGAAGGCATGGGGCGTCATGCCGGAGGCCGCCCGCAGCACCCAGGAGGCCGCGCCGATGAGTGCCCCTCCCGCCGCCGCAGCCAGCGTCCCGGGCAGGGATACGCCGCCGGAGGTACCTGCCTGCAGCACCTTCCCGGTCAGGACCGACCGGGGAGGCTTCCGGGCCAGCGTGCCGATCTCTGTCGCCCATGTATCCGAGGTTACGGTAGCCATCACCCCGATGAACAGGAAGCCCCAGAGCTCCAGCGGATAGACCGCGTTCAGCAGAACGGCCAGCATCCCGAGTCCGCCGTTGGCGAAGACCTGACCCGCGTCGCGGCGTCCGGTTTTGTCATACGTGGCCTCCAGCTCGGCCTTATTCTCATGATGCAGCTTCGACAGCAGGGTTGAGGAAATGAAGAACACGAGCAGGATACCGAACCAGAACAGATTCCCCGCACCGAAATAGATCGTCCCCATGACGACTGCCGCCACCATCCCTGAGAAGCTAAGCGACTGCTTCCAGTAGGCAGCCCCGGCAACCAGCAGCGCACCGCAGGCCCCGATCAGCCATTGCAGCACTTCAAGTCCTGAGAGCATCGCCTTAACCGATCAGGCAGGTGCCCATGAGGCGCTCGCCCCAGAACAGCTCGAACGAATCGCCCGCCACTGCCGGACCTACTCCGGCGGGGGTTCCGGTGAAGATAATATCGTCTTTGCCCAGCCCGTAGCGGGCGGCAATGAATTCAACGATTTTTTGCAGGGAGAAAATCATGTTCTTCACGTTCCCGCGCTGAACTTCAATTCCGTTCTTGCGGACGGTGAAGTCGGTGGCCTCCAGTTCCTCTTCCTCAGGCAATGCCATGTAAGGGGTCAGCGGAGCCGCATTCTTGAAGCCCTTGGCGGCCGTCCAGGGCAGGCCCTTCTTCTGCAGATCATTATGCACATCACGGAGCGTGAAGTCGAGGCCCAGCGCCATCACATCCACCAGCTCTTGCATGCTCATCCCCGGCACGTAATCACGCGCAATACGCAGCACCAGCTCCCCCTCGTAATGAATCAGTCCGGCGTCCTTGGGCAGATGGATAATCGCTTTATCCAGGGCCACAGCAGCATGAGACGGCTTCAGGAAGATCAGCGGCTCGGCAGGCACCTTGTTGCCCAGCTCCTCCGCATGTAATTGATAGTTGCGTCCTACACAGTATACATTATTGATCGCACTGCTCATTGTTCCGTCAGCTCTCTTCCTCTATGAATTGGAATTCATACTGCAATGCTGCAATCCTTATTAGGCCTTCAAAAAGAGTTCGCCCCAGATATCCGGACGGTTCGTACAGATCATAATATCGGAATGAATCTCCGACAGGCGGCGCATTTCCTTGCCCTTATTCAAGGTCCAGGCCATCACCTGCACCCCGCGTTCAATCAGGGATTTGGCCAGAACCGGGCTAAGCCGGTCATAGCTGATGGATAAGAAAGAGCAGCCCAGCTCATCAAGCTTACCCGCAGGATTACCGGATCTGGAGTCATAGATCAGCCCTGTATGGAACCGCGCGTCCAGCTCCTTGATCCGCCGCAATACACCGGCATCGAACGAGGTCAGCACCACTTCCTCGCGCATTCCCTTGGCATTCACCAGATCAATGACTGCCTGCGCAAGACCGGGATACATATCCCCCACCGTCTTCAGTTCAATATTCAGCCGCAGCCGGCCTGATGCCAGAGCAAGCACCTCTTCCAGAGAAGGCACCCGCTCTCCGCGAAAAGCACGCCCTTTCCAGCTCCCCGCATCCAGCCGCCGCATCGGCTCGTACTCCATATTCTTCACCTTGCCGTGTCCGTTGGTCGTACGGTCCAGGGAATAATCATGGATGACCACGGGAACCCCGTCCTTCGTCAGCTGCACATCAATCTCTATCCAGCGTACAAAAGGCAGCGCAATCGCCATCCGCACGGCGGCCAGTGTATTCTCGGGGGCCTTACCGGAAAATCCGCGGTGGGCTACACACATATTGTTCATCATTATACGCACCTCCGGCTATTTCACCGCTTGGATCACAGTGCCGTCATTGCGAACCTTGATCAGGCCGGAAGAAATAGACTGTATTCTGTGCAGCAGCAGCTGCCCGTCGGCATCATTCATCGGCACCGGCTGCGCCAGCTCGGCATCCATCGGCTTCAGCTTAAGCGCACATTGCCCCTGCTTGCTGCATTCCGCCTGGAATACCGCCGTCTCCCAAGTAGCCGGGATGGAGCCGCGTGTGAAAATAAAGTTGCCTGTGCTGTAGGCAATCCATTTGCCTTTGTACGGCTCAATTCCCTGCAGCACATGCGGATGGCCGCCCATCACCAGATCCGCTCCGGCATCAATGAAGCTATGCCCAAGCGCCTGCTGGGTCTTGTCATACTGCTCCATCCGCTCCCGTCCCCAATGGACGACGACAACGACAACATCGGCCTTTTGCTTGGCTGCGGCAATCGCCTTGAGACCTTCCGCACTGTCATACACCGAGGCAAGGCCGGGCTTGCCCGCTTCCGCCTTCCATTCAATCACCGGCATCACCCGCGTGAAGCCCAGCAGGGCAATCTTAATTCCATTACGTTCAAAATACTGCGCCGAATAGGCCTCCTGGCTATTCCGTCCTGCCCCCACATGAGGGATTCCGCGCTCACCCAGATGCTTCAGGGTGTCCAGCAGACCTTCCTCCCCCTGATCAAGCGTGTGGTTGTTAGCCAGATTGACGGCATCCACACCGGCGGCTTTGAGCGCGTCCAGTGCCTTCGGCGGGCCCTTGAACACAAACTGCTTGTTCTTGGCCCCAACCCCGCGTGTAGTAATCGGCGTTTCCAGATTGACTACCGTAAGGTCATCCTTCTTGAACATTCCATCCAGCGCGCTGTAGGAATAATCGTAGCCCTTCTGCTCCAGCAGCGCACCTGCCTTCCCGCTGAAGATGATATCTCCGGCAAAGCTCAGCTTCACCGTCTTGCCGGTGGTGTTCTCCGGTAAGCCTGCGACCAGTCCGCTGCTACTTCCTGTTGTTGCCTGCGGCGCATCCGTAGGGGTTGCCTGATCCGCTGGTCTAGGGGTAGGAGCTGCCGTAATGGTTGCCGCCGTAGCCGTAGGTTCTGAAGAAGCCTCCGGTGTCTCCTCCGGAGCAGGCTTAGCAGTGGCTGTAGCCTCTGCCCCGGGGTCTTCTTCTGCAGGGACGGCTTCCGTAGGGGCTGCCGCCGTTGCAGCAGCTTCCGGCGAAGGGGTGGTAACGAGCGCCGCTGGCGGAGCAGCAGAGCCCTGCGGGTCCTTGCCGTCCATGAATGAATAAGCGAGCGCAGCGGTAATCATCAGCAGCAACGCCACATTGACCCACGCCCAGACCCTTCTGCGCCGCCGCCTGCTATGTTGTCTCTTGCCTTGTCTATTGCCTGATCTCGGCGGATACATGAGTCCAAGTAATCTCCTTTACCCTTAAAGTGTTTCTATTATAGCATATCTATCAGCTGCCGCTCCAAGCCGGGAACGGAGGCTGTTATTAAATCACCCCACAAAGTGAGGCTTTAGCTTCGATGATGACTCAGTTACTTTGCGGGGGCCCCAACACATATAAATTCTTATCTTTCTAAAAAAAGGTGGAGCGCCACTGCTCCGCTCCACCGTTCCTTTTAGACTGTAGCTCCCGCCGGCTCCGGCAGCTTCGTGAGGCTGGCTGCGGCAGTCTCTGCCGTAAGCTTCGCCTGCTTGATGCAGTCCGGCATCCCGATGCCGTCATAGCCTGCGCCGAAGGCATAGACGCCGGGCAGCTTCTGCGCCAGCTCGCTGCGCAGGCCGGCAATCCGGCCGGGATGGCCGACCGGATACTGCGGCATGGATGACCTCAGACGGGTGATCTCTGTGAACAGCGGCGCTGCGGTGATCCCCATAATCTCCCGCAGGTCCTTGCGGACCAGCTCTGCCAGGGCGTCATCCGGCAGCTCCACATTCTGTTCATCCCCCGAGCGTCCCACGTAGCAGCGCAGCAGCACCTTATCGTCAGGGCTGGTATGCAGCCATTTCGTAGAGGTCCAGGTGCAGGCTGTGATGTTCCGCCCTTCCTTACGCGGAACAAGGAAGCCTGATCCGTCGTATTCGGTAACGATATCTTGCCGGGTGAACGCCAGAACCACATTAGCTACTGATACATAGTTCACTGCATCCAGCGCCGATACATCCACATGGGGACGCAGCAGCTCTGCGGCTGCGAAGTTCTGCACCGTAACATAGATGTCGTCTGCTTCCAGCAACTCACCTGTCTCAAGCTCCACCTCGTAACGGGCAGCGCCGGAAGAACCGGCGCCTCCCAGCACCCGGATGGACTTCGCTCCTGTCCCCGTGATTTGCCGGACATCCTGCAGCTCATGGATGAGCGCATGCACAAGACTCTGCAATCCTTGCCGGAAGGTGAGAAAAGCACTTTTCTTCGTCCCGGTATGGGTCTCCACCGGCTTCCTGCCGGTCGTCATTCCCCGGATCAGGCTGCCGTACTGGCGCTCGACCTCACCGAACTGCGGAAAGGTCGCCTGAAGGCTGATCTTGCGCATATCCCCGGCATAGATCCCTGCCAGCAGCGGCTCCGTCATATTCTCCAGCACCTCTGTACCCAGACGGCGCTCAATCAGATCGCCTAGCGACTCATCCTCAGTACTGCGGCGGGGCGGGAGTACGAAATCCATCATCGCCCGCATTTTGCCGCCGAAGGAGACCAGACCGCTCTTCAGGAAGGGCTTCAGCTCTGTCGGAATCCCTAGCACAAGACCGGCAGGCATCGGATGAAGCTTGCCCCGCTGCAGGATGTAGGTCTTCTTGGCATTCGGATTCGTGCTTACCAGCTCGTGGTCCAGCTCCAGCTCCCTGGCCAGATCGACCATCGCCGTCTTACGGGCCAGGAAGGAATCCGGGCCCTTCTCAATCACGAAGCCGTCACGGTGCAGTGTCTCGATTTTGCCGCCAAGGACCTTGTCCTTCTCAATTAAGGTAATCTCCGGCTGTACTGCCGCCTCACGGTAGAACTTGCGGATATAGAACGCGGCGCTGAGCCCGCTGAGGCCTCCGCCGATAATAACTACCTTGCGGGGTGATGCCGTCATGGCAGATTCACCTTCAACTGGTTCGCCTTCGTCCGCACCACATCGCTGAGCACCGACATATAGGCCGGATCACTGTTCAGCGAGTCAATCCGCAAGAGACGCATATCCAGCTCGGAGGCAAGCTGCTGTGCTTCAATATCCAGATCGTACAGCACCTCCAAATGGTCGGAGACGAAGCCGATCGGGGCTGACAGCACGTATTTCACCTGACTCTCGGCCAGCTCACGCAGCGTATCGAGAATATCCGGGCCCAGCCAAGGCTCCGCAGTCCGGCCCGCACTCTGCCAGGTGAACTGCCAGGATTCCACCCCCGCCTGAGCGGCAATCGCCTGAGAGGTCTCCAGCAGCTGGTCACGGTACGGATCGCCCATAGCCAGAATACGTTCAGGAAGACTATGTGCACTGAACAGCACGCGCACTTCCTCGCGCGACGCGCCGGTCTCTTCGAACTCGTCCAGCTTGGCAGTCACTCTCCGGCTAAGCACATCGATCAGCTCGGGATGCATATGGTAGCTCTCTACGAACTCCATATGAATACCGCAGGCTTCGGCTTTTTCCTTGGCGCGCTTGATATAGGTTCCTACACTCATCACAGAGTAATGCGGAGCCAGCACGATGCCAATCGCCTGGGTAATACCGTCCCGGACCATAGCCTCGACACCATCCTCGATGAACGGTCTGGCATGCTTGAGACCCTGGTAGCAGACATACTGGATCTGCCCGCTGTTCAGCTTGGCCTGCAAGGCTTCCACCTGACGGTCCGTATTCTCTCTAAGCGGAAAAACCCCGCCGACAATCGCCTTATAGCGGTCAGTCAGCTCTTTGAGCTGCTCAGCTGAAGGAGCGTTCCCCCGGCGGATATGCGTATAATAAGCCTCTACATCCTCAAGACTCTCAGGCGTGCCGTACGACATCACGAGTACTCCAATTTTGTTGGCCACGGATTCCATCCCCTTTTACAATAATTAACGTCCTATACAGCAAAGAGAGCAGCAAAGGCTGCTGCCATCAGATGCTATTTCTTCAACTATGCCAGCGGCGGTGCCGCCTGTTTCATTGCCGCTGCTGAATACTCATGCACATAATCCGTTAATTCCTTGAGCGTATCGAGTGAAGCTTCAGGGAATAATCCATGTCCCAGGTTAAAAATATACCCCGGCTGCATGATGCCTTCATCAATCAGTTCCTTGGCCCGGGCTTTGAGCAACTCCATCGGCGCGGTCAGCAGGTATGGATCCAGATTGCCTTGAACCGCATAGCCTCCGCCCAGTCTGCGCCGTCCTTCGGTGATGCTTACCCGCCAGTCCAGTCCGATCACATCGGCCTGCAGCTTGGTCAAGCTGGGGAGCAGCTCCCCTGAGCTGACACCCGGGAAGTAGATTTTTGGAACCTCCAGATCGGACAATTCGGCAAAAATCCGGGTGATCGTCGGCAGCACATACCGCTCGAAATCACGCGGAGCCAGCGCCCCGACCCAGCTGTCGAACAGCTGGAACGCCTTCCCGCCGCTGGCGACATGGGCGCGCAGATAGGTAATAACCATATCGCCCAGCTTCTCCATCAGCTTCTCCCATACCTGAGGCTGGCTGAACATCAGCTCCTTGGTGCGGTGATACGTCTTGGACGGTCTGCCTTCGATGAGATAACTGGCGATGGTGAACGGAGCTCCGGCGAAGGTAATCAGCGGAACGTCCAGCTCCTTGTCCAGAATGGCGATGGTCTCCAGAATATGGCCCAGATCGCCCTCCACATCGATCGGCTTCAGCCGCTCCACATCGCTTGCAGAGCGGATCGGATTCTCGATAACCGGCCCGATGTTCTTCACAATGTCAAAATCCACACCGAGGGAGGCCACCGGATTCATGATGTCGGAATACAGAATCGCTGCGTCCACGCCCAGCTTGCGCACAGGCATCAGAGTTACCTCAGCCGCAAGCTCAGGCTGCTTGCAGATCTCAAGCAGCGAATATTTCTCCTTGATCGTACGGTAGTCGGGATCATACCGGCCGGCCTGCCGCATGTACCATACGGGGGTGTACTCCGTGTTCTGCTGTCTGCAGGCACGGATAAAAGTGTCGTTGTAGGTCATGATAAGATCTCCATTAGATTTGATAGAATACTGTGAAAAAACACATATCATTATTATGCCCCTTTTGTAAGCGGCTAACAACCGCCTCACCCGAAAGGGAATGACAATCCCATGACATTACTATGACATGTGTTGCATTGTCCGGCTGAAAATCTATGATATACTGATATAATGTCAATTTTTCGTGAACTCTGTATCAATGAATCCCCTGAAAGGAAGTGAAAGCACTTTGAAGAATTGGGAGACCTGGAAAGTCAACCTCATGGTGCTTTGGTTCGGCCAGTTTCTGGTGAATGCAGGCATGACTATGATTACCCCGTTTCTGTCGCTTTATCTCGCCAAAGATCTGGGGGTGACCGGCGACCGCGCGATCGGGATGTGGGCCGGGCTTATTTTTGCCGCCAACTTCTTGACCTCGTTCATCTTCCAGCCGCTCTGGGGCAAGCTTGCCGACAAATACGGACGCAAAATTATGCTCCTGCGCTCCAGCTTCGGCATGGCGATTGTTATTGTGCTGATGGGCTTCGCCCAGTCCCCGATGCAGCTGCTGCTGCTCCGGCTGCTGAACGGAACCATCTCCGGCTTCAACCCCGCCTCTGTCGCGCTGGTCTCAGGCACCACACCGAAACCGAAGATGGGCTTCGCGATGGGCCTGATGCAATCCGGCGCGGTAGCCGGAACGATTCTGGGGCCGCTGATGGGCGGCTTACTGGCCGACTGGATCGGGTTCCGCCCGATCTTCTATGTGGTCGGCGCGCTGCTGTTCGTTGCTTCATTGCTGGCGTTATTCCTCGTCAAAGAGAAATTCGACCGGGCAGAAGCAGCACAGGTGCCTCAGGTATCCGTGCTGGAAGGCTTAAAGGAACTGGCGAAGGTGCCGCAGCTTCCCGCCCTGTTCGGCGTGACCTTCCTGCTGCAGTTCGCCATGGTCAGCCCCATGTCGCTGCTGCCGCTCTATGTAGAAAAGCTGCACGGCACCACCGTGGACCTTGCCTTCTGGGCAGGTATGGTCAGCGCAGTCACCGGTATCTCGAATATGCTCGCTTCGCCGCTGCTCGGCAAGCTCAGCGACAAGGTAGGGGCGCACCGGATACTGACCTTTGCGCTGATCGGCGCCGCTCTGTTCCTGATCCCGCAGGCGTTCGTGACCAGTGTCTGGCAGCTGATTCTCGTCCGCTTCCTGATGGGCGTCTTCATGGGCGGCCTGCTGCCTAGCGTCAACGCCCTGATCCGCTCCTATACGCCTGACGGCAAGGAGAGCCGGGCGTTTGGCTTCAACAGCAGTACGCTCGCGCTCGGCAATATGCTCGGTGCGGTGATCGGCGGATTCCTGTCCGGTTATATCGGGATTGAAGGCCTGTTCATTGTCTCCGGTGCATTCCTGCTGATCAATACGGTCTGGGTGCGGATCAAGCTGTACAAGAAGACTGAACCCCGACTATTCCGTTAACAGGCTGCTTCTCTTATGGGCGGTATAACTGGTGTGTGCGGTACGAGCGGTATGAGTGGCATGAACGGTATGGCCGGTGCGGTCCAGGCTATTTCACCATCGCCAGCGCCAGGCCGTCATAGGCAGGCAGCAGTGTGCTGGTCAGGCGGGGATCGCCTGCGATCATCTCATTGAAGCGGCGCATAGCCTGGACGGCCGGTCCGTTTTTCTCGGTATTAAGCGTACGGCCGCGCAGGAAAATATTATCCCCAGCAATAATCGCCCCCGGTGAAGCAAGCCGGATCGCATATTCCAGATAATTCGGATAGTTCTCCTTATCGGCATCGATGAAGAAGAAATCATACCTGTTTCCCTGTGCTTCGAGCAGCTTCAGGCTGTCCAGTGCAGGGCCCGTCCGGTATTCCACCCGGTCTCCGAAGCCCGCCTGCTGCAGATGGCTCTGTGCCAGCTCTGCATATTCAGCCTTAAGCTCCAAAGAGGTGAGACGGCCTTCCTGCGTGAGTCCCCGGCACAGACAGATTCCGCTGTAGCCGCCAAGCGCCCCGATCTCCAGCAGGTTTGCCGAGCGGGAGAGGGTCACCAGCATCGTCAGCAGTCTGCCGTAGCCCGGGGCAATGGACACCTCCGGCATGCCTTTGGCTGCGATGGCTGCTTTGACTTGGAGCAATAATTCGTCTTCTGTATATAGCTGTTCGCTGTACTCTTCCTGATTCTGCATATGTATTCTCCTCTTGAATGGGTGTGTGTGCCTGCGGACAGGCATTGTGCAGAACTCTTCCTTACCCTATACTGTAAGCTGAACGTTCTGCAGGTTCAGCTAACAAACCAGTTACTCTTATTGTACTGGCTACACGTATTTATCCACAAGTTAAACGGAGTTGAGCGCACTTGGGCAAATTACAATTGATCGCCACCGCCCCCATGGGGCTGGAGGCTGTAGTAGCACGCGAATTAAACGAGCTGGGTTATGAGACCACGGTCGAGAACGGACGGGTCCTGTTCAGCGGGGATTACATCGACATCTGCCGCTGTAATCTGTGGCTGCGTACCTCGGACCGTGTACTGGTTAAGATGGGCCAGTTCCCGGCCCGGACCTTCGATGAGCTGTTCGAAGGAGTGAAGGCGATAAATTGGGAGGACTGGATTCCCGAGAACGGCGAATTCCCGGTAGAGGGACGTTCGCATAAATCTCAGCTGACCAGCGTACCTGCCTGTCAAGGGATTGTGAAGAAGGCCATTGTCGAGAAGCTGAAGCTGTCGTACCACACCGAATGGTTCCCGGAGAACGGACCCCGGTACGTGGTAGAAGTGATCCTGCTGAATGATATCGCGCTGATCACCCTGGATACCACCGGCCCGGCCCTGCACAAGCGAGGCTACCGCCGCCAGGCTACGGAAGCGCCGCTGAAGGAGACGATGGCTGCGGCTCTGATCCAGCTCAGCCGCTGGAACGGCCATCGTCCGCTCTATGATCCTTGCTGCGGATCAGGCACGATTCTGATCGAAGCAGCGATGATCGCCTGGAATATCGCGCCAGGCCTGCGCCGCTCCTTCCCGTCCGAGCACTGGCCGGAGATTCCGCAGCGTCTGTGGGAAGAAGCCCGCGAGGAAGCCTTCGATGCGGTGCGTGACGATTACCCGCTGCAGCTGACCGGAACGGATATCGATCCGGCAGCAATTGAGATCGCCGAAGCGGCGGCGAAGAGCGCCGGACTCTCCGGTGAGATTACGTTCAAGCATATGGCCGCTGCGAAGGCCCGGCCGGAAGGCGAATACGGCTGCATCATCACCAACCCGCCTTACGGCGAGCGGATCAGTAATGACAAGGAAGTGGAGAAGCTGACCCGCCAGTTCGGCGAGATGATGCTCTATCTGCCCACCTGGTCCTTCTTCGCCATCAGCCCGTACAAGGAGTTCGAGCAATACTACGGACGCAAGGCGGACAAGCGCCGCAAGCTCTACAACGGCCGGATCGAATGCCAATACTATCAATACCTGGGGCCGCTGCCTCCACGGAAATAGGACGAGCGGCGAGGGGTAAGCAGTTTTGCAGTTAAGTAACTATCCCTAATAAGCCTTAATCACTAAAGCGCCTTAAGTCCCAAGAAGCACTCTGTGCTATGGACTTAAGGCTTTTTGTTCTCAATAAGCTGCTGATGCTGCATCAATTTCGAACACAGTTGCTCCGCTCACCCTCATACCTACACATTGTATGTTGTTTTCCGCATACATTTGCCCCGCTCACCCTCGCATTGCACTTTGTATGTTGTTTTCCACATACATTTGCCCCGCTTACCCCCGCAGTTGCACATTGTATGTTGTTTTCGGCATACATTTGCGGGTGGAATCAGACCTTAAACCAAATCTGGGCTTTGCAGCGAACCTAAATACTCATAGTGAGTAATCCGTTGCGATACTCCTCGAGCTACAGGGCGAAATTTACCTTTATCCACCAACATGCGACTGTACTTAATGACTGTCGCGGTTTGCAGTTCAAGCTCTCTCGCAGCATTCCCCGGACGAAGAACACGATTGTAACGGATAGCTAATCGCATTAAATCTCGTTCAATTCTGGAATACGCTCTCTCGGTACTTCGATTTGTAGTTTCAGCCGACAAATAAGGAAACAAAAGGTTCCTCAGTGCGGAGAGAATGAAAGATGGATTATCTTTCATCTCGTCTAGAGAGATGTAGAGCACCACGCAATCTTGTGATTGCAGGAAGAGACCCCGATTCAGGTCCATCCGGTATTTGCTACGGTCCGTGCCATGCGACCCAAAATCCATAATCTCAAACGCAATTCGCGAAGATCCAACCTTCCATAGTAAATCGACAAAATAGGATCTGCCGCGCCAGTCCTTTACTTCGTATTCCGGATGCAGTCCGTGAAAATGTCCAGCAAGTGGCCACCAAACACTTTCGACGAATAAGCGGTTCCCGTAGCCATGCCCCCGCTTAAGCGCATCTAGCCGCTCCCCCTTTCTTCGTTTGAGATGATTGCTTAACCATTGATCATGCTCTCCAGCAAAGCCCATTTCAGTCCCCCCACTTAGCATCGAATTTAATCTCAGAACGCATAAAACCCCGCCTCCTTCTGAATGAAAGGGAGCGGGGCATTCTTTGCCGCGTTAATTTGTACCTAAAATTAGTGTCCCACTTTTGGGCAACGAATGCAATATAAAGGTAGTAATATAGAGTTGCAATTCCCACCGCTCACCTTGTAGATGCAAATTGTATGTTGTTTTTGGCATACATTGCCCCGCTCACCCTCGTAGATGCACATTGTATATTGTTTTCCACATACATTTGCTCCGCTCACCCCCGAAGCTGCACATTGTATATTGTTTTCCACATACATTTGCTCCGTCCACCCAAGCAGATGCACATTGTATGTTGTTTTCGGCATACATCCGCCCCACGCACCCTCTCACCCGCCCATTGTTTTCGGTTTTTCGCACACACCCGCGCACACCAAAACAACCCCCGCAAATAACGCAGGGGCTGTACGATGCTGCTGGCGCAGCAGATCTGAATTACTTCTTCTCCACCGGCCGTTTAACGAAGGCTTCCGCTTTGGCCAGCACCTCGTCTTCCGTCGGTCCGCTGATGTAGCGGCCGTTGATGTAGACAAACGGGCGTTTGCCGCACGGTCCGCAGTAGGAGATGCAGCCTGTCTTGATCTCGGCATCCGGTGCCATCTTTAGCAGCTTGGGCACGATGCTTTTCATTTTAATATGATTGCACTCGTCACATAATCTTATATCGTTAGCCATGAAGCAACCCTTCTTTATGTCCGTAAAATACGGGCGGATCAACTAGTGATCGCCATGATTTCCTTTAGACGGATTAGTAATCACAAAGCCTTCTTCCGGCAAGTAGAGATAATCAATCTTCACCCCGTCCAGCAGCGGCTGGTTCGGATCAAGAATGACATCGATATCCTTATCGGTGGAAACCACTACATCGTTCTCCTTAGGCGTGTCCAGATCCAGTCCGTAGTGGGCATGGTCGCCATGGGCATGTGTAATCGCTACACGAAGCTTAAGCTCGCTGTTGCCTTCAAGTTCCATGGTTTTCTTTATCACTTTAGCCGCGTTGCGGGTAATTTTGACGTTCATTCGATTCCATCTCCCAAGCCTCTATATTTTAAATACTCAATAATTCATTTTAAGGAATATGGGAGGATAAAGCAACCATTAGGAGATGGACATCCACACTTAAAGGTGCAATCGTCGCTAAAATGTCATCTTCCGCTGTGCAGCGCCGCGTATTTACGGTCCATCCGTGTAACGAACCAGCCCATCAGCAGCATCGTTACGCCTATATCGTCAATCGGTATAAACGGCATGAAGTCGGGCAGCACCCAGTACAGCAGCGCCGGAATAGTGAACAACAGCTTGTCGGCCATAGCCACATTAGGCGAAACGATATAATGCCAGGAGCTGCGGAATATATGAGACCATTGTTTGAGCGACAACAGTTTTCTGAATTTCATGAGTTATGCCTCCCTGTGTAATCTGTGTAAGCAGCAAAGGGCACCGCCGCTAAGCACCTGTAAAAGGATTGCGGCTGTGCCCTTTGCTGTTATCTTACGCGAACGCGCAGGATTCGTTTCGCTTTTAAGTAGAATTTTATCGAATCCTCCCGAAGCGGACCAACGTTCACTCCGTCACCTTAACATCGTCGATCTGTGCGGTGCTGGAATGCATCCGCAGACCGATCTTCCCTCCGGCCGGCTGTGCCGCCGTATCCGTCCACTGAAGCAGCTGGACACCGCCGGCGTAGGCGGTAACCGTACTGCCGCTGACAGTGACCTTCAGCTCCGTCCACTGGCCGGGCGTAACCGCAAAGCTTGCGCTGCTCACCATCGTGAGCGTGCCGGCGGTTTTTTTGAACAGCTCCGCCTTGTCGCCTGAATCATTCAGCCGGAACATATAATAATTGGAAGCGTCTGCATAACGGAACAGCAGCCCGGCGTTGCCGAAGGCGTTCAGCAGCTTTATTTTGGCCGAATACGTGTAGTTTCTCCAAGTGGCATCGCCTGTATAGGCCAGTGCTTCCCCTGACATTGATGTCTGCGTCAAAGCTTTCGTCCCGTCATCCGTCACACTCCATGACCCGCCCGAGGTTGTCCAGCCGCTGGAATTACCATCCTCGAAATCATCCTGAAACAGCGTAACCGGCGGTGTAATCGTACCCTGGAACTCAAATACACCGATATCCGGCACTCCGTTATACAGCGGATTCCCGAAGAAGTCCTGTCCTCCGTTGCCTGCAACCACCGCCCCGGCACCCAGCAGCGGAGAGGAGAGCGCCAGCTTATAGCCGTCTGCCGAATCGCGTCCTGTGGCCGTGCCGGGACTTACGAATCCGGGGTTGCCTGTGATTTTATTGGGATCGTTCGGAACACTTGAATTCAGCCCGTAGAAGCTGTTGTGATCATACGTCATTCTGGGGCTGTTCGTATATTGTCCGCTGGCTGCATTATAAAAGATGTTGTTAGTGTAATAGGCCATTCCTGTGTTGCTCGCATGGGTCAGCGCCTTATTCTGCGTTCCCGAACGGTAGATAATGTTGTTGTAGACATAGAGATTGCCGCCGCCGTTCACCAGATGGAACACCCCGTTAGCGTCCTTATCGTTCTGGCTGATATTATAGCGGAAAATATTATTGTTCGTGTTGTTCATCACCAGCAGGGTGCCGCCCTCATTGTCATAGCTGAAATTGTACTGGTAGATGCTGTCGTGCACCTCGATGTCGAAGTCCCAGGGCTGGCCGTCTCCACCCAGCATCCGGGTATCGGAAGCTTCATTATATTGAAAAATAGCACCTTTGGTGTAATAGGCCCACTGCGCCGCAACGACAGTGATATCCTCAAGATAATTGACGATGGATGTATTCACCTCGCAGGCTTCCCCGATGGATCTGGTCTTGTTGTATTCGATCAGCGGCGAGGCGCTGGCTCTGACCAGGATGCCGTCCCGGTGGATCTTCTCCACCACATTGCCCCGGATGACCACACCCCGGAAGGCGTCGAACTTATGTGTCCAAGCATTGTTGAAAAAAGCATCCGTCATCGTCTGTATCCCCGTGTCCGCCACGTTAATGACCGTATTATTCTCGATCAAAATATCTTCCCAGGTGCTCTCAAGTGCTGTATTGGCTCCCCGGGCATGAAAGTTGATGCCGCCTGTGCGGCGGTCTGTGCCGAAGATATCGTGGATGTCGAGATTGCGGATATACATATGCCGGAAGTTCCCAGCCCCTGCTCCTTCACCTACGACCAGCACGCCGTTTCTGCGCATATCTGTAGGCTGCTGTCCGCTTGTAATCTCCAGATTGTTGATCTCCCAGTAGGAGACATTACGTAGCCGGACGCCGAAGCCCTCCCCGCCCACGGCTGTGTTGCCGAAATCAATCAGCGGCTTGGCTCCGCTCCCGTAGCGGTCTACCGTAATCGGATTCCCCTCTGCGCCTGAGCCCTTGAGATCCAGATACTGGTCCTTCCATATACTGCCTGCCTTGAGCAAAATCCGGTCCCCCGGGCTGAAGGTCACGCTGTTGACTTTGCCCAGCGTCTTCCAGGCTGCCGCTTCACTGGTGCCGGAGCTATTGTCACTGCCCTGGGCAGCATCGACGTAATACGTGGTGCCTGCCGCCTCTGCAACCGGACCCGATATTCCTGAGATAAGACTGAACAGCAGAAAGCCGACGACACCGAGCAAGGTCAGCCTGCCCGGCCTGCCTTGTCTTGATCTATGCTTCATACGATACCTTGTCATTCTGATCACGCTCCCGCAGATTAGTTATAAAGCAGCCAAGGCCTCACCCAGCCAGGCTCCCTGCTGCACCAGCCCGTTCTGAAGCTTGGCGAGATCCACCTTCCGGCTCTGTCCCTCCGCTTCGGCCGCCATCGCCGCCGCCATACCCGCCGCCTGCCCCATGGCGAAGCAGTTCGGCATCACCCGCAGTGATCCTTGCACGACACGGTCCGAGGAGGCGGCGCGCCCCGCCACCCATACATTGTCCAGTCCCACCGGCAGCATGCAGCGGTAAGGGACACCATGCGACTTCCCGGGCGGAAGATGGTGAATATGCATCGCCCCGCTGCTGCGGGCCATATGAATATCGATGAAGTAGCTGTTGCGGGCAATATCATCCGGGAAGGAAGCCATATTCATGAAATCCTCCTGGGTCAGCACGTAATCGCCCACAATCCGCCGCGTCTCGCGGATACCGATCTGCTCCCCGGTGGACACCAGATGGGCCTGTTCAAATCCGGGTACATACGCCCTGAAGAATTCCAGCTGGCGGTGAACCAGCTGGCGTCCCTCTATGGCGCCCCGGGTCAGATCCTCTGCACGGGAGCCGTCAATGCCGAACACATGGCCGAAATTCACACCGACCAGATAATCGGCAATCCAAGCCAGGCCTGAAACAGAGTCCCGGCCCTGCGGCAGCTTCCCGTCAACCTGCGCCTGCTGGACGGCCTGATGGATCTGATCCGTGTCACCGCTTTCATTCCGGTATTCTTCAAAACGCTGCCGGTCCACATTCGCCAGCAGGTAGCACATCGTCGCGGCTTGAAGCTCGCCGGACTCTCCGCCCTTATGGAACGGCGCTCCCGCCAGGGCGGCCAGATCGGCGTCTCCGGTCGTATCAATAACGGTCCGGGCGCGGACCAGACTCCGGCCTGACTTGTTGACGATCACCACGCCCTCAATGCTTCGGCCGGTCTCATCCATCACCGTCTGGCTCGCCACGGTATGGAGCAGAACTTCCGCTCCGCTCTCGGTGGCAGCCTCGTCGTATACACGCTTCAGCACCTCCGGGTCGATGGGCACCCAATCCAGCTCCGCCCCGAATCGCTCGCGGAACTCCGGCTCACATCCGGCCTTCATCCGGTCAAGCAGCTCTAAGCCAATACCGCGCACGACGGCCTTCTCCCCGTCGCTGTAAGGACAGAAGGCTGGCACCAGGGCAACGGTGCCCATGCCGCCCAGGAAGCCGCGCTGCTCAATCAGCAGCGTCCGCGCCCCGCTGCGGGCCGCAGCTATCGCCGCTGCCACACCGGCAGGCCCGCCGCCTGCAACCAGCACATCCACCTCACGGGATACCTCAATCTCCTCCGCTGGCAAGGTAAATACAGTTCTGTTCATCGTTCTTCCTCCTTGAAGCTATACTTAGTACTCCTCACCATTATAAGAAGGCGGAGGCTGCAACAGCGTGCAGACTGATTGCCTGTTGCAGTGGACAGTTTTGACCTTTATGGCTTCGGGTCATCCGTGGATGGCTCTCTACCCTGCTCTTCCACCGGACCTGCCTTGAATTCGCTGGGATTCCGGCCGCTGTATTTCTTGAACACCTTGGAGAAGTAGGCCCGGTCGGAGAAGCCGAGCGTGTAGGCGACATTCTCCACGGTCTCGTGCGGGCGGGCCAGCATCGTGATGGCCATATTCATCTTGTACTGGTTGACGTAATCGGTGAAGTTCACGCCGGACAGCTTCTTGAAATAGCGGGAGAAGTAGCTGGCGTTCAGATGCAGATGCTCCGCCATGTCGGTAGAGGTGACCATCCGGTCCACATGCTCCTCCAGAAACTCATCCACCGCCTGAAGCCGGACATCCTTCTCCTCAGCGGCTGCGGGGGCTAGTGCAAACTGCCGCCACAGATGCCTCAGCTCCCGCTTGGTCAGGCTGGCCGCTTCCTCGATATGAACCGTCTGCTCGAGTTGCGTGAAGAAGTCCTCCTCAGCCAGCCCGCCGGCTTCGAAGGCCAGCTGGCGCACAAGATTCCCGCAGGTCTCCTTCACCAGCCGGGGCAGCAGCCGCTCCGCCGCTGCCAGCTGCGTCCACTGATTCACGGCCAGATCAATCCAGGCGGCATGCTGGTCTGCAAGCGCCAACGACAGCATCCCGCGTTCCTTTTCCCCGCGCCGTTCCAACGCCCCCCCGAAATCCGCGTGCTTCTCAAGCAGAGACACAGGCTTCACGGACTGGTAGAAGTTATTTTCCCGGCAATCGGTGAGAGTCTTGTATAACACATCGAAGCTGCGGACCGGTGCACAGGACTCCGAATAGAACCCCCGCAGGCTAATCTTCAGATACTGCTCCACCTTATCCTGTACCGCCTGCATGAATTCAGCCAGCTTGTTCTCTGTAACGCCGGGGTCCGCCACATTCCAGACCAGATAAATATCGGCGTCCCTGCTCATAATCGGTGTAATGGAAGCCTCTGCCGCAGACAGCTCCAGCGCAATATTGTTCACGGCTGAATGGATCAGCGGAATATCCTTGTAGCGGTAACGCTCGGTGACAGATGCGGCATCCATATGAAGGAATCCATGACGCAGAAAGGGGTGCTTCCAGGAGATGCCCAGCCGTTCACCGAACTCCAGGGTGTTCTCCTGGCCCGCCGCACCCGACAACAGCTGCTTCAGGAAGCTCTGCTTCAGTACTTCCTTATTGCGCTCAATCGCCTGGCGGAAGGAGTAGCGCTCCAGCAGTTCCTCGCGGCTCTTGAAGCGGCTCATCGCTTTGGCGAGACTGCTCTTAAGCTGCTCGGGCGACAGCTCATCCTTAATCAGATAATCATCCGCCTCCAGCTGGATCGCACGCTTCGAGTAGTGGAAATCCTCATAGCAGGTCAGGAAAATCAGGCGGACCTCCGGCTTCGTGATCCGGAAGGCATCCGCCAGCTCCAGCCCGTCCATCCCCGGCAGGCCGATGTCCACAATCACAATATCGGGCAGTGCGGTATGGAACTGCTCCAGCGCATCCTCGCTGCTATACGCCGAAGCCACCAGCTGCAGGTCCAGCCCCAAGGACCCGAGCAGATATTCCACGTATTCCAGCATCGGGACATCATCGTCAATCAGCATCAGGGTCATCAAGGGGAACCGCCTCCTTCTCCCGGGTCACGGGGATATATAGGGTGAACGTCATGCCTTCCTCGTCTTCTCTTGCCTGCGCGCTCAGCCGTGCGCGATATCCGTACAATACCTGCAGACGGCGTGCTGTGTTGACCAGCCCGACCCCTTTTTCCGGCCAGAGCGCAGTGTCTTCACTTCCTTGCAGACGCCGGTTCAGGCGCTGGAGCTTATCCTCCGGCATCCCGCGGCCGTTATCGCTGATGCTGATCCGCAGCAGATCGGACTCGAACGCTGCTTCGAGCCGGATCGCCGGATGGTCCGGACGGGTGGAGAAGCCGTGGCTGATGGCATTCTCGACAATGGGCTGAAGCAGAAGCCGGGGCAGCATCACCGCACCTTCTTCCTCGCCCACCTCGCATTCCCAGACGATATCCAGACGGTTGCGGATCTGCATCACCTGCACATAGCTGCCCAGCACCCTGCACTCCTCCGCCAGCTCCAGCGGCTTATCCACATGCACATACACACGCAGCAGCTTCATAAGTGCATCGATCATGGCGCCATGCGCCGGGTCACCGCTGAGCAGCAGATCCACCTTGATGGAATTGAGCGTATTCAGCAGAAAATGAGGCCGGATCTGCGCCGCCAGCGCCTGAAGCTCCAGCCGCCTTTTCTCCTCCTGTTCACTCTCGACCTGCTGCAGCAGCCCGTTCATATCCTCCAGCATCTGATTGAAAGCCGCCGACAGCACCGCCACCTCATCCTTGCCCCTGACGGGTATCCGCACCGCGCGGTTGCCGCCGACATACTGCTTGACGCTGGCCCGCAGCAGGCTGATCGGCTTGTTCATATATCCGGCCCACAGCATGGACAGGACCAGGAACGCCAGGAAGAACAGTCCGATCAGCGAGATGGAGACCAGAAACTCCCGGTTGATATGACTGTCGATGGAGCTGCGGGGCGTCTTGCTGGTAAGCAGCCAGCCGACCTTGGGAATACGGACCTCACTGGCCAGCAGCGGGCCTTCATCCGCAGGAGCGGCTTCTCCGGTGACTGCAATACTTCTCCCCTTCTGGTCAACAAGCGCAAGCCTGCTTACCGCATTGCCCGTATCGAGCAGGCTGCGGAAGTAGTGGCTCGGAATGCCCACGTACAGCGTGGCCAGCTTGTCCTGGTTCAGCGGATCGGAAATGAACCGTACCGCATAATAATAATCCGGTGCAGCGGGGGTGCCGCCGTAGGGGAACCATTGCAGCGACACTTTTTCCCGCTCATCCAGCCTGCTGCTCTCCTTAAGAAGCTTCTCAGGCAGCACCGAGAACACCGGAATATTCTGGTTGCCGATCAGTATCCGGTTCTCCCGGTTGACCAGCATGATCTGAAGATCAGCATCGAGCGACTGCACCGACAGGATATTGGCCGTAGTCTTGAGCTTGTTGTAATGGGTATACACTCCGTAATTTCCGAAGCTTCCCGTATTTTTGAGATAACGCAGACTCTCCAGCACGGCCGGATCATAAGCCTCAGAGAAATACACCGAGACAAACGAGATGCTGTCCACCGTTTTTTCCATTTGACTGCCGATGACCTTCAGGGTCTCCTCATTCGAACGGGCGATCTTCTCACTCACATTCTCCCGCACAGAGGTATACGACCAGAACGTAACGACAACAAAAGGCAGCAGGATCAGGATCAGGAACGTGTATTGCAGTCTGCGATGGAAGGAAAAACGGCTTAACCATTTCATAAGAATTCCACCCCGCACTGTAATGAAAGCTTCAACGTCCCTATTATAATCCAAAATCCCTGCTGCCTTTGCACTTCATCCGTTATTTCTGATTGGCAGAAACTACCTTCTCGACTTCCGCTGTCATCTCACTCTTGACCTCATCGAAGCTGCGGTTATCCAGGATGAAGCTGGCGAAGCCGTTCTCCACAATCGCTTTCAGCTCGCTGCCATAGGGTACACTGAAGGTGTCCGGCATTTTAATATTTGGATCGAACAGCGTCTTGGAGAGGGAGGCGGTATCGATCAGATCTGTATTTTCCCCGAAAAAGCCGTTAATCAGCTCCGCCCCGTCCACGCCCTTGAACGAAGGAATCTCCTTGGTGAACTTGTAGGCTTCCTTGGACATCCAGCGGATGAAGTCATACGAGGCTTCCTTATTCGCTGATTTCGCGCCCATGGCCAGGCCGCCGCCGGAGATATTCGTCATGCCCAGTTCCTTACTGTCCACCGAACGCGGCAGCGGAGCGTACATGCTCTGGAACTCATGCGGGAATTTCTCCAGGTTCAGCGCCGCCCGGACAGCATAGCTTGGCACGGCCAGCATACTGGCATTTCCGGCAAAAAACTGCTGCAGCACATGGTAGTTCGAGGCCAGCACATCGGCATACGGCTCAGCGCTCTTATCTTCCTTCTCCATCGTGCGGCGGAGGTTGAAGAAGTATTCGAAGGACGGATCGTCAAAAATCGGCTTCAAGTCTGCGCTAAGCTGCGGATGCGGCTTCTCGGTGTATGCGATAATGTTCGGATATTCGCCCCAGGTGTGGAAGTAGGTTCCGAAGTGCTCGGGTGTCGTCAGCTTCTTGGCATAGTCACGGAAATCATCCCAGGTCCAGCCCATCTCAGGCAGGGTCAGCCCGGCGGCTTCCAGATGATCCTTATTGAAGACCGTCAGCCACTGCGTGGAGCTGGGCAGAATGCCGTAGACCTTGTCGTCCAGCTTCAGCAGCTTGGAATATTCATCCTCGGCTTTAATACTCTCCTGTTCAAAAAAGGAGTTAAGCGGTTCCACAACTCCCCGCGAAGCGCGCTCCAGCAGCTCATCCTCGTTCCCGGTCATGAACACATCGACCACTTCGCCGCCTGCGACCAGAATATCCAGCTTCTTCATGAAATCTGTGCTGTCGCTGTTCTGGACCAGAGATTCATACTCCACTTCCACTTTATCCTGAGCTTCATTGTAAGCCTGCACGGCCTGGTAGATCGGCTCTTCCGGCTTATCGGCCTTGAAGGTGTAGAATTTGATCTTGGCTTTGCCTGCGGGCTGGGCTGTGCCGGCGGTTCCGGCAGACGGATCAGCCGAGGCTGGTGCATCGGTTGCTGCTGAGGTGTTGCCCCCATTCCCGCCGCAAGCGGTGACGGAGAGCATGAGGAGCATACTGGCAAGCATTAATGGTAGTTTTTTCAAAGCAATTCCCCCTTGATTTGTTGTCTGCAGGCTCATTATACAATCTAAGCTTTGCGCACACCGTGTACAGCTATGCGGTGTGCGCGTACACTTTTTTGACCTTTACCCTTTCACGCCTCCGATAGCAATCCCGTTAATGACCTGCTTCTGGAGGATCAGGAACAGCACCAGCAGCGGCAGAATCGCGGCGACGGAGGCCATCATCATGACGGAGATCTGTGTACCGAATTCCTCCTTGAAAAATTGCATCCCGAGCGGAATCGTATACAGCTTGGTCGAATTCAGCATAATCAGCGGCCCCTGGTAATCATTCCAGGTCCAGATGAACTTGATAATCCCCACTGTTGCCAGAATCGGGCGGCTCAGCGGCAGCACCACGCTCCAGAAAATCCGTAAGAACCCGGCGCCGTCCAGCTCCGCCGCTTCCAGCATATCATTATGAATCCCGATCATGAACTGGCGCAGCAGGAAGGTGAAGTAGCTGGAGAACATCCCCATCAGGATCAGCGCGGCATGGGAGTCATAGAGACCCAGCTCCTTAATCATAATATAGCGCGGAACGAGTGTTGCCTGCTCCGGGATCATCATGAACGCCAGCATCAGGGTGAAGATCAGCGCCCGGCCTTTGAAATCCAGCTTGGCGAGCGCATACCCGGCCATGGCCGAGATTACGATTGTCGCCAGGGTGGAGATCAGGGCGATTTTGAGCGAGTTCATATAGAATAATCCGAATGCCACATCACCCATCCATACCGCCTTGAAGTTAGCGATCAGATTCCAGTCGGTGGGAATCCACTGAATCGGGAAGGTCCAGACCTCCTTCTCCGTCTTCGAGGCCGCCGACAGCATCCAGACCAGCGGCATCAGGAAGAATACCGAGCACAGGGCGAACAGGACCGTGAAGATCAGATTGCCGGGCTTAAGTTTTTTCATTGTCATTGCCTTTCGTTCCTTTCGCCTTGGACTAGTAATGGACCTTGCGGTTCTGGGTTATCCAGGTAATGGAGGTCACCAGCATAATAATCAGGAACAGCACCCAGGACATCGCCGAGGCATAGCCCATTTTGAAACGCTCGAATCCTTCTTCGTAGATCTGGTACACGATAACGGTACTGGAATAGTTAGGCCCGCCGCCGGTCAGGAACTTGATCATATCGAAGATTTTGAAGGAAGAGATCGTGCTCGTTATCGCCAGGAAAAAGGTGGTCGGCCCCAGCAGCGGCAGCGTAATCCGCCGGAATTGTCCGATCCCGCTGGCCCCGTCAATCGTCGCCGCCTCATACAGCTCCTCGGGAATATTCGTCATCCCCGCCAGGAAAATAATCATCTGATAGCCCAGCAGCTGCCAGACGTAGATAATCATAATGGCAATCAGCGAGAAGCTGGTATCGACCAGCCAGCGCGGCGGTTCGGATACTCCAAGCTGCATCAGGATCTGATTGACCGGCCCCTTGGACGGATGGTAGAGCGCTTGCCAGACTGCGGCGATGGCTACCGTGGAACAGATATAAGGTACAAAGAAGGCAACCTTGAAGAACGTCTTCGCGTACAGCTTCTTATGGATCAGCGCCGAGAGCACCACCCCCAGCAGCATCGTGACCGGCACCGTGCCGACCGTAAACAACACATTATTCTTCAGGGCCAGCAGGAAGCGGTTGTCCCTGAACAGTTCAATAAAGTTATCCAGACCGACAAAGTTAATCGCCGACAAGCCGCCGACCAGGTTCCACTCCGTCAGACTGAGGAACAGGCTGAACAGCAGCGGGAACACGGCGATGACGAGCATCCCGATGACCTCCGGCGCAATGAACAGCCATCCGGCGAGCTGCTCCCGTCTCTTGCGCGTCCAGTAGGTTCGGGCAGTTGGCTTAACGGTCTTGCGGGTAACGGCAGATTGACTCATTGCATTCTCTCCCCTACAGTTTCAGCTTGGTTGTCCGGCAGATAGCCGCCTTCTTCCCGGAGACGGGCGCGAAGGCGGGGGACATCCACGGCATGAACATCTCCGCCGGTATGAGCGGCAGCCAGTGCCGCAGCAAGTCCGGCAGCTTCGCCCATCGCCAGGCAGACCGGCATCACTCGCACGCTGCCGAGCACCCTGCGGTCACAGGAGATGGACCGACCGGCGACCAGAACGTTGCGCAGTCCGCGCGGCGTAAGGCAGCGGTACGGAATGCCGTGCGATTCACCCGGCCCGTACAGCGTGATAGCTTGACTGGATCCGGCGCCGCTCTGCTGCTCCTTCTGTGTGCCATGCACATCAATGAAGTAGCTGTTGCGGCAGATCTCATCATCGAAGCTTCTGCGGGAGATGTAATCCTCCGCCGTCAGGATATAATCGCCGGTAATCCGCCGGGATTCCCGCGTGCCGATCAGTGTACCAGTGCTCATCACTACCGCATTGCCGAAGGCTGCGGGGTGAACAGCGGCAAGCATGTCCCGGTAGGCGGCCGCCATCTTGCGTCCCTCTACCAGCGCCCCGGATACGGAGAAGGCATTCGTGTTGTCAATTCCCCAGAGATGTCCGGCATTGAAGCCTACGGCACGCGGAGCAACCATATTGTTGCACAGATGCGTATCCGGAATGCCCGGATATTCTCCTGAGCGGACCACCTCATGGATCGGGCTGTGCGGGTTCTCCGCATGGAGCTTCGGCCCGTTCACATAAGCATAATCATCCACGTTGCCAAGGATGAAGCAATGGGTGGCGGGTTGAAGATCGCCGGTCTCTTCGTCTCCCATTTGGTACTCGGCACCTGCCCATGCAGCAACATCGCCATCTCCTGTGCAATCGATATATACGGCTGCCCGGAAGGCCTGCAGGCCGCTTTTATTGAGAAGGAGGAGTGTGGTGATGTTGCCGTGATCGTCCCTGTCCACATCCGCAAGCGCGGTCAGGAACAGGATGTGGGCACCCGACTCCGTTACGAGATCGTCATAGACCCGCTTGAGCTTCTCCGGTTCGATCGGCACCCAGTCCATCGCATCCTCCGGCACATGCGGCATTTGAGCCTTTAAGGTATTGAACACCTTGGCCGCGAGACCACGGTAGACCATCTTCTCTTTGTCCGAGAATGGGCACCAGGCCGGTACCAGGCCGGAGGTTCCCATTCCGCCAAGGCTCCCGGTCGCTTCGACCAGCAGTGTCCGCGCCCCTTCCCTGGCCGCCGCCGCTGCGGCGGTGCAGCCCGCGGGCCCGCCTCCGACTACAATTACGTCGTAGGAGGCGTTCAGCGGGATGGGTTTACTTTTCAGCATATACGTATCGTTCTCCATTTGGCTCTCACTTTCCCGGCGGATAGTCCTCTTTCCGTGAAGCCGTCCGCCGCTCATCTATACGCTAATTTTAGCAAGAGACCCGGAGGAGTACGGTATAGCTTTCATACGGGTTGATGTGTATTATTTTGACCCTTGGGGGATGGCGGGTGGCTCGGGGGCGGGGGATGCTGGTTGGCTGGGGTTAGGGTTAGGCTGGGGCAGGTGAAGCAGCAGGATCAGGTTCACCTCTGCATCTTATTTGCTCACTAAGCCGACTTTTGAGGAATTTAATGGGATTTATACACTTCATTTACTCTCCAAGCCGACTTTTGAGGAGTTTAATGGCATTTATACACTTTATTTACTCTCTCAGCCGACTTTTGAGGAGTTTAATGGGATTTATACACTTCATTTACTCTGCCAGCCGACTTTTGAGGGATTTAATGGGATTTATACACTTCATTTACTCTCCCAGCCGACTTTTGAGGAATTTAATGGGATTTATACACTTCATTTACTCTCCAAGCCGACTTTTGAGGAATTTAAAGGGATTTATACACTTCATTTACCCTCCCACCGACTTTTGAGGAATTTAAAGGGATTTATACACTTCATTTACTCTCCCAGCCAACTTTTGAGGTATTTAATGGGATTTATACACTTCATTTACTCTCCAAGCCGACTTTTGAGGAATTTAAAGGGATTTATACACTTCATGTACTCTCCCAGCCGACTTTTGAGGGATTTTGAGGGATTTATCCTTTATCCCACGCACAAAAAAGGATACAGCCGCAAAGCATCATTTGGTCAGGATTGCGGCCGTACCCTTTGCTGTTATCTTACGCAAATTTGCAGACATTGTTTCATTTTTATTTCAAATTTGACAGAATAGCACTGAGAATCAGGCCTGTGTCCAGGGCCATATCCTCAAAATCAGCCACAGGCAACGGATTCTTCCCCACTCCCAGCTCTACGGTGAAGCCCGGCTTGCGGAAGCGCTCGATGAACCAGTCCTTGTAGCCGGCATCGCTGCCGGTCAGCTCCACCGCCCGGTAGCCGCTGGCCGCTGCCAGCCGGGCCGACCATTCCTTACTCTCCGGCGGCTCATAGCCCCGGTAGTTCCAGTAGATCTCAGCCCCCTGGCTGTGCAGGGATACGGCGGCATCGCCCGGAACCCGCTCGGCCAGCGCCGCCAGTGCCGCCGCCTCCGGCTCACTGAGCGGCGCAGGACCGCTGTAATCGCGCGGCGCCGGGCCGGGCACCTGCCTCCTGTCGCGTTCCTCCTCCCAGTGTGCGGGGAACTGGTCTCCAAGATCGACACCGCGGATATTCGCCTTCCAGTGCCGGAAGCTGCGCCTGCCGCAGTTCCACCTCATCAGCTCCGCATAATGGGGATGGTCCGCCATCGCCCCTTCCTGCACCAGCTCGACGCCGTCGGGATTCGCCATCGGCACAGCCCAGAGCGTCCAGTCCCGGTGCCAGTCCGCTGGCTCACGCCCGTGCCAGTCCGCACCTGACGCATAGGCAGCCGCATATTCTTCAAGGAAGCGCATCAGACACGGGGACGTCAGCCACTCGTTGGCATGCAGCGCGGCATTCACATGCAGGTGGCGCGGGCCGCTGCCGATCCGCAGCAGACGGAGCGGCTTGCCGAGCACACTGTGGCCTATTACTTCGCTGCTGACACAAGAATAGCGGTCTGCAAGTCTTGCAGCATCCGCCTCCACCTCAGCCGGCCCGTATTCCCCGTGCAGATAAACCTCTGTCCCCCGGGTGGCCGCCGGAATCACCAGCACCTTGCCCGGCAGGCAGATACGTCCCGAGCTTACCCCGGGATTCAGCATCTCCAGCTCATCTATGCCAACCCCGAACAAGGACGCGATGCTCTGCGCATCGTCCCCTGCCTGCACCGCATACCGCTTGCGCGGGGCAGACGGCAGGAACAGCACCTGCCCCGGATATAAATACGGCTGGCTGCCAGCCCATGGATTCCCCTGTATGACATGCTCCGGTGTCAATCCGTGTCTTGCGGCGATACGGCTTACGGTATCTCCCCTGCGGGCAATGTATTGCTGCATAGGTCTCATCCTCCCGGCCCTCTTGTGCCGGCGTCCCTAACATCCTCCGTGATGACATGCGGGACCCGGCCCTCATGCCTAGTATATGAGCAGCAGCAGCGCGTCATGTGGAAATGTAGCAACCCGGAACCCGGATCTGATCTGTGCAGAGCTGTCCACGAAGAATCCGGCAGCAAAAGACCGGGAAGCCCTCCCGGTCTCATCCTCCGGACATTCCCGCAAAGGGTTTGTCCCTATTCAGTTCGCCGCTGTAATGCTCCCAAGCCTACATAGTAGATACTTGCCAGACTACTGGCGTCCGGCTGATCTGCTCGCCCAGCCAGTCCCGGGCGATCCGCTGGAAGATCTCCGCATCTCCACTGCAGAAGAACTGGTGAATCGGACTCTCATCCCCGCGCGCCAGCTGGCCTTTATCGTAGAGGATGGTGCTGATCTCCCGGGCCGTCTCATCCGCCGAGCTGATCAGCTTGACGCCGGGTCCCATCACCTTGCTGATCGGCTCGACCAGGAACGGATAATGGGTGCAGCCGAGAATCAGCGTATCGATCGGCTCATACTTGATCCCGTTCAGTGATTTGGCCACTGCCAGATGGCTCTCCTCCGAGCGGAATAACCCCTGCTCCACGTAGGGCACAAGCGCCGGGCAGGCTTGGCTGACCACCTGAACAAAGGGAGACAGCTGCTTCAGCGCCGCCGTATAGGCACCGCTTGTAATCGTGCCGATGGTCCCGATCACGCCGACCTGTCCGGTCTTGGATGCGCTGATGGCGGCGCGGGCACCGGGGTGAATGACTCCGATCACAGGAATGGCTACCTTGGCGGAGATATAATCAAGCGCTGCTGCTGTTGCTGTGTTGCAAGCAATGACGATCATTTTAGGATTAAATTGAATTAAATAGTCCACGATTTGTTCAGTGAACAATTTCACTTCCTCAGTGGAACGGGGTCCGTACGGGGCTCTTGCCGTATCGCCGAAATAGATGATTTTCTCCCGGGGGAGCTGTCGCATCACTTCCTTGACTACGGTCAATCCTCCTACGCCTGAGTCTAATATTGCTATTGCCTGCTGCACGAACACACCGCATCCTTTAACTCGTTTTGTGTAGCTTATGTAAGGCTGGAATAATGTGTACCAGGATTTCAGCCCCAATTGCAGATATTACCCCATTTGCCGGTTCAGTTCAAGTAGGGAAGATAAGCGGAGCCCTAACCACACGCAAAAGCCGCCTCCCGCCTGTGCAGCGGAAAACGGCTCCATACCTTTTACCTCAAGCTTAGGACAGCTTTCCTGCGGTCTTGCCGTCCTCGATAGCTTCCGCTACAGCTGCATCTGTACCGGTCACAGCTTCAATCTCAGCCTCCACCACTGCCGCTTCCTCAGCAGCCTCATATGCAGCCACCTCGTCGCGTACAGCTTCCACTGCATCGGTAACTTCCACAGCCTGCTCCGCAATGCCGCTAACAGTAGCTACATCTGCTTCTTCCACCGCATCCTTGACGGATTTGCTCCAATCCTTAACTTCGCTTACTACGGAGACTACTGCTTCTTTGGCCTTACCGTAGATCTCTGTAGTTTTCTCGCTGGCCTGGCCGGCAATAACCTGAACCTTATCCACCGCATCCGTTGTGCCTTCGGCAATATCCTTACGCAGCTCCTTACCCGGTTTAGGGGCGAACAGCAGCGCTGTCACCGATCCTACAATACTGCCGGCAAGTACGCCCCAGAGCAAGTTTTTGTTATCTTTTTTCATCATCAATCTCTCCTTTGGATTCTATTGTGCCTCTGCCCGGCCACCCGGGCGATCGCCTATTTCTGCTATATCATAAGCATAGAGAGGATGTCCTGTGACTGTTCAGCCCTTGATTTCGGAAGTTTTCTGCTTGGGAATCGGCGTGATTGCATACCGGCAGCATTGGCCGCCTTCCGCCATACACTCACTGCGCGTCACCTTCGCCTCCAGCAGCTCCTCGAACAAATGCTGCTCGCACTGGCAAGCCTTGCGGTACTGGGTAGCCACCTGACGGATGGGACAATTATACTCCCGCAGTGTGTAAGAGCCGTCCTCTTCCCTGCCCCACTCCGCCATGTAGCCCCCGGCATTCTGAATGGTTGTCAGCTCCGCAACCCGCTCCTCCAGCTCACGGCTCTGCATCACCTTGCTGTACTGGGCAAGCATCCGCCGCTTGCGGCCTTCGAACAGCATATTGACCGCATCCACTCCGCTTCCGAGGTCCAGCTCCCGCAGCAGCTCCAGCGCCAGATTGTGATAGCTTTTGGGAAAATGATCCTCCGCCCGCTCGGTAAGCGAATATACATGCATCGGACGTCCCATGGCCTGGCGCACAACCTTGGTCCTTACAAGCGACTCCTGCTCCAGCTGAAGCACATGGCGGCGGACTCCCATCTCGGTAATTCCCAATTCCTCAGCAAGAGCGCTGATCGTCAGCGGACCTCTCATCTTCAGTAGCGTCATAATCATCCGCCGGGTTGAACCGCTCTCCTGACTTTTCTTCGCCATAAAGGACCTCCTTTCTGTCTGTATGCACACAGCCCCGGCTCAGCTAGCCCGTGACCCCGCTGCCCAGCTCCTGATCCAGATACCTGCGCACCTCGCAGGCGAACTTCTCCAGAATATCCGGCAGCGTCCGGGTCATGGGGTGCAGCTCTTTGCGTTCCCACACGAAATAATCCTGAACCAGCGGCTTGCGCAAGGCGACCAGCGAGGTCAGATCCTCATAGATCCCGCTGTCTCCCAGCACCTTTTCCTCATGGATAATAGATATAATATCCTCGTAGCTTCCGGCATCACGCATAATGAACCCGTCAATCAGACAGCTGCCTACATCCGTCACGACTTCAACGGCCAGATGTAAGCACCGTTCCTGCACCAGACCCAAGAGCGTACTGCCGTCCCAGGCAGAAGCAGCATGTGCTAGACCTCGCTTAAGATCAGGGATCTGTTCAAGAATAACTTCTATTTGCTTCCGGTTGACATAATACACAGCTGACCCTCCACCCTGCGGTATTTAGTGATCTTCCTTAACATGAACTGCCGTTATTTCCCCCGCCTGCCCCGGCGCTTCAGCCAGAACACCATCACGACACACGCCGCCATAAAAACAATCAGATACGTCAATGCTTCCATCGGATACTCAAGCTCACGCATTCCGCTCACCGCTTTCCGTGCTTAATGGGTTCCAGCCTTGCAAGTACGTACAGTCTCAGATCTCGTAATCGACCGCTACCGACAACTCCTTGACCTCGTTGATATGGGCAATGACTTCCTTGTGGGCCGGATGCACCTGATACGCCTGCAGATCCTCCATCGAGGCCACAACCGTGACCAGGGCGATATCGAACGAACGCTCCGAGTGAATCAGATCGGCCCCGACTTCAATGGACAGCAGCTGCGGAATTCTTCCTTCCATATTACGGAGGACTGCAACAGTCTCTGCGACCTTGTCCGGGGACCGGTCCTTTAATTTGAAGAAAACAATATGCTTGATCATCTATCCCGCTCCCAGCCTGATTAATGTGAAATTGATTACTCAAAATATATCATAAACTGCAGCATTACTGAAACAATCTTGGTTCATGGCCAAAACAGGAGCTTTGCACTCTGGACGAATGCCGTGATGAAATGGTAAAGTCATAACAGCTAAACTAGATGATCCGTCACTTCATTAAATCAGTACACCCGGAGGTATTATGGCTAAAAATCAGCAAGAAACACATAAAATTCAGGCCTGGTCTCTGATCAACCGCAAATATCTTGGACAAGGCGTACGGGTCAAAAGATTTCGCCGCCCCAAACGCAGCCAGATCCGCAACCGCGTTCTGCTGGCCATCCTGATGGCCAAGGACATGAAGCTCTCCCGGCTCGCAGAAGAGCTCTCCGTCTCCTCACGCAGCGTAAGCGCATGGGTATATGAAGGACGCATTCCCTCCAGAACCAATCTGGACAAGGTCTGCCGCCATTTAGGCTATCCGCCCCATATCCTGTTCAATGAAGCTCTTCTGCGGCAAAGTCCGATTGTGTGCCAGCCGACCCCATCCCGTTTCATGAAAAGAACGCTCGCCCATTCACCGCAGCACAACGCGATTCTGACCGGACTCTGCATGGTATATGATTTCTCGGTAACCGATGTCAGCATCTGGATCGGCGTCCATCCCGGCACCTTCCGCAAGTGGCTGCACCACTGCCATCTGCCTACCCTGGCCCTGCAGGAGAAGGCCGAGAATTTCTTCCGCATTCCGCGGCATATCCTGTTCGCCGACTGCGAGCTGCATTAACCTTCATTAATAGGAAGCCGCAGGAAGAAGCGGGAACACGCACGCATCAGGTTCACAGTAAGGTCCTTCTCGCCGCAGGGAGGGGCCATGTTGGCGTTTCTTTCACAGAAGGCAGCTACCGTTTGATCGCAAGGATCGTTCTTAGTATGTATTCATGAGTCCCGCTCTGCGGGCTCTGCAAAGACTCGGTAAATGAACCCGTCTCCACAATCTCCGTCCCGGCAAAATGCTCCCGCAAATCGGCATCGCTGAAGAAGTGGGCATATTTATTCTCTTTATATTCAAAAGTGCCCGGCTCCAGCTCTCGTCCGCAGCCGTTATGGGGGTCTTCATCGGAGAAGCTGGTGAAATAGAGCAGTCCTCCCGTCCTGACCTGACTGAGACTGGCCTCAATCAGCCTGCGGCGTTCCCCGGCGAGGAATAAATGCAGAACATCGTAGCAGTAGACGGCATCTACAGGCTGCCCCAGCTGCGGCTCCAGTGCCGAGCCTGCAATAAAGCTAGTTCCCGGGTCCCATGCTGCGGCCAGCTCAAGCGCCGGTTCACTTAATTCTATCCCGTATACATTAAAATCAGCAGAGAATACCTTGGTATTCCGCCCATACCCGGCACCCGGAACGAGTACAGTGGATACTCCTGCCTCCTGGAATTTCCGCTTCGCCCATTCTGCCGACGGGCTTGGCTCACTGCCCCAGATCATTCCCTCCTGCGCAAATCTCTTACTCCAATACCCGGTCATGCAGCTCCTTCTTTCCTGTTCAGATTATATATCTATATAGCTGTTCCCTCTTCTCTATCATAGTCCACTCTGCCAGATCCGGCAAAGTCTATGAACACAGCAAAACGGCTGGCTCCTGTAGACCAGAGAGATCAGCCGTCTTAACGTTATAGCATCTATGAAGTTAACAGCCTACCAGCTGGACTTGGTAACGCCCGGAATTTGCCCTTTATGTGCCAGCTCCCGGAAGACGATCCGGGATATCTTGAATGTACTCAGATAGCCGCGCGGTCTGCCGGACACGCTGCATCTGTTTTTTTGACGGGTGGCTGAGGAATCCCGGGGCAGCTTCTGCAGTGCCATCACATCGCCCGCCGCCTTCAGCTCTCTGCGTTTGTCAGCGTACTTCGCCACCAGCTCCTGCCGCTTCTGTTCCTTTACAACCTTTGACTTCTTAGCCACTATAGATCAGCTCCTTCGTTCTTATTCGTTCAACGCCTGAATTAGCGCTTCAAGATTCTGCCGCATCAGACTCAGATAATCGAGATTACGGGCAGCGTCTTCCTCTGATAATCCTTCGATTGGGTTCAGCACGGCGGTCTTGGCTCCTATTTCCTGGGCAATAGTATCGGCGACACTGGAGGAGACCAAGGTCTCGAAAAAGATCGTAGTCACCTTATTCGCCTTGGCGAACTCCACGATCTTGGCCATCTGTGCAGCAGACGGCTCCTGCTCGGGCGACAACCCGGCAATCGGCACCTGAGTCAAGCCATATTGCTGTGCCAGATAACCAAAGGCGGCATGCTGGGTAATAAAGTCCTTACGCTTTGTATTTTGAAGCCCGGCTCTGAAATCCTGATCCAGCTTCTCCAGCTTGGCGATGTAAGCATCGCTGTTAGCGTGGAAGGCGGCTGCATTCCCTGGAAAAGCTGCGGAGAGTGCTGCTTCAATGGTGCGGACCTCCTTGATAGCCATCACTGGGTCCAGCCAGACATGCGGATCGAGACCGCCATGGTCGTGGTCATGGTCATGGTCTGCTTCACCGGCAGAGGAATCATTATGGGAATGGTCATGGCCGCTTCCTTCTGTTGCGGATTCATCATGATGGTGCTCATGATCATGGTCGTGGTCAGCTTCTCCCGCAGCTCCCTCTTCATGGCTGTGCTCATGCTCGTGCTCATGTTCATGCTCTGTTCCTTCGATAATCTGGAGTCCTTTACTCGCCTCTATCGTAATCAGATCACTTCCGGCAGCACCGTCCACAATCTGCTGCGCCCAGCCTTCCATGCCTGCGCCATTATAGACAAGCACATCTGCATCTGTAATATCGGCCATATCCTTCGCCGTTGGCTCCCAGTCATGCGGCTCGACTCCGGGCGGGACCAGCACCTCCACATTGGCGAGGTCACCGGTAATGCTTTTCGTAAATTCATACATCGGATAAAAGCTAACCTTAATGTTCAATTTATCTGCTGCCGGTACTGGTGAGGCTTCAACTGCAGCCGATGGTGAAGCCGCCGGACTACTGGTAGACGCAGCTTTCGTCGCAGTGTTGTTGCCGCAGCCGGAGATCACCAGCATGGCAGTCAGGGACAAGGCGGCAAGATTACGGATTCTGAATGTGGACTGTGCAGCCGAAGTGGATTTTGCATTGGTCTTGAATTTTAACATATGTTGTGAGACCCCTTTTCTTCATTGGCTTTGGAGGAATACAGGCTCCGGCGGCTTTGCAACCGGATCAGCTTCTGTACGGTAATGGCAGCTAGCAGAAATACCAGCAGAATGAGTGCAATCGTGCCTCCTGGAGGCGTGTTAATATAGTAGGAAGCTGTAAGCCCGCTGAACACACCGGTCAATCCCACGCCGACGGAGATCATTATGGCTGCCGTGAAGCCCGATGCAATCCGCAGCGCTATAGAAGCGGGCAGCACAATCAGAGCGGATACGAGCAGCACACCCACCACCGGCATAGCTGCGGCAACGGTCATGCCGGTTAGGACGGCGAACGAGAAGGACAACCACCCGGTACGGACACCGCTGATAGCGGCCGTCTCTTCGTCGAAGGTCAGGCTGTACAATGGGCGGCGCAGAATGATGAAGTAGAGAAGACCGGCTGCGGCCACCACGGCGATCAGCTTAAGCTGAGTATCACTTACGGCAACGATGGAGCCGAACAGATAGGAGCTGAAGCTCTTGGTCAGATTCTGCTTCAGGCTCATCAGCACGACGGCCAGCGCCAGACCGGAGGTCATAATAATAGCAACCGGAAGCTCGCTGTATGTACGGTAAGAGCGGCGCAGCTGTTCAATAATCAGCCCTCCTGCTACAGCTACAGCGAATCCGCTCAGAGCAGGATTCCATCCCAGTACGGAACCCAGTGCTACTCCGGCAAGGGAGACATGCGACAGCGTATCGGCCATCAGTACCTGCCTGCGCAGCATCAGGTAGACTCCCAGCAAGGGTCCAATCAGCCCGATCAGGCCTCCTGCCCAAAATGCGCGTTGCATGAATTCGTAACCAAGCATGTCCAGCCCTCCTGCTCCTTGCGTTCCAGCGTAATCACGGTATCCAGATAGGAACTTGTCTCTTCCAGGCCGTGTGTAACCATAATGACGGTCCGGCCGTGGCGGCTGACATAATGCCGCATCAGCTCATAGAATCCGGTGCGGCTGGCAGCATCCATCCCGGTTACCGGCTCATCCAGTACCAGCACCTGCGGCTGCTGGGCCAGCGCGCGGGCGATGCAGATCCGCTGCTTCTGTCCGCCTGACAGCTCGCCGATTCTCCGGTTACGGTACTCCCACATCTCCACCTGCCGCAGGCTGCTCTCGACGAGCGCCTCCTGTTCCTTAGTGAAGCGGCGGAACAATCCCAGCCCCGAATAGCAGCCGGAACGGACCAGCTCAATCACCTTGCTCGGAAATCCGGCATTGAAGGAGGCTACCTGCTGCGGCACATACCCGATTGTAAGCCTGCCCCCTCCGGTAATTTCCCGGTTCAGCGTAACCGTTCCGCTCCAAGGCTTCAGCAGGCCCAGCATCAGCTTCAGCAGCGTGGTCTTCGCTGCCCCGTTCGGTCCGGTAATCCCAATGAACTGTCCGGCCTCCAGATCCAGCGACAAGCGGTCAATGACCGGCTCATCCCCGTAACCGAATACCACATCCCTGATGGATGACAAAATCATCGTTCCTCCCCCTCTCTTTCCAGCACGCCGTGGCGCTGCCATCACGCTCCCGTACCTGATTCCGTGCTTGGTCCTACGGCTGCTGGCGTAGTTACTGCTGCGTCTATTGTTAGACACTTGTAATTCGGCCCAACCCTGTTCCACGGATTAAACAAATGAAGTATTAATTATTATTCGTAATTTTTACGATTATGTTTCAACTTCATTGATATTATCGTAATCATTACTATTTGTAAACCCAAAACCATAAATTAATCGTAATCGCACTGATTAACCTTATTCGATCCGAGTTTTTCGCATACATTCGCCTTTGCCCACGCGCCTTCGTTGCGCGTAATCCCTATTCAGCACAAAGCCGGAATCCGCACAAAGGATTCCGGCTTTGCAGACTATCATTTACAGAAGCAGCTATTCCTGTCCGGCAGCAAGCAGCTCCTCGACAGGCCAAGGAAGCGGGTTGTTGAATGCCGTCCAGTCCTGCTTCATCTCCTCTGCGGTCAGCAGGCAGCGGTCCAGGCGGGCTTCGATATCCTCACGGTTCATCTGAACTCCGATGAAGACGATCTCATTCAGCCGGTCTCCCCACTGCCCGTCCCACTTCGCCAGCACATCCGGTTCCGCAGCCAGCACTTCCTGCTGCTGCTGCTCCGGCAGGGTAGCCAGCCAATAACCGGCGGGACCGAACTGGATCGACGGCCCTGCCTGGCTGATGGTCGCTGCCAGATCACCGCTGGCTGCCAGCCAGACTAACCCTTTTGCCCGGACAACCTCAGAGGGCCAGTTACTGAAGAAGAAGCTCAGCCGCTGCGGGTGGAACGGTACTCTCCGGCGGTAGACGAAGGAGGTGATGCCGTATTCCTCAGTCTCCGGTGTGTGTTCCTCTTTGGCAAGCTCTGCGATCCAGCCGGACGACTGGCTGGTCTGTTCGAAATCGAATAATCCCGTATTCAGAATCTCGGATAGCTCCACTTGTGCGTTCACCGTACGGATGATCTTCGCGCGCGGCTGAAGACTGCGCAGAACGGCCTCCAGCTTGTTCAGCTCTGCCTCCTCCACGAGATCACACTTGTTGAGCAGCAGCACATCACAGGTCTCGATCTGATCAATCAGCAGATCGACGATATCCCGGAAGTCGCCTTCGCCCGCCATCATATTGCGGTCCAGCAGACTGTCGCCCGAGGCGAAATCATGCCAGAAGCGGTTGGCATCGACCACCGTAACCATCGTGTCCAGCCGGGCCAGCTCTGTCAGGTCGATATCCAGCTCCGGGTTCGGGTAAGTGAAGGTCTGAGCCACCGGGACCGGCTCGCTGATCCCGGAGGATTCGATCAGAATGTAATCGAAGCGCCCCTCCGAGGCGAGATGATTCACTTCGCGCAGCAGGTCATCGCGCAGGGTGCAGCAGATGCAGCCATTGGACATCTCCACCAGCTTCTCCTCGGTGCGGGAGAGGCTGCTGCCGGATTTCACCAGATTCGCATCCACATTCACTTCACTCATATCATTGACGATAACAGCGACCTTCAGGCCCTCACGGTTATGCAAAATATGATTGAGCAGTGTAGTCTTGCCGGAGCCAAGATATCCGCTTAGCACTGTTACAGGAATTTTGTCCATTGTATTCTCCTTGTACTTTATATTTTCATGCTAGAAACACTCCGCAGCTTAGCGGGTCTCCCGGTGCAGCGTGATGCGCTTCAGGCGCGGGCAATATTTTCTCATCTCCAGGCGTTCCGGTGTCGTTCTCTTATTCTTCGTAGTGGTGTAGTTGCGGTCGCCCGTCTCTGTACAGGCTAAGGTAACGATTACTCTCATTTCAATCAAGCTCCCTTCTATTTAATCGTAATTATTACGATTTACACATTCTACACGCTCCCGCCCTCCGCTGTCAACAGCTGTCCAGGAACATTTGGACTCTCTTAGATTAGTGTTCTTTCCTGAATAAGCTTGACGTATAGATGGAATTACAAGCGGAAGCGGCTTGGCCGCCTTCTTATGGGGACGGTACTATTGGAGCGGGAGAGTGAGCCATGAAGATACCTGTGATTATACTGAGCGGATTTCTGGGGAGCGGAAAGACAACCCTGCTGCTGAGTCTGCTGAAGGAGAGCCAACGGAGAGGGCTGAACCCGGGGGTTATCATGAATGAGCTGGGCGCAAAGGATGTGGACGGCTATATCCTGCAGGAGAGTACCGGCACAAGTGTGGAAAAGCTGCTGGACGGCTGTATCTGCTGCAGCCGCAAGGAGGAGCTGCCGCGCAGCCTGACCGCCCTGCTTATGCGCCGCCCGGATATCATCTACATCGAGCTTACAGGGGTAGCTGACCCGGACGAGATCGCGAAGTCGCTGCTGGCACCGGCGCTGGCAGACCGGCTGCAGCTGCACCACGCCATTACACTGCTGGATGCCGAGAATGCACTGGAGTACAGCAGCCGCTTCTCGTCCGACAAGCAGCTCGTCCGCACCCTGCGCAAGCAGATCACCACCGCTGATCTCATCATCGTCAACAAAAGCGATCTGGTAGAACCGGAGACTCTGTGGAAGATTGAGAAGATGGTCTACAAGCAAAATTCGGAATCCGAGATTGTATTCACCCACTACAGCCAGATTAATCTCGCCCCGCTGCTGACAGGCATCGCTGTACGCGGATTTAAGGGCTCTGCTCCCCGGCGCGGTCCCGGCAATATCAGCGGCGCCACCCTCCAGCGGATGAACACGGGCAGTAGGAGCGGCGGCAGCATGGCGGCAGTACATGAGCCTGAATCCGAAACGGACGGCTCTTTCGCCCAAGTGGCAGCAGTGACGTTAACCGTTCCCCCGGCATGGACCGGGAGCCTCCGTCAGGAGGAGCTGGAGCAATTTTTGCGGCAATGGGGCTACAGTCTGCTCCGGGCCAAGGGCCATGTACGGCTGGCAGGCCGGGAGTCCGTGCAATTGGTGCAGCTGGCGGGTAACCGTATTTCCTGGGAGGTATCAAGCTACCCGGGCCAGCCTTATATCGTCTGCATCGGTCTGAATCTGGACGAGAAGGCAATCAGCCGCAGCTGGGCGTCGTTATTCAGCTAAGAACCCTGTGCGGGAAGGAGCCGATGAACCCTTGACAACCCTTACGCCGTTTAAAATATTGCCGCTGCTCTTTTCCGCCGCTTTTCTGCTCACAGCGGGCAGTCTGTGGCTGCCCGGGCATCTAAGCCTGCTGGACAACGGCTATGTTGACACGTTCAAAACCGCATTCCTCGGCATTCTGCTGGAGGCTTTGCCGTTTGTCCTGCTGGGCGCGCTGCTCTCTTCCCTGCTCCGCGTCTTCGTGCCGGACGAGCTGATCTCACGCTGGATTCCGCGCCGCGCGCTTCCGGCAATTCTCTTCGGCTGCCTGCTCGGGATACTCTTCCCCGTCTGTGAATGCGGGATGATTCCGCTGGTCCGCCGCCTCATGCACAAAGGGATGCCGCTCTACGTTGCCATCGTCTTCATTCTGTCCGGTCCGATCCTCAATCCGGTCGTCTACGGAGCAACCCTGACAGCCTTCCGCTCCCATCCGGAGCTGGCCTACACCCGGATGGGACTGGCTTTTGCCGTAGCGGCATGCATTGGCCTGATCATCTACGGGACCGTCCGCAGATCGCCGCTGCGCCTGTCCATCCGCCGGGAGGGAAGCGAAGAGCAGCATGGCACACTACGCGGGGGACGGGCGGCGGCGGTCCTGGTGCATACGTCGGATGAATTTTTTGAGATGGGCAAATTCCTGATCATCGGCTGTCTGCTGACTGCGGGAATCCAGACCTTCATGAATCAGAGCAGCCTGTCCGCCATTGGTGACCGTCCGCTCGGCTCCTACGTGTTCATGATGGGACTGGCCTTCGCACTCTCGCTCTGCTCTACCTCCGACGCCTTCGTTGCGTCCACCTTCCTGCATACCTTCCCGGCCGGGGCGCTGCTCGCCTTCATGGTGCTGGGACCGATGCTCGATTTCAAGAACGCCCTGATGCTGCTCGCGCTGTTCAAAACCCGATTCGCCCTGTACCTGTTCTTCCTCATTGCCGCGGCCGTCTTCACCGGCTCCGTGCTCGCTTCATTCTGGCTGTAGCTGCCCTGAAATTCCGAATATCTGGAGGAGGATCTGCATGAATAGCTCTGGAAGCATCCGGTTTCACTATATACTCAGGGCGGTTATTCTGCTCGCCTTCGCCCTCTATATCGGACATCTGGTCCAGCTGGATGCCCTCCATTATTATGTTGCTCCTAAGCTGGCCCGCTGGATCAGATTATGCCCGGTTCCGCTCTCCCTGATGGCGCTCAGCCTCGGGCTCCAAGCTGTGCTTGGCAGAAGCTCTGCCCTGTGCGATTGCGAGCACCGCCTGCCCCGTTCATTCCTGGGCAGCTCCGCGCTGTACAGCCTGTTCCTGCTCCCGTTGTTGCTCGGGTTCCTGCTGCCCGACCGGGCACTCGGCAGTGCCGCAGCGGCCAAGAAGGGCCTTGCCCTGTCTTACACTGCCGTTGAGCCCGGCACCAGGGCTAGCTTCACACCGGCCAACCCTTATGAGGCTGAATTTGCAGAGCTGGCCGGCCAGCTCTACAGGCAGCCCGTCATCCCTGTGTTCCCTGAGATTTTCTCGGAAACGCTGGGCGCCCTTAACCTGTACAAATCGCAATTCGAGGGTAAGGAGATCTCTGTATCAGGCTTCCTGTACCGTGAGCCGCAAGGGTCCGGCCAATCCGGCTACGCAGTCAGCCGCTTCCTGGTCCAGTGCTGTACGGCAGATGCCACTCCTTTTGGCATTCTCCTAGAGCCGGGTACACAAATAAGCCTGCCCGCCGATACCTGGATTGAGGTTCGGGGCAAGCTTCATGTGACGTCCCATGAGGGCGTAGAGACTCTGCAGATCGCTCCGCAGAGCATAACCGCAGTGGCAGCACCGTCCACACCTTATGTGTACACGAACGCCGATGCCGCAGCGGCATGGACAGAGCTGCAGCCTTGACTAGATGACCGCATCCAGCGCGTCGTCATCCTCCAGCGAAGACTCCGGGTTCGAGATTTCCACCAGGAGACGAGCCGGAATACAGATAATCTGCTGCTTCGGCCGGGAGATGAATCCCATGTCCAGCGCAATGGTCAGGGGAGCATCCGAATAGGTCATCTGAATACCATAATCGAATACCTTCAGCGTGTTATGACCATATCTGGTGCGGATATCAATAATCTGCTCTTCCTTGGTCAGCTGTACAGTCTTGTAGGCTTTGCCGTTCACGGTGATTACGGCCTCCAGCTCCCCTTGCTTATACGGATGATTGTGGTTAGAGAACCACTTGTAGCCGTAGATGGAACCGGCAGCCAGCAATACAATGAGAATCAGCAGGAAATCTCCGCGCTTCATCGTTTTCACTCTATTGACCCTTTCGCTTACCGTTATATATTCGTAATTCTTACGATTTATATAATAGTAATGCAGACAAGGGAAAGCTGTCAACGTGAATAGCGCTTGCTTTGCCTGCCAGCTATCCGGCCTTTTATATTACTAGACTATCTGCGGATGCTGCCGGACCATTCCCTCAGCACTCTGTCCAGCTCATCTCCACGGATCGGCTTGGGAATAAAGTCCTGCATCCCTGCCCGGAGGCACATCTCTTCATCTTCCTTGCGGGCAAAGGCAGTGGCGGCAATAATCACCGGAGACAGCCCCATCGCCTCGCGGATCTGCCGGGTGGCTTCAATCCCGTCCATGCCCGGCATCTGAATATCCATGAACACCAGATCATAATGCCGGGACCGTACAGCTTCTACCGCCTGCTCGCCGTTCACTGCCAGGTCAGAGGTGTAGCCGCGCTTTTTGAGAAAAGTCTGCAGGATCTGCTGATTCACCGGATGGTCCTCCGCAACAAGAATAGACAACGGCCCGTATTGACCCTCGGGATAATCCAGATTGAAGATTCCGCCCTTATACTCCTGAGTGGCAGCAGCTCCTGCCAGCTGCGCCTGGCCCGGCTCCTCCACCGAATACATCACACCGATGGTGAAGTAGAACTCCGAGCCTTCTCCTTCGACGCTGTTCACACCGATCGCGCCATCCAGCAGCTCCACCAGCTTCTTGCTGATCGCCAGACCCAGTCCCGTCCCGCCGTACTTGCGGTTGATCGAAGGGTCCAGCTGGGAAAAGGACTGGAATAACAGGTTCTGGCTGCCCTGCGGAATGCCTATACCGGTATCGGTTACCGAGAACCTCAGAATCAGCGAGCCCGGCTCCCCGGCAGCCTCCAGCTTCACTGAGACGCCGACCTCGCCTTCTTCCGTGAACTTGACCGCATTGCCGACGAGATTCACCAGCACCTGCCTCAGCCTGGTTTCGTCGGTGATGACAACAGCCGGAATATCGGGCTCAATATGGCTGCGCAGAACCAGCCCTTTCTCCTGGATACGCGGATAGAACAGCTCACAGACGTTCTGAACGACCTGCCGGATATCCACCGGCTGCAGATCCAGCGTCATCATGCCGGATTCAATCTTGCTGAAATCCAGCACCTCGTTGAGAATATGTACCAGCGCGGCACCGCTTTTATTGATAATCTGGGTGTAATACTGCTGTTCCTCCGTAAGCTCTGTTCCCGACAGGAGATCGGCCATCCCGATAATTCCATTCATCGGCGTACGCAGCTCGTGGCTCATAATCGCCAGGAACTCCGACTTGGCCCGGTCAGCCTTCTCCGCAGATTCCTTGGCACGCTCCACGGCCTTCTCCTCGGTGATATCCCGGAAAACAACCACCGCCCCCTTGTGCTCTCCGTTATCATATAATGCCGTCATCCGGTATTTGACCAGGAAGCTGGAGCCGTCCTGACGCCAGAAGATCCCTTCCTGCTCCTGCTCATAAGAGAGGTTGGTCTTCAGCAGCTCCGCCAGCGTCCGGTGTCCTCCGGGATACAGCTCGCCGTCCATCCAGGTCTGCGCTATCGTATGCAGCTTGATATTGCCAGCCAGCTCCCCAGGGTTATATCCGAGCATGACAGACGCAGCGGGATTGATAAATACCGTCTCCCCCTCCAGATTCATGCCAAATATCCCCTCAGATACAGAGTTCAGGATTAGCGCATGCTCATAGCTAAGCTTCTCAATCTGCTCCAGATACCGCTTAGGCTCTGTAATATCACTGGTAATGGCGAATACGCCGACCACTTCAGAATCAATGAGCATAGGGACATAAATCATCCCTACCTCCACCCTCTCCCCGTCGTGACGGATCACCCGGGTGTCGAAGGTCTGAGCCATGCCTCCGGCTGCCGCCAGAAACCGCATATTCACATGCTCCAGCTCATCCTCTTCAATAATCTCGCAGTAACTTGAATGCATCAGGGTCTCCCTGCTGTATCCTGTCAGCTGCTCCAGACTGGCGTTCATTGACTGTATGTACCCCTGCAGATCCATGGCACTGATGGCAGACGGGTTATATTCGAAAAGCGACTTGTACCGGTTCTCGCTCTCACGCAGCTGCTCCTCCATCCGCTCGCGCTCGGTCACATCCTGCACCATCCCGCGGATCAGCTGAACCTTGCCGGAGGCATCCAGGATCACCTCCCAGTGTGCATAGATAGACTTACGTTCCTCGCTGCCCTTCACTCTGAAAATCGCCTCGCCCTTAGCCCCGGACTTCAGCGTATAACGCAGCTCTTCGCGCAATCTGTCCAGGTCCTCCGGCACTACACAGTCAAGCAATTGAGCATAATGAATCACGGTATGATTTCCGCAGTTCCCGCCTAATTCAAAGATGGCCATCAGCTGGCTGGAGACGATCAGCTGCTCATGTACGGAATTCCACTCCCAGGAGCCCATTTGCCCCAGCTCCTGCGCGGCAGCCAGCATATCTTCAACCTTCTTCCGCTCGGTGATGTCATGGGCAATCGTCAGGATCTGCCGCACTTCGCCTTCACGATTCCGCACCACCTGGAAGGAGCTCTGGGTCCAAAGATAATGGCCGTCCTTATGCCTGACCCGGCGTATAAAGGTGTCACTGTCGGAGTAGAGCTTCCCCGGTTCGGTCATTTCCAGCGCATCTGCTTCATGGTAATAATCCGTTTTGTTGCGGCCGATCATTTCGCTTGCCGTATAACCGAGCAGCGTTTCGACTGACGGGGAGACGTAGCGCAGCGTTCCATCGGGATCGGCGAATGAAATCATATCCGGGGTGTGCTCCGTAATCAGCTCGAAGAGCTGGTGGTCCTCCTCTATCTTCTTCTCCGCCATCTTGCGCGCGGTAATATCAGTCATCTCCGCAACCAGATGGGAGGGAGGGCCGGTCTGTTCATCAATGATCAGAAAAAGATGCAGGGCAACCCAGAGCATCTCGCCATTCTTATGTACGAACCGCTTTTCGGTATCTACAGCCATATCCGGGCTGCTTATTAAATAGTTCACAATCTGCCCGTGATCCAGGGTAGACCCTTCATCCGGAAAGACGATATCCTGGTAACGCAGCTCCTTGAGTTCGGTCTCGGTGTATCCAAACATCCCGCAAAGCGCAGGGTTGGCCATGAGCATAGTTCCATCCGTAATGGATACTGCCGCATATCCTATTGAGGACCGCATGTACAAGTGCTTAAATAGTGTGTCGGACAAAGCTAGAGCCTCCTCTGAGAAAATGGGGGACATAATTTAGTAACATTATACCTTTTTTTCGGAATTTATGCTCCAGACCTAAAGTCCCGCTAATGAAGATACAGAAGTACAAAAAAAACCGCCCTGGTCACTTTCATGACGTCAAGGCGGTGGTTATAGGTTAGTCCAGTCTCCTGCGCGGCAGCCAGAAGGCACAGAAAAGTACCAGCGTCAGCGAAAGACCGGCAAGCAGCCACTTGCCGTTATCCCATGGCTCCTCAAGCAGGCCGAACAGGTAAAAGGGCCCGGTCAGTTTGCCCTTGGTGGTGAAATCCAGCAGATACCAGGAGAATCCGGCAATATATCCGGCTGAGAGATTACCGGCCAGAAGAGTGGCCGTCAGACCGGCTGACCCGATCACAATGGCGGAGATTGCCGTCCCTCCCACCATCGGCCATAGTTCAAAATCTGCGCCGCTTACATGTATCCAGGCGATCAAAGCAGCAACTGCAAGGAAGATATATAGAGCAGTAAGCAGCCAGCGGAACAGAAACAACGGAAGATGACGCACCCGCTTGGCATAGAGCACCTCCTGGATGCCGCCATCCTCCAACAGACCCAGATGAGGGTAGACGATCAGTCCCAGCAGGCTGAGGAGCAGTTCTCCCAGCTTCGCAACCTGTAGCCTGTCCATGAACACAGGGTCTATGAATATCGGTACGGCTGCCAAAAGTGCCGCTGACAACAACCAGGAATAATGCACTGTCAGCTTAAGATTGTAACGGGCGAGCGGAGCGAGGATCTGACGGCTCATCTCAACGCCCCCGATGCAGGCACCGCCGGAGTCCGCTTCGTCTTCTTCCTGCCAAGTGGCTGTGCCGAATCCAGACGGCTGCGGTTCCGCTCCCAGAGCCAGGCTGCCCCGGCGGTCAGAAGAACGGCCAGCAGCAAGTAAAAGCTGCGGTTAAGGGCAATCTCACCTGCCCAGCCTTGGTACAGATTATAATCATTAGGTGAATTGAAGCGGATGAACAGCCGGTTCAGCCCATAGGAGCCCATAAGCGGCAATACGGATACGAACCACCAGACGATCTGCAGGGCGATCGGCACAATGCCCCGGCGGAACAGCATGGAGCCGAACATCCCGAAGGCGACCGAGATCCACAAGGTGGGCAGCAGCCACCAGGCCGTATAGCTGAGAAAGACTGATATAGCCTGTCCCGTCTGACCTGTAAGCCCAAGCGTATCCACCGTCTGCCAGCCCCCGATGACAGCCAGAATGAGGTAGACCACAGAGAGCATAATCCCTTGGGCGATAAACTTTGACCCGACATACACCCACGGGGAGACCCTGCGGCTGTAGATCAATTCATTCATCCGGCTGGAGCGGTCCCGCAGCAGCAGGAAGGCGGACAGAAAGACCGGGAAGATCCCTGCCGGCAACGACAGATAATCACTGAAATAGCGAGCGGCTCCGGGCAGCAGCTCCCCTGCGTCTACCTTCACATTATACTCCGCAAGCTGCGCTTCCTGTGCCTTCATTGCTTCGTCCACAGACGTTGTAGCATAACCGTAGTTACTCAACCCTTGCTGATACATACTGCTTCCGCCCAATTTACTGTTCAATGCCTCAGCGATCTGGTACACCTCATCCACAGTATATTGGCCGGGGTCCTTCAGGATCTTATCCAGTTGCGAGATGGCAGCAGTTAAGGCGGCCTTCTCTCCGGCATCCAGTTCCACCTCCATCGGGAATCCCAGCCTCAGCTTCTCACCGGCTCCATCATTCAGATCCCACTGCATATGAATCTTCATCTGTTCAGCCAAGCTGCGGGCATCCCCCGGAGTGGCCCAGCCGTAATATGGCTGTTCCGCAGTCCCCATATTCTGCGGCGTACTTATTACCGGGGGACTGAGCTCTCCCCAGGTCTCCTCCGTAGCATAAGAAGTGAAATAGAAGAATACGCTGGCAATTACAAACAGATAGAATACCAGACTGCGCAGCGTCATGCGCATCTCCTTGCCGATCAATGCCATCATACGTAGGATTCCTCCCTGCGCATCAGGTGGAGGTACGCATCTTCAATCGATGGCGCGGCTTGCTGTGCCCCTGCGTAGGGCTGCTCCTCAGCGAGCACCCGGACCCGCATGCCTGCGCCTTCCGGCACGGCAGACAGTACCGGGAAGCGGTCGCGGTCCCGCTCCCACTGCGCCCGGTCCAGCTCAGCAATCCAGACACGGCCGGCCGCAGCGGCGGTAAGATCACCTATTCTGCCGTGATACCGCAGACTCCCCTTCTGCAGTACAGTCATCTGCTCACAGGTGGACTCCACATCTTCAACGACATGTGTCGACAGCAGGACAATCCTGCCCTCGGCGAACCGTCCCAGCAGCCGCCGGAACCTGATTCGCTCCTCGGGGTCCAGCCCCGCTGTCGGCTCATCGACAATCAGCAGCTTCGGCTCATGCACCATGGCCTGGGCTACGCCCAGCCGCCGCTTCATCCCGCCGGACAGCGCCTTGACCTTGGTCCGGCGCTGCTCCGTAAGGTTCACTTGCTCCAGCAGATCGTCTATTCTCCGCTTCCGCTCGGAGCGGCCGGCTATCCCGGATAACAGCGCAAGATAATCCATGGCCTCATAGACACTCATTCCGGGATAGAAGGCGAACTCCTGCGGCAGATAGCCAACCAGCTCGCGCACCCGGGCTTTATCCCTTAAGGGAACCCCGCCTATCTCTACCGTTCCTGAGCTTGGCGTCAGCAGGGTGGCGAGCAGACGCATCAGCGTAGTTTTGCCTGCCCCGTTCGGCCCCAGCAGGCCGTGAATCCCTTCACCCACCCGGAAGCTGATATCCTGCAGTGCCTGCTTGCTCCCATAGGTCTTAGTTAAATGGTTAATGATTAGCTCCATTTCATCTCTCTCCCTTTCCTGCAACTCCCGTTCAACCGTCGTTCTCCAGACTCCACATCAACTCAAGCTTCTCGATCATCAGACCTGCTGTAATCAGAAGGAGCGACAGCGCAACACATAGCCCCCGATCCACCTTGCCGATCCAAATCATCAGGGCGAATACTGCTGTAACGATTGTGATGCCTGAGACTGTCAGAATCTTGCGTCTGGCCAGCACCCTGCGGTTATACAGCACTTTCTGCGCTTCACGCTTGTCGTATTCCAGCAGCCGGGCCTTGCGGTAGACCTCATCCAGAAATAGCTGCTCCTGTTCCGTTGACTTCACAATCCCACTCCTCCTTCTCGTAGATCTGCCTCAGCTTCTTGCGCGCCCGGTGCAGCAGCACCTTGAAGCTCACTTGATTCCGGCCCATCACTGCGGCCGCCTGTTCATAAGACATCTGTCCCACATCCACCAGATAGACCGCCTGCCCGTAGTCCTTCTTCATCTGATGCAATCTTCTGCGCCATTCCACATCCTCTTCCCGGATGATGGCCAGCCGTTCAGGATTCCCCTCATCCGGGTTATGTACGCTGCTGCTCTCCGCCGTATAGGGCAAGCTCTGCTGCCTTGCACGCTTACGGACCGAGTCTATGCTCTTGTTGCGGAGAATGGTAAACAGATAGGTTTTAAAGGATGCCCGGTAATCATATTTCTCCGGGTACACCAGCAGATAGGCGAAGCAGTCCTGCGCCAGATCCTCAGCGGTATGATAATCCCCGGTCAAGTGGTACGCAAACCGCACAGCAGGCTCCCGGTATTGCCGGACCAGCCATTCAAACGCCTCCCGGCTCCCTTCCCTGAACCTGATTAGCACCGCCTCTTCATCCGGCTGAGAAGCCGCCGCCTCATCCGCCGTCATCTGGTCTGCTGCCACAAAACCTTCTCCTCGCTCACTTTCGCTCCCGTTCGTCTCACACGCCTCCTCTCCTGCCAGCCGTCTGCTATTTATTCGTCCAAGCCGGGTAAAAGGTTACAGTCTTTGAGATTTTGCCCTAGCATCCTTCACGTGGTCCGCTTGGGGATTCTCACCGCCACTGTTGTACCCTGGCCGATTTCGCTGTGGATCGTGATCCCGTACGCCTCGCCAAAATAAATCCGGATTCTCTCCTGGGCGTTGAACAGTCCATACGATTTGGATTGCCTGCTTAATACCGTATCCATCGTCTCCTGGGTCATTCCCGGACCGTTGTCTTCAATGCTGAATACAATCGTATCTTCCTCGAAGCCCGCCCGCAGGCTGATCCTGCCGCGCCCCTCCCGCTTGTTGTCCACGCCGTGCTCAATCGCATTCTCTACAATAGGCTGCATAATCAGCTTGATCATGTGATAGCCCAGCACCTCCGGGTCCACCTCGTACACTACATCGAAGCTGTGGTCATGCATAATCAGCTGCAGATCAATATAAGATTTCGTATTCTCCAGTTCATCCTGGACGCTGATGACATCCTGCCCCCTGTTCAGGGTTGTCCGGTAGAATTTCGAGAGGGTTGTGGTGATTTTACTGATGTCATACGCTTTAATGCTTATAGCCTTCCAGTTGATCAGCGACAGAGAGTTATAGAGAAAATGCGGATTGATCTGGGCCTGAAGCGCCTTCAGCTCCGCGTCCTTCTGCACAACCTTGCTGCGGTAGACTTCATTGAACAGCTCATTCAGACTTTGCAGCATATCCTTGAACCGTGAGGTCAGCTCGCCGATCTCGTCATTGGAATCGACCACAATATCCACATGCAGGTCCCCTCGGGTCACCCTTTTCATCGTGCGGTTCAGACGGTAGATTCTTCTCACGAATGCATTCGACAACAGCCAGACCGCAGGCACCAGAATCAGCAGGCAAATCCCGACCGTGAGCATGGTGGCGCGGAGAATCGTCTTGGCATCAACACCGATCGAGTTCTTGGGCATATAAAAGACAAGCTTCCACCCCGTCACGCCAAGCGTCTGGGAGATCACGATGAAATCGCTCGCGTGCTCTTCCGCTTCCTTAGCTGATTCGAAGGACGGCAGCCTGTTGTGATAGTCATACACAGGCTCCCCCGCCCCATTCTCGACCAGAACGCCGTACTCACCGGAGACCACATTGGTCAGACCCGCAAACATATCCTTGCTGTCAAAGCCTAAGTAGATCAGGTTGTCATATTGCGTTCCCGAGCCGCCCACCATTCTCCGCACCGCGGATAAGGCCGTTCCCTCCTTGATCCAATGCGTCTGGCCGCTGGCCATCGCCGCTTCATACCATGGCTTCCCGGATACGCTGCTAATCGGCAGAATCGTATTCTTCCGCTCCGTGATGTTGTTCCCTGTATACACCGTCAGCTGGCGGATCTCTTCGTTCAGGAACAGAAGCGTATTGAACAGCGGCTCCACGATGGTGTTCAGATCATTGTACATATAGTAATAATTGTCCGAGTAATCATTGTTGAAGACGGACACTACACTGGAGTTGAAGGTGAACGAGTCCAGCGCGGCATTGAGCTTGCCGAACTTATAATCCAGATTGGCGGCGATCTCCGACACATTGTCGGTTAAGGTCAGCCGGGCCTGCTGAACGAGCAGACTCCTGGATTGATCATACGAATACCAGCCAAGCACACTGAGCGGAATAATGATAACGAGCAAATAAGAGACAAACAGCTTATGCTTAATTCTTAAATTCCTGATGAACCGGCCTGGGCGCTCCAGATCTACCCCTCCTGTCTTAAGCCTCTTGTCCTTATAACGTAGCATTGCCCCCGGCAAATAACAATCGGTAAAAGCAGCGGTCCGCCGCATGAGTTCTGCCCCCAAATAGCAAAGGGGTGTCCCCAGCCGTTTCCGGCTTACGGGACACCCGCTTCCATGCAGTTTACGCTTACTCTTTGACGGCGCCGAGCACGATTCCGCTGACGAAATACCGCTGCAGAAACGGATAAATCAGCATGATCGGGATCATCGAGACCATCACCTTGGCCGCATTGAGCAGCTGGCTCGACATATTCGACAGACGCTTGATCTCTTCCGGGTCGGTAGTGTTCATGATCGAATTCACGCTGATAATCAATTGCTGGATATACGTTTGCAGCGGCCAATTCTCCTTGTGGTTCATCAGGATCATCCCGTCAAAAAACGCATTCCAGTGGCCGACGACCGAGAACAGGGTGACTGTCGCCAGTGAGGGCAGGGAGATGGGGATATAAATCGTCACCAGCGTTCTCCACGCCCCCGCCCCATCCATCCCGGCAGCCTCCTCCAGCTCCTTCGGAACGCCCTTGAAGAAGTTCATCAGCAGAATCACATTAAATACCGGAACGGCGGTAGGCAGCACAAGCGCCCAGATGGAATCGAGCAGCCCGTACGTATTGATCGTCATATACCACGGGATCAGCCCGCCGTTGAACAGCATGCAGAAGATCACGAACCACATATAGATATTTCTGCCCGGAAAATGTTTGTTCGATTTCGATAAAGGATAGGCCATCAGCACCGTAACCAGCAGATTGATGGCTCCTCCGAGCAGTACCCTTTGTACAGATACGCCAAAGGAAGTGAAGAAGCTCCGGTCACTGATGACCGACTTATAGGCCTCCAGATTGAAATCAACCGGCCAGAAGAAGACCTGCCCCGACATGGCCGCCACCTTGCCGCTGAACGAAATAGCCAGGGTATTCAGTACGGGGGCCAAGGAGAGAAAAGCAATCACGGTTAGAATAGAATAAATCACAATATCAACAGTCCGGCTGGTTCCTCGGATCACAGCAAATCACCTCTGTCAGAAAATACGGTAGTTGGCAAACCGGGCAGCCAGACCATAGGAAGCGGCAATCAGCACAAAGCTTACGACCGATTTGAGCAGGCCTACCGCTGTTGCCAGTCCATACTGGATTTCAAGCAATCCTGAACGGTATACATAAGTATCAATGATATCCCCCGACTCATAGACAATCGGATTATACAGGTTGAGAATCTGCTCGAAGCCCGCATTCAGCACATTGCCGAGGCTTAAGGTCGCCAGCAGAATCACCGTGGTCATCAGGCCCGGAATCGTAATATTGGTTAACCGCTGGAACCGGTTCGCTCCATCAATGGCGGCAGCTTCGTACAGATTGGTGTTGATGGAAGTCAGGGCAGCGATATAGATGATCGTATTGAAGCCGAATTCCTTCCATACATCACTCGATACGATCACAAAGCGGAACCAGTGATTGCTCTGGAGGAACATAACCGGATCGCCGCCGAACCACTGGATCATCTGATTGATAATGCCGTCCAGACTAAGCAGGTTAATCAGCACTCCTGAGAGAATGACCCAGGACATGAAATGGGGCAGGTACACAATCGTTTGGATGGTGCGCTTGAATTTAATATTCGCCACTTCATGGAACAGCAGTGCAAATACAAAGGGAACGGTCAGTCCGGCAATGATCTTCATCAGTGCAATGCTCAGGGTGTTGCCGAGAATCAGCCTGCTGTCCGGCAGGCTGAACATATACTCGAAATTCTCCCAGCCCACCCATTCAGAGTGGAAGATGCCCAGCGTAGGCTGAAAGTCCTGAAAGGCAATCACAATTCCGAACATCGGAACTACACTGAATGCTATAAGCAGCAATATGCCGGGGAGCAGCATCAGGTGGTAATTCCAGATGGAAGCTCTGCTTCTCATGGTGACTCAACTGCCTCAGCAACCTCTTTGGTGATTTCTTCCCCTCCGATGCTCTTCCAGGTCTCCACGAACTTGTCGAATTCTTCAAGGGGAGAAGTGCCGGTAATGATTTTCAAAAAGGTCTCGTTTTCGAGTTTTTCCAGATTGGCTCCCTTTTTAAGCATCGCTTCTGTCTTGCCGTAGAACACAGGCTCCACCTTCACAATTTCTTTTGCTCCGGTGATGGAGGCGGCAGTATAGAAGGCCAGTGAATCGGCATAGGCGGGAATATCCTTTTTCGGATTTTCATTATTCTTCAAGACCGCCTTGACTCTCGGCAGGATGCGGGCCGGCAGATCGTCCAGCTTCTTGTCCTTAATCGCCTTCTCATAGATCGGCACATCGCGTGCCAGGGAATCCTGATAATCCAGCTGTACATTAATCGGATAATTGAGCCAGCCTACACCCAGATCCTTGTACAGCTCCTGTGCTGCCGGGTCAATCAGGCGGATGCCTTCATACTCCACGCTGAGCATTTTCAAGGCGGCTTCGGGATGCTCCGCCTTCTTGTTCACCACCATGAAGGTTCCCGACGGCGTGGATGGTACGATATTCCGTTTGCCGTCTCCGTCCAGCGGCACAGCCAGCGGCACCCAATCCGCTTCCGGGTTGGCCTTCACCGCATCAGACAACGCCCAGCCTCCGAACCAGGGGGCAAACAGGATACCGGCCCGGCCGCTTGACACCAGCCCGGCATTATCCTCGTATTTCCGGGTCAAGAACTCTTTGTCAATCAATCCGTCCGCGTACATCGCTCTCAGCTCAGAGAGCGCCTGCTTGGTCTCTGGAGTCGTGGAGCCGTAGAAGATGTTTCCTCCCTCATCCTTGAACCAGTTCTTCGGATAGGCATGATTGGCATTAAAGATCGGATCGAAGGTGAAGAAGCCGCCGTCTGCGACCACACTTTTGTCGCCCAGCAGACCAACGGTATCCGCTTTCCCGTTACCGTCAGGGTCCTGCTCCTTGAACGCCTTAATCACAGTCTTCACTTCATCCATGGTACGGGGGGTCTCAAGCTTCAGCTTGTTCAACCAGTCCTGGCGTATCCACAGGAGCTGATAATTGCCGTCGATGTTGGTATTGGGCAGCGCCATCAGCTTGCCGTCGATTCTTCCGGTATTCAGCACCCGGTCTCCCGTGTAGGAGTTGTAATAATCCTTAATCAGCGGCGAGGCATATTGATCGAATACTTCGGTCAGATCGGCCAGCATACCCGCTTTGGCCATTCTCTTGAACTGCTGTTCATCCACCACCAGAATGTCAGGCAGGGAATTGCTTGAGATCGCCAGGGTAACCTTCTGGTTATACGCATCCTGGTCTTCCACCGAGAAATCGTATTTCACCTTTACATTCAGGCGGTCCTCAACATATTTCAGATACTTGTTATTCTCCAGCGTATCTCCTGCCGGCAGGTTGTTCCCCGATACCCCCTGTCTCCCCAGAGACACGGTAACGGGTTCTTCATATTTGCTGAAGGGTCCATCATCCTCCTTGGCGGCGGCGGATGGTTCATTGCCTCCGGCATTCGTGGATTCACTGCCGGCGGGCGCAGCAACCTTCTCCTCCTTAGAACTGCTGCCGCAGGCTGCCAGCACTCCCAGCATCATCACCATGGACAGCAGCACTGCCATAACACGAATTTTCTTCAATCTCATAGATGCCCCTCCCAAACTTTGTTATAAAACGCTTTCATGCTTACAGTTAAATTGTAGATTAGCGTGGAAGGGAGCGAAATCCCAAATTCTTTGGATACGCGTCAATTAATTTGGAAGTAAAAAGCACCCGCAGGTGCTCTCCAAGAAGTCGTACTATTATCCGTTCAGTATTTCACGATATTTCTGCGGACTGATGCCGTAATATTTTTTAAAGGTCTGGCAGAAGTAGGAGGAGCTCCAGTAGCCGGCATGTTCAGCGATATCGACGATTTTCATATTGGTGCTGTCCAGTAGATGCCGTGCCCGTTCCAGACGCTGCTGAGTGATGAATTTGATCAGGCTCTGCCCGGTTTCTTTCTTGAACAAATGGCTCAGGTAGCTGGGATTGAGCGATACGCGTCCGGCGATAACCTCCAGACTGATATCCTCCCTGAAATCCTTCTCCACAATCCGGATGACCTGCTGGACAATATGACGTTTGCTCTCATCGGGAGGGCTGTTGTCCGGTTCTATTTCCGAGAGCGCCTGCAGCAGCACTTGCTTCACCCCGAGAATCGAATCGCTTTTGAAGATACGCTCTACCGTTCGCTGGAAATCCGCCTTCTGCCTGCGTGACGATTGTTCAAACGCATTCCGCACCAGGTCCGAACAGAGATACTTGACATAGATTGCAGAAGATCCGCCGTTCCGGCTCAAGTGGCTGAACAGAAGCTCAATGCTTTTGGCAGCGCCTGCATATTCCCCATGGTGAATGAATTGGTTGATATCGGCCATCAGCGTCTCGGTGCTGACAAGCTCCGGGACACGGCCTGCCAGATCATCTCCGGCAAACAGCACCACCGTATCCTCAAAAAAGAATTTGTAGTCCAGCGTCTGCTCCATCTGCTCATAACACGCTGAAATCCCCTGCCAATCGGAGATCACGGGGCTGTATACGATGCAGCAATGCCGGTAAAAGCGTTCCGCGATCCGATCCGCCAGCGCTTCCCCCATCTCCCTGATCCTCTTCTGTCCGCCGCTGCCTGGGCAAGGGACCATAAGCACACTTTGATATTCATTCAGGTTCAGCAGCTCATATTCACCGGCTGCAAGCTGCTCTGCCGCTTGCTCAAATGCCTCGTAGCTGCGGTCAAAGAAACGCTCCTTGAAATCAATCAGCAGCAGAGCGGCCGGCTGCCCTCCGAACGGCAGAGCAGCATCATCCGCGATCACCTGAACCCCGTTCAGCACATCGGTCAGCCACTTCTCCCTCTCATACTCCAGGCCCTTGTGATACCCCTGCATCATCTCGGCAGTGCGGCGCTGCTGGGTGGCCTTATCTGCGCATTTCTGTATCACGCCTGACATCACCCCGGCGAACTCCTCGATATCAATCGGCTTCAGCAGATAACTGGAAGCATTGGTATAGAGCGCCCGGCGGGCATAGTCAAATTCCCCGTAAGCACTGTAGATAATAATTTCCAGAGAGGGCTGCGCCAGGCTGGCCTGCTCCGCCAGCTCCAGTCCGCCCATGAAGGGCATCTTGATATCTGTGAGCAGGATGTCCACCGGGTTCAGACGAAGAGACTCCAGCGCCTTCTCCCCGTTCTCCGCTTCGATAACATGCAGCTCGTAGTTCATGTCAGCGATCAGCCCCCGGATGCCGTCCCGTTCAATTTTCTCATCATCCACGATCAATATGGTAAACATAGAGTTCCCTCCTGATGTCTGATAGAATCATAAGCAAACGTTATCCATTCATTGAAGCCTACACCATGAGGAGGTCCCGCCATGCGCCTTGCGTACCGTAAAGCCAATGCACTTTTGAATCAGCATATCTCAAATGTCAGTGACGGACAAACCTCATTTCATATTCATTACTGGGGCTTCATGCCGAATCATTATAATAATTCCCTGCACCGCCATTCTTTTTTTGAAGTCTGTTATGTCCAGCAAGGCACCGGCTCTTACCAGGATGACGATGCGCTCTTCCCCCTGGAGCCGGGAACCCTGTTCTGCTCGCGTCCGGGCATCTGGCACCAGATCCGCAGTGAGCAGGGGCTGGTCCTGTTCTTCATTGCCTTTGAAATCGACGAAGCTCTAAGCTCTGCGGCCGGCCGCAAGCCGTTTCAGGATCTCGCCGCCGGAGGGCAGGCCATAGCCCCGCATGAGGCCGCCGCACTCTCTGCCCGAATCTGGCGGACTCTCTTCAGCCTTGCAGAGAGCGAAGCGGCGGTGTCCCGGCTGCCGATGAACCATCTGGCGCTTGCCCTGCTGCATTCCTTCCCGCAGGCGTTCTCCCCCGAACCCCATCTGCAGGCCGGGGCGATCAAGGAGGACAGCGGGGAGCACCGCCATTTGGAGCGGGCGAGGCGCTATATCCGCGACAATTTGTCCTCCCCGCTGCACATGGCCCAAGTGGCCCTGGAACTGGATATCTCTCCGCGTCATCTGTCGAGGATTTTCCAGGCCTGCCTGGGCCAGACTTTCGTCCATTATATTCAGGAACGAAGAATCCAACAAGCCAAGGATTGGCTGCTGCACACCGACTTGCCCATCAAAGACATCGCCGAGCGCTGCGGCTTCGAGTCTGTGCACTATTTCACCCGCGTATTCACCAAGCAGCTTGGTGTCTCCCCCGCCCGGTTCCGCAGGTCGCAGTTTGCAGACGGAAGACAGAACCTGAGCTAATCATCACCAAATGTCCGGATTGTACAAAAAATCAGACACCGTATTCAAAGATAATCCCGCACGGACTCCTTACAATGGTGGTAGACCCTTAGAAGGAGTGAGTTTCCCCATGTTTGTTAAACGACCGGTCAACCTTGTACGCAGCCCCATTTCTGTTCCTCAGAACGGCATACCCTTGGCTGCTCCTCCCGCAGTGCTCCGGGAAGGCTATTCTGCGATTACCGCTTCCCTGCTTCAGCTCGCCAGTGTGAAGGGAAGCGGCACGCTGTATGTTGCTTTTGACGGAACCCACGGCGCCCCGTTTCAAGCCGTTCTGCAGCGGGCAGTGGAAGCGCTTGAGCAAGCGGGTCATTCCGTGTCCCTCATAGGCTCGGGCAGCTATCTCAAGTCAGGCGAAGAGCTGCGGGAGTTTTTTGCCGCCAATATTACGGATAACCGCGCCTTCGGCTATTTCACTGATGGTAGCATAGAGGATTATTTCCGGGCCGGGGCCAGGGCAGACGCTGCCCGCAGGCTGGATGAGGCAGAGCAGGGCGCGGATTCGGCTGCATTCTGTATAGTTTTTGGCCCGGGAGCTTACTGGCTTGGAGAGGGACGGTTCGATCTTGCCTGCTATCTGGATGTCTCGCGTGAATACCAGCAGGCCGGCCACCGGCAGGAGCTGCTGAGTTTCGGCCTTAACTGGAACCGGGATGCGGTGGAGAAATATAAAATCGCCCTGTTCGTGGAATGGCCTATTCTCGAAACCTACCGCAAACACATCCTGGATCAAATGGACTACTACATCGACCTGAATCAGCCCAAGCAGCCAGTCATGACTGCCGTGCCGTCCCTGCGCCGGATGATCTCGGATATTGCCGGGTCACCGCTGCGGGTGAAGCCTTTTTATGCACCGGGGGTGTGGGGCGGGCAATTCCTCAAACAGCTGGCCGATCTGCCGGAGGATTGGGTGAACTGCGCCTGGAGCTTCGAGCCGATTGCCCCCGAGAATTCCATTCTTGTAGGGTATGAAGGCAAAGAGATGGAAATTCCTTTTCTGCTGGTCATGCAGCAGGAGCATCCAGCGATTCTGGGGGAACGTCTGACCGGCTTATTCGGAGATTATTTCCCGATCCGCTTCAACTATCTGGACACGATGGACGGAGACAATCTGTCCTGCCAGGTCCACCCTACCCAGGACTATATCCGCAGCCGGTTCAATGAATTCATGGCCCAGCAGGAATCCTATTACATCATGGAGCAGCAGGGGGATTCCAGGGTCTATCTGGGACTGACTGAAGACTGCACACCTGAGCAGTTCCGCCATGAGGTTCAGAAGGCTCAGGAGACAGGCATCCCGCTGCCGCTGACTGATTATGTCAACCGTTATGCGTCCCGGAAGGGCGAGCTGTTCCTGATCCCGCCCGGAACCGTTCATTCCGCAGGCAAAGATAATCTGGTGCTGGAGATTTCCTCGACCACCTGGTGGTTCACCTTCAAAATCTATGATTTTCTGCGCAAGGATCTGGACGGCAAACCCCGGCCGATCAACATCGACTTCGCCTTCGACAATATTGACTTCACTCAGAAGACCGCCCGGGTTGAAGATCAGCTTATGCCTTCGCCGGTGCTTCTGCAGCAGCAAGGGGAGAATGAAGAGTATGTGCTGGGACAGCGCGATGATCTGCTGTTCTATGTCCACCGTGTTCACCTGAAGGATACCTGGAAAGACGATACACGCGGCGAAATGACCATGTATAACCTCGTTGAAGGAGAGGGCGTGCGGATTGTGTCTGCTGAGGACGAGGCGGTGTATGTGGAGCTGCATTATGCGGAATCGTATATTCTCCCGGCTGTACTAGGGGAATACACCATCGTCAATACCGGTTCCGGCCCCTGCAAGCTAATCAAGGCCGGTGTCTCCGCAGCATGGGATGTGAGTCTCCTTGAGCCGTAATATCGTACTCGCGCTGGATGTGGGCGGAACTTTTATTAAGACCTGCGTGCTGGAGGACGGCCTTCCGCTGCAAGGCAGTGACATGGAATTCCCCGCCCTGGCTGACCGGGACCGGGAAACGATCCTTGACCATTTCAGATCTATCTTTCAGGCCCAGTACGACCTGTATCAGCACCAACGCCGGGACACTGTAACGGAGTGCCGCTATCATATCGGGATGGCTTTTCCCGGCCCGTTCGATTACAGGCAGGGGATCTGCCTGATCCGGGGGCTTGCCAAATTCGAGGCGATCTACGGGCTGAATCTGGGCCAAGCCTTACGCGCACGCTGGCACACTGGCACCTCCGGTGAGGCCGGCCCGCTGCCGGACATGGATATCCGCTTCGAGAATGACGCACGCCTGTTTGCGCTGGGAGTCAGCGCCGAATTCCCGCGTGAGCGGTTCATGGCCTTGACGCTAGGAACCGGCCTCGGTTCCGCCTTCATCGACAGCTCCCGGATCATGGAATCCGGACCGGGCATCCCGCCGGACGGCTGGCTGTATGACCAGCCTTATCTTGACGGCAGGGCGGATGATTGGTTCTCCAGAAGAGGCATCCTGAAGCTGGCCCGTGAAGCCGGGATTGGGGAGGCGGGGCTTCCGGGAGCAGACATGGATGTGAAGGAGCTTGCCCATGAAGCCAGAGAGGGGAATGCTGCCGCGCGCGGGGTATTCACCGAATTCGGAGCCCGGCTCGGGGAGCTGCTCCAGCCTTACGTAGACGGCTACCGGCCGGACTTCATCATGCTGGGCGGGCAAATCTCCCGAAGCCATGACCTGTTCGGGCCTGCTCTGCTGGACCGCCTGCGGAGGCCTTCCTCCCCCGCCTTGACCGTCCGCACGGCAGAGCATGTTCTCGCCTATACCTTCCGGGGCATTGCGCGGATGTTCGGCGAGGGATAGGCGGGGGCATCATCACGTTTCGTTAATGCACCCTGGTAGCGCGTCAGATTTAAACTGATGGACGAGGCGCTATGCTGCCTGAAGGACACAGGAGTGGAGCCAACCCCTTCAGGTGACTTTTTCTGCCATTCCCAGGCGGCCAGCTCCTCCACCATTCCCAGATGAAGACGGAAGTTGTTCCTTAAGGGCATTTAACCCAGCGTAACGGACTGAGGCGCGCTTATTCCGGATGAAGGCACCACTTGTTGAAAGTAACGGACCCCATGGGTCTTATTCATGGAATTTCTACTCCTAGACCTCTCATCGAGAGACGATAAAGGCTCCTCAGTCCGCTAACCCGTAAAAGGTGGCCTTTTCCCGGGAATAGGGTCTCTCAGGTCCGTTAGGAGCAACCTCAAACGGCCGGTGCAGCTTCGTTATATGAAACCACAGAGATTTGCCCGTATTCACAGAATTACATCTGATACTACAATAATGTACATACTCCAACTATTCCCCGTATCCGTTACAAACAGAAATAGTTGGAGCTTTTCCGGCAACCGCTAATGATTGATGAAGCTGACGGAGTGAACCCTAAGGAGAGCCTTCCCTGAACCTGGCCGGAGTGACTCCATGGTAATTACGAAACGTCTGGATAAAATAGGTAGAGCTTCTGTAGCCCAGCTTCTTATAAATATCAACAATCTTCATATTCGTTGTATTCAGCAGCTCGACGGCTTTGTCCATTCTCACCTGCGTGATGTACCGGATGAGACTTTGACCTGTCTCCTTCTTGAACAAATAACTGAGGTAACTGGGTGTCAAATAGACCCTCTCCGCAATGCCCTCCAAAGAGAGATCCTGATCGTACTCCTTGTCGATTAAATCTGTAATGGTCCGGATCAGCTTGAGATTGGCGGACCTCTTTGGGCTGGCTCCGCTGCCGGTTTCCATGAGGGACAGGATCGCAAACATATGATCCTTCAGATCCTGAAGAGATACGGTCTTATGAATTTGGTCCAAGTAATGATTCATTTCCGCAGGCTCATGGTTTTTCTCTCTCGTCACCACCTTTTTCATAATTTCCGAACAGATGAACTTGGTGTACAGAGACGAGAATTGCCCCTTGGTTCTCAGGTAGGTGAACAGCAGCTCTATACTGTATTTCGTACCGGTAAAATCGTTATACTCCAGACACTGGTAGACCTTATCCAGAATCGGATTCAATTCGATCTCGTCAAAGCCCGCTTGCTCAAAGGGTTCATCGGCAAATAGAAGGGTATACTCATCCATGAAAAACTTGAATTCCAGCATCTGCTCCATCTCGGTATAGGCATCATATAACTGCTGCGGCTGATTCACCGCTCTGCCGATCACCAGACCCACATTCAGCTCCAGGCTCCCGGCGGCGGCGCGGATAAGCTGATCTCCAAGCAGCCGCAGCGTCTCTTTGGGGAGAGGACAGGGGTGCTTGACGAACAGCATACTCTGGTGCTCGCTCAAGTTGACATAATCGAAGGCGTAGCTGAGGTTATCGTGTAACAGCCTAATGAATTCATCGTTGTGAATATCAAAAAACTTCCGGCGGCAATCCACCAGAATCATATGCAGCCAATGCTTGTGTTGGACATATTCCAGCAGTTCGGGGGACATCCATGCCTCCGTATTTATTTTCACTCCGTTTAGGGAGTCCAGCAGCATTTTTTCCTTCTCATACAGAAGTCCCCGGTTATATCCCTCCACCAGTTGTTCGTTCCGCAATTTCTCTGCCGCTTTGTCTTCGCAGGCCTGAACCGCCTCATTCACCACACTGAGAAACTCCGGGATATGAACCGGCTTGAGCAAATAATTCGATATGTTGGTCCGCAAGGCTCTTCTCGCATATTCAAACTCATGGTAAGCGCTGAAGATGATCATTTCAATATCCAGACCCAGGCTGCTAACCTTCTCCGACAACTCCAGCCCATCCATAAAGGGCATCTTGATATCCGTAATCAGAATATCAATCCTGTGCTTCCCGATGATCTCCAGCGCAATCTCGCCATTCGCCGCCAGGATGGTCTCCACTTCCGGATAGTGTTCCTGTATTAATTGCTGAATGCCCTCTCTCTCAATGCGTTCGTCGTCCACAATCAGAATACGGTACACAGCGCACGCCTCCCCTTTTTACACAAGGCTCATTTCTATATAGAGTGTGGTGCCAAATTCTCCTCCGTCACTTTTCCCTGTCCGTATATTTTCAAGTTCAATCTATAAATAAAACGCCCTTAAGATATGAACTTGAAGCTTCATCGTCACTGCGGTGAACATTTGGACTTCCGGCCGCTGTTGTCCCCAGATTTCTTGATTTATTCCGCTCTTCGCGGTGGAAATCCGGTGACAAAGGCGGTCGCTACCGCTCCTACAGTTCCAAATTTCCCCTTCGCTTCTTTTGCTTTTTGTTAATTTCTTTTAGTGCTTCTTACATAGCTTGAAGCCTATAAATTAGACAAAAAAAGGGCTTCTCTATAAAAGATTCAGCCCTTCTAATGTCCGCCGGAATTTATGTGGTTCTGAATGCAACCGTGCCTGCATTGGCGCTGTGGCACAACTGAATAGCTTGCTCTGCCGTACCCGCTTCGCTTCCCCATTGCAGCATATAGCGAAATTCGTAGAAGCCCCCGAGGGTGGCCTTGAAGTTCGTCTCCCAGTAATTGGTCAGTACCCAGGCATATAACGACTTGTGAGCGCCCTCTTCCTGCTGGCCCTGCACGAGTCTTGGGCCGTATTCCAGAGGTCCGGTCTGCATCAGCGGCGTATCCGGGGTGGCAATGGACAGCCCGCCTTGAGGGGATATCACCGCAAGCCCTTCCTGAATACAATAGAAATCTGTACAGGTGCCCGGGATCTGATCTACTCCCGGCCTTAGGACAGCCCCGGCCTTCTCGAACCACAGCTCACTGCTGCCGCCTGCACTAAAGGGGAGGGCGACGTACACATTCTCCGGGTCCCACACGCTATCCTTGTGGATGCGGACGGAGACATCGACTCGCTTCCGGTCCTTGAACACCTTCAGGAATAACGAATAGTGGCTCATCCCTTGAACCTGATATTTCAATTCAATGATGCCGTACACCGGACCGTTCGTTATTTCCTTCACGCCTGAGAGGACACCCTCCGAACGCTCCACATTCATGCCTTTGCGGTTCCTGCCCATGATTCTCCGAACGGTCATCTGGTCGTCACCGCCGCCGGGGGTCACTTCATACACCGGAGTGAAGGCTCCGTGAGCCTGACGGGGATCAATGAATTCCTGGCCTGTTTGTGTATCCATCCAGGAGACGATGCCTTCTCCGGCTCTCCACGCAATTCGTACGTAAGGCGATTCTATGTGGTTTTCCGTGATGAACAGCCGCGGAGTCTCCTCCTGCACAGGAGGGAAGATATCGCGGATATCATGAATCCGGTCGGCTCCCCGCAAGCGGGTGCTGCTCGTCGTCACCGGGACGGTCTTCGAAGCTTCCCGGATACTGAACCGCTTCTCTTCCTTCGCGCCCAGCTTGACCATGACCGCAATCTGGTATCCCCTGCTTACCTTCTCCTGCTGATGGTGGACCACTTCTCCGCTCTGCTCATCGACCACCTCAAGCCCCTGCCGGAAATAATCCGCTTCCCACTGCTCCTCCAGATAGAAATGAGCCAGATCCTCTACGGGGTAATCGAAGGAATTGATTACTTTATAGGTGAATGCCCGGTCTGCCCGCAGCAGCACATCGCCCCGCGCCTTCAGTACCGTATCCAGCGAGGCATGAACGAGTCTGCTGGCATTGGCGGCATACGCCTCTTTGCGGACGGCAAGCTCCTGCACCATGATGTGCCAGGGCTCCGAGATGGAGGAATGATATCCCCAGGTATGCTCGGCATACATCATTAATTGCTGCTCTGCCTGGGCAATATCGCTTGACGCCGCCAGCTTGCGCTCCGGGTCCAGCCGCTTGACGACGTCAAGGGTTCGCTGGGCATTCCTGAAGATCTGGGTGTGCATCGCGGTTGAAGCCACACCATCGGACCACCAGTCCGGCCAGTCACCGCTATAGACAGGAATCTCGGCCTCCTGCTGCCGCAACAGGTCGAAGTACCGGTTAAGCGTTGTCATTTCAAGCTCAACACGGTCCCCGTGCTTCTGATTCCATTCCTTGATGAAGGTCATGATTCCGGGATTCGGCGCCGAGTTATCCCGCAGCAGCCCCATGACGTTCACCAATACGAAATCGTAGGGATACTGCTCCTTCTCCAGCTGATCCAGATAGCGGGCAATGCGGGTCTCGGCCAGCTTCCAGTGATCTTTAGAGATCCCCCATACCGGGTCTTCGTCTTTGATGGTATAAGATAATGCCCCATCCGGATTGATCCCCAGATCATTCCCCATCATGTAATGCTCACCGCTCCACACCAGCAGGCGGTTGCCTTTGGGCGTCTCCCAATAAAAGGGGAATTGCTTGCGCCCGATGGCAAACATTCCATGATGCGTGTGGATACTGGACAGCAAATTCTCGACTCCTGCGTCTGCCAAAGCCTGTGCATAGCCCCAGCTGTATCCGTTAACATCCGCAGTCATGGCCGACTTCACTTGAAGCCCCAGCGGCCGGGCGAATTGCCCAGCCCGTGCAAGCATACTGCCCAGCAGCTCGAAATTAATCAGTTCCGTCATATTCAAGTAGGTGCCCGATAGCTCAATATCCCCGCGTCTGAGCGCGGCTGCAAATTGTTCCTTCTCCTCTTCCGTGGCTTCCTCCAAGAATTTCTCCACGGCCCAGAAGGTTTCGCAGGTCCATTTAAAGCCCGCCCATTCCTTACGGTCCTCCGTCTGAGCCGCCTCACAGATCGCAATGGCCTGCCTGATAAAGTCCACGTGATATTGCTCAATCTTCTCTTGCCGCTCGGTGTAGCCAATATCCGTATGGGAATGATGAATCACATAAATCGTCCATTTCTTCTTGTTGTTCATGCTTGATTCTCCAATCAATATGGCATTTTATTTTTCACATTTCCATTATATCCAGCAGGCCAAATGGAAGGATATCCTACTTTTTTTTGAAACATATCAGATTCTTGAGGGTTGGGTTATACAGGCAGCCCCCACACTTCAAGCTCAAAGATCCGCGCCTGAAAATCATTCTGGGCCGGATAAGTAATATATAGTCTGATATATCTGAACGAACAGCCGTCAGCCTCATGCACGGTTAAGACAGACTCATTATTCCGTACAGCCGCTATCTGCTCCCACTGCTCTGTGTCGTTGCTTCCCTGAAGCTCATAATCCATCGTGATATAACCGGGGGCAGGCGAATGCCTGATCACAACTTTCCTAATCTCTCTGGGCTTAAGCAGATCCAGCAGCAGCCAATGGACGGGCTGGGCGGTGTCCGAATGCCAGGAATCCGTGACCCAATTCTCCCATTTGCCGTTCACCGCCTGGCTGGCTTGACAGACGGTCGCCGGGTCAAGGCTGTACTCACTATCCGCCGACACCGCAGCACAAGCCGCATAATTCGTCCAAGCCTGTGCGGCATGGTGCGCCTCTTGCTCCTTATGGTGATAGGCGAGCAGCTTGCCCAGCAGAGAGAACAGCTCCGTATCCAGTTGTCTAATCTCCTCTTTAAGCTGAAGCACTCTACCCGGCGGCATCAGCTTCCGTCTCAGCGTATCCGCATGCCAGCCAGAGATGAGCTGGTATCTGAATTTGATATATCGATCCCGGAACCCGCCGAAGATCTGCCGCCATTCTTCATGAGAGGATAACCAGGGCAGCGCCTTCTCAAAGATATCGAACATAATGATCGCCGAGCCATGAAAGCTCCTGCGCATGGTTTCAAATTCAACCGCAATGGCACTTGCGTCATTAAGCCCCTCCATAAGAGAGACATTGTCATTGAAACGATCCACCGCTTCGATCAAATGATTAGAACAGTTCTCATAGCAGCACTGTGCGAAATCCTCAACCAGCTCCAGATAGCTGTGAACCTCCGGTTCGCCTATTTTCGCTACGCTGAACAGCTTGTTATAACAATAATTCCTGATTTCCTTAAAAGAAGCATTGGATTTACTCCAGATATCCGCTATCAATTCCTCGGTCAGCTGCAGCTTGAAGAAAGGCTCCCCCTTCATCACATTCAAGGTGACCTCCTTGTTCAGCTGATTCTCCCGGATCACAAACAGCCTTCTGGCAGAATCATATTCCGTGATTAGAAAGGCATGATCATCAATGACCGTCCCGTATTGGCTCAAAAAAAACAGGTAGTTGTAGTTGGCAATCATCACGACCGGGCACTGCTGATCAATGTTCATGCGAATCGCCGGCAGAAGCTCAGCAGCATCCGAGACCTCAGTTACCTTAAGGGTTAGTCCCAGCTTGTTAAGAATAGTGCACCTGGAGGCCACCCAGTCCCCGCCCGCTGCCTCTCCCCAATTCATCATGACTGCATACAAAAAGGTATAGTAGAAATAATTCTCATACTGATGAAAGCCTGCGGCACCCGCCATAGGCAAATCCACACAATTGGAGTGCATGGTCCGGTAGCCCTCGCTGTAATAGTCCATCTCCAGGGCTACTAACATACGAGATCCTGTGAATCAATATATTCTCTCCACTTCTGAAGACTGTATAGTTTATCTATATCGAGAAATTCCGGGCTCACCTCTATTGAGAAATGCTCTTCCAGGACCACCGCAAAATGAATAAACAGCAAAGAATCCATGCCATAACCTCGCAAATCCGCGTCCATACCTGCATTCTTCAGACGGGGAGAACCGCCGGGCAATTGAGCGAGCAGCTTACGCAGCTCCTGTTCTCGGTTATCCAACATTCACAGCCTCCCCGTCCGCTCTATCTTCCAGGGGAGGCTGCCCGGCATGCTTCTTCCTGGCAATCTCATAGATGGTGTTCATGGTTGCCACCCGTTCATAGGATTCAGATAAGGGAATGTTCTCTCTGGTGCCCCCAAGAACCTCAGCCAAGAACCTGAGCTGGTTCACATAGTAATTTTGCGGAGAGTATACAAGCTTGTCTGTTGTTCCCTCTTCCGTATGTTCAACCTGAATAATGATCTTATAATCCCCATAGCAAGGCTTAAAAAAGCCGCTGATCCTTACCTTGGCCCGCTCAAACTCCAGCCAGTGGGTGGCATTGTTCGGCATTTCAAACGAACCCAGGAACTCTGCCTCGACGCCCCCCTCATATTGCAGCGCCGCATGAAAGGTCCAGTCGCATTGATTAATGCCTGAGAATGTCGAGAATCCGTCCAGTGTCTGCGGCGTTAGGCCGATAACCTTTTGGATAAACTGCAGCCAGTACGAGCATTCGTCGATGAAACAGCCGCCGCCGTACTCCGGCTTGAACCGGTAATTATCCGCGCTATAGTTGCTTTGCAGAATTTCAAAGGAGATGCGGGTTTTGATTTTTTTCAGTTTGCCGTAGGTTTCAGCTCTAATCATATCTGTTATATCCTGCTGCCACGAATGATGCTGGACCATTAGCGCTTCAAGGACATGCACACCCTGCTGCCTGGCCCGTTCATTGATGAACAGCACCTCATCGGCATGTAAGGCTATCGGTTTTTCAATCAAGACATGCTTGCCCGCCTCAATCGCCTTCAGCGTCCATTCCTTATGCAGGAAATTGGATAATGGTATATAGACCACATCAATGTCCGGCGATGCCAGCAGCTTATCGTAGCTCTCAAAAACATGCGGAATCTGATGCTTCAGCGCATAGGCTGCAGACCGGTCCACATCACGCGAAGCCACACCATACGTTACAAATTGATCAAGCTCCCTGACCGGGTTAATAATCGAGAACGGCGCTATCGTGGAGCAGCCCAAAATTCCAATCTTATACTGCTTCTGAGTATTCATATCCTTACCTCCTGTGATTCCGGATATCTAGCCGCCTGAGCTGTTGTAATTACGAATCGCTGTGGACCAGATCCATCTCGTGATTCCCAGCAGCAGGATGGGAGACAGAATGGCCCAGAGGAAGAGGCCCGGATGTAACCGGTCCAGCACGAATAAGGGTGAAAAGTTAGTAATCAATAGAACAGGGATAACAAATACCCCTATACGCTGTATCCATTTGGAGTAAATCATCATTGGCATGTTATTCAGCTCGAACAGGCCGTTGGAGATGTCATTGACAGCAGCAATCTGAATGAACCAGAACGATAATAATTGCGGGATCAGGAACAGGGTGTAGGTCACGAACAGCCCCAGCACAAGGAAGAAGATGAACCCGCCTATTGAAGCAGCATCGGCCGGAAGCCCCAGTCTTCTCCAGCCCACCACAATCATGGTCACGCCGCCCAGCACATTCGGAATCGCCAGGCCAAAGTCCACATTCCGTAACGTCATCATAAATTGCAGGGATATCGGCTTCGTTAACAAAAGATCGAGTGACCCCGTTCTTACATGCTCCGGGATCTGCACGAAGTTGATGGCAAACAGTCCCCAATACAGCCCCGTCATCAAGGTGTAGGTACCAATAAACAGCAATATCGCATCAATGGGCACGCCATCCAGCGTTAAGCCGGCCTCATAAACAATAATCACATACAGGAATTTGGCGAACAGGTAAGAGGTCTCCACCAGCAGACCCATCAGGAAATTCACCCGATACTCCATTTGGGACATCAGGGAATTTTTGATGAACAAGGTGTATATGAAACCGTACTTCCGGAGTGATCTAAGCATCGGGTCCCCTTAACCCCCTACGGCAATATATTTCTTGATCGCCACTTTCCAGATATAGCGCGTAAGCAACAGAAGGAGTCCAATCCATAATAGTTGAAGCTCTATCACATGCAGCGCCTGAAGCAGGGTCAGCTTGCCATTGATTACATTCACCGGCATGTAGATCGTATACTTGAACGGCAGGTAATCGAAGACAGCCAGCCATGTCGCCCCAAAAATATCAAGCGGGAAAATCCCGCCGCTAAAGATCTGAATCAATAACGCTGTAACATGAAAAAAATAAGAGACATCGTTTAACCAGAACGCAATCGCACTGACCGAGAAGGAGATCATGAAATTAAGCACAACCGCCAGTATAAGCACGATACCAAAAACCAGTATGCGCGATACGCTGATTGGTGCCTTGAAGTAATACACCATGAACAGCACCACGCCCAGCAGCATGATTAACGTAATGGCAAACGAGAGGACCTTCCCGCCAAGGTAGACACATATTTTATAAGGAAAATAACCGACCGGCCGCACCAGATATTTATTGAGCCCCCCGCTCTTGATATCATGGTTAATGTCATATTCCAGACCCGTAGCCACCAGCCGCGAGATCAGGGCAGCTACGATGGTGTAGACGATCATCTGCTGGTAGGTATAGCCATATAAGTTCATATTGGAGGCATGGCTGTATACCGCCTTCCACAGGAAGAGCTGGATGAAGATAGGGAAGAAGAGACTGGCGAAACCCATAAAAAAGTTAAAGCGGTATTCCATGGAGTTCTGGATTCCCAGCGAAAAGCTGACTGCAAATTTATTGTTCATCTGCGCGGCTCCGGCTGTTCATATAAACGTGCAATGGCTTCTTCCAGGGGAATATCCTCCAGATTCAGATCAATGACGGGAAAGTGATCCATGGCCATTCTGGAATACTCCTTGAACTTCGCACGCTCCACTTCGAGAATGACATCATGTCCGTTATATTCTTTAATCGAACCCATAACGGCCAGATCCTTCCGCTCGACGATGGCCGAGAAGGTCAGCTTCATTCGTTTTTTCTCATTCATGACCTCGTTGATTTTGCGGATCTCCCCGTCATACACCAGCTTGCCCTGATTGATCACGATGGTCCGCTTACACAGGTCTTCAATATCCTTCATATAGTGGCTCGTAAGCAGCAGGGTCGTGCGGAATTCATGATTGTACGCCTTGAGGAACTCGCGGATGTTCTTCTGTGACACCAGATCCAGGCCAATCGTCGGCTCATCCAGAAAAATAATCCGGGGCCGGTGCAGCAAAGCTGCGATCAGCTCCATCTTCATCCGTTCACCCAGGGACAGTCTTCGGACCTGTACATGCAGCAGGTGCCCTACATCCATCAGCGTCACTAACTCGTCAAGGGTATCCTTATACTTCTGATCGCTGATTTCATAAATGCATTTGTTTAAGTACAGGGAATCGCTTGCCGGCAGATCCAGCCACAGCTGGTTTTTTTGGCCCATGACAATGGAAAATTGCTTCTTGAAGTCATTTTTTCTCTCCCAGGGCGTGTAGCCCAGCACCTCCGCACTGCCATCAGTCGGATAAAGAATACCGGAGAGCATTTTCAGAGTGGTGGTTTTGCCTGCTCCGTTCGGACCCAGAAACGCAACCATCTCGCCTTCGTTAATATCAAACGAGACCTTGTTCACGGCAGCCTTGGTTAATTTCTCCCGGTGGAACAAATTCTTGACCGAGTTTCGGATTCCCGTTTCTTTTTTGTAGTAGTCAAAGGACTTGCTCAATTGATCCACATGAATGACCATACCGGCATCCCTACTTTGCAATGGTTATCAATCTGATGAACGGGCTGTACCTCCGGATATGCTCCGGCTGCAGACCAAATATATTCTGTGCCTGCACTTCCGCAGCGCTATCCAGCTCAACAAGCTCCTCTGCGGACAGTTGAAAGAGCTGATACTGATACTGCTTCAAAAACCGGAATACATCACTTATCGAATTACCGAACCGCAAAGCCAAAACCTCCGTCGCTTCCAGCATGAGCATGGGCTTCTCATGATGCTGCTGCAAATACTGCTCCAATCCCTGTAATGCTTTTAATTCGCCGCCTTCAATATCGATTTTGATCAGGTCAATATGGCTGATATGCTGCTGCTGAATGTACGTATCCAGCGTCTGCACCCGGCAACGGTAGGTTTCATGCTGCAAGGCCGGGTCAATAATTAACGCAGCATCCTCCGACCCGCTTACTACAGGCAGATAGATCTCCGCTTCCCCGTTATAGTCAGACAGCGCAAGCTGATTAAGAACGACGTTCTGCAGGTTATTTAATTGGATGTTTCTTGCCAGTTCAGAGAAGGTGGGGCTTACCGGCTCAAAGCTATGAACTCTACCCTTCTGCCCCACCGCTTGTGCGAATAACGTGGAATACCATCCATAATTCGCCCCGATATCAAACACTTCAAATCCTTCACGGATCAGTATGGACAACAACCGGCTCTCCTCGCGCTCCACAAATCCATCCCGCATGAGAAAACCTAGACTGTTCAAGTGCCCGAGATCCCAATGAAACCGTCTGCCATCTGTAAGCCTGATCCGGGTCTCATCCTTATGAATCTCAATCTGCTCCACCTGCTCTTTCAGCGCCCGTCTAAGCAATTGGACAGCCTCGACCCTCTTCTCCCAAAACATCCGCTGGATTTGCTCATATCTGGTTTCGTCCGGCATCATCGGCCTCCTGTTGCATAGGAATGTAAATAAGCCAGCTCATCCTCCGCAAGCTGCTTCAGCTGCTTCACGGTAGCCGTTACCCCTCTGTCCACGCTTATAGTCATCTTCATAAAGCTCACTTCAAGCTTCCTCCAGGCTGAGCCGAGGGGAGCAACATCCATGGTACTGCAGGTACCGAAATGCCTGAACCGCGATAGAGCAATCGTACGGATGCAGCCAAACCGTTGTTTGAACACAGGGTTATCCATTAAATTCTCCGACTCCCTATAAGCTCCAACATCCATGATCCGTTCCGCAATTTGGGCAAAGGTACTGGTGAGTAACTCTTCATAGGGCTGTGTAGTTAAGTAAGGCCGGATAGCGTTCAGGTCAGGATTCAGGCTGAGAGGCGGGCTGATTTCCATAACCGGTTCACTGAAGGTGCGCCAGGCCTGCTCCACGCAAGTCCGTTCTGCCAATAGGCTTGTTGCAAAATAAGGATCTGTAATTCTCAAGCTCTGATCGTCTGCCGCTTCAGCCAGCACATAATGCAGCATATGGCCCTTCCCGTAAAATTCCTTCATGTAGGGCACATAATAGGCGTCCACCGGCAGCAGATACATCTCTCCGCGATCCAACGAGTCTAAACGGCAAGGCTTCCCTTCAACCCCATAAGCACGCCGGATGAAGCTAAACAGCTCATTCACCGGCACCGTACTGTCGAACCAGTCATAGCCTGCATAATAATTAATGGAGAAATTATACCTGTACAGCGGCTTCGGATCGGCATGATGAACAGACAGCCACAATGTAACCGCATTCAACAAACAATCATAGGGGCCAAAGGGAACCGCCCAATCCGTCAGCTTGCGGCTCACCGCGTAATTCTTCGTTGTAGCCTTCATGCTTATTTTCCGTGAAGATACAGCAGAATGCATTTGGAGCATACCGGCATCAGGCCGCATCGCAGGGTTTCCCGGACCCTTTCAAAATTGTCGCCATCCCATATGTCTTTGAGATCCTGGTCCGCCAGATTCCCCAAGGAGAACTCCGGAAATAATTTGCAGGCGCTGACTTCGCCGTCAGCCAGCACATCCAGTCTGGTGCGGATCGACAGGCATTGCGTTTTGTTCTGGGCAGGCTTCTCTGAACCCAATACAAAGTCCCGTACTTCATCCAGTTCGAGCGCGGGCTGATAACGTGTTCTTAAATTCCAGGTTCGCTGGTTAATCCTCTCCATCTGTGCAAGCAGCGAATCAATCCTATCGGGTGAGATTCGATATTTGAACGAATGCCAGCTGTTGCGGTGCCCTTCCTCCAGATCGTCCGCCAGCCACTTGAAATGCTCGTTGAAATAGCGGTCCATATTACTCGAGACCTCATCCGGCAAATACCACGGGAAGGTAATATATACCGAGTCAATTCCCTTATTCTCAAAAAACTCCACAAAATCATACAGCTTATCAATCATGACATCACTGATGGTCAGATGGATAGAGATTTTCCCCTGGTAGATGCCCTCCTTCTCCAGCTCCAGCAGCTTATCAATACCTGCCATCACCTTCTTGAAGGTGCCTTTTCCCCGGATCGCATCATTCTCCGCTTCGAAGCCTTCCAGACTGATCAGACAGACCAGACTATTAGACATTTTGAGGATAGAATCCAGCTTCTCGATGATTTGAATTCCGTTGGTGCATAACACTGTCCATCGGGGGTCCTGCTCCAGCAGATCGGCCAGTTCATTGAAGCGGCTGTAGTACAGAGGCTCTCCTCCCCACAGGAACATATTGGCGTTCGTTTCTTTGGTCTGCCGGAATACTTTCTCAATCACAGCGAAATCCAGCTCTTCTCTCTGCTCGGCTCTGCCCAAATCCCGGTGATACCCCTCAGCGTTCCATTCAAAGCAATGCTTGCAGCGCAGATTGCAGCCATTGGTTAATTTAAGCCCGACCTCGACCGGAAGATTCGTAGAATACGTAGGGTTAAGGTGAACCTGTTTGTGCGTGACCGACATATGCTTAATGGTTTTCTTTAACCGTTCAAAGGAATCCCGGTCCAGCACTACGGATGTTTGCGGCTGTCTCATGAAAGCACCTCCCATAATTTAACACCTGAGCCTTATAGCTTCTTAAGTTCTCACTGCATGCCTCCAAAATCTCAAGCGGACAACCCATACTCATCCATTGCTCATACCTTATGCCAAAACCCAGCCGCTCCCATAGCTCAGCGTTGCAGGCTTCATGCTCACCCAGCGGCTCCAGGAAAATAACCGGGGTGAAGGATTCCAGCGAATCCAGCAGGGTTCCTCCCCCCGGCTTGCTGATAATAGCCTTCGAGTTACAGATCAGCTGATAGAAGCTATGCTTCACCCCCGTATCCTCGTTGAAGCACTGACGGATCACTTCACCGAACGGCGGCAGGGTATATTCATTCTCTTCGTTCTTCATCCAGGGCGACCAGCCCGGCTTCACCATGTAGTAACGGTGGCCGGCTCCATAAGCCTGATCATCCGCCAGCTCATGAATGACGATGTTCAAGTCCAGGAAGTGATTCAGCTCTGCTGCCGTTTCCTTGTAGGTCCCCATTCCCCAGCCGCCGCCATGGATAACGAGCCGGTTGTCACGTTCCTTATAATCCTTAGGGGCAGCAAGACCCATGGAAATAGTATAATTCACCCGCTCAGCCGCCCCGTCAAAAAACCAGACATCATTCACCGTAAATAGATCATTCCGGATATTGTTGGAATACAGCTTCCACGAAGGGGATATGACCGCATCCATATGAATCAGCTCCACATGGACATCCTTGCGGTAACTCTTCGCGTACTCTTCTAGAATGGGCATCCAGAACCCCGAGAAAACCATAAACACCCTCCGGTTCTCTTCAGCCCACTTGCCTAAAATCCGGGTTACCCGATCCGGGTCCAGATTCGGTGTAATATCCCTGATCATTCTGTGACCCAGCTTGGCTACTTCAAACCTCTTAGAGAAAACCTTTTTGTTTTCGGTTAATTTCAGTCTTGTCCCGGGCGAATACAGGCTTTCCAGCACTTCAAGATCGGCCTCATAGTACCCGCTTAGCTCTTCACGTAACAGGACCGCGGGCGTATATACCCCCAATGCGACAGATGAGCATAAAATGGTAATCATTTGTCAGCTCCCTCGTTGTACAATAAAGACTGGTTAGTTATAAATCTTCATCGACAGAGACTTCAAGACATCCTTCACCCGCTGAACTAGAGTTAATGCTTCACTCACATCTGAGGTATAGGGAGCAGCTACATAAAGCTTCCCCTTCCGCCATTCAGACTCCGCCTCAGCGAATGCTGTATGTCCTGAGCCTATAAGCGTGCTTGCACCCAGCGGTATAATTCCTTGCCTGTTTTCTTGCGTAAACAACAATTTGTTGGAACCTAGAGCCTCGAGAATCTGCAGCATGGTCACTTCCGTAGAGCAGCCTGCCGAGATAAAGGTCAAAAAGCTGAACATGGAATACTGCCGGACATATTGATTGACATGATGATTAATCAGCCCCATGGACTTTCTGGCGTTAATCTCAACGATGGGCACCAGCTCACCGCTTGCCAGCAGCATGGAATCTATACATACATCTCCGTGATAGCCTGTCTTAAATAAATCCTTGCAGGCTTCTTCCATGATGCTGAAATAATGGTTGTTCCAGAGCGCCTCGATAAACCCGGCATCGGCAGGATAGGAGCCTGAATAAGAGAAGGCGTCGTTTACCATCTTTTGAACAGAGAGGTATTGCACTTCCCCCTGCGCTGTAATGAACAGCTGACAGGAGAAATCCTCCGTTTTATCAAGCAGGGGTTCGATAATGAACTGTGTTTGTTTGCCTCGATTCTCTTGCTCTTGCAGATAGGCCGCAATTCTCTTCAGCATTCGCTCGCTCGAAATCAACATATTGCCCCGGCCTGAGACACCCAGGGGGTCCTTCACCAGCACTTGTCCGGTCTGTAGCAGCTCCGAGCCCAGGGTCAGCAGTTCCTCCGAACTGTCAGCTATAGAGGAACTATTGCGAGTGCCCAATCGTTGTCTTAGTTCATGAGAATAAATCTTTGAATTCACTGCTCGAACTGTATCTAAGGAGGGAAACTGATTACCGAAATTGAACCTGCGCACTAACTCACTGGTATCGGACAGTATAGAATAGGGAGAGATCAGAGCCTCTGTAGGAAGGAGCTGCTGGTAGTAGCTTGCATCAGCCATTAGAAGATCAAATACATGCAGCCTGTAGTCATCCGCATGAACGGGATTTCTGCAATGAACATGGGTGAAGGTATAGCCGAGCTGCGATAAATAGCTTCTAAGCTGCTCGTCCATGGGCTGCCGGGTGAACAGAATGTCCTGCTCCTTGCATAACGGAAACAACAATTCATCCATACCCATCGTCACAGCTTGGCTGCTGCTCATAGAAGGAAGCATAGATCTATTCGGACTCCGCCACCACGCCTCGGAATCAAAGGTGCCCAGAACCACGGTTGGCTTCATAATGAAGCCCCCTTAAGAAGCAGTTTGCGTGGCTGTGATGAACCCCATGAAATCCCCGATCGACTGGAAATCCTCATAGGCAAAATGATCAAAATCAAACTCAATTTCAAATTCGTCTTCAATCCGGAGAATGAAATTAATCATCTGCAGGGAATCCAGACCTACCTCATTCACAATATCGGTGGCTTCAGTGGCCGTGAGTAACAGCTCTGGATTGTTCTTAATTTCACTCAAGATCCGCACAATGGTATCCTGCATATCACCGTTCTCCTCGCATCATGAATTTTAAATAAACGAATTGCTTACTAGTTATGATACAGCCTCAGGGTTCCGGCATCTAACTCACATTTTTATGATATGTATAGGATTTTTATTGGAATGATTACAGTGGGAAAAGAACTATATAGATTAAACTTGTAGTTTTACTAGTATGGGATTGCCGTGACTCCAGAGAATGTTTGGCCCTCCGGCCGCTGTTGTCTGCAGATTTCTTGATTGTATACCGCTGTTCGCGGTGGAAATCCGCAGACAAAGGCGGACGCTATCGCTCCTACAGTTCCAAAATTCCCCTCCGCCACTTTTCCCTGTCTTTCTATTTTCAAGTTCAACCTAAAAAGGATCTTAAAAAATAGACAAACAAAAACAGGTCCCTGCCGGCATAAATGCCAAGCAAGAACCTGTATTGTAAGCTATGATGCGGTCAAGAGGACTCGAACCTCCACGATATTGCTATCACTGGCACCTGAAGCCAGCGCGTCTGCCAATTCCGCCATGACCGCATATTATGTATTGCAGTGATTCAATCACCGTAATTAAGAATATACTCTCTTTGGAGCGGAATTGCAAGCATTTTTTATTTTACTGCACAGAGGTCTTCTTCAAGCCAATACCTTCAGCACATCCGCGATCTTCCGCTGATGCGACAGGACACCGTAATTCATCCAGGCCATGAAATCCACCTCGTACACACAGCGGTTGCGTACAGCAGGCAGACTTCTCCAGAGCTGTGTCTCCAGCAGCTCCCGGCTCTCCCCTTCCTGAAGGTCAAACGTGATGAACAAATGATCTGCGGTCACCCCTGACAGCTCTTCATTGGTCAGATTGACACGCTTCTGTCCCCGGGTAAGACGCTGGACAGCAGGATGCCGCTGCATCCCCAGATCTTCATGCAGAACATGGGCTGAGTACCCCAGATTCTCACTGCCATACAGGGCAACGCCATGGGCAGAAATCCGCAGCAATGCCACTGTCTGCCCCTGGACGCTGCGGCTGAGCAGCCGCCTGGCCTGACGGGCTTGTTGTTCATATTCGCTGATGACCTCCTGCACCCGACCCGTTCTCCCGAAGACTGCACCTGCGCTGCGGAGCGTGGCCCTCCAGTCTTCCTGATGGAACGGGAGCCGGAATAATGGAGCCACCTGGCGGCACTCTCCAAGCTGCCAGCGCTGGAAGCCGTCATCCAGCATAATCAGCTCAGGACTGTAACGGATGAGTCCTTGCCAGTCTCCGCTGGAGATATCGAACGCCGGAACCTGATCCAGCCCGAGGTATTCCTGCTTGCCCCACTTGGCATGGCAATACTGCACGACCGGAGTAATGCCGAGCGCCAGCAGATAATCCTCCAGAAAAGGGGCAAATACCCGGACGCCCTCCTGATGGAGGCTTCTGTATTGTCCGGGAGTCACCCCTACTGTTCTTTTGAAGCGCCGGTTGAAATAATACTCATTGCTGTAGCCTGCAGCCAGGGCAACCTCGTGCAGCCGGTCCCGGGTCAGCAGAAGCTGCTGCTGTGCCCGTTCAATACGCAGCCCGTTCAGGTGCTCCAAGGGCATCCGGCCGGTAATTTCTTTGAACATCTGCGTATAACGCGCACGCCCGATCCCTGCAATCTCAGCCAGCTGATCGACAGATAACGGTTCACTGCAATGCTCTTCCATATAGCGGATCGAGGCTTCCACGGCCTCACGGTCATCCTTAGCCTTCAGTACCGGAGTATTCGCCCGCATAATCAACAGCAGCAGCTCCTGGAACCGGGTCTGAGCCGTGAACCATTCAATATCCTCCGGGCGCCGGAAGCTATAATAGATGGAATCCAGCAGCAGAGCACACTGTGAGAACGGCCGGCAGTCCAGATATCCCGGGCAGAGCAAATATTCTGCATGTTCCTCCTGCCCCTTATCTCCGGTGCCAAGCTTAACATGCCCTGCGGGAATCAGCGCGAACTCCATCCGGTACCAGCTGATCCCCTGCTCGCCGGCCTGAATCCGGTTCAGTGATCCGGCTTCGATCAGGAACCCGGCCCCTTTGTCCAAAAAGTACCTTCTGTCCTCTGCCTTCAGCCACCCCTGCCCTTCGGACACAATGATTAGAGTATGCTCCTGATAGACTTCGGTCTGATCCTTCCCGGACGGGGAGCGTGTAACCGCTTCTATATTTATCAGGCTGTGGAGCAGCCTTCTCCTGGTGTGTTCCTGCAACTGTTCGGTCATTCTGCCGCCCCTCCTGACTGAGAATCATTATCATAGACTCCAGTGTAAAACAAAAAAGAAGATCTATCAACCTTGCGGATAGACCTTCTTCTCACTCATAGACTCACGGCCTCTTAACGCTGAATTACTTCACCATTGCCTTAAGCAGATCATCCAGCTTCATCTGGTTGGCGGTAATCCCCCCGGATTGCCAGTGGGAACGCTCCATCCGGTAGATATTGCCGTTCTTGACCGCAGGCAGGTTCTTCCAGAGGGGTCCATCCAGCATCTTGATGGCTTCTTGATTGGCTTCACTGTCCCATCCGCCGTTGTCAGGGAAGATAATGATATGGTCCGCCCCAAGCTCCGGGATCACTTCCTCGGAGATGATCGACTGGAATTCCGTCATCTCAGCGGCCATAGGAACAGGTGTCAGACCGAATTGATTATAGAGCACACCGGTATAGCGATTGTTGACTCCAAAAAGAGCAACGGTTTTGTCTGCCACATTAAGCCGGATCACAGCCACCTTCTCTTGTCCCAAGGCCTGCTGCAACGCAGCTTTGCCGTCTGCTACCTTCTGGTCATATCCGGCCAGCACAGCCTTCCCCTTCTCTGGAATACCGAGCGCGTCTGCGACCGCTGTAAGGATTAGCCTTGAATCCTGCAATACGCTCTCCGGCAGGCGGTAGGTAGGTGCAACCTTGGAATATTGCTCGTATCTTGCCTCATCCGCCCCGCCGTCGGCGATGATCAGATCCGGATTTTTCTCAAGCAGGGCTTCCATGCTTCCGGTAATATCGTATTCCGGCACAGCCAAATTCAGATAATCCTGCTTGCCCCAGCTGGGATGATACCACTGCACCACCGGGGTAACGCCGAGCGCCTTCAGGTAATCCTCAACATAGATTCCCGCGATCCGCTTAGGGTTCGCCGGAATCTCCACCTCCCCGAATTCTCCGGTAACCGTCCGTGTCGCCCCTTCTGAAGCTGCCGCTCCGCCAGTCTCCGCAGGAGCTGCGGTGGCAGCAACCGCATTGCCTGTCTGCACATCCTTGCTGTCCGCAGCCTTATTCTTATTTCCGCACGCCGCGATAGCGGACATTGCCAGGATAAGTACAGCGGTCCAAATGATTTTCCGGCCCCAATTGTTCATGTCTCTCTTCACTCCTGTGTCTAATTTCATTGATAATCATTCTCAGATGATCTTAAACACAATAGTAGCATGCCGTGATCAGCTTACAATGCACTTTCTCAGCGAAAATCTTATACAAACTTATCGTTTGACCCCGCCAAGCTGACGGGCCCATCGTTTATAACCGGTCTCCCACATATCTGTCGCGTCCGGCCCCCATACCGGCTGCGAACAGCAGTACGCTTGCTAAGACAAGCAGCGCAAGCGGTACATTCCAGCTCCCCGCAGCATCATGCAGCAGGCCAAACAGTGCAGGTCCCGCCGCCGCCAGCAAATATCCTGCAGACTGGGCCATCCCTGACAGCTCGCTGGCCTCCTGTGTGGTCCGGGTGCGCAGGCTGAAGAACATCATCGCCAGACCGAAGGCGAAGCCTCCGGCAATCCCTATGCAGATAGCCCATAATGCCATCAGTGCGGTACTGCCCAGCCAGACGCCAAGGATGCCAGCGATAAACAGAACCGAAGTGATCACCACCGGCAGCCGCTGGTTCTTCATCCTTCCCACCCAGAGCGGCACGAAGAAGGTGAACGGCAGTTGGGCCAGCTGCATCAGCGAGAGAATCCAGCCGGCATGGCCGGCAGACATCCCCCGCTCACCTAGGATCACCGAGAACCAGGCGATCAGCACATAATAGAGCAGGGATTGCAGCCCCATGAACAGCGTAACCTGCCAGGCTAGCGGGGAGCGCCAGACCCGTGCCGCTGAAGAGGAGGCAGTGTCTGCCTGTCCCGCGCCCAGACTCTTCAGCTGCGGAATCCAGAAGATCGTAGCCAGTGCAGCAATCATGAACCAGAGCGCCAGCGTCCCTCTCCACCCCAGCCCCGCACGGGTGGCCAAGGGAACACTCAGCCCCGAAGCCGCCGCTGCACATATGTTCATGGACACGGTATAGATTCCGGTCATCAGACCGATGCGGTGCGGAAATTTACCCTTGATCAGTCCCGGCAGCAGCACATTACAGACGGCAATCGACAGACCGATCATCGCCGTACCTGCGAAGAAGGTTAACGTGCCGGAAGCCGAACGGACCAGAATTCCCATGGACAGGGTAAGCATGGCCAGCACCAGGATATTGGGCAGTCCCAGCTTGCGGGCAAGCCGGGGTGCAAACGGTGACAGCAGGGCAAACGCCAGTAAAGGCAAAGTCGTAATCGCTCCCGCCAGAGTATTAGATAACCCCAGGTCATCCCGGATCATCTCCAGCAGAGGTCCGACGGAAGTGAACGGAGCGCGCAGGGCAGCGGCCACACAGATGATTCCGGTGACGAGCATCCATCTCCTGCGGATATCCGCAGCAGATGAGGACAAGGCCGGGCTTGTCCTCTTGTGATTTTCACGGCCGAGCTTCATGTTGTACCTCCAGGTCGCAGCAAAGCACCCGTCAAGCCCGGAGCTTGTCAGGGAATACAGCCGCTATATGTATTACGCCCTTCAACCAAGGCGCATTATTTCATTATACCATATCGCTTGATGGAGCAGCCTCCTGGACAGAAGACAACCGCCGGTCAAGTGACCAGCGGCAGCAGAGCAGGTGAACCCGAATTACACCCAGAGGGATTTAGAGATAATTACGAGCAGGATGAACAGAACCAGAATCGCTCCAGTCGAAGTGAAAGCTCCGCCGTATCCCCCAATATTTTCGCTCATGTTAACTCCTCCTTTATGCCTGGATGCTGTTAAAATATGTATGAAACCGCCTTTCGGTATGGGTTAAACGGCAATGAATTCCGCAGTATATTTCTAATTTAAATGTTCTCACCGTTGACAAAACGTGTAACCCGCTTTAGTATCCTAAACATAAGGTTCAGTTGAGAATCAATCTCAATAACCAGATACATAACATATTACAGAAAAGAGTGAACAAGAGATGCTGCGTCGTTTTTTCTCCTATTACCGTCCTTACAAGAAGCTGTTTATCCTTGATTTCACCTGTGCGGTGGGTGCCGGTCTGCTGGAGCTTGCTTTTCCGGTGGCTGTCAATAAATTCATTGATGATCTGCTGCCGGGTCAGGATTGGCCGCTGATTCTGATTGCCTGCGTTGCCCTGCTCGGGATTTATGCGCTCAATACAGCAATGAACTATGTCGTTACCTATTGGGGGCATATGCTGGGCATTAATATTGAAACCAATATGCGTAAAAAAATGTTCGATCATATCCAGAAGCTCAGCTTCCGGTTCTTCGACAACAACAAAACAGGTCACCTGCTCGGCAGAATAACCAATGACCTGAACGATATCGGGGAAGTCGCGCATCACGGGCCGGAGGATGTGTTCATTGCGGTCATGACGCTGGTCGGCGCATTTGTGCTGATGGCCGATATCAATCTCCAGCTGGCTGTGATTACGTTCATCATCGTGCCGATTATGGCCTGGGTCATTATCCATTTCGGACGCAGCATGACTGAAACCTATCACCGTCTATTCGGCAACGTAGGGAACTTCAATGCCCGGATTGAGGATAATGTCGGCGGCATCCGTGTGGTCCAGTCTTTTGCCAATGAAGAATTCGAGAAAGAGCTGTTCGCGGTGGACAACCAGAAGTTCCGCGAGACCAAGCTGATGGCGTACAAGCTGATGGCCAAAAGCTCCTCGGTCAGCTATATGATGACCCGTCTGATCACCATTGTCGTGATGGTCTGCGGGGCGTGGTTCTTCATTCAGGGAGAGCTGGAAATCGGGGAATTCGTCGCTTTCATTCTGCTGTCTAACGTCTTCTTCCGGCCGATTGAGAAGATCAATGCCGTTATCGAGAGCTACCCGAAGGGGATTGCCGGATTCAAGCGTTATCTGGAGGTCATCGACACTGAACCGGACATTGCCGACAAACCGGATGCCGTAGAGGCAGGCCCGCTTCGCGGAGATATCTCTTTCAGCCATGTCAGCTTCGGCTACGAAGCGGACCGGAAGGTGCTGGAGGATATTAGCCTGGAGGTTAACGCCGGTGAAACTATCGCCTTCGTGGGACCCTCCGGTGCAGGTAAAACAACCATCTGCAGCCTGCTCCCCCGGTTCTACGATGTGACCGGCGGCTCGATCTCCATCGACGGGATCGACATCCGTGAGTTGAAGCTCAGCTCGCTGCGCAAGCAGATCGGAATCGTGCAGCAGGATGTGTTCCTCTTCTCCGGCACGATCCGTGAGAATATTGCCTACGGCAAGCTTGATGCAGGACTGCCGGAAATTTGGCAGGCTGCCCGTCAGGCCCGCCTGGAGGAGCTGATTAACAGCCTGCCGGATGGCATGGACACTGTGATCGGCGAACGCGGCGTCAAGCTGTCCGGCGGACAGAAGCAGCGCCTGGCCATCGCCCGGATGTTCCTGAAGAATCCGCCGATTCTGATCCTGGATGAAGCGACCTCTGCGCTCGACACCGAGACAGAAGCAGCGATCCAGCAGTCACTGGCCGACCTGTCGGTGGGCCGCACCACGCTGGTCATTGCCCACCGCCTGACGACGATCAAGAACGCCGACCGGATCGTTGTTGTAAGCGAGGACGGCATCTCCGAGGAAGGCCGCCACGAGGAGCTGGTGAACGCCGGAGGCACTTACAGCCGCCTGTATCAGGCGCAGTATAATGCTTAGGGGCTTCTATTGATGCGGAGCGGACAAGACTATTGGACCCAGAAAAACCTTCCGGTATACGGCTTAAGCCGTATACCGGAAGGTTTCTTTATTTTGAATCAAAATGTGGTGCATAATTAATCCATTCCTCAGCACGATCTGCTATGGCCTGAACCTCGTTCATGAACCATCCTGCATGATAACCGTCACAGACCGCATGATGGACTTGCAACGACAGCGGCAGGTATATGGAATCGCCTTTAGTCATAAATTTCCCTGCGGTAATAATGGGCAGAAGGTAATTCCCATTATTGCTGATATTCAGGTTAAATCCGGTAAAGGACGTCCACGGAATCATAGATACAGAAAAGGTATGCTCAGGAATCGGCGTCTTGGGGAACAATCTCCCGGAATCCTTATAATTCTCAACATCAGACAGATAAGAATCATGGAACGCTCTGAAATCACCCGTGCCAGCCGTCCAAATTGCAGAGAAGGATTCCGAGACACTGTCAGCAATCGTATACAGCGGGTCTACCTTGTCCCAATACCCTAGTTCCCCCGCACTATTGTACCCCATTCTGAACGCTGTATTGGAGTTGACCACACGGGTCATTAAGAATAGAAGGGCAGGATACAGCTTATATTCTTGTTGCTTTATCTTCCGGTATAAACCGCTAATCTCAATTTCTGCCGTCATGCTGAAGGTCGTACCCTGGTTCAGATAATGATTAAAGATCTCTTGTCTTTTCCAGTTCTCCATATCAATCGGATTAAAAATCATTGGCTATGCCTCCTAAATGGTTGTGTAAACTGAATTTAGGAGGCTGACTTGTCTGCTTTCTTCATTAGAAGCCCATCCTTTAAAAAGAGTTCCTGTTATTGTAGTTTATTTCTTCGCGATATGGCACTTCAGCAGCTTGCCCTTCACGGTAGTCTCTTTCATCGCCTGCAGTACAAGCGAGCCCTTACCGTTCAGAATATCGACGTAGGTCACGTTATCCTGAATCGTGATGATCCCGATGTCCTCAGCCGAAATGCCCTCAAGCTTGGCAATGGTGCCGACGAAATCGACCGCTCGAAGCTTCTTTTTCTTCCCGCCGTTAAAGTACAGCTTCATGATGTCCTGGTTCATGACCTCGGTTTTGCCGGCTTTGCGGACCTGCTGCTTGCCCAGCTTCAGATCGAAGGCAGGTTTGGCATAGGCCACGGCATCGTCCGAAGGAGCCTTCATCTCCGGCAGGCTGAAGCCGATGTAGCTCTCGATTTCCCTGACCCATTTGTGTTCATTCGGCGTCACGAAGGTGATGGCTTTGCCGCTTTTGCCTGCGCGGGCGGTGCGGCCGGTGCGGTGGACGTAGCTCTCTTTTTCGAGCGGGATATCGTAGTTGATGACATGGGTAATGTTCTCGATATCAATCCCTCTGGCAGCAACATCGGTGGCAATCAGATAACGGAACTGGCCCCGCTTAAAAGCATTCATCACCTCAAACCGCTCGTCCTGCTCCATGCCGCCGTGAATCTTGTCCACCGGATATTCGAGGTCGGCCATCCCGCGGAAGAGGGCATTCACCTGCTCCTGGGTCCGGCAGAAAATAATGCAGCTATCCGGGTTCTCCACCGTCAGCAGGTCACTGAGCAGCCCGAACTTGGCAGCTTGTACGACTTCAATCAGGGCATGTTCAATCGACGCCGTAGTAATTCCGCTGGCTTCAATCTCGATATCCACCGGCTCCGTCATATACTTGCGGCACAGATTCTTAATGACCTCAGGCAGCGTCGCTGAGAACAGCATCGTTACACGTTCCTTAGGCAGCTGCTTAATGATCTTCTCGATCTGCTCGATGAAGCCCATGCTGAGCATTTCGTCCGCTTCGTCGATCACCAGATATTGTATCCGGCTGAGATTCAGCGTTCCGCGCTCAATATGGTCAAATACACGGCCCGGCGTGCCTACGACCACATGCGTCTTCTGGGTCAGCTCCAGCTTCTGCGGGGCAAAAGACTGCTTGCCGAACAGCGCTACCGCCTTGATCCGCTTGAAGCGCCCGATGTTCGTAATATCCTCTCTCACCTGCTGGGCCAGCTCCCGGGTGGGGGTCAGCACCAGCGCCTGGGGTTTGTTCTCCGCCCAATCGGCCAGCTCGCAGAGCGGGATGGCGAAGGCTGCGGTCTTACCGCTGCCGGTCTGCGACTTGACGATCAGATCCTGCGCCTTCAGCGCCACAGGAATCACCTTCCGCTGCACCTCGGTGGGGTCCACATACTTCAGAACCTCCAGCGCGCGGATAATCTCTTCATCCAGACCATAATCACTAAACTTCACTTGTTCTTCACTCATTATATACTCAACCTCTTCTATGCTGATTGTTCCGGTTCAGGCGGGGTCTCCCGCGTTCCATCCATCTTGCGCATTATTCCATTATAACACCTACTCTGCCCCCTGATTCCATTCCTTATCGAATTGCTCCAGAAAAATCAGCATAAACTGATGCCGCTCCTCCGCGAGCTGCTTGCCATACGGGGTGTTCATCAGGTCCTTCAGCTTCAGCAGCTTCTCATAAAAATGATTGACCGCCGTGCCCTTGGAATAGTCCCGGTATTCCTTCTGCAGCGATTCGTCACGCGGTGGAATCTCCGGATCATAGACCGGACGGCCCTTGGCTCCCGAAAAGACCATGGTCCGCGTAATGCCGATGGCCCCCAGCGCATCCAGACGGTCCGCATCCTGGACCACCTGCCCTTCCAGCGTTGACATGGGCTCCCCCCCGCCGCCGCTGAACGACATTGTCCCGATGATCTCCATAATATGCCTGCACGCAGCTTCATCCGGCAGATGTGCGGTGAGCCAAGTTTGTACTTTGAGCAGTCCCGCCTCCTTGGAGGGATTCAGCTTCTCGTCTGCTACATCATGCAGCAGGGCAGCGACCGTGCAGATGACCACACTCGCCCCTTCCATTCTTGCGATCAGCGCCGCAGTATTCCGCACCCGGTTAGTATGGAACCAGTCATGGCCGGTGGTATCCTGGCCGAGTTGCTCCTTCGCGAAGTTCTCTGCTGCTGTAATCAGCTCTGTATGAATCATTATGATTTCTCCTTTATGGAAAATAATGCAGGTCTTGCGCGGTTGCTCCTGATCCGCTATAATGTGCTGTAATCCAGCCGGAAGGGAATTGATTCATATGAACCGCTTGTCCATCATAACGAATCAACTTCATCATCACAAGCAGCGTTAGCACACTCCTGAATTCATTCAGGGAGGGCTAACGCATTTCGCGTTTGACCTCCCTGCGCCATAGATAAGCGCGCGGGACCATGGGGTCCGGCGCGTTTTTTATTTTCACCGAATTCACTTACAAAGGAGCGCTAATCATGCAGAATATTAAAGGAACTTATGATTATTTCGGCCGGGAGCAGGCCATCCGCCAGAAGGTGCGGACTACGCTTCAGGAGCTGTTTGAGCTGTACGGCTTCGAGCCAATGGATACGACCCTGCTGAATGAGCTGGAGCTGCTGACCTCCAAATACGCCGGGGGCGATGAGATTCTGCGCGAGATGTACCAGCTGGCCGATCAGGGCGGGCGCAGGCTGGGGCTGCGTTACGATCTGACGATCCCTTTTGCCAAGGTGATTGCCTTAAATCCGGGAATTGAATTCCCCTACCGGCGGTATGAGATCGGCAAGGTGTTCCGCGATGGTCCGGTCAAAAAAGGCCGCCTGCGCGAATTCCTGCAATGTGACGCCGATGTCGCCGGCATTGCCGGACCGCAGGCAGAAGCGGAGCTGATGCAGCTGGCAGCGGAAGCCTTCCGCCGACTGGATATTCCGGTGGTGCTGAAGTGGAACAACCGCCGCTTCCTGGGCGAGATTCTGGGGGCGGCCTTTGTTCCGCCGGAGGAACAGCTCTCGGTCATGCTGACCCTCGACAAGCTGGCTAAGATCGGCAGCGGCGGGGTGCTGGCCGAGCTGACGGACAAGCAGCTAACCGCTCAGACGGTTACACTGATCTCGGAGCTCCTGGAGCTGACGAACCCGGGATTCGAGGAACTGGTGGAGCGCTATAAGCTTGAAGGGCTGCCGGGGACGCTCGAAGTGCAGGCCTTGCAGCAGCTGATTGATGCGGTTGGACTTGCGGACATGTGCGTCTTCGATCCATTTCTGTCACGCGGGCTGTCGTTCTACACGGGGACAGTCTATGAAATCTTCGATGCTTCCGGCGGCTATCCCTCAAGTCTCGGCGGCGGAGGGCGATATGACGCGATCATCGGCAAGCTCGTGGGGCGCGACGATATAGAGTATCCAACCGTCGGCATATCCTTCGGGATGGAATCGATCATGGCCCTGCTGGGTGAGCGCCGGGAGCAGGCAGCGGCGGAGCGTTCCGGCGTGCTGATCATTCCCATTGGCGGGTATTTGCCTCAGGCTCTGGTTGCCGCAGCTAGCCTGCGGTCTGCAGGTATCCGGACCACGGTGGACACGGGCACGCGCAAGCTCAAAAAAACGCTGGCAACAGCCAGCGCCAAAGGCATCCGGTATGTCATTATGGTCGGTGAGAGCGAGGCGGCGGAGGGTAAGCTGCGGCTGAAGGATATGGAGCTGGGAAGCGAGCAGCTGGTTACAACGGAGGAGGCGGTTCGTTCGATTGCGTTGTGATTCTGGATGAGACAGCCCCGGGTTAACACACTGGCTCCAGGCCCGGCTTCTCACCGGACAGGCGAGTGTGGTCATGCATGCTCCCTCGCCAGTTTCGGATTACGGATGCCGATAGCTGATTGTTGTATTAATTGCAGGATTCCCGTCAGTCCGGCTCCCAGATAACGCGGATTGTTGCATTTATTGCAGGATTCCCCTCAAATTAGCTCCTGCTGAGCGCACATTGTTGTAAATTGTGCAGGATTTCTGTCAGCCAGGCCCCAGGTTTACACACATTGTTGCAATTTATGCACCATTTTCATTAACTCCACAATCGCGCGGATCAGCGCAATCGGCAGCTCCGCTGTGCAGTCGCAGGCCGGCAGGCTCTTAATCTCCTGCTCTACGTCCGTCAGCTGGCCACTTCCGGCCACCCATAGAAGCCGCCTGCACCATGCGGGTGCTGTCCCTGTATTCTTTGGGCGATAAACCGCTGCTGTTCTTGAACACGCGGTTGAAGTGCCGTACATTGCCGAAGCCGGTATCCTCCGCGATTCTGCTGATCTTGTCATCCGTGAAGGCCAGCTTTTTGCAGGCCTCTTCCAGGCGGATACGCGTAAGGAACCCAATAAAGGTGATGCCGGTCTTCTGCTTGAACAGATTGCTGAAATACGCCGGATTCAGATACACTTCATCCGCTACCTCCTTGAGGCTCAGCGGACGATCGTAATGCTGCGAAATGTAACGCTGGGCGGCAGCGACCGGATCGATATCCTTCGCGGCCCTGGACTCCGCAATGCAGCGGGTCAGGGTGAGCAGCAGCTCCCGGCAGCTCTCAGCCAGCTCCTGCCGCGAGGAGAGGCTGCAGACATCGAACAGCACCTTGCGGATATCCTTCGACCCCAGCCACGCTTCGGTCACCTCAAGCTCCTCGGACAATTCGTAGTAGTACAGCAGCAGCTTGCAGAGCTGCTGATGGATGCTCTCCGGTGATTCCGCCGTGCTGCACAGCTCTTCAATCATATGTTCGACAATCGGGCCGATCCCCGCCACTCTGCCGGCGGTAATCGACTTCTCCAGCAGCTCCCAGGACCATTTCAGCGGGCCGCCGGAATGCGGACGCTGCGTCATGCTGGCATACTCCAGCAGCTTGTCGCCGCCCTCAATCAACCGGTACAAGAGGGCAATTCCGGCCTCATTGTAGGCCTTCGGGATTCCCGGCAGGCCTTCGGCGGGATTGCTGACCCCAATCGTCACGGTCAGATTGGACAGCGAACGGATCTGCCTGCGGATCATATCCCCCAGGGTGCCCGGCGCGGACAGGGGGTGCTGCGGATCTGCTGTATTCAGCAGCGCCACCACCTCGGTATCCGACAGCACAAAGCTTAGTCCTGTAGCATGGCGGTCAATCATCTCCTGAACCACCTGCTGGATATACAGGAGGAACAGGGACGGGTCGCCCCGCAGATAACGCTCCTTCTCCACCGAATGCTTATCCAGCTTGATCACCATGCAGATGAAATAGCGGTGCCCGAAGGCAAAGCCCAGCTCGCGCAGCAGCTGGAGGTCGCTGCCTTGCGTCCGGCCCTTCAGCAGACTCTCAATCAGGTGGCCGGCCACATGCCGCTTCAGCACCGGCTGGACCTGCCACGGTTCCTCCTTGCGCGCAGGCAGCGCCTGGCGTTCAGCCAGCTCCCGGCCCAGCCGCTCCAGTACGCGGCCCAGCTCCTCGCGTTCGACCGGCTTCATCAGATAGTCCTTCGCCCCCTCCCGCATGGACTGCTGCACATAAGCGAATTCATCATAGCCGCTGACCACAACGGTCATCAGATCCTTGAAGCGCTCCCCGGCCACTTGTTGAAGCTGGATGCCGTCCATCCGCGGCATACGGATATCGGTGAGCAGCACCTCAGGGGTCAGCTCGGCCAGCTTGTCGAGGGCATCGTAGCCGTCGATGGCTTCACCAACTACCTCCCAGCCCCCACCCACGGCGGCGATCATCTTGCGCAGGCCTTTACGGAAGACCGATTCATCGTCAACAATCAGTATTCTAGGCAACCCCGTCACCCTCCCTTCCTCTGCCTTCCCGGCTCAGCACCGGCAGCTTAAGCACTGCCTTGAAGCCCTGATAGGGCATACTCTCCAGGGATAGGCCATAGGCCTCGCCATAATGCAGCACAATCCGGCGGTGGACATTCAGCAGCCCGTTGCCGGAGCGCCCGCCAAGCTCCTGCGTATCCTGCAGGTGCAGCCGGAGTGCCTCAAGCGCCTCTGCATTCATGCCGATCCCGTCATCTTCGACGGCGATTCTCAGCACCTGCCCGCGGCGTTCTGCACTCAGCGAGATCCGGCCGCGGCCAACGCCCTTATCCAGCGCATGGTTAATGGCATTCTCGACCAGCGGCTGAATCATCAGCGGAATGACCTCACAGCCCAGCAGAGACGGTTCAACCGCCATGCTGAACTGAATCCGTTCCTCGTAGCGCATCTGCTGGATTGTCATATAGCCGCCTACATGGTCCAGCTCATCCTGCAGCGTCACCTGCTCCTTGCGCCCGCTCAGACTGTAACGCAGCAGCTTGCTGAGATTGTTGGACATGGCGATGATCTCCGGGCTGCCCTCCAGCTCGGCATACATGCTGATAGACCCGAGAGTATTGTACAGAAAATGCGGATTGATCTTGCTCTGCAGCGCGGCAATCTGCGCATCCTTCTCCCGGATCTCCGTCTCATAGAGCAGGTAACCGAGTTCGCTGAGCTTGGCAAGCATGCCGTTGAACGAATGGCCGAGCATACCCACTTCATCCCTGCCGCTCACCGGAAAAGCCATGCTGAGGTCTCCGCGCTCCACACTGCGCATGAGCCGGCTCAGCTTGCGCAGCGGCTGCGTGATCCGGTAGGCGATGAACACATAGAGCAGCAGGGCCAGTCCTACGCAGATAATGCCCGTAAGAATAATATACGTACGCAGAATCTCGGTCTCCTTCATTAGACTGGCCACCGGAACAACGCCTACCGTCGTCCAGCCTGTAACCTCAGAGGTCACATGGGCGACCAGCAGCCCTTCCCCCTCCGACTTCACATGGCTGACCCCCTCACCGGTTCGCCCCGGAGCTACGGCAGACACCGTCTGCGGGTATCCATAATCCTTGCCGGTGACCCGGTTGCCGGATTCATCCGTAATATACAGCAGTTCCTTGGCATCCAGCTTAACTTTCGACAGAATCTCGCTGATGAACTTCGGGTCCACATCAATGACAATGTATCCAATCGTCACGCCGTCATCGAAGCTGCGCAGCTCCCGGACAATGGAGAAGGCCTCATAGACAGTACCGCTGCTTGCGCTTAAGTCATGCGTCGCCACATAGACCGGCTTCCCGTAATGCCCCTTGAACTTATTCAGCCAGCTCACATTCTCATCCAGCTTGTAGGTCGTGACATACTGGCTCTCCGGCATGACCACATAGGAAGCTCCGCCCGTACCATACAGGGAGACGCCCAGAATATCGACCCGGCCGTTCAGAAACACCTGGGTGACGAAGCTGTTGAGTCCGCTGATCTCATCCAGCGTAAGGGGTTCGCCCGGGGCACGCTTTGTTGCAAGATAATCGGTCACCTTGGGATACTGATAGGGCATCACCGTCAGCCGGTTCAGCTCATTCATATAGGTATCGATATTCAGCGTAAGCTGCTTCAGCGTCTGAAGCTGATAATCGCCCACCTTACGCTCCGTCGTTGCGGTGAAGCGGGCGAAGGCGAAATAGCCCATCAGTCCCAACGGAAGCACAATGAACACCACATTAATCAGAATGAGCTTGCGCGCAAGCGCCAGATTCCTGAACCAGCTGTGAACGGATCTCACCCGCTATTCCCCCTTTGCACCCGCAGCGTTATTTCTTTAGCTGAAGGTTAATGCTGTCCACCGCCCGCGCAAGCGCCTGCTGCGGAGTCTGTTCCTTGTAGATCATCTTCTCGAACTGGCGGATAATCTCTTCATTAATACTCCACTGCTTCACATTTCTCGGCCAATAGGCTACGGAGCTCGCGGCGGCGGCATAGTCGCTGCGGAATTTCAGCGCCGTATAAGCTTCGCTCTGGACGACCTTGAGAGAGCTTGGCACATGCCCGGCTTCCGCCCACATCACCCCATGCTCCACCGCCCAGCGGGCGAAGATCATCGCCGCTCTGCGTTTCTCCGCGCTCAGCCCGCTTTTTGCCGGAACAGCCAGCGTATGCGAATCCCCCCAGACCCCCGGATGATCGTAGATAACCGGAACCGGCACGACGCCCAGCTCCAGCTGCTCATCCTTCTCGAATGCACCGGTGCCCCACACCCCCGTAATCAGGGTAGCCGCCTCACCGTCATAGAACAGCTTGAAGGCATCGTTGATATGCGGCGGAATCAGCTTCTGCTGATACAGGCTGTTCACGAACTCCAGCGCCTGAAGAGAATGCTTATTGTTGAAGACCGCCTGCGTCCCCTCGGAATTGTAAAAGGCACCGCCGCCCTGCATCTGATTGTACAGGCTCCACCACAGCCACACCGAATCAATCCGTGTGCTGGGCAGGGCCAGCGGCGCAACTCCGGGCGGAGCGGCATCCTTCAGCTTCTGCAGGAAAGCGGTGAACCCCTGCTCCCCCCGCCCGATCAGCGGTTTGTCCGCGGCATCCAGCAATCCCGCCTCCCGCAGATACTTCTTGTTGTAATAGAGCACCAGGGTATGCGTATCCAGCGGGACGGCATAATGGGCACCGGCGTAGACGGTAGATCCGGCGATTCTGGCATTGAACTGCTCCCAGTCCAGCCCGGCATCTGCAGCAAGCCCGTCCAGAGATTCGATATAGCCGTTCTGCACGAACTGCGGCAGGTTGGTGGCATGGATAATCGCCAGATCCGGCGCATTGCCGGACAGAATGGCTGTACGCAGCCGGGAATAATAATCATCCAGCCGGGAGTTGATCTGATCCACCCGGATCTCCTGATGCTCGGCATTGAACTGCTCCACCAACTCCGTCATGAATATATTGTCCCCTCCGCTGAACGGCGTCCAGTACTCCAGCGTTACCGGCGGAGCGGCAGGCGGCACCGGCTCCTCCTTCTGCCCTGCGCCGCAGCCGCTCAGCACCAGAGCCAGAAGCAGCACCGGCAGCCATAATGAGAGCGCAACCAATTTATGACGCTCTGCGAATCGCCAGCCTTCCGAATCTCTCATCTGATCAAGCCCCCGTCTAACTTGCAAGCTATGAATCTAGCATTTCATTCACTCTTCTGCCATATATCCATATAATCTATACCGAAGCTGCCCTGACTGTCAAAAAGAATGATTTCATTCGCGCCGCTCTGCAATGTCAGCTCCAGTTCCAGAAAGGCGGCCTCGTTACGCCCCTGTGTCTTGAGGGGATATCCGGCCTTCCGGCCGCCGTTCACGGATACCTCCAGCTTCGCGTCCGGGGAAGCATTCATGACCGCCACTGTGGCGGTGTAGGTTCCGCCGCACGGCACACGAAGGTTGCCGAAGCGCAGCGACGCCCCGCGGGTACCCATGCTTACAGCGCCTCCGCCTGAGGCATACGGATGATCCTCCGCTGCCGCTTCCCCCATCAACGCTTGGGCTTCCGCCTCATAACGCGGAATTTCGATTGCGCTCAGCTTAGCAGAGGTTCCCGCAGCCAGCTCCAGCGATACCGTATTCTCCCCTGCTGCAAAGGGCAGTAGCAGATAGGTGTAGCCGGTCTGTCCTTCGGCGGATGGCGGAAGCTGAAGGGGCATCGGCTGCCCGCCATTCACCGACACCGCCGCCTCCACCGGTGCTTCACCCGGATTCACATAATGCACCAGCAGCGGGGTATCGCTGTCCACTGCGGACGGCAGAGAGGGGAATTCCAGCCGGTGCCCGTTCTGCACAGCGTGCTCCGCCAGGAATAAGCCCATTCCCGCAGGCACATGAAGCGCCGCGCTCAAAGGCTTCGGCTTGCCGAAGACCGGCAGGCCGTCCTTGTCCCAGCTAACGCGCTGTGCCCGCGCCTTGCGGTTGTTCCAGCCGTCCTCCGCCCCTGCCGTAGCATGATAGATGATCCACTGCTCGCTCCCGTCCGGCGATACGGTGAAGGAATTATGCCCCGGTCCGTATACTCCGGCGGCTTCATCCATGGTCAGCAGCGGCAGCTCCGCCTTGGTCCAGCTTGCCGCCTCCAGCGGGTCTGAGCCCGGCTTCAGGGCCAGCAGCCCCAGACTGTAATACGGCGTCCAACTGCCCGCCCCGGAATAGACGATGAAGACACGGCCGTCATGATAAAGTATGGACTGGCCCTCATTAATATACGGCGGGCCTCCAGCCTGCTCCCACGCAAGCAGCGGCTCACTGAGTAGTACTCTCGGCCCGCTGATCGTCAGCGGATCACTCATCGGGGCGATATAGGTGTTCTGCGCAGCGTTCATATCCCCTTCCCAGCCGGACCAGACGAAATACAGCGCGTCGTCCACCTCCATAGCCAGCCCGTCGATGGCCCACTTGTTGGTGCTGTCGGTTACCTGCCCCTTGAACGTATAGCCGCCCAGCGGATCACCGCTGTCGCCCTGGAGCACATACATCCGGTGATTCTCGTTATGTCCGTCGTCTGCGGCGAAATAGATGTACCACTGGCCCCGGATATATTGCAGCTCGGGAGCCCAGAGATTCGCCGAATATGCGGTCTCCGCCGGCGGGTACCAGACTACCTTCCGCTCTGCCTGCCGGAAGTCCAGCGTTCGTGACTTCATCACCATAATATCCGTTCCGTTATGGGTGAAGGTCATGTAATAATACCCATCCTTGTAGATGACACTCGGATCAGGCGTATCGATCTCGGCCAGCGTATTCTTGAACGTCCCGCCGTGGCCCTTGTAGACCTGTTGCCCTCCGTCCTGATTCTGCTGCAGCAACAGATAAGCACCTCCCGCCAGAATAAGTAACAGTACTGCCGCAAGGGAGTAGATTCGTTTACGTGATCTCTCACCTCCTACCCACGCCTTCCGGGGTCCCGCTGAACTCTTTTCCATCTGCATCCTCCCCTCACCTGCTATTTCACACCCGAGCTGGTAATCGCCTTCACGAACGACTTCTGGCCGATAATGAAGATAATCAGCACCGGGAGCGCGGCAATGGTGGTCATAGCCATTAATTTGCCGTAGCTCTGGGTATAGCTTCCGGTAGCCATTATCGCAATTCCTGCGGTGATCGTCCGCATCTCCGGCGAGGTAGTCGCATAGAGCGGCCACACAAAGTCATTATAGATCCCCATGAAGGTGAAAATGCCCAGCGTCATCATGATGGACACCGCCGACGGCAGCAGAATCCGGGCGTACAGGTTCCATTTGTTCACCCCGTCGATGCGGGCCGCCTCTTCAATCTCTTTGGGGAAGGAGACAAAGAACTGGTACAGCAGGAACACCCCGAACGCACCGGCGGTAGCGGGCAGAATCAGCGCCTGGTAGGTGTTGATCAGCCCCAGGGTATTGAACTCAATATACATCGGCAGGAACGTCAGCACGCCGGGAATCATCAGCGAGGCGATGAACATTGCCAGCAGCGTACGGCGCAGCGGCAGATCCGGCAGCCGGGCCAGGGCGAAGGCCGCCATGGAATCAATCAGCAGCACGATCGCCGTCCCCGTGATCCCAACCGACAGGGAGTTGATAATCCAGCGCAGAATCGGCGTATTCATCAGCTCGCCGCTCAGCCCCTGGATGAAATTATCAAGCGTAGGCTTCTGCGGCAGGAAGTTCATCCGCCCGGAGAGGGCTTCGAAGTCATTCTTGAAGGCCGTGGACAGCATCCACACCAGCGGCAGCAGCACGAACAGGGCGATCAGGATGGCCAGCAGCAGCAGGCCCGTTCTTTTGATTTTTCCCATTTAGACCTTCTCCTTCCGGTTCGTAAGACGGAACTGCACGATCGATATGATCATAATCAGCAGCGCCATCATGATCGCCATCGCCGAAGCGGAGCCGATATCCTTGCGCGCGAATGCCTGGTCCAGTACATTAATCAGCAGCACCCTGGTCGTATCTCCCGGCCCGCCGCGCGTCAGCAGGAACGGCTGGGCATACACATTGAAGGACGCGATGGTCGAGGTAATCAGCACGAACAGCATCACCGGCCGGATCGACGGCAGCGTAATGGACACGAACCGGTTCCAGGCCCCTGCTCCATCAATCGAAGCCGCCTCATAGTAATCCTCAGGCACCTCATTGAGCGCATTCACAAAAATAATCATATTGAAGCCGATCGTCCACCAGAGCGTCGTGAGGACCAGCGCAATCCAGACCCACGGTGTAGCAGTCAGCCATGGAATCCCGCTCAGCCCCAGCTTCTGCAGCAGACTGTTGATGAATCCGGCATTCGTATCGAACATCATCAGCCAGATGACAGCCATCACGGAAGCTGACATCGCGTAAGGCAGGAAATAGAAGGTACGGAACAGCCCGCGCAGCTTCTGCGGGAGCGCATTCACCAGCAGCGCCATCCCTAAGCCCGCAACGATCAGCAGAGGAACAGAATACAGGACGAAGTGGAGGGTGGTCCACAGGCCGCTGAAGAAGAGGCTGTTCTCATACGTTCCCGGCGTAAGAATTGTAATATAATTGCGCAGTCCAACAAAGGGATGTTCGGCTGACAGCAATTCAAAGTCCTGCAGACTGATCACCAAGCCGTACAGAATCGGAAAGAGCAGAAACAGGCCGAAGGCTGCAAGATAGGGCAGGATGAACAGGAATGAGGTTAACCGTGAAGTCCATGTGCTATTCAAAAGGATTCCTCCATTTCTTCGTACAGGGTAAAGCGGGGAGCGTATCACCGCCCCCCGCCCCGTTCTGCCGAAATGCTCCGCTTCACCTGAGGCTACTTCATCGCCTGACGGGATTTGGCTACCGCATCATCCATCGCCTGCTGTGGTGATTTTTTGCCGAGAATCGCATTGCTCAGCTCTCCCCATACCGGTTCAATGATGGTACCCCAGTTCAGGACATTCGGTGCAAATTGTACGGACGGGAAGCTCTTGGATACGGTGCTCTGGAATTCCATCGCCTGGAATTCCGCACTGTCCATCACCGTCTTGGAGGCTACCGCCTGGCCCGATTCCGCCCAGTCCAGGGAATTGCCGGAGACATATTTCAGGAAGTCGCCGATGCCGGCCAGCGCGCTGCTGTCGGTCACTGCCTTCGGAACCACGAAGCCGTGTGAGCCTCCGTATATCGCCTGCTTCGCCTTGCCGATCTGCGGCATAACGGCTACGCCGTAATTCAGCCCGGCTTCATCGAACTGGGATTTCATCCACGGCCCGTTGAACTGGATCGCGTTCTTGCCTTGCAGGAACAGGGTATTCTCACCGTCCTGCTGCACATTGGCCGGGGAGATGCCCTTGTCTACCATATCACGCAGCCACTGTACCATCTCTACCGCTTCAGGAGAATTATAGGCTACATCCTTGCCGTTCCAGAGCTCTCCGCCGTTCTGCCAGACGAGTGACGGGAAGATGAACTGCTGCGGCCAGAGGGTAGGCACGACATAGCCGTAGACCCCTTTGCCTTTGTCCGTCAGCTTCTGTACAGCGTCGTCGAACTCGGCACGGTTCGCTGGAGGTGCAGTGATGCCCGCCTGCTCGAACAGATCCTTGTTGTAATACATCACGACCGGGTGAATATCGAGCGGAATCGTGTACAGCTTGCTGTCGATGGTGGCGTACTTCACCGGGGCTTCGGCAAAATCAGCCGGATTAATGCCCGCTCCCGCTGCCAGCTCATCCACAGGCTGCAGCTGATCCTTGCTCTGGTAGGTCGGCACCTGATCGACATGCATAATCATCAGGTCCGGCCGCTCCTTCCCCGTGCTGAGCGCCACATCCAGCTGCTTGTAATACTCGCCGTTGGGCTGAATGACGAATTTCACTTTGTATTGATCCTGGGAGCTGTTGTATTTATCGACGATTTTCTTCATGAACGGTCCGTCCGAGCCGGAGAAGGGAGACCAGAACAGCAGCTCTGTCTTCTTGCCGTTGCCGCTGCCCCCGTCCGCGCCCTGTGTGGCCTCTCCGCCGTTCACGCCGTTATTCTTCGCATTGTTGCCGCCGCAAGCGGTTACAACCAATGCCAGCGACATGACCATCAGTAATAGTGATGCTCCCTTTTGCATGGATCGCTTCATCTGTATACTCCCCTTTAATCGGTGATTCAAAGCTGACTGCTCTTTGATGTCTTTATGTTACCGCCGCAGGGGAGGGCAATAAATGTCCTCAGGCTAGGTTCAGTGGACATATTTACAGATTGCACAGTTCATCTTGCACAATTCATCCTACTTGGGCAGGTTCAATTCTCTTGAACAAAAAACGGGAGCCTGCCAAGTACTCTTTAAGATAGGCTAAAGCATACGGCTGCTCTTCCCGCAAGCCGGGGAGTTCGTCCGGATTTGAGATGTGGTGGCTGTAGTTCCCGATCATGATTTTGACAAAGAAGCATTCCAGCTTCCGTTCATAATCCGGCTCCAGCACACGGACGCTGCTATAGCCTCGAATCAGGCTCCTGCGCTGCTCCGTGGAGAGCTCCAGCAGAGCAGCGGCCAGATCATGGAGGTAGAAGCCGTAGCCGCAGAGGCCGAAATCAATCGCCCGGGGCTGGCCCTCAGCAAACACCACATTCCCGCCGTGCAAATCACCGTGGATCAGGCCATAGCTGCCGGGGTCCGGCGTCATAGCATCGAGTTCACCAAGGATTCTTATAGCAGCCGCCTGATAGAGCGCCCATGAAGCTTGTGACACCATAGCCGTATGATACTTCTCCAGCTTGTCCCATTCCTTGCGGAAGCTGTCCGCTCCCCAAGCCGGACGGGTGAACTCTGCTGAGGGTACAAACTGTTCGCCCGCTTCATGCATCCCGGCCAGCATAACGCCTACAGCGTATAGCTGCTCATCCGGCAGACTAGACTCTGCATGCTCCCCTTCCACCCAGCGCATCAGGGTAACATAGTTAAGCTGCTCTCCACCGCCAGCTTCACCGCAAGTCTCCAGGATATAACTGCCGCTTGAATCGGGCAGCCCCACAGGGACAACCAGCTCCGCTGCCCCGCTGAGATGCCTGAGCCATTCCAGCTCCGACAGAATTTCTGCCCGGCTGCACCGTTCGCCATGAATCCGCAGCAGCAGCTTGCCCGCTGTTTCCGTCTCTATCTTGAAGGTGACGCTATCGGATTGTCCAATATATTCAATCTTCGTCCAATCTAATTCGTACGCCTTGAGCGCCCGCAGTACTATATCCCTTGCTGCTGTTTCTAGTTTCATCTTCCTGCCTCCCTCATATGGATGTCTGCATTCATTATAGGGTTGGCGGTGGCGGCGGACATAGATAATAGACAGGTATAACCTGACTTTTGCACAAAACAAAGAGGCTGCTCCAAGAGTCAAGACGCGACTTCTTGGAACAGCCTCTATTTAGGGTGGATTAGGTTGAGGATCAGCTTGAGTGCCAGGCGCGGGCGCTTGTGAATGAAGACTGGTGAGTGAACGCTTGTTTGCGGACGCTTCTGTAAGAACGCTGCGATTGTATTTCATACAATAGATTTCACTTTAACCGGCCCAGTAACTCATTCTGCTGTATTTCATACACTAGATTTCTGCAAATATGCTCCAAAAGGCCGCCAACGCAAAATTCTACTGTACAGAGTGCAGCAGATGCTATTTTTCGGGAGGTTTTGGAGGAATCTAGTGTACATAGTGCAATCGGAGCCAGCTCGAGCTGAATCTCACAAGCAGAAATGGCTACGTTACGCGCCTTTAGCCCTCTACCCTCTCTGCTTGCTTCCATATACAATCTTCTTGATGCTGTCGGCCGACAGGCAGAATTGCTCCGCCAGCTCGGTTACGCTCAATCCGCTGGCATAATGCTCACGAATGGACTCGTTTCGGGCGCTCAGATAGGATCTGCCGCCTGAATTCTCCCCCCACCGCTTGCGCTGTCCCTCGGGCTTCGGGATATAGAGCATCCCGCCCTGCATATATTTCTGAACCTCCTGCAGCAGCTGCTGCGGTAATACCAGATCTGCATTTACATATTTCATTGCTCGCTCCGCTCCTCTTAAGTTATTTCAACTTATCAAGGCAGCAGAGTCTATCGGACTGACGTTCACAGGTGAAGCATTACATTATTACAGCGGAGTATAGCTGTCCGCTCTGCACATTAACCGCTGTGTGTGGGTCCGTAGACTCTGCGCAGAGCTGAGCATTAATCTGCTCATGAAGTGTCCTCCTTCCAGTATTATACTTACATATAGCATACCGGAAACCCCGGCTTCAGCGCAAATATCAATACACAAAAAAAAGGACCCCGCCAGCGTCCGGCGGGGTCAAAAGTTATATTAAAGGGGGGTATGTGAGTACTATACCCCCTCAAGCTTAAAAACAGATGAAGCCCAGGTAAAGATCTGCTGAAACCCGCTCAGATTTTGAATTTCTCAACCAGCTGCTGCATTTCCTTAGCGCTCTGCGTATTCTCGTCAGCCATTGTGGCTTCATGGAAGGTCTTCTCCACAATGTCCGCCGTCTTCTCGGCGATATCCTGCACCCCGATGGCCCCCTCGTTCACGGTAGCTGCTACTTCATTGACGGCGATGGCGATGCTGGAGACGGTCTCGTTCAGATGATCGGCCGCTTCCTCGAACTGGTTCATCAGCCCGTTAATCGTGGAAGCATCCTCATTATACTGCTGGCTGACCTCGGTCAGGCGCTCATAATCGCCCAGCACATTGCGGTCGATGAAGCTCAGTACGGCCTCGGAATGCCGGGTCATCTGCTCCACGGAGGCATAGACATTTTTGACCACCTCTTGAATGCCTGACGCCGTCTCGGAGGACTTCTCCGCGAGCTTGCGGATCTCCCCGGCCACTACGGCGAAGCCCCGGCCCGCCTCGCCGGCCCGCGCGGCTTCAATCGCCGCATTCAGCGCCAGAAGGTTGGTCTGGCTTGTAATGGAGAGGATCGTATCGGCCAATATATTGATCTCGTGGATCGCTCCTGATTGCTCAATAGCCTGCTGCATCTCACTGCGGACCGAGCTGTAGATCTGCTTCGCATTCTCTGTGGATGTCACTGCATCATGCTGAAGCTCCAGGGCCCGCTGCGTAATCAGGCCTGATACATCCGCGCCTTCTTTTACCTTAGCACTGATCATTCTGACATTGCTCAGGGTCTCGTGAATAGCCGCCGTCATCTCCTCGGTAGAAGCCGCCGTCTCCTCCATCCCAGCGGACAGCTCCTCTGTCGTGGCTGAATTATCATGCGCATTCTCTCTAACCTCGTTCGACAGCTTCTCCAGCGTCTCGGCATTGTCCAGCACCTTGGAGGAGATCGCAATCAGACTGCCCGCCATCTCACGCAGCGCCGCGCGGGTACGGAACATAGCCTTGGCAATGGTTCCTGTCTCGTCTTTATTTTTAGTCAAATATTCATATTGATGATCATACTTGAGGTCCAGCTCTGCCGTGCGGTTCACCAGCTCCGTGAGCTTGATGATTGGCGAGGAGATCCGGGTTGCCACCGTAGTCCCGATCAGCAGTGTGAGCAGCAGGCTTCCCAGGCCCAGCAGCAGAATGAAGTTCGTCATTTCGCTCACCGGCTGCAGCACCTCGTCCACATCTCCGGTCAGCACCAGAGTCCACTTCGTCTCGGGGAGCACGGTGAAGGCCGCTTTTTTCTTGGCCCCGTTGAAAGTGTATTCGACATTCCCGTCCGGTACCGTCTGCCCCGCCTTCACCTGCTCGACCACGGCTTTGATGGATTCGTTCTCCACCAGTGAACCTATCTTCTTCTCGTCGGGGTGGTACAGCGTATTCCCCGTTTCATCCACCAGGTAGGCATAAGAGGAAGGTGCACCCGCCACCTTGGCATCGGCCAGATAGGTCACCAGACTGTCCGCCCGGACTGCCGAAGCGACGAACCCGATCATCTTCTCCCCGCTTGTCACCGGATGGACAAAAGCCACAATATATGCCCCTGTTGACTTGGACTTCAGCGTCTCGCTGATTACAGGCATCCCGGTCTTCAAAACATTCTTCGTATAATTTCTATCGCTGAAGTTGGCGCCGACCAGCTTGGTATCGCTATCCGCCACCGCCGTTCCCTTCAGATCAACCACGAACATATGCTCCAGGTTGCCTGCATCCTTCACCAGCCTCTGAAGCTTCACATTCACTTGATTCTGCAGGGGATTCCCGCCGCTCCATCCGTTATTACCAGCCTGCGTCAACAGCTGCACAATCTCGCTGTCCCCGGCAACCAGCTGTATACTCCGCTTCTCTTTATCAATCATGGCGGCAATGGTCTGCGCTTTATTGGTGCCCACCTGTTCCATGGAAGATTCGGTCAGATTCATGATGGTGCCTGTGGATTTGGTATACGTAAAAATCCCCATTAATGCTGTAGAAATAAGTGTGACGACAATCATCATAACCGATAGCTTCATACGAATCTTCATGATTTTCTACTTCCTTCCGCCCTTTTCTTATCCACTCGCTTCTAATCAGCCAAAATGCTAACTTTATTACAATAATTATCGGATTTTCCTCGAAAATAATGAATATTCCATGTAGAATTTTCAGAAATATTATCGTTTTTTGTCGAATGGTAGTATGAAATATACATTTCATTCCAAACACTGCAAAACCCGCTCTTCCCTGCCGCCGCAGACTACGGCATCAACAGAAAAAGCGGGTTCATATACACAGATACACAGACAGGTTCTATTTAGTAAGCGTGCTGCGAATGTCAGATGAAGCTGGGGCTGCCAGCCGGTCGGCCAGCAGCTCAGTCTGCTGCCGCCGTCTCACCCTGCTGCGGATGAACATGCCGGAGCAGGCAGCCAGAATCTGCTGGAACAGCATACCGGAGATCACGGGCAGCGCTACGGCGGGCGGGAAATAGCGCACAGCCAACACTGCACCTGCACTGAGATTACGCATACCGGAATTGAACTGTACGGCCACAGAGCTCTCATGATCATAGTGCAGGCGGCGCGAGACGAATGCTCCAATAACGTAGCCGAGGGCAACCGTAACGAAGGTCACCGCGATAATCAGCACGAGCTTGCCGTCCGGATGCTTCAGATACCGGGCAATGCTGGCCCCATTGATCGAGACCACGGTGAACAAGCCCACCTTGACAAACGGGGCCAGCGGCGGGCCGCAGACCGTGCTGATCTTGCCTTTGCTGAATTGATTCAGCAGCATTCCCGCTACGGAGGGCAGCACCACCATCCAGAGCAGACCCCGCATCATCTCACCGGCATCCATCTGGACGCTTGCGCCCATCAGCACATATAGGGTAGCGGGTACAATCAACGGCGATAACAACGTATCGATCAGAATCAGGGCCAGCGTAAGCGCAATATTCCCGCCATGCATGGATACCCAGACTACACTGACCACCCCGGTTGGAATCGCAAACAGCAGCACATACCCTGTAACCGTATAAGGATCGCCCGGGAAAAACAGCATCGCGGCCAGCCAGCCGATCAGCGGCATTACCACATGCAGGATCACCAGCAGAAGAATCAGCTTCTGCGGCTTGACCAGCACGGCAAGCAGATCCCGGAAATTGGATTTCAGACTGCCGATCAGCGTCATACCCGCAAAAATCCAGGGCACCAGCCACGTTAACGGAAGCAGGGACGCCTCATTGACCACGCCAACTACGATGGCTGCGGGTGTTAGCAGCGGCATGATCCGCTCCAGCACCGTATTGGAAGATACTAATCCGCGTCTTACTGCACCAAGCATGTATTTCATCCCCCTATGTGAACTATGCCATTATACTCTGCTGCACTGACTGTCTCTGCTGCAAGGTCCGGTAAGGGAGCTATACTCCTTGCGGGAACAAGGCGTCCAGCGCCGGGCAAGGCCGTTTCTCCAGATAGTCCGACAGCGGTGCCGGCATATTACTGTACAAGTCCTTAAGTGATGTTCCGTTATAGATATTGCCGATAATGACCGGGTGGCACAGCTCGGAGATCAGAATGTCGCCGTTGCCGTGCAGATGAAGCTGCTTCATGCCTTCAATGCAATGCGGGAAATAGACGCCCGGCTGCTCCTGGAAGCCCATCGCCTCCATGAAACGGTCCATACAGGTGAAGTAGAGCGTCGTATCCTCCGGCTTCCGCGCAATCAGCTCATTGACGGCATTCTTCAGCTGTTCCCGGGCGGCAATCGCCTTCCAGCCGGTATGTCCCATGATAATACTGTTCTGGATTTCATGCGTTCTTACGCCCATCGAATAGACATGCTCGCTGATCTCCTGCATATGATCCTGTGTTTCATTGAACAGCAGGGTCTCCAGCACCACATTGACATTGGTCTTGGCGAACATGGTGATGTTCTCTCTGATCTTGTGATAGACACTCGGATGAATATTATAATAACGCGAGAAGCCTTCAGCCGTGGTGAAATTAAAAGAAATATGAATCGTCGTCAGACCTGCGTCCACCAGCTGCCCGATCCGCTGCTCATTCAGCAGGCTGCCGTTCGAGTTCAGCTGGGTCTGAATGCCGCGCGAAGAGCAGTATGCCACAATCTCCACACAATCCTGAAACTTCAGTGTAACCTCTCCGCCGGACAGACGCACCCGCTTAAGATTAGGCAGCTCCTCCAGAATGCGGATAACCTCCTTGCCGTCAAGGGTCTGGCCGTCATTTCTATTATAAGCGCAGCAGTAATCACAGCGGAAATTGCAGTTCGAGGTCACGCCGACTTCCAGCCCTTCCAGCTCGTAAGTCATCGGCTTATCCAGTTCCAGCGCTTTATATTTCGTACTCATAATCTATAGTCCTCCTTCAATGTGCGTACATTCGCAATAAAGTTAACTATAGAATTATACAGGTTAGCCCGCGAGGTTAATGTGACATTTAATATGTGCAAAAAAACTGCCGCACGGTTATAGGCTCACCATACGGCAGTCTTCATTATAATAGATATCCTGCTACAGCTCGATAGCTTCTCCCATCCGGTTCAGCACCGGCTGGCCGATGATCCCCAGACGCCAGATCGCAATCCCCTTCAGGCCGTACCGCTTAGCCAGGCCGATCTTGGCATTGACGGAGGCTTCGTTCTCACTGTAGACCGATATCCCGAGAATCAGCTTCTCCTTGCTGACCTGATCAAGCGCCAGCCGGATGCTCTCATCGACCTTATTCATCGGCTCCGGCCCGGTCTCTCCTTCATAGGCGTAAGCCATAATGACCAGATCATCTGCAAGTGTCCCCAGCGTCTTGTAATCATACCCCTTGTAGGAGCTGTTCAGCGGATGCAGAATGACGGTCAGCTTGAGGCTGGCAGCGCGGGCGGCTGTGGAGAGCTTTTGGACAAAAGCGTTATATTGGCTCTGCACCAGCGTCTTATCCCCCGTCAGTCCCAGTCCTTCCAGATCCAGTCCGATGCCCTTGAAGCCCTTCTGCGAGGCCAAATCAACAATACTGGCGATCGTCTGCTGCTGGAGCTGCGGGTCCTCCAAATTCTTGCTCAGCTCCAGTGACGAGTCACTGGAATAGACCATCAGGTAGGGAGAGGTCCCTCCCGCCGCCGCATTCTGCACAATCGATTCCGGCGTAACCTCGCCTGCCGCCTCCGGCCACCAGAAATCCTTGCCGGTGGTGGTGAACTGGCCGTCCTTGTCAATCCGCGCCCAGCCAAAAGCAACCGCATCGAAGCTTGGAATAAGCGAGACCTCACTGTAGGCCTTCTGTGCGTAGAAGCCCAAGGTGTACATGTCCCGTTTCGGGGAGGTAATGGATACGGTCTTGGACGCCTGATCCCAGGAGGCAGCCGCCCCGAACTGCTGGCTGAAGAATTTGAGCGGCAGCATCGTCGTTCCGCGGATATCCTGCGGCGCTGCCGCAAGCTTCACTACCGTCCCGTTCACGACGGCATTTTTGCTGCCGAGGGTCAGGACCACTACGGTTGGAGCGGTGCCAGCTGCGTCCTTCCGGGTGGCCGTGATTTTGCGGGCCTTCTGATTCCATTCCACCTGAATTCCCAAGGCTTCAGAGATGGCGCGGAAGGGCACCATGGTCGTTCCGTTCATCATCACCGGCTCCACCGGGAACGGCAGCGGATATCCGTCCAGCATGATACTGACACCCGCAGGTGCCGCATGGACCGCGCTTGCCGGAAGTGCCGAGAGGCTGCCGAGTGAGATCGCTGCGCATAATACTATTTTGGCCAAATGCTTCATATAAGTAGGTTCCCCATCCTCTTAAATAGATTGTGAATCTCTCAACCTTACATCCCCTACTATTCTAGCAAACTAGATAAATATAGCAAATGAAGGTATTGTAACCATTGCAGATTCACCCGTCCGGGGTTCCCTTAACACCTATATGAACACGCTCAAAAAGACACCAACCGCCCGCTCAGCATCCACCTCTACAGCCACTTCGATGAACTCGCCTTCTTTGGGTTGTGCCCGCAAGTCGGCTACGACCATACCGGAGGTGAACGCCCCCTGATGCTCCACACGGACCTTCATCCGGCGGCAGGTTACCAGATCCGGCTGCAAGGCAGCCATCAGGGCCAGCGGATCATGCAGCGGAGCGCTGTTAATCAGATAGTTCGCCTCGCGGTAAAATTTAAAATAATACGCCAGCGACTCTTCCATGAAGTCGATGACCGCCTTATTCTCTTCCCGTCCATGCAGCTTCAGCAGCTCCACATGCTCAGATGTAATCCGCGTCTGCAGGGTGACATCCAGCCCGATCATCATTACAGGCAGCCCAGAAGTGAACACGCGGTCTGCCGCTTCCGGGTCGCCCCACAGATTGGCTTCGGCCACCGGCGTGACGTTGCCCGGCTTAAAGACCGTGCCTCCCATCACCACCACCTTCTTCAGCTTTGAGGTCAGCTCCGGGTCCAGATCCAGGGCCAGCGACAGGTTAGTGAGCCGTCCAAGCGTCACCAGCACAATCTCTCCCGGATTCTCGTCCGCCATCCGCACAATGAACTCTGCCGCCGTTTCCTGCACCGGCACCTGCCGGGAGGGCGGCAGCTGAACGCCGCCGATGCCATTTTCCCCGTGAACATGGGTGGAGAAGCCGGTCAGCTCGCGTACCAGCGCACGGGAAGCGCCAAGCGCTACCGGGATTTCATAGCCCGGAGCCGCCAGCTCAAGCAGCCGCAGCGTGTTATCCGCCGCCTGCTGCACATCAATATTGCCGAACACGGTCGTAATCCCCTCGACCACCACACCCGGTGCCCGGAGCGCGTACAATATGGCCAGTGCATCGTCTATCCCTGTATCACAATCAATGATGATTCTAGTTGTGCTTTTACTCATCTCTATCTCTCCCACTCCCTATAATTACTTCGCTCTCTCGGCTTAGTCGCACTGCCCATCTTAACATGGGGCTTCCCCCGGCTCAATATGGTTTCCACACAATAAAGAATCCGCCAGCTTCATAAGCCAGCGGATTCTTTATTACAGATTATCGGGTTACATAAGCCCCCGCAGCCTTAACGAACCGCTCCAGCGCTTCAGCCAGCAGGGAGCGCGGGCAGGCCAGATTGATCCGCAGATGGCCTTGGCCTTCCGCTCCGAAGACGGAGCCTTCATTAAAGGCCACCTTAGCCTCGCGATACATCAGCTGCTTGAGCCCGTCCGCATCGAGTCCGAGCGCCCGGCAGTCAATCCACAGCAGATAGGTTGCCTCAGGCTTCATCGGCTTCACCTGGGGCAGATGTTCTGTCAGATAACTGATCGCGTATTCGGCATTGCCGTTGATATGCGGGATCAGCTCATCGAGCCATTCTCCTCCTTCGTTATAAGCCGCCTCCACAGCCTCCGGCGTGAAGAAGGGCGACATATGCAGGCTGAGCGCCTTGATCTTGTAATCGAACTTCTGTTTCAGCTCCGGGCTGGAGGTGACGATATACGAGGTCTGCAGCCCCGGCAGATTGAAGGTCTTGGTTGCCGCTAGTGTAGTCAGCGTAATGTCTGACAATTCCGGCGACAGGGAAGCGAACGGAATATGCTTGTGTCCGGGCATGATCATGTCGCAATGAATCTCATCCGAGATCACGGTTACCCCGTACCGCAGGCATAGTTCGCCCAGACGCAGCAGCTCTTCGCGCTCCCACACTCTGCCGCCCGGGTTATGCGGATTACACAGCAGCAGCAGCTTCGCGCCACCGGCCATAAGCTCCTCCAGCTGCACGTAGTCCATCACATAATGACCGTCTTGCAGCTTCAGCGGATTCGCCGCCACCTTGCGGTCATTCATGCGGATGACATCATAGAACGGATAATATACCGGCGACTGCACGATCACCTGATCGCCCGGCTGGCTGAACAGCTCTACAGACAGGCTGAGCGAGGTGACAATTCCCGGGGAATCCGAGATCCAGTCCTTCTGAATCTCCCAGTCATGGCGTCTGCGGTACCAGCCGGCAATCGCCGCTTTGTAAGAGTCGCCCGTCACGCTATAGCCGTATATTCCTGACTGTACGCGGCGCAGAATCGCTTCCTGAACCGCAGGAGGGCTCGCAAAGTCCATATCTGCTACCCACAGCGGAAGAATCTCCTTGTCTCCGAACAGCTTCTCGGACTGGTCCCATTTGTAGGAACGGGTATTGCGGCGGTCTATGATACGGTTAAAATCATACTTCAACTAAAATCACCCATCCTTTCTGCTTGTCCGTACATTGTACCATGGGCAGAGGACATCCGGCATCCTGATTCCATCCGCCAGCCTGCTTCAGCTTCCCTGGCGCAGCCGCTCCAGAGACTGGCCCAGCCGGACCTCCTCCAGCGGCTTCAGCACATAATCCACAATATCCTGGTCGAAGGCCCACAGGGCATGCTGCTTTGTCTCTGTGACCACCACAATCTGAATATCCGGCAGCTTTTTCTTCACCAGCTCGGCTACGACGACTCCTTGGTGGCCGGGCAGCTGAAGATCCAGAAACAGCACATCGGGCTGCAGCAGAACAATCCGGTCCACCACATTCTCGGGATAAGCAGACATGCCGATCACATTCACCTTGCCTGTATGCTGAAGCATCGATGACAGCTTATAGAGATCCTTCTGATTCACATCCAGCAAATAGGCCTTAATCACCCGGGTTCCTCCTCCTTCCATACGGTGAATTGCGGTTACAAGAGCAGCCCATACATTCTATATTCAAGTGGAAACGGCTTTGCCGTCCTTGTAAAGGACGGTACCGTTTCAGCGAGAAATAGAAGGATAAATTATTGTGTGAAACATATAATTTCTTATATTTTTAAAAAAATTGCTGTCCCCGCGTTTTCAACGAAACGCCTGAGGACAGCCATAGTCGGTATTATATTGCAGCCGCAAGTGTAAGCTGCTTCTGGTAATGCTTTTAGTTGAAGGAAGCCGGCAGCAGGCTGCGCAGATCCTCCGTATTCACAATCAAATGAATGTTAGTCATCGTCCGCAGGGAACCGGAGATGATACCGGCCAGCTCGCCGTGCGTATCGAGCAAAGGCCCCCCGGACATTCCGCTTGCCACCTGGGCCGAGGTCAGAATCCGGCTTCGGCCGTTAATGTCGGCTGCCGGAGTGTTGACAATCCCCTCCGTGATGATCGCTGTATTCTTGAGCGGATAGCCCAGGGCATACACCGCTTCACCATGTCTCAGCTTGTCCTTACGCAGCGGCAGATAAGCATAGGCATTATCCTTTTGCTTCATCGCAGCGGGACTTGGCAGTTCAAGGATGGCCACATCCTTCAGCTCGTCGGACTTCGTGACTTTAATCGGACTGATCACCGTTCCGTCCGCCATGACTCCTTCAATGCGCTGTGCGCTTTTGACCACATGATACGCCGTTGCTGCGGTACCGGCCGGAGACAGGATAATTCCTGTTCCGGTAGAGCTTGCAGTACCGTCGCTTTTCAGCACACGCAGATAAAAGATCGCCTTACTCGCTATTCCATAGCTTTGTTCAGCGCTAAACGCCTCAGGTGTATCCGCACTGGTGGTGCCCGAATAGAAGAGTATCGCCGAGATCAATGAGAGGACCAGGCTTACGGCAAGCAGCTTTGTTTTCATCCGCCGATCTCCTTCACTTATGAATTTCTGTTATTTCACAACTGACATGATGTCTTTGTAAGCCCAGTGGGTTGCCGGAACATCCTTGAACCGTACAGCCGTTACCGTCAGCTTCTTCGTGCCGGCAATCCGGTTGATCAGCACTACGGCCTGCGCACGGGTAATCGGTGTTCCCGGCTTGAAGGTTCCGTCAGGGAAGCCTTGCACATATCCCGCCTGCGACAGGGCATTCACGTATTTCTCAGCCCAGTGTCCGCGGATATCCTTCTGCTTCGTCACACCTGTCTGAGTTACATCCAGCTTCAGCACAGTGGTCATGATTTTGGAGAACTCGGCTCTGGTTAAGCCCTTCGTTCCGCCGAATCCGCCATCCGGGAAGCCTTCAATAATGCCCGCCGATGCGAAGAATCCGGTCAGGCCTTCATTCTCGGCATTGACATCATTGAACAGATTGCCTACATTCACTTCTTCCATATCGAGCAGCGGCGCAAGGGACTGGATCAGCTCATACCGCGTAATAGCAGCGTTTGGCATGAACAAGCCGTTCGGATAGGCAGCCATATACTTGATCTCGCCGCTGTTACTCTTCAGGCTGTACTTCGCATTCTCCACCACATACTCGATGGTAATGACTTTATCGTCTTTGTCCGTGATGGCTTTGACCGTCATACTCTTGGTGATCAGCAGCTCGCCGGTGTATTTCGTACTCTTGGCAGTCGGAATGCTGCCGTCCGTTGTGTAATAGATTGTCTGCCCTTCTGGAGCCTTCAGCGCAAGCTTGCTGTTCTTGGCAATCTTCACAGGCTCCTTGCTGTCTCCATTAATAGACGTTGCGCCTGCAATAGCGGTAATTGCCGGAGCTGCCGGTGCAGGTGTCGGGCTCGGAAGCGGAGCTGCCGGGCCAGGACCACCCCCTGGGCTCGTACCAGGGCCGGAACCAGGGCCGGGATTAGGGACGACAAGTGTCCAGGTCCAGCTTGCCACCGGACTGTACTCTTTGCCGGGAGCAATGGTAACGGCTCTAACTGTTGTTGTGCTCTTAAGATCGATAGGTCCGCTGTACACCTGGGAGGTCTCTGTAGGTGTTGTACCGTCCAGTGTATAGTAGATGCTTCCTCCCTGCTCGCCTGTTGCCAGCTCCACCTTCACTTCAGTGGTGAAATTCTTATCTGCAGGAGTTGCAGTTGGTGCAACTGCTGCGCTCGGGTACTGGAATGCAGCTGTATTAATAGCAATACTTCTGCTTTGTCCTCCAGCGTTTGCCTTCAGCACTGCACTGCCACCTGATATCAGGCTGCCGGTTGTACCGTTCACTACAGCCTTGGACGGATCAGCGCTCCAGGAGAGTGCTCCGCCGCTGCTCATGTGGAATGCCGAACCCACGCGGTTAATCAGATCCTGCGGGTTCAGGATAACAGCGGCTGAAGCCAGTGTCCCTTCATTTGTTCCGTTAAAGGCCTGAAGCAGCGGATAGAATGTGTTCTGGGCTGTCCAGATTCCGGCATCCAGGCCTGCCGGCAGATTCGCGCCAGTAAGCTCTGCACCCGGCAGCCCCATGGCACTGCTGTTATTGCCGGACACTGCCTGACCATTCAGATTGTAGTACGCAATATTATTCTTCAGCATTTGTCTGTTGAACAAGGAGCCGCTGATCGTGGCCTTGTCCGATTTCTGTCCGGCAATCCCGCCGAAGAAGGCCTGCAGCGGTTGAATCTTGCCCTTCACTCCAGCCTTCACTTCTCCGGTGTTCAGGGAAGTAATAATCGATCCGCTCTCTGCCAGACCGGCAATACCGCCAGCCCATGCAGTAGACATGCCTTCGGCGAGGACCGCCCCAGCCGAGTAGCTGTTCTTGATCTCTCCCGCATTCAGACCGCTGATTCCGCCGGCGATCGCCTGGGCTGAAGCTACACGGATATCGCCATAGGCCATCGACTCAGTGATCGTGCCTTCCGCACTGTTCTCACCGGCAATTCCGCCTGCGGCCAGTGCAGATGTAACATCAATATTGCCCTTGGATACAGCCTGGTGAATCACACCGGCGTTGCTTCCGGCAATGCCGCCAATCCGGCCCGCTCCGGCAAGGGTCACACCTTCATTCGTGACCTTCTCCAGGGTACCCTGATTCACACCTGCTGCCCCGCCTGCGGCAGCACTGGCAGTCACGGAACCGCTGACCTTCACATTCTGGATGACTGCACCCTTGTGGTTAATCCCGACAGCAACACCTGCGTTCACTGCACCGGAGATATCGGCCCCGGTGAAGCTCACATTCAGGAACTGTCCACGGTTATCCTTGATGAATCCGGCGGTTTGCTGACCGGAGGCTTTCAGCGACAGTCCGTTTAGCGTATGGCCTTGACCGTCGAACACGCCTGTGAAGCTGTCGAATGCCGTCCAGTAGCGTCCGGCAAGGTCGATATCCGCACCGAGCAGGATCGTTGCCAGCTCCGGCTTGTCTTCAGCCGTTCTGTTGAACAGCTTGTAATAATTCAGTCCTGTCTCGTTATAGAACATGACTGCCCCCGCCAGCTGCAGCGGCGTCTGTACTGTAATGGCCCCATCCGTCAGGTCGTTCAGGAAGGTAGTATCATAGTCGATACTCCAGAGTCCTGAAGCCAGCGGATCAACTGCTGCTGTACTTACGGCTGCTGCGGCCGCGCCTGTGTTACGTCCTACAGCATCCAGTGTGCCTGTGTAGGACGAACTAAGAATTTTGCCGTCCCGGAAGTTGTAGCCGACCAGTGCTCCCTTGGAGACATTGTCCCCGGCAACCGCCACCGTAATCTGCGGTACATTGGCATATACACTAGTTAACGTTCCGTCATTATATCCGGCGAAGCCGCCGTTATAGGAACGGGTCGAAGACTTCACTCCGACAGTAGACAGCTTATTCTGCAATGCATAAGACTTGCTGATGCTGCCGCTTCTCTCCACAGATGCTGCGAAGCCGCCGCTGCGTGTATCGAAGCCGGTATTGCTGATGTCACCGGAGGCATAGGAATCTGTGATCGAGTAATGATCTACAGATCCGGCGAATCCGCCGACATAAGAGCCTAATCTGCCGCTGACATTCAGCTTGCCTGTGGCATAAGACTTCTGAATTTGTCCGGCAAGCGTGCCGTTCTCACCCAGCAGTCCGGCAAAACCGCCTGCATACATCGTGTTATCCTGATTGGTATCTGTAATGACTACCGGAATATCCGTATGGGTATTCGTAATCAGGACATGATCGGCCATTCCGATGACCCCGCCGACGCGTGTATTCGGTACCGATTCACCCAGGGTGACCGCCGATCCGATGGTGATGGACTGTCCTGAGCCGGAGATAACTTTACTGTAATGAATCTCTCCGCCGTCTCCCCAACCGACAAGTCCGCCGGTATTGATCACTCTGCTGTTATCCGTGTTCACACCGCTTCTGACAATGGTATCTACAATGATACCATTGCTGTATCCGGCTACTCCGCCTGCACTCACGGTATTACCGCCGGTTACCTTGAGACCGGAGGCAACTTCGGAGCTATAGATGGAGGCATCCGTATTCTTGCCGGTCAGACCGCCCGCATAGAGATCTGCACGATGATCTGTTCCGGTGACTGTGATCTGACCATCATGAACCTTCGCAATATAAATCCCCTTATACAGCGGATATGCCTTGCCAAAGTCAAAGCCTTGATCGATATCGTCCGCTGATATCGTTCCGGCGATTCCGCCGACCGCGACCTCACCGCTCTTCGCCGCCGCCTGAAGCTCAGGTGACGAATCTGCATTATAGATGATGGAGTTATCACTCTCTCCCACAATACCTCCGGCAGTGATCACATCACCAGCGGCCTGCAACGAAGCCTTGAACTTGGCGTCATTGATCGCCGTCCGGGAAGCCGATCCGGCAATCCCGCCGAGCACAGCCTTCAAGCTGTCGCCTGTTGTAGCCAGCTTCACGCCTGATACTGCTGCATGTTCAATATCGAAGCTGCTGCCGGTATCCACAGAACGGGCCAGCATTCCGCCGAGTCTGCCATCCTTCACGCCCACAACACCGCCAGCCGTACCATTAGCTGTCAGCTGTACTCCGCTTCCGGAGCCGGTTACGATTACATTGCGGATGCTGTTCCCTTGATCGGATTGACCGATCATACCGCCAAGGATGGAGCCAAGCCCCCGCGCTTCCAGGGTTCCGTCTGCAAAGCTCACGGTCAGCCCTTCAGCTTGACCCGTCTGGTAATGTCCAACCAGTCCGCCAACCGTGGCTTCCATTCCTGTTGAAGAGATCCGGTATCTTGAGTTCACTTCAAGGGCCAGGCCTGTCACATTACCATTCTGAACCCCGATAACTCCGCCGATAACGGCATGGTCAGCCGCGCTGCCGATGCTGCCGTCCTTATCGTGAATAACATAAATGTCAGCTGTAATATCCGCTGTGTTGTCGCCGATCAGACCGCCGGCGATGCCGCCTTCAGCTACTGTCTCAATCCGGCTTCCGCCGTCCAGCGTAAGCTGCAGACCGGCAACACTTCCTGAGTTCTGGCCGATGATGCCGCCGACAATGCTGCCGCTGACCTTCACGCCGCCAAGCAGCTTAAGGTCAACATTCTTAACTGTACCCAGATTCGTCCCGGCCAGTACGCCGGTGTAGCCGTTGCCACCAACCGCGAGCGGCTCAAGGTTCATGTTCTGCACTGTAGCATTCGCTCCAATGATTCCGAACAGCCCGGAATGCGTGTATACCGGCTGCAGGGTCAGGCCGTCGATTAGCAGGCTTTTCCCGTCGAACATTCCTTCAAACGGATTAGCCTCCTTGTCACCGATAGGCACCCACTGCTTGGATTGGATATGGATCGGATTCATCACAGTCACCGTTCTGTCCTTGAAGCTGAATTGCTCTACACCGGCAATGGTGCCGTTGACAATTCCCGCCAGACCGGCAAGCTCAGCCTCCGAGGTGATCTCGAAGCCGATTGCATCCTTATCCTTCGTGTACCAGTTGATATTGGCATTCACGTTATTGCCGTTGTCTCCGCCGCCGGTATTGGCAGTGCGGTTGACTTCAGGATAGCGGTATGCCGCGCTGAGCGAGCCGTATTTCCAGGCTCCCTCGAAATCCCAGCCCGACAAGCCCGGGAATACCGTTCTGTCCTTCAGTGTCTCCGACAGAATGGTGGTCAGCCGGACATGCACATTCAGCCAGCGGTGATTGCCCTCTGCGAAATCAGGCAGATCGCGGTTGATATTCAGTCCTTCGTCTTTAATATAGTAAGACTTGTAGAGCAGTTCTTTACTTGCATTATCATAACGTCCGGCGAAACCGCCGGCATAAGCGGTCTTTTTCTCCGCTACATTAACCTCTGCTGCTGAGTAGACGTTGCTTATTTTACCGTTTGTAATTCTGCCAACGAAGCCGCCGGCGTAAGAATTATCGTTCGCAGCGTTAACACTTTTCGCTACATAGGAATTCTTGACCGTTCCGCCGGACAGCTCTCCGATCAGACCGCCGACAATGGTATAGACTTTGTTCGCTGTAACCTTGGAAGCGGAGTAGGATTGCTCCACCGTACCGGCTGTATTTCTGCCGATCAGTCCGCCCAGGTAGACCGAACCGCTTGATGTTCCTTGGGCATTGCCCGTCACATCAATATCTACATAAGAGCCAATGACTGCACCAGCATTGCTGCCTACTAATCCTCCTGCATGTGTGCCTGTCCCCTCAATGGTCAGGTTCGCATTGGAATACGTGTAATAGAGTGTTCCTGATGCCGTGTTCACACCGGCCAGACCGCCAATGAGGGAGGAATTGCCTCTGGAGATCACCGAGATTTTATCGGTAATGCTGTTGTTGGCAATCAGCGTACGGTTCTCACCGACCATACCGCCCACAATGGCACTTGAGGAGGTAGCTGAGACCGTACCCAGTGTACGGGTATTCTGAATCGTGCTGACCGAGGTTGCAGGACTCAGCACCGGATCAATACTCTGAGCCGCATTGAGGCCCACAATGCCCCCGGCATAAGAGGAGACTGCACCGTCGTTAGCCTTCAGATTCAGACCGCTGATATAAGTGTCTACAATAATGCCTGTAGCACTGCCGTGGTTATATCCGGCCACTCCGCCTGCAGTAGCGCGCGGTGCGTTAAGGGTCAGACTCACCGCTGAACCTACCAGACGTTCCAGCCTGGAGGACTCATTGTAGCCTACAATCCCGCCAATATAGGCATCCGTAGCCGCTGGTCCTGCCAGAATGAGCATATTCTCTACATTGACGACTTTGCTGTCACTGCTGATGGTACTGTTCGAAAGGGTACCTGCCAGACCGCCGACAGACGGCTTCGCAGCTTGTGCCTGGATGAGCATCAGCGCACCATCTTGCGCATTCACTTCCGGTGCTGTAATATCCGTTGTCACAGCAGCACCTACGATCGCCCCCGCTTTGGCATCCGCCGCTGTCAGCGTAATCATGGGTTCAGCACCGGGAACATTCAGCACAGCGGATGTAATTCCTGCACGTGCTTCAGGAGTCTCTGTCCCCGCCGAATATCCGGTGATCCCGCCAGCTACAGCGTGTACACCTTTTGCTTGAATAGACAACTGAGTCACTGTAGCGTTAACCAGCTGTCCGGCATTGAAGCCGGTATTCCCGCCAAGCTGGTTATCCGCACCGCTTGCAGTGATAACTACATTCTCCGCATGATTGAACGGAGCGGCTGCGGCCGAATGGTTCTCGCCGAACATACCGCCGGCTTTTACCGAAGCGCCTGTAGCTTTAATCTCAATCCGATTCGTGTGCCCGTTGAACTGGGCAGCCGAGTTATGCCCTGCGCCGCCGCCGAAGCTTACCTTGTCGGCCTTCAGCTCTGTAACGATATCCTGGACATCCACAGGCACAGCAGCAGACCCGACTACCGCATCAGCGTTCAGCTTACCTGCTGCGCCGCCGATGATATACCCGCTTCTTCCCGCTTCATTCAGGAAGCTGATCCGCGAGGCCTTACTGCCGGTCAGCGACAGCGGCTTGGTGTTCACGCCCACGAGTCCGCCGAATGTGATATTGTCCTGCCCGTCTGCCGCATCCGCTACCACAGCTTGAAGCACCAAAGTGCTGTAGCCTGCCGATTCCGCATCACCGGCAGTGACTCCACTTACCGCTCCTTGTGCGTTCCCGGCGATTCCGCCGGCAACCCCGCCTGCAGAAGTGACTTGCAGTGTTGCATATTTAATAGAAGAATTACTCAAGGTTCCTTCCAGATAGCCGACGATACCGCCGATGGTACCATCGGAAGTGATGGCCAGAGGCTTGCTTTCTGTCGTGCCGGTAACTGATGAAACAATGGTTCCGCCCATTTCGTAACCAACGGTACCGCCTGTGTATACATCCGCAGTACCATTAACCTTCAGTTCACCTGTGGAAGAGGTCTGCGTGATATTCCCGCCTGCATCGTAACCGGCAATCCCGCCAGTGTAGACTCCTTTACCGCCGTTAACTGAGATCAGCTTTCTATTCTCGAATACTCCTGCCGAAGCGTTGCTGGTAACCAAGCCGCCTGCGGCATATCCGACGAATCCGCCGGTAGCTACATTCTCTGAGCCTGTTGCTGTAATCTGCTGAGTATTCGCATAAGGATGCGTCCAGGTGAATTTGCTGCCGGTATATCCGGCAATCCCGCCTGTATATACATTCTTGCCGCCGTTATTGGTAACCGGCGCTGTATTTACAAAGGTAATGGAAGCCGCTTCGCTTGCTACCGTACCTGTTGCACCTACCAGCGCCCCGGCTGCCGAATTCACTGCCGCTGCTGCATTCACGGTAATTGCACCATTATTGGTAGTCATGTTGGAGAACACGACGGTGTTGTCTACTTTACCGGCAATCCCGCCTGCTGCAACCTGATTCCCTCCGGCGATGGTAACAGCCGCCGTATTGATGATTGGAGTGTCTTCATCATTTAGACGAAGCGGTCCTGTAGTATGACCTGCGATCCCGCCTGCGGTAAGCACAGAACTGTCCGTTCCCTGGGCAAGAACCGCTCCATTGTTGACCACTTTTTTGATGATAATGCCTCTGGAATCGCCATAGCCCAACATTCCGCCAACATCGGCTGAACCATACGCTGTAACCGTCCCGTTATTGATAGAATTCGAGATCATCCCTTCGCCCATGCCGACAATACCGCCCGCGTAGGAGTGGTACGGAGAAGCGTCCGAAGTGATATTGATCTGGTTAGTAATGTCAAACACAATGCTGCTGCCGCTCATTTTACCTACAGCAGAGCCTGCATAGACATCATAGGTCACTCCGGTAACAGAGATGGTGCCTGTTTCAAAAATCAGGCCGCCTACTGTACCGCCTACCATGTTCCCTACCAGACCCTGATAAGAACGGTTTGCTACTACATTCAACCCGTTAATCTTCTTCATCAACCCGTTCTCGGTGATGAGTGTTCCCCGGAATGGATGCTCAGCGGTACCGATGGGCACCCACTGGTAAGCAGAGAGATTAAGGTTGTCCGTAATCTCCAGAATTTTACCGCTTAGACCGTTTACGGTACCTTCATTGACGAGCTTGGCTACACCTGCCAGCTCTTCAGCATTCTTAATTTTGAAGGTATCATTCGTTGGCACATACCACCTGGTATCGGCCGTGCTGTCCCAGGTCTGCGGATCAGCCTTGGCCATGATGCCTCCGGCAACTGCGGCAACGACAATTACCGCCAGTGCTATTAGATAACCTATCCATGATCTTCGCTTCAAAGCCATGTTGACACCACCTGAATAGTATTGTGATTAGGGATTTCCCAGCAGAGTGTGCCCGCCCGCTTGCGAGCGAACGGGCACATCCTAGTTATTGCTTGGCTGTAATGAACTGATCCAGGCGGATGGCAATGGCTGCCGCCTGTTCACGCGTAAGCGGACTGGACGGATTCACCTTGTTGCCTTCCCCGAGGATAATGCCGTTCTTGATGCTCATTGCCACTGCTTGTCTTGCCCATGCCGGAACCTTGCCCTTGTCAGTGAAACCGCTGAGGATCGAAGTGACTTCGTCCTCGCTAAGTTCACTGCCCGGATTCACCTGATTCAGCAATCTTCCGAGCATCGTCATCGCTTCAACTCTTGTCAGCGTATCCTTAGGCGCATACTTGCCGCCTTCAAGACCAGTGACAATACCCAGCTCTGTAGCAATGGAGACGCTGCGGTTATACCAGCTGCTGGCGCTGACATCACTGAAGCCTGCCGAAGCTGCCTGCTTGTTCATCAGACCTGCAACACGCAACAGAATGGTTGGATATTCTGCCCGGGTCACTTTACCTGACGGATCGAACAGTTCCGCAGATTTCCCTAGCACGAACAGCTTGGCAGATGCCGCTGCGATGCCTTCCTTGCCCCAGCCTGAAGGCATATCCTTGAAGGTCTTCAGGTTACGGATGAAGAAGAGGCTGCCTTCACCGGTCAGCTGTACATTCACTGCTGTACCGCTGCTGTCCAGCTTCCACGGTACCGTTGTCCAGTTGCCGTCTTTATCCTTAAGCACCATGGCTGTAATTTCCTTGGCCGCAAGCGGCGCAGGAATGGCAATCTTGGCTGCAAGCGCCGGCGTCCAGCTGCCCTTCGGCAGGTTAACGTTCACCGTTACACCTTGGCCAGCCCCCATCAGAGTGAAGCCTTGCTGATCGGCGATAGCCTTCATAGCCTGCTGATCGGCAGCACTGTTGGCACCAATACCGATAGTAAGTCCGGCAGTTACACCTGCAAGATTCTCAGGAGCAATCACCAGTTGTCCCATTGGAACTTCAATCACAATCTTCTTCTTCGCGCTCAGCTGCTGCTGAACCACACTCTGGTCTACACGGATACTGAATGCTTTGGCATTCGGATCGGCGGAGCTTACTGTGAGGTCACTGCCTGCTACAGCTTCTTTATCCGTAATCCGGACGATAGCTGTAAGTCCATCCCACTCTGCTGTCACGGCCTGCCCGTTGACGGTAATCCGGGCTGCCTGTTCCGGTGCTTGTTCTTCAACAACTCCCGGTACGGCACCACCGCCTCCGCCACCACCGCCAGCACCGCCGCCTCCGCCTGAACCGCTGCTGGTCCAGACCGATGCAGCTACACTGCCGGAAGCCCTAACCAGCTTGTCCAAGGAGGTACGCTTGGCCAGCACAACAGTGGCGCCCGGATGAGCGGACACGATACCATCGAGCGGAAGCAGACTCCATGAGCTTACATTGTCATCCCTTTTCAGTTCTGCCGGACCCGACGAGAAGACCTTGTAAGCGATTTGCTGTCCAGTCATATCTCCGGCGGAAGTCACCGTAATCTTCGTATGGTTGCTGTCTCCGTTAATCGGAGAGGATACAGCTTGCACAGTACCCAAATCGTTCGATTCAGGGACAGCTACAGTCGTCACAGCCATGCCTTTGAGCGTAACACCCTCAGACACTTTATACTCGGCTTCAATCAGACTGGAGCCTGTAGCTAGTGCAGTAACATTGCCTTGTGCCGACAGGGATACCGAATCGCCTACGGCCACTTCATAAGTCAGATTAGCCAGATCCTTACCGGTAATCGGCTCTTCTTTGAATATTGGCTTGCCATTCCCGTCCTTGCCATCCGAAACCTTGAGATAAGCCTGGATTTGGCCTGCCGCACCCGGCGTCAGCGTCTCCGCCCCCTTGAGAACCAGGGCAACCGGTACTTTGAATCCGGCATTCGTAATATCCACAATGGCTGTGTTCTGATTAGTAGCACCGTCAGTTGCGACAATGCTTAGCGCCACTGAAGGCTCCTCAGAATTCACTTCCACCATTCCATTGAAATCTCCCGTCTTCGGATCTACCGTAAGCTCCTTGGAGATGACCTTGTCTTTGTATTTGCCGTCAGACTGCAACTGACTCACGGTATAAACTGCACTTAGCTTCGTTCCCGTAGTTGTCGTTCCGGCTACACGAACGGCACCCTGTGCAGTACGTTCGCCCGTTACCGGCTCTGTGAGATACAGGACCGGTGCGATCGTATCTACCGTCAGATAGAGCATGGTCACTGAGATATCCTTAGTCACCGTATTTCTGGCTCTCAGTTCAATCGCATACGGACCGTCCGTCTGGAACTGGTCTAGATTCAAGGTGCCTTCGCTTCCGCCGCCGGCCTTGTTCGTCAGGGCTACAGTCCCAATGGATTTGTCAGCATAGAATGCTTCCACCGTCACATTGGACTGACCTGAAGAGAGCGTCAGCTTCTGCTTCGTTTCATTCGTTAACAGGTTCACGTAGTTCCCGGAGGAGGCATCTACCGTCCCCGATGAACTCAATACCGTCAGCTTCGGCAGATTCGGAACCGGCAGCAAGGTGCTGCTGCTCTCACGCCGCTCGGCATAATGATAGTTCTGATGCTTGTCGGCATCCTCGGTTGGAACCGTTGCGGCACTGACGCCGATGACGTAATTCTTCTTCACTTCCAGGCCGACATATTTCACCTTGCTCAGATCAATCACTGAGCCTTCAAGGCTGCCCTTATAGACTTCATCTGTTGTAGATACAGCCTTCCAGCCGCCAATCAACAGACCTTCGTATTTGCCTGTGGAGGCATTCCAGTAAGGCTTAAGCTCCTGTTCGGTATACAAAAGCTCTCCAAACGGAGCATATTCACCCAGTTTGCTTCCATCATCCAGCTTCGCATCGACCACATAGCTGTGCTCGTAGCCGCTGTGTCCCGGTTTCTTCGCTCCCGGCTTGAAGGAGAGTGAGAACAATCCGTTGCCGGCAGGCTCAACAATGACATCACTGACACTCTGTGGTGCAAGCGGATCAATGATCTCAAAGCGCTGCGGCGATGTCTTCGTCCCGAAGTTCGAGCTGGATTTCAGCTCGGCCCGCAGGTAATAGTTGCCCTGTCTGAGCAGCCCGCGGATATCTTCCGGGTTCCCCATCAAGGTTACATTGGTTACATCGATCACTTTGCTGCCGCTCGTGATTCCGCCGCTGACCGAGCCGCCTGCGCCGACCGGTACATCTTTGGCGATCAGCATACCGGGATCACCCGTCTGCAGAATCTCTTGACCATTCAGCATTTCCTTGCGGTTTGTCACCGCATCCTCTGCCAGATACAGGTTCACTGTATCGCCTTCGGCTGCGTTGGCGACTTTCCAGGAGGCTGTGAACTTATTCGCATTCGAGCTGTCCTTCGCCAGGTTGACTTCACCCAGAGTAGGCAGGGTAGGAACGTTCAACAGCTTGGTGTCAACCGCCGAGACGGCTGTCAGCTTCCAAGTGCCGCCTTTTGTGGCTTCATTCTCAGGAATAATGATATATGCTCTGCGAATGTCCACTTCGCTGCTGAGTTTGGACCCATTATCTGTTTTATAGCTTGCAGGAATATATTGTGTAAAAGCATTTGCTGTAGGATCAGTGTTCGTGTTATCGAATTTCACCGGATACAATTTGCCTGATGCATCCTGCAGCTTGAATTCCGGCATTTCCTTGCTGCTGTACTCCATCTCAATGATGGCATTGCCGGCTACGCCGTCCATCGGAATCTCATGGATTCTGCCGCCGTTCTTGACCGTAATGCCGCCTACGCCGACATTGATCGAGCCGTTCTCGACATATTTAACGCCTTCTTCTACCTCACGGTAGATAATCTCCTGATTCTCTTCCTCGGAAGCCACCTTGGATGTGGCCAGCGTCTGCACGCCTGCCCCAATCACCATCAGACGCGGTCCAAGCTCAGGATCATCCACCACCAGATGGATCATACCTTCCGGCAGCTGATCTGTAGAAGTACCGAATTCAATGCCCCCACTCCAGTAGTAGGTAATGCCTAAGGAGATCAGCAGAATGCCGATGCTACCCCAGACCTTGTCATTGTTGACCCCAAGGAACATACTGGACAGCGGCATGCCTCCCACAACCGGTACATCGTTCGGAATCTGCACCTTGGAGCTGATATAGCCTTCAAAATCCGTACGGTTCTTCTCCAGATTCTGTCCGACGAAGATACCAGCCTTCCCGATGATGATATCCCATCCGCCGATATCCATCTCTGCTTCCACGCGCACGAACCATGGGGTTACCCACTGCGCTTCGAGCAGCGCTTTGGTCAGCATTGGAAGCCGGTCATCTTTCTCCGCATCGGCTTTGGCGGCGAAATCCAGCCTACCTTCCACCTTAAGGCCGGTGCGCTTCACCGTCAGGTCCACATCGCCGAAGAAATACGCCGGAGCAATCCCGAACCGCATGCCTACGCCTGCTTGAATGGTTAAAGGGAATGGATCTTGTGCCGTACCTCCGGCAATCGTATCCGCCAGTTCACGCACTGCACCCCGTATGGCTGTCAGATAAGTTGCACCCGTCACCAGAATACCCGGCTGCGGAAGCTCTGCCCCGAAGGCAATGACATCCGGAAGAATCCGGCCGTCCTTTACCTTCTTGAGCGAGAATTCAATCTCTACGCCCATCATATTCTTCAGCTGTGCTGCGAACTCCAGGCCGTATTCATTACCGATCCCCTTGCCCTGCACAGCGTGCTTGATCGTAACCTTGCCGCTAGGAGCATCCGGGCCTTTTTTCTTATTCGCATCTTTCTTCTTATCCGGTCCGAACAAGCCCATCTCCTGATTGAGATCGAAGCCCAGTGAGGCATCGACGCCATAGAAGCCGGCACTGTTGAAGATGACATTCTTGATCTCGGAGTTAATGATCTTCAGGGACAGCGAGCCTCCGAAGGAAATCCCATTCTCTCTAAGAATGAAGTCATTGAAGGAGAAGCCAAAGCCGTCGATCGAGAAGCTTGGTGCCCCGAACAAAGACTGCTTGTTGAAGTACACATCCTCAATCATGATCTGGCGCAGCGGGTTCAATCTGTCACCTACACCGCCGATGGCCCATTTCAGGCTGCCGTTCTGACTGTCGTCTTCCGGATTGCCGTCATTGCCCTTCTCGTCCTTCTTATCGTCATCCTTGCCCTTATCTTCTTCCTCTTTTTCCTTCGTCGGATCGAAGTCCTCTTCTCCAAGCGACTTGTTGAAGCCGTTGAAGAAGTCGAGCGTCCATTCGCCCTTATGGAAGACGAATCCGCTGCTCGCTACGCTCAGCGTTCCTTCACCCTTGACAAACAGGGTATCCAGGAAGGGCAGATCGCCAGGCAGGGTGTTGCCGAAGATATCCAGCTTGCCGCGTACAAAAGACAGATCTTTACCTTTATAAGCTACAGCATCATTAATAATGGCCGGTTCTGTCTTGGTATCCACGATGACCTGCTCTTCATCACCTGTACCCACCTGCTTGATCATGCCGCGGACGGTAACCAGAATCTCACGGTCGAATTCCGGGTCCTTGGCTTCCGCTTCTTCCTTGAATTCCTCAAAGTCCTCTTCCGTTGCAAACAGCTTGTAAGCATACATTGGCGTCTCTTTCAGCGCTTCATCATCCATGAATTCGCTGATATCGAACTTCGGATCAACCGCTTTGCTCGCTGCGCCGAATAAGGCTTTGGTTTTCTTATATTCGGTAACAGCCTTGTACAGGAACGAACCGTCCTTGAACGGCTTGCCCGGGAACAGAGAGTTCAGCTGATCCACCAGCTCATCCTTTACCGAAGCACCGTTCGCAAGGCCGCTGATATCTACAGCTTCCTTATAGACCGCCATCACTCCGGCCTCACGGATTCGTGTGTCGTTATTATCGGTGACCAGGAAGGATTGCGGAGTCGTCATATCATATAGAGCCGCTACTTCCTCGTCCCCTCCGGCGTCGCCTTTGTAATCAATCTCCACCTGATATTCACCAAGCGGCAATTCCGGTCCAAGCCCGGCTTCCAGCACATTGCCGCCTGAATCCACCTGATCACCGCCGCGGTACGTAATCCGCATGGCGCCGGAGAATCCGTCATCCGTCGGCTGCATCACCACTGCATCCTGGACATTGACTTTATACCGGTTACCGTCTGCTTTATTCTTGAGGTACAGATCAAAGTTCGGAGCAGTCGTTGCATTGCCTGTATTGTATGCTTCAATATTCGACAGATTGACCGTCAGATATTTCACATCTGTGCTATACAGCTCTGCCGGAGCAAGTGCATAGGAATACGTAGCTGTCGCTTCTCCTACCGGGGGCAGGAGAATGAAGTTGGTACGAGTCGATTCATACTGGGCTTTGATGCCCTCATCCTTCACGCCTTCGATTTTGCCTTGTGTTTCCGGGCTTCTCGCGGAAATCATATACTCCCGGGTAACCGGCCAAGGTCTGCCTTTGGCCTGAACGCGGAAGGTCGCGGTAATCGCGTCACCCGGCTTGTACTTCGGCTCAATGCCCATGGCTGCTTCGTCGGGTGTGGCTGACTTTTTGAACTCCAGCATTTTGCTGCGGGAATTCTCCAGGACCGGATTGCCATTGGCATCCTTAACATCCTGGCCCAACTCATCCTGCCTGACGAAGCTGAGACCACTCTCCAGCGTCATCTCCACTTCAATCTTGGAGTGCTCCATATTGTAGGCCTGCAAGTTTTCTACTTCGGCTGTAATCGTGAAGACACCATTATCCACATACTTCGACGGAACGGTCTCCCCCGTTCCCAGCGAAGCTGTCGCCAGCTGCTGAACCTGATCTACATAACGGATCGAGAACACTTTATCCGGGGCTGTCAGTTCACCCAGGCCATATACGGTCTCGAAGCTCTGGAAGCCTCCCGGTGCCAGCTTCTCCGGGTTCCAGTAGAAGGCAACGGCGGAATCCGCCGTACCGAAATCATTGGTATCTCTGGTGAAGTCCAGATTCGGATTAATTTTATAATCCCATTTCGTATTCGCCAGGCCGTTCCAGTGCCCGACGATCATCTCATCCACAATATTAATATTCTGTTCGGCAAAGTTATTGAAACCGTAGGCCACCACATTGGTTGCCTGAGGATTCGTCAGATCCAGCTTGTCGCGCATCACCCAATAAGCAGGAATCTTGAAGTAAGCTCTATCTTCGAAGGGAATCCCCTTATCGTCCTCCGGATTATGCACCAGCTTCCGCTCTACCTGCAGCGGTGACTTGTAGGCTGTGCCAATCTGGAACTGCGGCCCGTCGTTACCGCCGACCATCGTATCCAGCAGAATCCGGCTGCCGATCTGCACCTGCGCCCCGCTCTTGTTGTTCACTTCATAGCGGATGTTGACGTTACCGGAATTCACAGCATCCTTGCTGTCGGTGTAGAGCATCAGAATCTGCTTGATCTCTACGCCCTTAATCTTCCAGATCATCTCCAGCTGCTTGGTGCCATTTGAATTTTCTACCACTTTAGGTGCAGTAGTCTCAGAATAATGGCTGCTGTCGAACTTGTATTTATTGCCGTAAATATAATCCGTTCCATCGATCCGGAACGTCGTGAACGACGTCTCCGGGTCATCACCCTGGAACAGCAGGTTAACATTATTATCTTTCTTGCGGATCGGTTGACCCTCTACAGTGCGAATGCCGTAGCGGCCCGTCTCGTTATCCACGGTGACCTTAATAAAGTCATTCTGGATCATGGTTGTCTTGGTACTGCTGGCCGCCTCGACGAGAGCATGGAAGCTCTCGGAGGTGGACAGAAATACCATGATTAAGGTGAGCATTACCGCTACTGTGCGTTTCAACAACTTCACCAAGTATTCCCCCTGTTCTTGTTTCAACTATTTCAGATTGCCGACAAAGAAGGTAGCAAATTCGCGGTCCCGCTCCTGGGTTCTCACCACAATGGTGTACCAGCCTGTTTTCGGGAAGGTGACCTTGAAATTGCTGCTCACCAGCTCAGCATAGGTCAGCTTCTGCTTCACCAGCTTCAGCTGTCCTTCGCGGTACAGACCAGGGTAATACAGAATATCGAACGTTCCTGCCTGATTGACCTTGTCTACTCCGCCTACCTTCATCAGGTTGAAGCCGGATACCTTGAAGGTAATGGTGTTGGTATTGAACAATGCGGATTCGCCGGATGAAGCCGAGATTAAGGTATCGTTACCGAAGACCAGCAATCCGCCGTCCTTCACGACCACCACATCCTGATAGACCACCGACTTATTGCCTACCTGATCAACTGCAGTGTACGCTACGCGCTGGCGTCCAAGCTTGCTCAGATCCAGCCCGCTGACCGATACTTTCACGTTAGCCTCAGCCGATACATTATCAGATACGGTGAACCCGCCGAGATCCGTACGGAAGCTAAAGTCTTTCTTGTTCTGAACAATTCCTACGGTTTCCTTGTTCAGTGTCAGCTCAGGCGCTGTGTTATCAAGTCCGGCTATGGTCACCGGAACCTTGTTCACATTGCCCAGCAGATCCGAGATCGCAATAACCGCTGATCCGCTGCTCTCAAAAGCACGCGAGTAGCTGTACGTTCCATCCGCTTTACTGATCTGGTTCGTATACGCGGCTCCATCTGAAATAGGTCTTACGCCTGAGAACATTTGGTTAGGGGCAGCTACTGTGCCGCTAAGCGTGACCTTCACTTTGCCCTTGGCATATTTCTGTCCGCCGATGGTAACAATCTGATCGGCCGGAACCGCTTTGCCTTCGGCATCTACAAAGGTATAGGCCACTTTGTCCGGTACCGGCGGCGCAGAGAGAATATTGGTTACTTTCTCTTTGATAACTGTCGTATTGCCGTACACATCCACCACAGTAAATGAAGCCGTTCCATTCTCCATGAGTGTAATGCTCTTATCGGCACTGATGACATTGAATGCCTTAGCCGATGCATCTGCCTTCTCTACGTTAAGTGTTACACCTGTGGAGAACAGCACATTGCCGCTATTATCCTTCAGGGTGCCGAAGGTCTGGCTTCCATTCTCGCCATATTGGTAGGAACGGACAACTTTCACCCTAGGCACTTCCTTGTTAATGTTCGCAACCGTTGCTTCAACCTTATTGACATTTCCGGCAGCATCCTTAATTTCGAATTCGAACTTGCCGTTCTCCGTGAAGGTGTAGGCTGTCTTGCCGCCATTGTTCACAACCGTCACCGGCTCAGAGGTGCTCTGAAGAAGGGCAACCACATTACCGTTCGTACTCTCCATGTATGAATATTCAACGGTTCCTTCAGGAGCAGTACCGTCAATATTCTTCACGACCAGATATAGAGTATCTGTCCGGTCCGGATCACTGAGATCAGTCAGATCGAAGCTGTAGTAACCATTCTCGTAGATCTTGAATGAATTGCCGGTCCGCACAGGCACCGAAGGGTTAATCTTCGAAGGCGTTACACGGATACCCGGCGGGAGCGTAATCTCAATATCCGCACCAACCTTGGCATTAACCGGGCTGTTCACGCTGAGTGAAGCAAGCGCATAGACCGGCTGTACGGTAGTAAGAGGAAGCTTGATTTCAAGCTGGGCCGGCTTGCTGATCAGACCGCCCGGCGTTCTGTACTTGACCCACACCTGAAGCTCCTCAGCCTTACTCGTCGGAACCTTCACGGCTACGAAGTTCGTATAAGGCTTCCAGTTCAGCCAGCTCACTCCGTTATCCGGTGAGACTGAATATTCGTAACCGGTCTTGTCTTCCGTTTCGAGACTCAGCTTCATAATGGCTGTGTAGCCGTCCGCTGCATCACCGGACAGATAGATCAGAGAAGACTTGGCATCCGACACCGGCGCATCCGGCTTGGTCGTTGCCGAGACCTTGAAGGTTCCTGCACTTGCCTTGATCGTGCTGTTGCCAGCTCCATCAACCGCGAGTACATATAAGCGGAACTCAGAGATTTCTCCTGCATCCAGCGATTTGTCGTCGATGGATACTGAGCCGCCTGCCGGAACATCTTCCCATTTGGTAGAAGACTCTGTAGGTACTTTTGCACCTGCATCTTGTCTGACCCATTGATACTTGCTGACCAGTCCTGTTTTGCTGTAGAATTCCGACACGCTGATCTTCGTCTTCTGCAGCGGCAGCGGGTAAGCAACTGAATCAGGGCTGAAATATACTACCGGTGCTTCATTATCAAAATAATAAGCCTTCGAGTAGTAGTACGTTTTGTCGCTGTGCTTCACCATAAGATGAATGTATTGCGTGCCGTTCAATTTTAATTTATCAGCAGGAATGACATAGCTGTAAGTGGCTTCACTTACAGAAGCGCCAAGACCCTTGGCTGCCAGCTTGGCATCGGGGCTGGCTTCCGGTGCCGCCGACGGTTCAGATGCTTCTGGCGAAACCGCAGGTGTCACTGCCGGTTCAGTTGCTTCGGCCGAAGCAGCAGGAGTCGTTACCGGCTCAGCACTGTTATCCGGTGCCGGAGTCTCTTCCGGTTCAAGCGGGGTCAGCGAAGGCGCTGACGGCCCGGAGGACAAGAACTTCATAAGGGCCACCGGCCCGATGCTTGCTGTAACTTCTGGCTCAACCGGAGGACTTGGCTCTGTAGGGGCACCAGATGCACCCGGTTCCGAACCGTCTTCAATTAGACTTTTATCAGCCAGTGGAGATATGCCGGATGACTCGGAAACCTCCAGTCCGGTGAAATCACTATCTTTTGGACGAAGCGAGCTGTCGCTGATGGCATAGCCCGCATAATCGGGATGCACACCGCTGATCCGGAACGTAACATCATGACTTTTCACATAGTTAGGATTGGCTTCTGGTGTGAACTCTGTCGGAATAGCCGCCTCAGAACTTACAACCACCGCTCTTTCCTGCGGTGTCTTGATCGTCTCATTGCCCGCTTTATCCAGTGCTTTCAGATAGAGCCAGTACGAGCCGTCCTCATCAATATCCTCATAGGTAGACCGGGTTACGGTCGAACCGGTGTATGGCGTATCTGCCCACTTCCCGCTGGCCGGGGAATCCCCGTCCTTCACCCATTGATACTGTACACTGCTGACTCCGCTATGCGGGTCTTTCACGAGGGCCTGTACCGTTGCGGTATCCTCGCCTGCCAATGTAATGGCAGGTCCCTGGTTGTCCAGCTTCAGAACTCCTACTTCATGCTTCCAGTTGGAGTCGTCATTCTTGAAATCTTTAAGCGGCCAGACACTCTTATCGCCGTATTGTCCAACGGCGGCCAGCGCCTGATTGTCGGCATAGAAGATCTTATCTGCCTCTTCACCCGGCGCTTCTGCTATCCAAGCATCGTACTGCGCCTGATGGGTTTTCTTGTATACATCTTTCTTCTCATGCTGCATCAATTCTCTGGCTGAATCCCAGGACATATCGGCAGTCCAGGTATGCAGGTACCACTCCCCGCTGTTCCCTTCCTCGAAGGCTTCCGCCGGAGGAGCAAGCAGGTTCGTCTTGTTATTCACTACCGACAGCTCTATATTCTCGAATTCTCCGGGATACAGCTCATCCGACGGCTGCTTGGCGGAGAGTGCGTAACGCTTGAGTGCTGCATAATGATCTCCGGCTACACCGGCGAACGGATCAGCCTTATCCTGGCTCCACCAGTAGTACACCAGGCCCACAGAAGGAGAAGCTTCCGCACTCATGTTGGAAGGGCGGTAGATGCCGCGGCTCGGCCGTTCCGTACCACGGTCAGGGACGGTAGGATCAAGATGCGGTACTTTAATGGAAGGATCGTTGGCGTCAATTGTAACCTTGCCTTTTTTGGCATACTCCTGATCAGTAGCGCCGCCAGTCTCGAACCGGTAACCGATCACCGGCTCCGTATTGTCGATGAACAGGTTCGCCCAGTCAATCTTGGAGTTGGCGAGCGAATCATCACTGCCGTAAGGTTTAATTTCCTCTTTATGGATTCCATCGTAGTTAGCAGGCTGAATCATCAGGTTCCCTGCGTAATCCTGGATAACATCGGTATCCATCTGGATAGGCTCACTGCCGCCCTTGGCATCATTAGATATAGCAACAGCCTTAAGGAGCGGGGTTTCCACAGTTTTGCCATCAGGCACAGTCATGCGGAAGCTCCAATTTGGTGTATTCCGACCTGCAACATAATAGGCTTTCATGCCGTTATTGAAGAGGATGAAGGTTTTCTTCTCATCCCAGCCGGTCTTGGCAATCGCCTCTTCCGTCATCTGGAGGGTGAAGTCAATCACATCTCCCTTATTCAGCGTAACTCCGGTCAGAATCTCCGGCTGAATGCCGTTCTTGGTCTTGGAATACTTCGGACGCACGGCATCGACAATGACACGGAAGCCGCCCCGGTCGAAGTCAAACGGGTTCCCGCTTTTCCTGTCCAGCCAGGCATTGCTGCCGCTGCTGGGCACGGTGTTGAGATTGACAACCGCTTTATTGCCTGCCGCATCGCTAAGCACGGCTTCTTTCAATTTATTATCCAGCGACAGATCCATCTGCGCTCCGCCGGTGGTTCCTCCAGTAATTAACGGTCTCAGCGGATTATTGCCGCTGTTGTGAAAAGGAACTCCCGTATATCTGTAGGCAATTTTTTTCTGGTAGGAATCCAGATTATTCTCATTGAACGATATATTCTGCAGGTACTGCTGCTGTCCGGCTGCTGGCAGTCCAGTTAGAGCATCATTAACAAAGAGCTTGTGCCGCAGGAAATAATCAGAATTTGCCTTCACTACTGAAGTCGGTCTGACCGGCTCACTGAAGTTGTAGCTGAGTGTGATGTTCTCATCTCTTTTGACATACAGCTCTTTCTGGTTAATCTTCTCGTTGAGCCGTTCTGCACCATTGCCTGTAAAGGTATAGTTATCGATGACCGGACGCTTGAGATCCTGGAACTTGAGGTAGAATCCGCGTACACCGGCTGCTTCACCGTCGTCATCGCCTTCACCCCAGACCCTAATGGTAATAACAGAATTAGGTTTGATGATGGCCTTGGCCGACTTGTTATACCGCTGGCTGCTGCCGGTTCGTTCATTGATAATATCTTTTCCGTCGATGTTTACTGTAATTTCAGAATGGCGCGTCCAGAAGACCCCGGAGTGACGCCGCAGCACAGCGAACCCTGTAAGCATCTCCGCATGTCCGCTCTCGGCCATATTTTTTAGAATCGGATTGTCTGCTACCTTAACCTGGAATCGAACCGTGGTCTTTTTATCATTGACACCGGCAAAAATATCGCCCTTGGCCCAATCATATTTGGCATTTGCACTTGTCTCTGTCTGGACAAAACCGTCAACCTTGGTATAAAAGTTAAGAAACGTATTGTCCGCAGGGTAGCTTAGATTTCCGACATGTTGTCCGTTTGGAAACGTGACCTCAAAATCATCACCCGCAGCCTCTGCCAGTCCACTAAAGGAACTGGGCATTAACGATAACAACATACTAAGAATCAAGCTTAACGAGGTATATCTCTTCAATCTCCTGCTCATTAACAATTGGTGCTCCCCCTTATTCGTTCATCATTTCCTGTCCGGCATGCAGCAAGCTTCGCTGTAGTCTAAGATTCACTCCCTATGCTTCCGCATTCTCCTTTCGCCCTGCCCTCCCGTGGACAAAAAATACTAGTTATAAACTACCTATTTTTTCATATCTGCGTTTATTCTATCAGGCAGCTCTAAACAAACTCTTAACAAATCTCGACAAAAGCTGCGTCAAACGCCCCAAAATAGGGTTAATACACTCGGAAAACGAAAAAAGTCCTGAATTTTTAAGAGAAAATGTCTGAAAAGCAAAATAAACCGCACTGAGAACGGCTCAGTTGCGGTTTATTGGTGTTGTTTTGCTACCTAGTATTCTTCAACAAGTCAACCATGTTGTGATAATGAATTTCACTCAGATGCTCGATAAAGCCATCCATTTTATAATTCTCTCGTTCAACAATCCATAGACAAATCACACCTACCAATCCCGATATCATGTACTCGAGACCAATTTTCATCTTTTCATCGTGGTGATAATCGCCGATTCCGGCGAAGATGAACGTTTTAAAAGCATCTTTTAAATATATGGAGAAGTTGGGTTGGATGTTTTGAGTAAGCATGGTTTTAAAGAATATCATGTTTGCATCAATATTGTCGAAAATCGTTTTTATCATTGCACCGAACATATCCTTGTCCATCTCATGGATCGAGCTCACCTCCAGGCTCAAGCAAGCATTCAAATTCTGTACGCTCTCCTGAAATAACTTGTCCATGAATTCAGGTTTATCTACATAGTGTAAATAAAATGTGTTTCGGTTTATCATCGCTTCGTCGGCAATGTCTTGTACAGTAATTCGTTCGTAGCCTTTGGTTTGCACTAGTCTCAAGAAGGCTTCCTTAATCGCTTTTCGCGTTTTAAGAATACGCAGATCCACCTTATCCTTACCCAATAATAAGCCACTCCTTCATAAATAATAGTCAAATTTATATAAAATGATGTTTAAATGTCATTCTGCATTATATCAACCATTGAGCATTATAATTGTATATTTTACTATTATAGTTGTCAATTACACTCACGTATTCATAAAAGGAGAATCAGATATGAAAACACTAGCGATCATTGGTGCAGGTAAGGGATTAGGAATGTCTATTGCGAAAAGCTTTGGAAAAAATGACTTCCAAGTGGCATTAGTCGCAAGAAACGCCGCAAAGCTGCAAGAAATGGTGGATGAATTGAAAGCGGAGGGTATTGAGGCCTCTTATTTCATAGCGGATATTTTCAGTAAAGAACAGATTGAACAGGCGATCACCAATATTAAAGAACAGTATGACCAGATTGATGTGCTGGAATTCAGTCCTACAGCAGGCAACTATCCTCCTACCTCTGTATTGGAGTTAACAGTAGAGAATGTAAGGGACTCATTTGAGGCCTATGTGGTCAGTGCCATCCAAGTTGTCAATGCTGTTCTCCCTGATATGCTCGCTAAGAAAGAGGGTTCCATACTCTTTACCACAGGATTATCTGCCATGTATCCCGTCCCACTGATGGGGAATATCGGTATTGCTCTTTCAGGACTGCGCAATTATGTAGCTAATCTTCATACTTCATTGGCTGCTCAAGGCATTTTTGTTGGTCACCGTTCTTTAGGCTTGTTGATTAAGGAGTCGGGTACTGGCGCAATCAATGATCCGGATGTGATTGGCGACATGTGGTATCAAGCCTATATGGACAAAACCGTATGGGAGGAAGAATATCCCCAGGGTGTAACCCCCGAAACCATTGTATTTTAACATTCTGTGATGGATCTGGCCTCATTGCAGGAAGGTGGATCAAAAAAGCAGCTCCAGGATCAACCCCTGGTGCTGCTTTTTCACTCTAACTATTTATTTCCCCACCGCAGTCCGGTTAATTATCGCGCTGACCCGGGTCAAAATCTCCGACATGGAAGCCGGGTCCTTCACATCATACTCGTCAATGTTCAGGCGCAGCACCGGGCAGGCGCTGAATTCGTTGATCCACTGGGAATACCGGCCGTGCATATGTTCCCAGTAGGAGACGTCCGTCTGGATCTCCATCTCGCGCCCGCGCTCATTGATCCGGGTCAGGATCGAAGGCAGGCTGCCTTCAATATAGATCAGCACATCCGGGTGCGGGAAGTATGGCGTCATCACCATGGCTTCATAGAGGCTGGTATAAGTAGCATAATCCGTCGGGGACATGGTGCCTTGATCAGCGTGCATTTTTGCGAAAATCCCGGTGTCTTCATAAATCGAACGGTCCTGCACGAAACCGCCGCCCAGCTCGAACATCTTCTTCTGCTCCTTGAAGCGCTCCGCCAGGAAATAGATCTGCAGGTGGAAGCTCCACCGCTCGAAGTCGTGATAGAACTTCTCCAGGTACGGGTTATGATCTACCTGCTCCAGTGAGGTCTGGAAGCCCAGGCGCTCCGCCAGTGCTGCGGTCAGCGTCGATTTGCCAACGCCTACGGTTCCGGCCACAGTGATAATGGCATTGTTCGGGATATTGTAACTGTTCATTTCATAAGCTCCTTTACTTGTTCCGCGATGGCGGTGAAGTCTTCCGGGTTCTCCACGAAATCCACCTGGTTTCCGTCGATCGTGACGATTACGGTGGACGGTTCGCGGAGGGCCAGTGATGCCATTGCATCGTCGTAATCCTCAATTAACTGCTGGAGGTAGGCAGGGGCAATGATCTCTTCGAACGTACGCGCGCGCTTGGCAATCCGGGCCAGCAGCGTATCCAGATCCGCGCGGATATACAGAATAATGTTCGGCTTGGGGAAATCATCGGTCAGGATATGATAGATCTCCCGGTATTTGTCCCGTTTCGATCCCTTCAGTGTACGTTCCCCGAAGATCAGATTCTTATAGATATGATAATCCGAAATGACCGGCTTCCCTTGATCTATGTACTGCACAGTCGTGTCTTCAAGCTGCTTGAACCGGTTGCAGAGAAAGAACATTTCCAGCTGGAAGCTCCAATCGTCCATATTCTGATAGAACTTGTCCAGAAACGGATTTTCGTCAACAATTTCTTTGATGACCGGAAGCTGTAGTTCGGTGGCGAGCATCGTGGCGAGGGTGGTTTTACCGGCTCCAATCGGGCCTTCCACGGCTATAAAAGGTGCATGTTTCATTAACGCTAATTTCCTCCTCAAGTACGGACAATTCCAAAAAAACAGACTAAATTATTGTACCACAGGAGCGCCGCCAAGAACGGTTAATTTTCAAAGAAACTTTTCAGGGACAAGCAGCGTCTATATTCAAGGTAATATATTCTTTTATTTACCTAATTCAGTAATTTCCTAAAGAGAGTAGAGGATATCTTGATGAAAAAAAGAAATTTGCTAGTGAGCATGGTGATGGGTTTGACGGCGTGTCTGACTGTTGGGACTCCCGAGGCTGCAACAGCAGCAGCTAGTGGCGGTGGCTCCGGCATCGCTTCCTACGGACCCGATTATCTGATTAAGGATGACGGGAGCCTGTGGGTCTGGGGTGAGACGAAGTCTGTACCTACACAGGTACATGGACTAAGTGATGTACAGGCTTCTTTCCCGCTATGGAATGGTGCGCTGGTAACCACCAAGGATGGCTCGGTCTGGAAATGGACTAGCAATGCCCGGACTATGGCCATCGAAGTTACGCCTGTACCGGAATTGAAGGAAATGAGCAATTTCCAAAGCAGATACCCGCGTCATTTAGCAGTCACCGGAGAGGGTACGGTATATACTTCAGTTACGTCAACTGACGATAATACGACCCCACCGTTTGCGCCTGTTCCGGGCCTGGATCACGTTGCAGCTATCTCTCAATATTACGAGAGCAATAAGCTTAACAATAAGGATAGCGACTGGCAGCGTTATCTGTTCCTGAAGACAGACGGGACGGTCTGGACCAGCATTGACGAACTTGCCACTTTTACACCAGTCCCCAATCTGAAGGATATTGTGCAACTCGAACAGAATTATGCGCTCAGCAAGGATGGCAGCGTATGGACCTGGCCGGACCAGGATAGTTATTTACCGGAAACCTATAGTGACCCGGCCCAGTTAACTGCAACTCCATTCTCCGGCTTAAAAGATATTCGGGCCCTGTACAACAACGGGCGCAGCCGGCTCGCGATTGACAAGCAATCCCGTCTATGGTTCTGGGGCTCCACGGTCACCGGATATTCGGATGGAACCACATATCAGGATGAACCCGTTCCGGTTGTCTTCTCAGGAATCAGCAAGGTGACCGATGCCTACATCGTTGAACAATCTATTGTCGCCCTGACCTCAGACGGCAAGGTCTATGCAGCTTCGATTGCAGCAGAGCTTATGTCGCCGAATGCAAAGTTCACCTTGCTTGCTTCCGATATCCAGTCGATAAAAGGCGGCGGAAGACATGTCATTATGCAGAAGAATGACGGCACGCTCTGGGGCTGGGGCGTGAACAAGAATGCTGAGCTCGGGTACGGTACTTATGAATTCAGCTATAAGCAGCCGGTCCCGATGCAGAAGCCGATCTCTGTTACCCTGAATAGCGAATCCATCGCCTTCACCAACGGTGTCATCACCCGTAACGGACAGAACTTCATTCCGCTGCGTTCGCTGTTCACCAAGATGGGAGCTACTATCGGTTATTCCATGGACAAAGTAGTAACGATTACCGGTACCGCTGCCGACAAAACTCCGCTAACTATCGTCATCAAGACCGTGAACGGAGCCACCACCGTAAATAATAAAAGCGTCACTCTGGCAACACCGCCGTTTGTAGTGAATGGCACCGTCTACCTGCCGCTGCGCTTCATCAGCGAACAGCTTGGGGCGAAGGTTGACTGGCTGCCACAGGAGAGCAGAATTGCGATTAGTATGAAGTAAGAAGGTCTTCCTCCCATAAAAGAGCAAAACGGGCTATCTCCCATGATATAGCGTTCTCTCCGACCTCCATTGTTGCACTAAATGCAGGATTATTGGCTGGTTAGGGGACTAATCTAAGCATTGTTGTAGTTTTTGCAGCATTTCCGGTGGATTAGCGGATGAGATCAGCATATTGTTGAATTTTGTGCAGGATTTCGCGCAGACCGGCAGATCAGCGGCGGCATTATTGCATTTATTGCAGCATTTCCAGCGGCAGGTAAAGCAGCGCGGCACCGGGAAAGTAACGGTGAACGGTGAACAGGACTAATTACTGATTAGCGGGGATATAGCGGAGATTCATCAGAAAAATAGCAAATTGGCAATATCGCAGGCTGCCAATCAAGCAAGCTCCCCCTGCCTATCCGCGCACCCAAAAAGCGCCCCAACAGCCAAAGCTGAAGGGGCGCTTCTATTATGCATCTATATATTCATTCGCAGCTATTCGTTAAGACAACCGGCCGCTGAAGTCACTATATTCGAACTCGCGGATTACCTTGAGGCCTTCTGCTTCATTATAAGAAGCGATGGCCGGGAGGTTGACGCCGTTGAACATGTGGTTCTTCACCATGGAGTAATGCGCCATGTCGGTGAAGATCAGCTTGTCGCCGTATTTCAGCGGCTCGGGGAAGGAATAATCGCCGATAACATCCCCCGCCAGGCAGGTCATGCCGCCCAGCCGGTAGGTGTGGGCGAATTCGCCCGGTTCTCCGGCCCCGATAATGCCCGGACGGTAAGGCATCGCCAGCACATCCGGCATATGGCATTCCGCCGAAGTATCGAGAATCGCAATATCCATGCCGTTATGCATGGTGTCGAGTACCGTTGCAACCAGATAACCGGTATTCAAGGCAACGGCCTCGCCCGGCTCCAGATAGATCTCTACATTATAAGTCTCTTTCATGTGCAGAATACACTTGATCAAGGTGTCGAGATCATAGTCAGGACGGGTAATATGATGCCCGCCGCCGAAGTTCAGCCATTTCATACCGTGCAGATATTGGCCGAACTTCTCCTCTACGACCTTAAGCGTACGCTCCAGCGTGTCCGAATTCTGCTCACACATCGTGTGGAAATGCAGGCCGTCAATGCCGTCCAGCTCGTCCGGCCGGAAGTTCGGCAGGGTTACGCCCATGCGGGAGAAGTTGTAGCAAGGATCATAGAGCGGCACTTCAATCTCGGAATACTCCGGATTGACGCGAATCCCGCAGCTAATCTGCTTCGGCGCGTTCTGCACGCGCTGCTTGAACCGGCTCCATTGGTCAAACGAGTTGAACACCATATGATCGCTGTAGCGAAGCAGCTCATCGAACTCGCGGTCTACATAAGCCGGTGCATAGACATGGACCTCTTTGCCCATCTCCTCAAAGCCCAGCCGGGCCTCGAACAGGGAGCTGGAAGTTACGCCATGCAGGTATTTGCCTACCAGCGGGTACATAGCGTGCATGGAGAAGCCTTTTTGCGCAAGAAGAATCTTGGCTCCGCTCTTCTCCTGCACATAATTCAGAGTCTCCAGGTTCTTCGTCAGCAGCCGTTCATCCACCAGATACGCAGGGGACGGCAGATTGCTGATATCAATATCGATGTCCTTGTTCTTCATGGTCATACGCCTTAATCCAGCAGCGTCGGCGAGAAATCTTCTTGCCAAGGCAGGCCGTGTTTGTTAAGAGCATCCATGAATGGATCTGGGTCGAACTCTTCGATATTGTGTACACCCGGCTTGTTCCAGATGCCTTTGATAATCATCATTGCCCCGATCATCGCAGGAACGCCGGTAGTGTAGGAAATGGCCTGAGAGCCAACCTCTCTGTAGCACTCTTCGTGATCGCAGACATTATAGACATAATAGGTCTTGGGCTGGCCGTCTTTGGTTCCTTGAATAATACAGCCGATATTGGTTTTACCTTTGGTTCTTGGTCCCAGGGAAGCCGGGTCAGGCAGAATGGCCTTCAGGAACTGCAAAGGAATAATCTCTTTACCTTCGTAATTAATTGGCTCAATAGAAGTCATGCCGACATTCTCAAGCACCTTCAGGTGAGTCAGATAGTTCTGCGAGAAGGTCATCCAGAAGCGGATTTTCTTCACGCCAGGAATGTTAACAGCCAGGGATTCTAACTCTTCATGGTACAAAAGGTAAATATCCTTCGGGCCGATCTCCGGGAGATCGTATACTTTCTTCTCGGACAGCGGCGCTGTCTCAATCCACTCGCCATTCTCGAAGTAACGTCCGTTCGCAGTAATCTCGCGGATATTAATCTCAGGATTGAAGTTGGTGGCGAAGGGATAACCATGGTCGCCCGCGTTCGCATCTACAATATCAATCGTATGAATCTCGTCAAAATAATGCTTCTGCGCATAAGCCGTGAACACACCGGTTACGCCAGGGTCAAAGCCGCTGCCGAGCAGCGCCGTAATTCCGGCCTTCTCGAATCTTTCCTTGTAAGCCCATTGCCAGGAATATTCGAACTTCGCCGTATCCTGCGGTTCATAGTTCGCTGTATCCACATAGTGCACTCCGGTAGCCAGGCAGGCATCCATGATCGTCAGATCCTGGTAAGGAAGAGCCACATTAATCACGACATCCGGCTGGAAGCTCTTGATCAGCTCAATGACTTCTTCCGTGTTGTCAGCATCCAGCTTGGCCGTAGAAATCTTAGTCAGGCCCCCGTCCAGCTTCTCCTTGAGCGCATCGCACTTCGACACCGTACGGCTGGCAATGCAGATCTCTTCGAATACATCCGGGTTCTGGCAGCATTTATGAACAACAACGCTCGCTACACCGCCAGCGCCAATAATTAACGCTTTTCCCAAAATAATAACCCCCTAATTATGCTTAAGTTATTAGTTATTAGCCTTGCTGCTCTGGAACAGGCTACATCCTATGAAAAATCAACAACGCTGATTATACAGAAACTTTCTTAATAAATCAATAAAATCCGACAAAAACTGTGATCTTCCGTGTAAAATCTGCAGTTTTCTACATTAATACTCTGTAATTCACTTCATTGCACTGAAATCCTTCGTTTTCCTTCGCTTTTAACCTTAACCGAATGGAAAACAGCTTGGGGTCCCGTCCATTTCCAGTGCATCAGGCCAACCGGATAATTATATCACAACAGCGGTGTTGTTCAACTTATTTATTTCAAATTTAAGCAAGGTCAGCCGGACAAAAGTGCCAATGAGACACATAATAATAAATTACCCGTTTTTCGCTGCCGTTAACTGATCATTGTAAAGGCCGCCGCCCAGTGTTGACTACTCTGATCCGGTCCATCCTTTTATTATGCGTAACCCGCTCTATCCCATACCTCTGTCGTGCCTAGCCTTTGCGGGATTCGCGGAACCTCATGGCAGACGGCGGCTGTCCGCTGAGCTGCTTGAAGGCTTTGCTGAAATGAAACTCATCGCTGTACCCGCAGGCGGCCGCAATCTCCTTCAGGGTTAGCCTGGTGTACAGCAGCTGCTTCTTCGCATGCTCATAGCGGATTTCACTTAAATACCCTTTGGGACTCTTGTGCAGATATTGCTGAAAAAGGCTGCGTACATACGAGGGCGATATCCCGTAGCGCACCGCCAGCTCATGGATCTGCAAGGGTTCACTGTAGCGCCGCTCAAGCTCCTCCTTCATCCGTACAAACAGTTCATAGCCCTGTCCACGGTCTGGATGGTCAATGGCCCGGACCTGGAGCAATTCATGCAAAAGCTGATAGAGCAGCGCCTGAGTCTGTAGCTGGCTTCCGGGACTTCCGGGAACCCAGCCGTCAGCAATCCGGTGGAAGAGTTGACCCAACTGTCTGCCCGGCTCCCTTCCGGGCTTCAGGCGGAACGGCAAGGGCAGCGCATGAAGCGGCTCCACCCTGCCCTGATTGTCCGCAGACGGAGACAATGTATACAGCGAGAGCAGGATCATGGTGATCCGCAGCGGCTCCCCGCCTCCGCTGCTCATCTCCATGGACAGGCCCGGCCGCAAATAGAACAGCATGTCCGGCGACACCGTATGCTCCTCTGTGTCTGTCCGGAACACACCCTCCCCCTCCTGAATCCAGTACAGACTGTGTACATGTCTATTCTGACGGATATCCTTCCAGTGCGGGAAGGTGATCTTATCATGAATCCAGTGGATATCCATCACCAGATTCTGCGGAATCTCCTCCATGTACAGCTCCTCCGTTTCTCGGCCTGCCATTTACCGGAATGAGTTCAATCCGGGCTGGGATATTCGAAGCGTTTTTGACATGCCAATTCTGTTCATTATACCATGCCACTCCCCTGCATTCATTGCTACACTTAGGACATTAACGGCTGGAATGATGAAGGAGAGATACCAGATGACTGAAACCCTGTCCACCCCGGTACAAGCCCTGGATTACATGCCCTGGATTGGCCTGTCCGAACAAGAACGGCTTAAGCAGGACCGCCACCAGCAGCAGCTTGCTGCGGATTATCCCTGCACCTTCGGAGAAGCCTGCTTCGTCTCGCCGCAAGCCATCGTGCTGCCGGATCAGCTGGCGCTCGGCGACCGGAGCTACATTGCAGGAGGTGCGATTATCCGCAGCACACGGCTGGTCACAGGCAGCGACTGCTCTATGAACAGCTATAGCATATTGTCAGGCGATATTACCATGGGAAATGGCGTGCGGATCGCTTCCCATGCAAGTCTATACGGCTTCAATCACGGCTATGCTGTGACGGATGTTCCGGTCTTCCGCCAGCCTTTGACAGTCAAGGGCATTGTCATAGGAGATGATGTGTGGATCGGGGCGAATGCCGTGATTCTTGACGGAGTGCGGATCGGGTCGCACAGCATTGTTGCGGCGGGTGCCATCGTGACCCGGGATGTGCCCGCGTACAGCATTGTCGGCGGCAATCCGGCCAGGCTGATCCGCAGCCGGCTGGCCGGGGATTCCCCGGCAGAAGCCGTGCCGCAGGGACAGAAGGAGGAAGCGGCGTTGGCGAGGAAGGAAGACACAGGGAGTCCCGCAGAGTGGAGCGAGGGGGCGGTACACATGGACTCGGTGACAGCGAGGAAGGAGTATGCAGGGGAATCCCCTGCGTGGAGCGCGGGCGCAGTGCATGAAGTGGCAGATGCTGCCGGTCATGCGGGCGCGGTGGAGACGTTGCTTGCTGGCAGCGGGGAGACAACGCTTGTTACAGAGGATAGACAGACTCGCATGATGCGCTCGCGGCAACTCGCTGACTTCGGCAGACAGGTACGGGAACAGCTTGTTCCCCTGCTGGAGTTGTACTCGGAAACGATAGAGGGAGAGAAGCTGTTCCGGGACCGGCCGGGCTCAAAGCGGACCCTTAGAGCATATTGTGATGCCGTGGAGATCGCAGGCATGTTCGGCAGCCTGCCGCCCGGCTGGACCCGGGAGGAGCTTATCGCCAAGCTGCAGGGATTTCAGGACAGCAGCACAGGACTGCTGCCCGATCCCTGGTCTCCGCCTGGAGAGGATGACCAGCCCGCGTTATTATCCGATCATCTCTCCCGGTATCATCTTCTTGCAGCAGGCTACGCACTGGAGGTGTTAGGATCTGCTCTGCCCTACCCCGTTGCCGTGGCCGAGAATATGGATACCGTGACACTGTACCAGCAGTTGAATAGTCTGCCATGGGCGGACAATGCCTGGGGCGCTGGTGACTGGATCGATTGCTATACTACCGGCCTGTATCACAATCTGAAGTCCTTCGGCTCCGGCAAGCGCCCGGATGATCTGTTCGGCTGGCTGGCGACGCATTGCCGCCGGGACTCCGGGCTGTGGGGTCTGCCTACTGCGGAGGAGGGCTGGCTGCAGCCGGTGAACGGCTTTTACCGGCTTACCCGCGCTACCTACGCCCAGTTCGGTCTGCCCCTGCCGTACCCGGAGCGCAGCATCGATACCGCGCTGGCCCACAGCCGGGATCGCCGCTTCTTCCGGGCGGAGTTGCTGAATGCCTGCAACGTGCTGGATGTGGTTCATCCGCTCTGGCTCTGCCAGAAGCAGAGTGATTACCGGCAGGCGGAGATCCGTGCCTGGGCCGAGAAGCTGCTCAGCGAAGTGCTGAAGTTCTGGGTTCCGGAGCGCGGCTTCGCCTTCCAGCTGTCCCGGCAGCAGGATACCGGCCTGCAGGGCACCGAGATGTGGCTGAGCATTATCTATCTGTTGGCGGACTTGTGCGGATTAAGCTCAGCCCTAGGCTACTCCCCTAAGGGAGTACACCGCCTGGAGCCTGCCTTCTTGTTATCCGTATAAGCGGGACTGGCGTTCATACAGGTGCCAGAACTTACGCGCACAAGTGGAAACGGCTGTGTCGTCCTTTTAAAGGCGGTACCGTTTCAGCGAGAAATAGAAGGATAATGTATAGCGCGAAGCATATCAATTCTCTTTGAACAAAATCACCCTGCGGGTGAATGAGATTACCTGCGCGACAGCAAATGTATGCTGTTTTTCACATACATTCGGGCCATGCGTCTGCGTGCCACCTCAATGTATGCTGTTTTTCGCATACATTTGGGCCATGCGTCTGCGTGCCACCACAATGTATGCTGTTTTTCACATACATTTGGGCCATAAGCCTGCGTGCTACCTCAATGTATGCTGTTTTTCACATACATTTGGGCCATGCGCCTGCGTGCTACCTCAATGTATGCTGTTTTTCACATACATTCGGGCCATGCGTCTGCGTGCCACCACAATGTAAGCTGTTTTCCACATACATTTGATCCATATGCCTGCTTGCAGCACAATGTATGCTGTTTTCAACATACATTCGGTCCGTGTGCCTGCTTACGAGCACAATGTATGCTGTTTTTCACATACATTCGGGCCATGTGCCTGCGCGCTAGCAAATGTATGTTGTTTTTCACATACATTCGGGCCATGCGTCTGCGTGCCACCTCAATGTATGCTGTTTTCCACATACATTCGGTCCGTGTGCCTGCTTACGAGCACAATGTATGCTGTTTTTCGCATACATTTGGGCCATGCGCCTGCGTGCTACCTCAATGTATGCTGTTTTTCACATACATTCAGGCCATGCGCCGTAGCGCTAGCCTATTGTATTCGGTTGTGGAAACTATAATTTCCTGAACAAGCGCAAACACCCCGTCATCTCCGCTCGTTCTGAGCAGAGATGACGGGGTGTTGTACGCTTTTACATGCAGCTCCCGAACGACTATTGCCCGAAGCCGACGCGCGGACGCTCACGCTCCTTGGTCTGCACATCTACCGCCCGGATCGAAGTAATCGGAATGTAGAGGGTCTGATATTCGGTGCTGTATTTCACGAACCTCTCGTCCAGCTCCTCCAGTACGCCTCCCCTAACACTTGTACCATCCAAAAAATGAATATGAACTTCCTGTCCCTTCAGCGCTTCCAGCATGCTCTTCCTCTCCTTCGTCTCACAAATGGGTGATGATCGTGTCAATAATTCCGTAATCCAGTGCCTCCTCAGCCGACATGAAATAATCCCGGTCCATGTCCTTCTCCACCTTCTCCGGCGGCTGACCGGTCCGCTGCGCGGTGATCTCGACAATCTTCTCGCGGATCTGAAGAATACGTCTGGCGCTGATCGCAATATCGCTCGCCTGCCCCTGCGCCCCGCCATGCGGCTGATGGATCATAATCTCGCTGTTCGGCAGGGCCGACCGTTTGCCTGTAGCGCCGGAGAGCAATAGCAGAGAAGCAAACGAAGCGGCAAAACCAGTGCAGATCGTGTTGACTTGAGGTTTAATTACCTGCATCGTATCATAAATCCCGAAGCCTGCGGTAGTCGAACCTCCCGGACTGTTAATGAACATCTGGATATCCTTCTCCGGCTCATCCGCCGCCAGGAACAGCAATTGCGCGATAATGCTATTAGCCAGCCCGTCATCGATCGCCGCACCCACGAATACAATCCGGTCCTTCAGCAGCCGGGAATAAATATCATAGGACCGCTCTCCTCCGGCTGTCTGTTCAATCACATAAGGTATTACGCTCATTCTGGTGTGCCTCCTCTGATCTGTCTTCCTGTGTTGGTTTTGATACCCTGTAAACGGTCAGCCTGCACGAAAAGATACGGAAGCCGGAGGAGGAGCGGAAATAGCGGGAGTGCGTATCTTTTACAATGCGCCGTTCGTTTATATAATAGAAGCAACACAATCCATCGAAGGAGAGGGCTACTATGACGATGCTTGAACATCACCGGACACCGGATACGATAGCTATGGATACAAGACATCTTCAAGAGCTGGGAACAACACTGCAGCGCTACTGCCTGTCGCTCACCCGCTCCCGCTTCGACGCCGACGATCTGGCGCAGGAGACCTGGGCCAAAGCGCTGGGCTACCGCAAATTCACCATCAGCCCCAATCCCGAAGCCCTGCTGCTGCGGATTGCCAAGAATACCTGGATTGACGCCTCCCGCCGCAAGGGGTCCCTCATTCGCGCCATGCAGCGGTCTGGAGCATCATCAGACCCGGCTTCTGCGGCCGCAGCTCTAGAGGAGCTTTCCGGGCTGGAGCTGACCTTCCAGGCGCTGCTCGCCCATCTCTCGCCGCCACAGCGGACCGCCTGGGTCCTCCGCGATGTGCTGGGGTATTCAGCCGCTGAGTCCGCCGGACTCTTGTCAACCACGGAAGGAGCGGTCAAAGCAGCGCTGCACCGTGCACGCCAGGCTTTGAGCAGGGTCCGGGAAGAGCTGATCCAGCATGAAGGCCCCGCTCTACCGCAGGATGCCGATTACCGGGGGTATCTGCGGGCGTTGGCTGAGGCCTATGAGCAAGGGCAGATTCCAGTATTGCTGGAGTTGCTCCGCCAGGAGAACGCCGGGGAGACAGCATCTGCTGTAAGCACCTTTACAGTTCAGGCCGTGTATTCCATGTATACAGACAACGCGAGATACGCCTATACCCAGGGAGCACCTGCGTACGGTGAGCTTCGGATGGCTGCATAATACGGATGAATGGAGCAGTGGCTCTGACTATAACTTAGGAGAGTGATCCCATGAAGAAGGTGCTTGTGCTTGGAGGAACGCGATTTTTCGGCAAAAGGCTGGTGGAGCTTCTGCTCCAGGACCAGGACAGCGAGGTCACTATTCTGACCCGGGGCCTGGCTGAGGATACGTTCGGGGAGCGTGTCACCCGGCTGGCCGTGGACCGGACGGATGAAGCAGCACTTGAACGGGCTGTAGGAGATACCGAATGGGATATCGTCTATGATAATATTTGCTTCTCGCCGGATGAGGCAGCGGCGGCTGGGCGGATCTGGGCGGGACGGACCAAGCGGTATATCCTGACTTCCAGCTTGTCGGTGTACGATCCGCAGCCGGAGGCGTTGGCTGAAACGGACTTTGACCCTTGGCATTATCCGCTGAAGTCTGGCGGGAAGGCGGATGTCAGTTACCAGGAAGGCAAAAGGCAAGCCGAAGCCATTCTGCTTCAGACAGCGGATTTCCCGGTGGCTGCGATACGCTTTCCGATTGTGCTGGGCACGGATGATTATACGCGCCGGCTGCATTTTCACATCGAGCATGTTCTGGCGGGTCAACCGGTGGGCATCCCTAATCCGCAGGCGGAGATCTCGTTCATCCGTTCGGACGAAGCGGCTGATTTCCTGCATTGGCTAGGCCGGGAGGGCTCAGCCGTCACGGGGCCGGTGAATGCCTGCTCGGACGGAACCCTCACCATTGGCGGCGTCATCTCCATCATTGAAGAGATTACCGGACTGACGGCAGTCATCCGGGACGACGCCGCTGAAGCGGATCAATCTCCTTTTGGGATACCAGCATCCTGGTTCATGGATACGGCAAAAGCCCGCAGTGCGGGCTTCAGCTTCCTGTCCTTATCAGAGTGGTTCCCGGAGCTGGTCTCGTCGCTGACCCATTCACTTCGCAAGGACCAGTAGCTCCTCCTTCAGCTCTTTGGAGATTTCTTTCTGCGGTTCATTCACAATTATACTCTGGCCGGGCGCAGGCCATTCCTGCACCGGTATTCCCGCAGGCAGGGGCCGGTGAATTCCGGCTTCTGCCCTTTTGTCTGTCTGCTCCGTGAGGTTCGTATGCATCTCCTGCTGTAGCTTGGGCTGAATTTCCACGGCTGTCTCCGCTTCCTGCTGCTCTTCCGGTTCCTGCACCCTTCCGCGAAGCGTTCGGTCTGCATGTGCTGAACTTACACCTGAATCTGAAACGGAATCTGGGTCTGGCTCTAGCTCAGACGCTACTCCAAGCTCGAATCCGGCCTCAGCAGCCTCCGCAATTTTGAACACATTGATCTCCCGGAACAGCCGCTGCGAGATTTCATTAATCTCCCCGGCCTGCCTGGCAATGTCGCTGATGGCCTGATCCTGCTGGGTGCTGGAAGCGTTCACCTCCTGAACTCCGGCCGCTGTCTGCTCAGCTACAGCCGCAACAGAATGTACAGATTCGGCCAGCCGCGAATTGAGGACACTGGTCTGTTCCACCTTAAGGTGAATTTGCCCGATCTGTGTGCTGATGCCTGTAATCGATTCGTCGATCGCGGCGAAGGAAGCCAGGGTCTGTTCCACCTGATGGTCCTGCTGCTCCAGACGGTCACGGGTCTCCATCATATGTCCCTGGAAATCAGCCATACCGGCCTCAAGCTCCTGAATAATCCTGCTGATATGCACCGAGGAGCCATTCGTCTGGACGGACAGCTGGCGCACTTCATCGGCAATCACGGCGAAGCCTTTGCCTGCTGCTCCGGCCCTGGCCGCTTCAATCGCGGCGTTCAGCGAGAGAATATTCGTCTGCTTCGAGATTTCGGTGATCGAATGGGTAATGCGCGAGATATCCTTGGACTGGCTCACCAGCTTGTCCAGCGCCCCGTAGACCTTGCTGATGGACACCCGGGAATCCTGCGAGCTCTGGCGCAGCGCCGTAACGGTCTCCGAGCCCAGCTGTCTGTTCCGGTTAGCGGCTTCACTCGTAGTCAGCATCACATCGGTATAGTCAGTAATCTCCTGAACCCCGGAGGCCAGCTCCACCAGGAGCTGCGTGCTCTGCTCCGACTGGCTGGCCTGCTGGTCTGCTCCAAGCGAAATCTCCTGTATGGTTCTGACAATATTCTGGTTCGTATGCGCTGTAACCGCCGAAGACCCCTGAAAAGATTGCGCGTAATCGGCAAGCGACCCCGCCGCAGACAACGTCTGCCGCAGCATCCCCTGTACCCTATTGACCATATGGTCGAAATGATGGCTCAGCTGTCCCAGCTCGTCATTGTACGGGGAGTTAATCTGCTGCCGCAGATCGCCATCCGCGATCTGTCTGAGCGCGGCCTGCAGCTTGCGTACCGGGGTGAGGAACGAGCGGATCAGCAGCCAGGCGAGCATCAGCAGGAACAGGGACACTGCGATCGCAGCATACGTCACGATGGATACCGTATCATCCAGCAGGGCGAAGGAGACATTCTGCGCCTGTTCGGCATTTTTGGCAGCGGCGGTGTACAGCTTCCCGTTCGTCTTCAGCATGTCCTGATTCAATGCGAGCGCCTTCGTATGTATACCATCGATTTTCTCCAAAACACTTAGCGGGTCAAGGGTCTCATCCGCCATCGTTGTTACCAGTTCCTTCGTCAGAGCACTGTATTCTGCGGCCTGGGCAGACAGCAGCTTATAACTGGCAGAAGCAGGCGCACCCTGCTCAAAATTCACCTTATCCAGCTCGCCAGACAGCTGCTGCTGCTTCTCCTGCAAGGGTTCTGCCTGCTCCAGGTCGCTGGATTCCGCCAAGGAAGTCTCGGCATGGTTCAGCTCCTGCAGCTGCTGGGTGATGGTTGAGACCGTGATTCTATTCTCCATTTCGCTCTTCTGCCGTTCCATGGACAGCTCGACCTGCTTGATTTTATGTCCCTGGTACACAGCCACGCCCAGAAAAATAAGTGTAATCGCCGAGAAACTCAAGATCAGCTTCCATTTCATCGAAAAGTGCAGCGGCTTCCCCTTCAAAAGTATCATCCCTTCATATCCAGCCTGATTTTGCAATAGGTATATTATGCTAATAACCTCATTGTAAAAGCCGGATATTAATTACTCTCTCAAGTTGTGTATGCGCAGCGTAAAGAATGTGTTGCGAAAGTGTTAACAAAGCGGCAAAATTTAAGGGAAACGGAGGATGTTGCACAAATTGCAGCATTAATACCATACATACCGCCGGAATGGCAGGATTGTTGCAAAAAATGCAGGAATGTCGCCGCCTAACCACTTAGAGAAGAGGGAATGCTGCCTTTTGTGCAATATTTTTAGATTTGGATTAGTTTAATAAGGGAGAAGTTGTATAATGTGCAGGATTTGGATCAGGAAGAGAGCAACGGGTTAACGTCAGAAGGGAGTGAACACTAACTATGATCATTGAAAATAGGCTTGCAGCTACAACGAGGGAAGAATTAAGAAATTGGCTGATGGCGAACAGTACCACAGAGGGTTCTTGCTGGGTCGAGGTCAGTCTGAAGCCGCTCCCGGGGACAATACTGTACCTTGACGCCGTGGAAGAAGCGCTGTGCTTCGGCTGGATTGACGGGGTGAAGAAGGTGAATGCTGAAGGCAAGCTGATGCAACGGCTGTCTCCACGCAGCAAGCGGAGTTCATGGACTGAGCTTAATAAGGAGCGCGTGCGAAGGCTGGAGAAGCTGGGGCTGATGCGCGGCGAGGGACGGCGATGCCTGCCTGATATGAATGTCGGAGCTTTTCGAATCGATCCTGTGATTGAACAGAGATTGAAGGAGGACGAGCAGGTGTATCGCCATTTCCTGGCCTTTCCGGCGCTGTATCAGCGGGTGCGGATCGACACCATTCAGAGCTATATCCGCCAGCCGGAGCTGTTCGAACGCAGATTGGACAAATTCATCGAGAATACCCGCGTGAACAAAATGTACGGAGAGTGGCATGACAACGGGCGTCTGCTGGATTATTAGTTCTGCGGGTGCTTTTTTGGGACAAGTTACAAAATAAAATTCCAATCTATATCGTTGGAAAAACGTATCTTATAGTTGGTCCTTTGGAGTGTGCCCGCTTCCGCCCCTGAACAAGTACCTAAAAGTTCAACTGCTTCCTGAGGGTGGGGCTGATGCAGACGGTGAGGCTGGGGCTAGTGGTGAGCCCGGGGCTGAGGCTAGTACAGATAACTATGTTGATGCTGATGCAGCTACTGGTCCAGGCGCTGGCGCAAACGTTGACGCTAGTGCGGACATAGTGCAGATAGCTAGTGCGGGTGTATGCGGAAAAACGATTACATTGAGGTGGTACGCAGGCGCATGGCCCGAATATATGTGAAAAACAACATATATTGTGGTGGCACGCAGGCGCATGACCCGAATGTATGTGAAAAACAACATACATTGTGGTGGCACGCAGGCGCATGGCCCGAATATATGTGAAAAACAGCATACATTGTGGTGGCACGCAGGCGCATGGCCCGAATGTATGTGAAAAACAACATACATTGTGGTGGCACGCAGGCGCATGGCCCGAATGTATGTGAAAAACAGCATACATTCTCGCTGCCCGAAGGCGATCGGGGCAAATGTGTGCGGAAAACAGAACACATTTACTGTTAATGTTACTGGCGTGGAGCAGACGCTGGCGCAACAGCCATCCCCATGCCCTGCCCATGCCGCTCCCTCCGCCTGTAATCGCTCAAGTTAAGCGATTCACTTCCAAATCAGGACCATCCGTTGGACGGGTGGTCCTGATTTCGCATGTTTCACGCACTCAACTGGCTAAAGGCATAAAAAAACCATAACAGGCCCCCTTAACCGGGGACCTGCCCACACCTTACCGCCGCCGCTCACTCAGTCCCGGCGGTAGACCCAGCCGCCGGCCTGGCACAGCGCCGTCAGCGCAAGCCCGGCCGCGCCGGTGCCCGAGCGGCGGATCAGCGCAAGATCCGCCGGCGCTCCTGGGGCCAGGCCCGCGGCCGCCGGCAGGGCCATGAAGCCTGCCGGATGCACGGACGCCATGTCCCAGGCGTCCGGCAGGCTGGCCAGGCCCGCGGCGCTGAGGCGCGCGATGTGGCGCAGCAGCATCTGCGCCGAGCCCGCCAGCAGCCCGGGCTCGCCGGCGAGATGCAGCCGGCCCGCCGGGGTCAGCACGACACGGCCGCCGACCGGCGTGTCGTAGCTGCCGGGCGCAAGCCCGGCGAGGGCAACGGCATCGCTGACCAGCAGTGCCCGCCGGCCCTTGACCTTCATCGCCACCTTCAGCACCTCATCCGGGAGGTGGAAGCCGTCGGCGATCAAGGTGCACCACAGCGCCTCTTCGGCGAGCTGGGTCCACAGGTAGTTCGGATGGCGCGGCAGCATAGCATGGGCACCATTGCCCAGATGCGTGGACAGCCGCGCTCCGGCGGCAACCGCCCCGGCAATCTGCGCGGTATCCGCTGACGTATGCCCGATGGAGACCGTCACTCCCTGCCGTACGCAGTGGCGGATGAATTCCGCGCTCCCCTCCCATTCGGGGGACAGCGTCACAATGGAGATTCGTCCGCCCGAAGCCTCCTGCCACTGGTCGAACAAGGCCGTATCCGGCGGACGGATATGCTCCAGCGCATGTGCCCCGCGCGGCCCGTCCTCCGGCGAGAGGAACGGGCCTTCCAGATGGATGCCCTTGATCGTCGCCGCGCTGGCCTCATCCTCGTCACAGGCCCGGGCAATCGCCCGCATCGCTCCGAGAATAGTATACGGGGCGCCGGTAATTACAGTCGGGTAGAAGGCCGTTATCCCCTCCCGCCACACCGCGCGGACCGCCTTCTTGACATCCTCTGCACCCAATGCCGGATGATTGAAATCATATCCGCCATAGCCGTTGATCTGCAGATCGACCAGGCCAGGCGCAACCATAGACAGCTCCGCCCGTTCCTCCAGCGTCAGCTCCGTATCAAGAGATTCAATTGCAGCAATGAAGCCCTCCTGCAGCGTAATGCGGACCGGTTCGCCTGTCCGGTAATGCAGCGCGTCAATGTTCATGAGAGGACCGCCCCGAAGGAGTCGGTGTCCACGAACATCCGGCAATCCCCGTGCTCGCGCAAGATCGTGGACGGACATGCCGTAGAGACAGATTCATGCAGCGTGCGGGTAACCGCGCCGCGCTTGGAAGCGCCCGGCACCATGCAGAACAGCCATTGCGCGGACAGCAGGACCGGAATCGTCAACGTCAAGGCCTGCTGCGGCACTTCCGCCAGGCTGGGGAAGCACCCGTCATTCACCTGCTGGTTCCGGCAGACCTCATCCAGTACCACCAGCTTCACAGGAAGCGGGTCATTGAAATCTGCCACCGGCGGATCATTGAAGGCCAAGTGACCATTCTCCCCGATGCCGAGGCAGACGATATCGATCGGCGCTTCCGCCAGCAGCCGTCCGTAACGCTTGCATTCGGCTTCCGGGCTGGCGGCAGGGTTCAGATAATGGACCGTTCCCGGCAAGACCTTGCCGAACAGCGCCTCCCTGAGGAAGCTGCCGAAGCTCTGCGGCGAGCCTGCCGGCAGGCCGATATATTCATCCATATGGAACGCAGTAATCCGGCTCCAGTCCAAATCCGGCGCAGCGGCAAGCTCCGCAAGAAATTCATTCTGGGAGGGTGCAGCGGCGAACACGATCCGCACCTGTGCCTTGGAGGCCAGCAGCGCCCGGATGGCCGCCGCTGCCTCACGCCCGGCAGCAGCTCCGAGCTGTGAGCGGTTCTTGTATACACGGACAAGCATAGCACCTGACAGTTCTGTATGAATCGGTTTGATGTTCAGCATGGGTAGTGCCTCCTTGTGCCTGATGTCTGTGCAGACCGGCTGCCTTCCTCCCCCCGGAACTCTCCGGGCGTAGTGCCTGTATGCAGCTTGAAGAGCTTCGTGAAATAGCTTTTATTCTCATATCCGAGCTGCTCCGCTACCTGCTCCACACTTTGCGGAGACTGGTCCAGCCATTCCTTGGCCTGCTCCATTTTGGTATGGGTGACATAGTGGATGAAGCTCATTCCGGTTTCTTTTTTGAACAGGCGGCTGAAATAGCTCGAATTCAAATGCGTGTATTCCGCCACCTCCTCCAGCGTGATTTTACGGTTCAGATGGCGGTCTACATACTGCTTCACCTTCTTGATCTCATCCCGGCGGGTCTCCTGGTACATCTCCCGGATCACCGGCAGCCGTTCGCTGAAGAACTGCTGAGACCATTCCTCCAGGTGATCGATATGATCAATGGCCGTCAGGGTATCATGCAGAAGCTCCAGGGAAAAGGTGGACTGGTATTGCTGGCGGGCCATCAGCCGCATCTGGTTATCGTAGAGCAGCTTGAGCATCCACTCTTTCACCTGTCGCGGTGCATAACGTCTGGCACGGATGGTATTCATCCATTTCGACAGCAAGGCCGCAAGCCTGTCCGCCGCTTCCTCCAGGAAGGCCTCACGGATCTCCTGCGAGGCTTCGGCATAATAGAGGAACAGATCCTCCTCCGTGAACGGCGGGAGCGTCTTCAGGCCGTTCAGCTCTCCCGGCTTCAGATAGAAGGCATATTCGCGGCCTTGGCTAAGCAGATCAATAATACCCTCCCGGAAATGCCCGCCGCCCGCCGGTATACACAAATATTGAAAGGAAGCCTTAACCCCCGGCAGCGCTTGAATGGCAGAACGCAGCCTGCCCAGCATGGAGATATGGCCTGAGTCCGCTCCATTGCCCATACCGCCGCTGAAGACCAGCACACAATCGCGGCCGCTGTAGGGCAGGCACACAGCAGTGGTATCCTCCTGCCGCACGGCTTCGGCGGCGGATTCCACCCATGACATTAGCGCAAGCTCCTCCGGTTCGCTCTCCCCGGCTTTGCCGCTGATCCGGCAGAGCACGGCTACATGGGCCGTGAGATCCGGCATAATTCCCAGCTCGGCGGCGTCTGCCCGCCATTCGCTGTCCGGCAGCTCGCGGGCAGCGATGCGCCGCAGCACACTTTGCTTCAGCAGCACCTTCTGATGCTCGGCCATGCTTTTCCACTTCAGCGTCTGGGCTTTGTCCGCATCCCTGCGGCGCAGGTCCTCACACAGCTCCCGCAGCAGCCCGGTAATCAGTTCGCGGCTGATCATTTCCTTCAGAATATAGTCGCTCACCATCAGCTTCACCGCCTGCTGGGCGTACGTGAAGTCATCCATGCAGGACAGCACCACCACACGCAGCTCTTCGCTGCGCAGCTTCAGCTCGCGGATCAGCTCCAGACCATCCATATAGGGCATGCCAATATCCGTAATGACAATATCGGGCATATCAGCCTGTGCCTTCTCCAGGGCAACCAGACCATTCTTGCAGGCCGAATGCAGCGTTAATCCAAGCTCGTCCCAGGGAATCATTGCCGAGAGAAAGTCCAGTACCGGCTGATCATCATCCACCAGCATTACGCTATACATCGCTTCCACGCTCCCTTTCATAGCCTTGATCCGGAATCTCTTCAGGCAGCACGAACCGGAAGGTCGTCCCTTGTCCGGGCAGGCTGTCAATCGTGATCTGGAAGGCAACACCGTAAGTCAGATACAGCCGCTCATAGACATTGGACATGCCGATATGGGCCAGTCTGCTGGACGGCATCGCTTCCTTCTCTTGCCATTCAGAGCTTAACTCGGCACGCAGGCGGTTTAAGGTTACCTCATCCATCCCCTGCCCGTTGTCTTCAATCTCGATGAGCAGCCGGTGATCCTGCGTCCGGGTCCGGATCAGAATACGTCCGCTCTCCTGATGCAGACCATGAATGTAGGCATTCTCGATGACCGGCTGCAGCAGGAAGCGGGGGATCTTCACGCCAAGGCTCTCCGAAGTACAATCGGTATCCAGCGACACCTCCTCGGACTGGCGGAAATTCAGCAGCTCCACATAACTCCTGACAATATGCAGCTCATCATGCAGGGTAGTGTACTCATCCCGCTGTTGAATGGTCATCCGCAGCAGCCGGGAGAGCGAGAACAGCAGCTCCGCATTCTCCTCATCGCCCCGCATCATGATGCGCAGGCGGATCGAATTCAGAATATTGAACAGGAAATGGGGATTGATCTGCGATTGCAGCATTGCCAGCTCGGCCTTGCGCTTCTGCGCCTGCTCCACCTTGATCTGGATAATCATCCGTTCCACCCGGTCCAGCATATGGTCGAAGGACTTGCCCAGCCGTCCGATCTCATCATAGCCGCGGACGCCTGAGCGGATGCCCAGCTCTCCCCGGTCCACCCGCGCCGCCACCTGATCCAGCCGGATCACCGGCTTGGTGAACTGCCTTACCAGCAACACCAGGATCAGCAGGAAAAAAGCGCCCGATACGATCTGCACGGCACTGCTCCAGCGGTGGGTCGCACTGATCTGGCTCACGGCCTCACGGTATGGCGCCAGGCTGACAATCCGGTAATTCCCGTAAGGAATCTCCAGGCTGCTCAGCAGATATTGCTCGCCCCGGTAATCCATAAACCCCGAACCTTCTGAATGCTTCACAGCATCCATAAGCGCGAACGGCTGGCCCAGCCGGGTCTTGTCCTTGGCGGCAAGAACGGTTCCGTCAGGCGCAATCAGCAGCGTCTCCTGTCCCTGCCCGTTGTCATTAAAAATCTGGCTGATCCGGCTCTCCCCAATACTGATCACCAAGGTAGCATAGGTTGAATTGGAGGACAGCTTGAGATTCCTGGCAATGGTCAGCACCTGCGGGCTGCTCGGAGCAGCAGTCGGGATATAGTTAGCAAGCACACCCGCCCAATATAGCTCGAAGGCAGGCTGCCGGCGGGCTTGTTCCATCCAGGGCTGCCTCAGCAGTGCCCCGACATCCAGCTTGGCGTAAGCATAGTTTGAATAATATTGTCCATCTGAGGTGAGAACGGTGACGAACGTTTTTTCCATCATGGAGGTGACACTGTTCAGCTTGTCCGTCACCTCTTTGAAATCGAGAATATGCTTGGCGGTATCAGGCTCGTGCAGCTTGCTGCGCTGCCAGTTTTCTTTGAGAATAAGAGTGATGCCGGGGTCGAACTGGATATAATTCGCCACCAGCACCATATTGCTGAGAAGGTTAGAGATATATAGGCTCTCCTGCTCCAGCGAACGGCGTTCATTCTGAATCACCTGGGAGCGGAGGATATGCTCGGTGTAGGAATTGGAGATATACAAGGTAATAGAGGCGGGAAGCAGCAGACAGAGCAGAGAAGCGACGAGCAGCTTATTGCGAAAACCGAGTCTCCATCCTCTAGGCAGCAATGGCAATCCTCCTTCACAATCAGACTATCGTTTTCTATGCCTCTATCATATCAGCTTTCCGCCTCCAGCAGCTCATTTCAATCTATTATTTCCGGTAAAAGAGGGCTGTTCAGCGCTTCCAATTTTTACTTATTGGCGTCTACTATCTTCTGCAGCTCAGCCTGCGCCTTCTTGATGGTAGTCTCCAGATCCTGCTGTTTCAGGATGTACAGCTCGGTTTCTTTGGTAAAGGCTGTTTCCAGCTCGCCTTGATAGGTCGGCGGCACGCTGAGCGGTGCGGGCTTGGCATTCTTAATCACATAGGCCAGTGAGGCTTCGTCAATCTTGTCGGGGCTCATGGCACCCGATTTGACGCCGGCAATGAACTTGTCCACATCCTGCTTCTTCCACGCGGAATATACATTCTGCATCTGCTCGCCCTCTGTGGAGTACCAGCGGATGAAATCATAGGCTTCCTGCTGATGTCCCGACTTCTCCAGGATGCCTACATAGTTGCCGTTGGCAATGCTGACTCCCGCAGGTTGTCCGGCACTATTGGACGGCATCGGAGCGAACGCGGTGGTGAACGTAGCCGGGAATTCTTCCGACCCGCCTGCTTCGCCGATCATCCAGTTGCCGGTCACGATCATCGCGGCATGTCCGGTGAAGAACTCCGAGCGGTACGCAAGCTTCTGGGAGATGGTGTCGGCATACGGCACCGCTACTCCCGATGCCTCTGCCTTGCTGCGCAGCTCCAGGGACTGGCGGATCCCCGCACTGTCGATATTCACGATACCATTGTTGACCAGATTATTGTCCTTCTCCTGGTTGATGACGGCCAGCTCCCAGTACATGGCCCAGGTATGGAAATACGTACCGAAGGTCTTGGACGGCCCGGTGCCGCTGGTCAGCTTGGCTGCGTAATCAAGGTAATCGTCCCAGCTCCAATCGGTGGGAACGGCTAAGCCTGCCGCATCCAGCTTGTCCTTGTTCAGCAGGACGAAATAATTCTCCAGCGTATCCGGAAGTGCATATACCTTGCCGTCAACGGACGGATCAACCGTATACTCGTCTGTCAGCGTAATGCCTTCCTTGCTGATCAGGTCATTCAGCGGAGCCAGCAGTCCGAGTCCGGCACGCTGTGAATAGTCAGTTGCCCCCGGCATGAATACCACATCCAGGTTCTCGCCGGATGCGACGAGCAGATCCAGCTTCTTCATCCCGGCAACCGAATCGCCGTTGTCAGCCAGCTCCACGTATTCCAGTGTAATTCCCGGATGGGAATCCTCGTACGCCTGCAGAATCGGTTCCATATCCGCCGCAGGCGACCAGTTGGCGACTTTGATCGTTACCGGTTCTGCGGAAGGTGCAGCACTCTCCCCCGCCTCCGGTGCAGCCGTGCTGCCGGAAGTGGGAGTTGCACCATTGGTGTTGTTTGAATTGCCACAGCCCGCCAGGGCTACCAGAAGCACGATGATCCATACCAGAGCGAACACATTCTTTTTCATTACTAACACCCCTTCTAATGTGGTCTACAGTTCCATGCACTCCCTGACCATCCTATCCGCCCGCCTGTCTTCCGGTTATGCAGCTTCCGGGAACTTGCCAGCCCTCACCCCTTCACCCCCCCCAAGGAAATACCTTCGATCACCTGCTTCTGCCCGAGGATGAACACGACCAGCAGCGGGACAATCGCCGAGACCGAAGCCGCCATGATGAGCGAATAGAAGGCGCCGTTGCGGTCAGCGAAAGCATTCATGCCCAATTGAAGCGTATAAAGTGTCTTGCTGTTCAGGAAGACCAGCGGCGTCTGAAAATCATTCCAGGTCCAGATGAACCGCAGAATGGCATAAGTGGCAATGGCGGGACGGACCAGCGGGAACAGAATCGACAGGAAGATACGGATATGTCCCGCGCCGTCGATCTGCGCCGATTCGATATACTCATTCGAGAGTGAGGCAAAAAACTGGCGGAGCAGAAAGGTGCCCAGCACGCTGAACCCGCCAAGCAGGATCAGGCCCAGATGTGTATCGTACAGGCCGGTGGAGCGGAAGATAATGAACAGCGGCACCAGCGTAGCTTCCGCAGGAATCATATAAGTGGCCAGCACCAGTACGAAAAGTGCATTTCTGCCGGGAAAACGGATCTTGGTGAAGCCATAGGCCGCCATGCTGGACACCGCTACAGAGAGAAGTGTCGTGAGCGCTGTGACTTTAATCGAGTTCCAGTAATACAGGGTGAAGTTGGCTTTGCCGAACCAGACGGAATGATAGTTGAACGCCGCCCTCCATGTCTGCGGAATCCATTCGATCGGATATTTGAACACATCGGCCTCAGGCTTGAGCGAAGCGGACAGCATCCATATAAAAGGGAGCAGAAACACAATGCCCAGCAGTGCCATGATCAGGGTGATGATGGCTTTTCCCCAGTCCAGATTGCCTATTCTCACAGGTATGTGCCTCCCTTATCTAGTAATTGACCCAATAACGCTGTCCCAGCCACTGCAGGCCGGTAATGGCAAGCACGATGACGAACAGAATCATGACCATGGATGAAGCATAACCGGTCTGAAGATCGACAAATGCGGTCTGGTACATATCGTACACTACGACAGAAGTGGAGTTAGCCGGTCCGCCGTCCGTCAGCACCTTGACCAGGGCGAAGGATTTGAAATTGCCGATAATCCCGGTCACCAGCAGGAAAAAGGTCGTCGGCGTCAGCAGCGGAAAGGTAATGGAGCGGAACTGGGCGAGCTTGGACGCGCCGTCAATCGTCGCCGCTTCATACAGGTCGGCAGGGATATTCTTGATCCCGGCAATGTAGATAATCAGCGAGACCCCAAGGTCAATCCAGATCATCAGCAGCATGACCGATGGAAGCGCATACGTGGGATCGGCCAGCCATTTGGGCGGATTGTCCACCCCGATCGCCGACAGGAATCCGTTGACCGGACCGTACGAAGGATGGAAGAGTACCTGCCACACTACCGCCACAGCAACTACACTGGAGATCTGGGGCATGAAGTAGATGACCTTGAAGGCACCCGGCGCATATACATGACTCGTGATAATTACCCCGAGGATCAGCGCTATGGCCATCCCTACCGGCACCGCCAGCAGCATAATGAAGTTATTGCCCAGCGACTTCAGGAACACCTCATCCTGGAACAGCTGGCGGAAATTATCGAGGCCGCTCCAGCGGATCTTATCAAACCCGGTGACGAATGACCATTTGGTGAAGCTGAGCATGAAGGAGAATATCATCGGAATAAGTGTAAATACCAGCACCCCCAGTAGCATGGGTCCGACGAAAAAGTAGCCCATCCCCGCTTCTATCCGTTTTCTTTTTCTGCTGCCGGCGGTTGGTGTCTGATGGGACTGCGGTAAGGTAACTGACGTCTTCAAAGGCTCTGTCCCCCCTCTTGCGTGATCTTATCTCTCATTATAGAAAAGCAAAGAATTTTACATAAGCTACGATCCTGACCCGTTCAGAAAAATTTTTACCTGCCGCTGCGGATGATCAGCGTTCCCCGGACATCTGGTAACTGCTGTTGCAAATCGGTCAAAAACGGTGCAGATTTGCGCAAAATAGTTGATTTACTTGGTTTGCCCGCTTTGTTATCTTCTAGGCAAGCACACACGGGCTTGTACTTATAAACTTTTAGGAGGAATCCAGATGAACGCCAAGCCAGATATTATGTCCGCTTATATGGATACTATTGTTGAGCTGCTGAATGAGATCCGGAACGAACCGCAGGACAAGCTGCAGCAGGTGGCAGAGCTGCTTGCGGATCATATCGCACAGGACAAGCTGGTCTACCTCTACGGCCCGGGCGGCCATTCCAATATGAATGCGACTGAAGTCTTCTTCCGCGCCGGCGGCCTGATGCATATCAGCGCCATATTAGATGAAGGCACGATGATCTCGAACGGCGCTCTGCGCTCGATGGCCGTTGAACGCACTCCCGGCTACGGAACACTTGTTATTGAAGACAACCGGCTGGGCGAGGGCGATATTCTGATTCTTGCCAATGCTTACGGGATTAACACCGCCTGTGTTGATGCGGCTGTAGAGGCCCGTCGCCGGGGAGTCACAACGATTGCCGTTACTTCGGTCGGCCATGCTGAAGCTACGCCTAAGGATCATATTGCCCGCCACCCCTCAGGGCAGAATCTGTATGAGCTGTGCGACTATGTCCTGGACAGCAAGGTGAAGCCCGGTGACGCTGCGCTGCATATTGACGGAATTGAACCGAAGATGGGTTCGACCTCAACCTTCGCCAACGCTTTTCTGCTCAATTCCCTGATGATGACTACAGCGGCCTGTCTCGGGGCCAAAGGGATCGAGGTGCCGGTCTGGCGCAGCGGCAATGCTCCCGGCGGGGATGAGTGGAACAACCGCTTCATTGAACGCTTCAAGGGCCGGGTCCGCTGGCTATGAACCTTCAGCTGATTCCAGAGCCTCAGGTGGTGCAGAGCCGGGGACCGGAGCCGGTCAGCGGTATTAGCGGCTGGACGGTGCAGCTTCAGCTCCCCATGAAGGATGTCCGGTTGCTTGCGGCAGCGCAAAGGATATTCACAGAGGTGACGGTGTGTACTACGCATGACGGCAGCGGTGTATTCTCTCTGGTCACGGAGGGTACCCCGCTCAACCCGCTGATGGCCCGGCGGGTAGAAGGCAAGCATGACGGTTACGTTCTCATTACAGACACGGACCGGATGGAGCTGTATGCGCTAAGTGCTTCCGGCCTGTTCTACGGCATTAAGACGCTGGAGCAGCTGATAACCTCCGGCGAAGGCACTGTGCCTGCACTTACGGTTGCCGACTGGGCGGAGCTGAAGCTGCGCAGCGATTATCTCGATCTGCGCACGGTCTATCCGACCTATGAGCATATCCTGGAGTATATCGCGGAGATGGCCGATTATAAGATCAATACGCTGGTCATTGAATATGAAGACAAGCTGCCCTTCCGTAAGCTGGATTTCCTGCGGCATCCTGAGCTTGCCCTCACTGAAGAAGAACACCAGCGGCTGCTCAAGACCGCACATGACCACTTCGTCACCGTGATTCCGAAGCAGCAGTCCTTCGGCCATCTGGAATATATCCTGAAGCATCCGGCTTATATCGGTCTGCGCGAGATCCCGGAGACGGTCTCGGAGCTATGCCCGCACCGCGCAGGCTCCTTCGAGATGATGGCCGGCATTCTGGAGGAAGTGGCCGCCCTTCATCCGCACAGCGAATATCTTCATCTGGGCTGTGATGAGGTCTGGACCCTGGGCACCTGTGAAGACTGCAAGCGGTCCGGGCTTACCCCGGAGGCTTCGTTCATCCGCTTCGTCAATCAGCTGGCGGAGAAGACGGTCAGCCTTGGCAAGCAGCCGATGATCTGGCATGATATGATCATGCATGCGACTGCGGAAGAGATTGCGGCGCTGGACAAACGCATTATAGTCGTTGTCTGGATCTATGGCGGACACCGGATGAAGGCCGATGCCCGGCTGATTCTCCATAAGCTGCGGGATGCGGGCATTCAGACCCTTGGCGCTTCGTCCGTCCGCTGCTGGGATGATAACGGCGACCAGAATTATCCGGTCATCCATAACCGGGTCAAGAATGTGCAGGACTGGATTCAGCTCGCCCGCTCCGAGCAGCTGGAGGGCATTATTCATACGAACTGGGGTTGCCCGTTCTCGTTAGGCAGCCCCTACGGCTTGTTCGAGACCTCGCGTTATCCGGCTTTCTTCGCTGCGGAGCAGAGCTGGAACGTCGGAGCAGAGACCGGAACCTTCCTGACACGGTTCCTGCACCAGTTCCACGGCCTGCCTGCGGACCGGCTCAGCGGGGAAGAATGGGCGGATTATGCGGTAACCGATTATTACGCGCTGATTCCGCAGCTCCTGCCGGAGGTGAGGAAGAACCGCCTGACCGCCGAGCTGATCGACGCCATGATCCAGTATGAGATCCCGGCGCAGCGCCGCTCCCCGCTGCATACCTTCCTCTTCCGGGGAGCGATGTCACCGGGGAGCGAGGAAGTGCTGACCTTCCTCCGGGACAAATACCGGAGCGGATACGGGGATCTCCGGCGGGCCAAGCTAAGAATGCAGAGCGTGCTTGCCGAGCTGCTTGTGCCGCAGATGGCGGAGCTATTCATCCGCTCCCGTTTCTACCGGCCGGAGCTGTTTGAAGCAGACCTGCATGCCATGATTACCGATCTTGAGATCATAGAACAGAAAGCGGGGGATAGCTGATGCCTGATATGCTTGTGAAGCTATACGATCTGCCGGACAACGGGGCGCTGCTGGAGCGTCTGCGGGGACAAGGCATTGTTATTAAACGGGCGATGACCGGAGATAAGCAGGCTATTGTCGATTTTGTCGGCCGCCATTTCACGGAGAGCTGGCGGAATGAATGCGAGGTAGCCTTCGCCCACCTGCCCGTCCACTGCTATATTGCCGTGAAGCAAGGCGAGGTGATCGGCTTCGCCTGTCACGAGGTTGTAGTGAAGAACTTCTTCGGCCCCACCGGGGTGCTGGAGGATTACCGGGGGCTGGGCATCGGGAAGGCCCTGCTGCTGGAATGCCTGTCCGCGATGCACCAGAGCGGTTATGGCTATGCCATTATCGGCTGGGTGGCGGACGCCGTCCCTTTCTATGAGAAGACCGTGGGTGCGATTGCGGTCCCTGACTCTTTTCCCGGGGTATTCCGTGACCTGATCAGCATGGACTGAATACGATTTGTTTTGTGTGAGCACCCAGCAAACAGCGGCAGCCGGGACATTCCGTCCCTGACTGCCGCTGTTTGATGGGTTATTTTCCGGCCAAATGCAGGTCTATGGGTTCAATTGAGTTCATTCACAGAATTGTAAAAGAATGCAGGCTGTTTTATGCGGAATTTCTGATTTTCTTCTTACATACAAGGGGTAAAATATATGAATATCCTTAGTTGCGGCTGACACATGAACTGATAGGAGGAATGATCATGCCTAATATCTGGATGCATATCGAGTACGGGCGGCAGCTGGCCGGAGAATTCAGTAATCGGCTTCCGTTTCTTCAGCAGCTGGAGCAGCAGCAGCCTCTCTATCATCTTGGCTGTCAGGGCCCGGATATTCTGCTGTATCACAGCTTTCTCCCCTGGAGCAAGGATGCCGGGGCGCTACATCTCGGGGATCTGATGCATACGCGAAGCTGCGGGCCTGTTCTTATGGACTTCTGGGAGTCTGCGCGGAACCTTAGCGGGGCTGAAGGGGAGCAGGCCCTGCTCTACTTCCTCGGCTTCCTCACCCATCATCTGCTGGACCGCAATCTCCATCCCTATATTAACTGGAAGGCGGGCTATCAATACCGCGATCATCAGCGGTTCGAGATTGATCTGGACACGTTGTTCATGAACCGGCGGCGGAAGCTCAACACGTGGGAGAACCCGGCCTGGTCTCTGATTGACGCCGGCTCCCGCCTGCCCGGTCCGGTTCACCGCATCCTTCACACTACGGCCCTTAAGCATTACCCGGAGGCGATGTCCCGGTTGCCTGAAGAGATCTGGCAGACCTCTTACCGCGATATGGTGCTGGCCCAGCGCTGCCTGTATGACCCGAAGGGCTGGAAGAAGGCCATCACCTGGGGACGGACCCGCCTGCTGTTCTCCCGCAAGCTTACCGCGCGTGAGGAGCAGCTGGATTATCTAAATGAGCGGCACTCCGAATGGCGGCATCCCGCACTCTATTCCGAGGTCCGCACAGAATCGGTGTGGGAGCTATGGGAGGCGGCTCTTGCGGAAGGCCGGACGGTGCTCGGAGCGCTTGCCGATTGGCTGGAGTGCAAGGAACCCGCTGCAGTAAGGCGCAAGCAGGAGCAATTCGCACAGGTGCTGGGCAACCGCTCCTACGATACCGGCAAGGATTGCAGCATGAATCTGCAGAACCAATACGCCGAACCGATCTGGACAAGTCTCCCGGGCAGTTGAGGGTAGAGCGGAGATTGGAGAGCGGGTACGGTGGAACGGGGAACCGCCAACCTGGAACAGGGAGCCGGGCATCGGGAACTGTCAACCAGGATCGGGAACCGGTCACCGGGCACCGCCAACCTGGAACAGGAAGCCAGCTGCTTAACAAACACCTGACCCGTCCATATTACTGCCACGCTCTTCTCCACCTCAGGAAACAGGTGCCTGCCACTAACAATTGGAAAAACGTATCTTATTTCGCCAGTTTCTCAAGAATATCAGGTAACAAGTGGATTTTGGCTCTAGCTCCGATACCTGCCCAGGTACTTTACGCGGAACAGAGCACACAGCAAAATCATCCTACGGACGAATAAGATTACCTTCGTGCGAACACAATGTATACTGTTTTTCACATACATTTGGTCATATGCCTGCTTGCGAACACAATGTATACTGTTTTTCACATACATCTGGTCTATATGCCTGCTTGCGAACACAATGTATACTGTTTTCCACATACATTTGGTCCATATGCCTGCTTGTGAACACATTGTGTACTGTTTTTCACATACATTCAGCCCTCAGTCACATTCAGCATCAAGGTCATTTTACGAATCATTCCAAGAACTCATATTCACAAATGTACACATACCTTTTCTACAGTAGGAAACTTTAGTTTCCTATATAATCGCAAAACGCCCGGTTCCCCGGGCGCTTAGCATAATCTATCCACTATTCTTCTGTCAGTCAGTCTTTAGTCTGCTGTCAGACAGCATTCCAGCTTACAGCGGATCATTCGGAAGAATCTCCGGCGGGGCCGGCGGGATAATCTCGGGCTGCTCTGGCGGCACGATTTCGGGATGCTTCTCCGGCACAATCTCCGGCGGGATTACTACCGGCTCCGGGAGGATATCCGGCTTCACATCAGGGACAACCTTCGGCGGAACCTCCGGCGGCAGATCTTTGCTCATATCCATATACCTCCTTCATTCCTGATACCTCATGTATACCCGTTCCGCTCCTCCCTTAACCTTATTGTCCAAGTCCTTCCTGGTCTTCCCTAGTCCTCCCTAGTCCCCCTTGGTCTTCCCTTGTCCTCCCTTGTCCTCCCTTGTCTTCCCTTGTCCTCCCTTGTCCTCCCGGCTTCCCTCCGACCCTCCCTGTAAATCCCCCTCTTCATGCAAGATGTTTAACCTGCGGTTGATCTCCAAGTAATAGTTGGTTGTTAAGATCAAGGCAACAAGATTACTGGGAGGGATACCGATGCGTCTGGCTCTATTCACGGATACCTTTCTTCCGCAGACCAATGGGGTTGCCCGTACACTCGGCCGGCTGACCGGCCACCTGCACCGCCGGGGAATCGATCATCTGCTGTTCACGCCAAAATCCGCCCCGGAGAGCAGCTACCCCGATCCTGTCAGACCCGTGGCCAGCATCCCCTTTTTCCTGTATCCCGAGTGCAGGCTGGCCCTGCCCGGCATGTCCTCCATACAGAGTGAACTGACTGCGTTCGCCCCTGACCTGCTCCATCTCGCCACCCCTTTCAATATCGGCTTAACCGGCCTCCGGTATGCCCGCAAGCAGCAAATCCCCCATGTCGCCTCCTATCACACCCACTTCGACCGTTACCTCGAATATTACAAAATGAGAAGAATCCTCCCGCTCTACTGGAAATACATGAAGTGGTATCACCGTTCCTGCGATGCCGTCCTGGCCCCTTCCCGCGAGACCCTAACCAGCTTGCGCATGGAGGGCTTCACCCGGCTGCGTCTGTGGTCCAGAGGCGTGGACTGTACCCTCTACTCGCCGGAGAGAAGAAGCGAAGAGACCAGGGAACGTTACGGCAAGGGAGCAGCGCTGATGATGCTCTATGTCGGACGGATTGCCCCGGAAAAAGATCTCACCACCCTCCTTCAGGCTACGCAGCTCCTGCCGGAGTCCGTGCGTTCGCAGGTTCAGCTGGTGATTACCGGCGATGGCCCGCTGCTGCCTGAGCTTAAATCGCAGGCACAGGAGAATGTCACCTTCACCGGTGCCAGACACGGCGAAGAGCTGGCAGAGCTGTACGCCTCCGCCGATCTGTTCGTCTTCCCCTCCTGCACGGAGACCTTCGGCAACGTCGTGCTTGAAGCCATGGCGTCGGGGCTTCCCGTGATCGCCGCAGATGCAGGCGGAACGCGGGAGCTGATCGCACCCAGTGTCACCGGCATGCTGTTCGAGCCGCGCAGCCCGGCAGCCATGGCAGAGCAGATCTGCACCGCCGCCGCCAGGCCCCTGCTGTTGAGCGCAATGGGCCGCGAAGGGCGGCGCCAAGCCCTCCAACGCTCCTGGGAGCAGATTTTTGACAGACTGATTAAAGATTATGAAGAAGTCATCGAGCACCGCAGGATCAAGAATGAAGCAGGGATTTATACCGCCTGATCCGCTGTCTGCCCCCTATGAAGACTAAGCGTTCCTGGGACTATGGGAATGCTTTTTTCCATTGTTCACGGTTTCTCCCCATCACTCTATTGACCATTGGAATAATGACTTATATTATACACATATACAATAATCCAAAATATGGAATTCAGTCAGGCGGTGATCCCTTGAAGCCTCTCACAACGATTCGCAGTCATCTTGAGGCTTATCTCTATTCCCAGCAGTTGTCCATCAACCAGTTCTCCATTCTGTCCGGCGTTAATTCCGGCACCTTAAGCCGTATCCTTAGCGGCCAGCAGCCGATTGCCATGAACCACCTGAAATTGATTACCCGGGGCATGTCATTGCCGGAGGATCATTTCTATAGCATGTATGTCGATGAGTGCTTCTTATATTCGGCACCAACCTGGCGGCGGCTGCGCCCCTTCATCCTGAATTCAGCGGAGCTGGGGCGGCTGGACTGTATTGAGCTTGTAGTCAAAAATCTGCTGGACAACCTAACCTACGCTCCGATGCTTTTTGAAGTGGCCGAGGACCTGTTCCAGGAGCATCACTGGCAAGCGGCGGCCGTGCTCTACAAGAATATCAGCGCAAGCGAGAAGTATCAGCATTCCGAGCGGCTGGCCCTCTGCCAGTACCGTTTGTTCCGCATTACCCTCGGAGACAGCCAGACACTCAACCTCCAGGCTGCTCTTTTGTTCGAATGTTATATTGAACGGCTTGAGGTGCCGGATCAGCTCGATGGACTGAAAGCTCTGATGCATGTCTATTACTCGCTGCACAAGTGGGACAAGGTGGATGCCCTGGCCCAGGAGATGCACCGCCTTGCCATGCTCAGCTACCACCATCTGCACCGATCGCAGCGCAGGGACCGCCAGGATAAAAGCCCGGAGAAGCCGGTATTCTTCTATGCGCTGTATTCGCATCTGATGCGGGCAAGCGTGTGCGAAGAATTCCGGGACTATGAATCGGCGCTGAAATACGTAGCTCTATATATGGATAGGAGCTGGATACGTGAAAAAGGGGAAGACACCCGGCGCATCCTGGACCAATTCCAGGAGTGGGGCACGGCCAACACCCTTCTCTACCGGATGATGTCCGGTGATCATGGAGCGCTGCCTGAATATGTGGCCTATATTGCTCCGCAAGCCAGTGAGATTTTCGTTGCCCTGTACCATATTATGATCTCAGCCAACCGCTTCTCCTGGAATGTCGATGAGGTGCTTGAACAGTTCCCTTCCTATATCCCTTACCGGACCAACCTGAAGGACTTCGGGGAGCTTCACAACCAGCAGATCCTGGCCGACCAGTACTCTACCTTTCTCGCGGAATTAGCCAACTATTATTTACGCAATCACCGCCCCGAAGGAATGGGCTTCCTGCTCCAAAGTCTGGAATCTTCTGCTAAAATAAAGAGTGATAGCATAATCATTAAATGTGTGAATCTGTTTGAACAATTCCGGCATCAAGCCACTGAGGAACAGACAGAGCAATACAGACTTCTGATTGGAGAGGTGCAAGAATCCAATGATAAGAAAAATGATTATGCTTCTAGTGTCATGTAGCTTGGCCGTTATAGCTGTTCACCCCCTGGGGGGTTATGAATCTGTAAGAGAGACTACCGTACAATCCCAGGTTCAGCCTATGGGTCACGGGACGGGGGACGGCTGATCCAGCAGCGGCCGCGCCCGCAGAAAGGATGACGAACATGAAGATCAACCGGAGGTTATTACTCCTCCCCGCACTTGCACTGGCTCTGGCCGGAGGGGCTGAAGCCGTTCCGGCTTCGGCCAAGCCCGCCCCGAAGGTACAACTTCAATTAACCTACAGCAACGGAAGCGGGATATCAGGCATGGCCGGAGGCACCGCACAGATCAAGAACGGAGTCTCTTATATGCCGGCTAACCTGGTCACAATCATGGGTCTTGAGGGCAAGTGGAGTAATGCAGACAAAACCGCTACCTTCAGCGGGTGGAACAAAAGCTTCAGCATGAAGCTTGGTCAATCCACCGGCGTACTGGACGGGAAGAAGGTCTCCCTTGGAGGCACACCTTATATGGCGGATAAGCAACTGTATGTACCCGTCAAGTTTGTGGTAGCGGCTCTTGAAGGCGGGCCCGTAAGATGGGATGCCGCCACGAATACGATACGGGCCAATGGTCTGCATATGTACCGCGGTTATTCGGAAGTGTTCGACGGCGGAGTGTACTCCCTGTCGCTGGACAGCGGCGAGCTGTATTTGACCACGAAGCAGAACACCAGACATAAGCTGGCTGTTCTCGGCAGAGGGCTGGATGTAGTGGATTTCACCTTCGAGCGCACACCTGCCGGTCTGACTCTGCTTCAAGTCGTGAATTCGTATGGCGAGCCCCATGTACATGCAGGGTATTACACCTATCTAGTGAAGAACAACAGTGTGATCCGCCAGGGGCATACGAATATCCATACCTCCTTCGGCACAGCCCCGGTCTGGGCTGACGGCAAGCTGATTTTCAACGACGGCCGCACACTAAGGCTCATTGAGGATGGAACCGGAGCGGTCAGCGAGACCGTAAATCTACCGAAACTGCTGGGCACCACCGTTGCCCAGGATGTCTACTACAACGTCGAAGCCGTCTACCCGGATGTTCTGCTGGTCCGCCCTACAGACACCGCCTTCCTGACCCTAGTTGACCGTGCTACCGGTGAGCAGACTTTGTTATACAAGCAGCTACTCAGTGCAGAGCGCCAGCGCGAGGTAGAGCAGCCCGATTTCATGTTCCCGGGAGACTATATCTACTTCACCGGACGTACTGACAATGTCTTCACCTTCAAGCTTCACAGAATGGACGGCAGCCAGGATATCATCAAGACCTACACATGGCCCGGCAGTCAGAACTGAGGAACTGCACTTTCACATTCGATTGCACTCGGTTTTTCTGTGAAAATACGTCTCTTGCGATAAACGCACCACCTACGCGGCACCTCCAGTCCAATTGTGGTCGGTTTTTCGATTACATTTGGTCCGCACACCTCCGTGCTGCGTATTGTGATCGGTTTTTCGATTACATTTGGTCCGCTCGCCTCCACGCTGCGCATTGTGGTCGGTTTTTCGATTACATTTGGTGCGCTCGCCTCCACGTTGCGTATTGTGATCGGTTTTTCGATTACATTTGGTCTGCACACCTCCGTGCTGCTCATTTTTATGCTGGAGTTGTGCCTTGAAAGACATGTTTGTTTTCGCATACATTTTCCGCCACGATAAAAAACGCATAAACGTCATTATTATCATAAATGACGTTTATGCGTCTAACATCCAACAGCCACCAAATGAAAGACAGGGCGTCTACAAACGCCCCTGCCTTTTCATTCTCCGCTCTATTCTTCTCTGTCTTCTTCGTTCTCTCCTCCGCTTGCGGTCCTTACGGCCCAATACGAGCTCCAGCATAACTTCGAAAAGCACCCCGAATAGCTCAGCCATACAACCCCTCTTTTCAGCGGTTATAGAAGTGCTGCTTCACCCCTTACGGCTCTGCAGTCCACCCAAGCTTGCTCCTTCACTAAATACCCGCTCAATCCTCCGCTGCACCTCGGGGTCAGGAATTAACGGCGGCGCTTGATGCGGCTTCACCCGGGCATCGATGATCACATTATCACAGGCCCAGTGCTTATACTCCACCGTGCTGTTCACCCCATGGATGTCATGGGAAGGATTGCTGCGGGTGAAGGTCGCCCACAGGAAGTTGTTCAGCGAATCCGACATGAAGCTGCTGTCATCGCACAGAATAATCATCGGGCAGGAATCAAGCGCCCCCTGCGCTGCAATAGCAGCGCTCAGGCCGGAGATCTCCTCTGCCGCCGAGGCGTAATCCCGGAACGGCTTCCCCTGCATGGCGGCAATCCCCGGCATAATCATGGCCGCCGGACCCCAGCCCTGCTCCACCCGCTGAAGAACCTCAGGTACCTCCGTGCACAAGCTCCGCTTCTGCTCTCCTACGGCTGCGAAGACCACCTTGCTTCCGCTGTTGATCCCCGTACCGGAATAATCCAGCGTATCAATCGTTGTATTCGTCTGGAAGTGAATATCGCGGCGCAGATTGATCCGCTCCAGAATGTAGGTCAGGAATCCGGCGATATCATGCGTGCTGACCGGCTTGTCCTCTTCTGCCGTGATGAACAGGTATTTCGCCAGACTGAGCTGTCCGGTTCCGAGAATCCGGTTGCTGATCGTCAGCAGCTCTGCAGGCTGCTTCAGCTGCTGATACGGGGTATACCGCTCACTGCCGATCGCGAACAGCAGCGGGTGCACTCCCGCAGCATCTATCGCATGTACCTCCTTCACGCCGGGAATCTCCGAGCGGATCGCCCCGCCGGTCAGCTCATGGATGAGCTCTCCGAAGGCAGTGTCCTCCTGCGGCGGACGGCCGACCACCGTGAAGGGGAAGATGGCCCCTTTTTTGGCGTAAACCTTGTGTACTCTCATCACCGGAAACGGGTGAGTCAGGCTATAATAGCCCAGATGATCGCCGAACGGCCCCTCCGGCTTCGTCTCCCCGGGATGAATCTCTCCGGTAATGACGAAGTCGGCATCGCTGCTGACGCAGAAGCCGTCTACATAGCTGTAGCGGAAATGACGCCCCGAGAGCAGCCCAGCAAAGGTCATTTCACTTAAGCCCTCCGGCAGCGGCATCACCGCCGAGAGCGTATGCGCAGGCGGGCCGCCGATGAAGCAGCTAACCTTCAGCGGCTCGCCGCGCCGGTTCGCGTGGGCCTGATGAATGCCGATCCCGCGGTGAATCTGGTAATGGACGCCTACTTCCTTATTCAGCTCATATTCGTTGCCGCTAAGCTGAATACGGTACATCCCCAGATTGGAGTTCATGATACCCGGCTTATCGGGGTCCTCGGAATACACCTGCGGAAGCGTGACGAACGCCCCTCCGTCGCCCTGCCAGTGCTTAATCTGCGGAAGATCGGAGATCCTAATCTCCTCGAACCCGGCCGGTACACCGCTGCCCTTCTTGATCGGCAGCGCTTTACGGGCGGCAAGGCCTGTCCCGATATACCGCAAAGGCTGCTTGAGCGCCTTCATGGGATTGCTGCGCAGGGCGATGACCGCCTGTGACGATTCCCACGTGTCGCGGAAGATGAACTTGCTTCGCTCAATCGTTCCGAACAGATTCGAGACGGCACGGTACTTCGAGCCCCGGACCTTCTCGAACAGCAGAGCGGGACCGCCCGCCTCATAGACCTTCATATGTATCGCCGCCATCTCCAGATGCGGGTCTACCTCTTCATGTATGCGAATTAAATGCCCGTGCTTCTCCAGGTCAATAATACATTCTTCCATATTGCGATATGACATGCTTCTACTCCCATTCTCTCAAGAATATGAACCTCTTTATTATCAATGAGTGTGTCCGTCAGGTCAATTCCCGCCAAGGCAACCTCTCCAATTGTCACAGATATTCTTGCCTTCTTCTGTGGAGAGCCATTATTATACTTGTAAACCGGACAGCTCCGGACAACAAACGGCAAAGGGGACTAACGCAATGATCATCAAAAAGGTAACCTGGCTGGAGCTCTTCTACGATCTGCTGTTTGTCGCTGCGGTCCCCAAAGCCAGCCATGTGCTGCTGCATGTAGAACACGAGACCCTGTCCTTTGAGACACAGGGCAAATTCATACTGATCTTCATTCCGATCTGGTGGGCCTGGGTCGGCCAGACGCTCTTCGTTAACCGCTATGGTCAGGATACGGTGATGCACCGGATTTTTCTGATTATCCAGTTGTTCTTCGTATTGATTATGACAGCCAGCCTGTCGGTAGATTTCGATGCCAACTATCTGCCGTTTCTGATTGGCTACCTCGGACTCCGGATCATGACTGCGGTCCAGTATCATTACAGCCATTCCAGAGAAAGCGGACATCTGCGGAGCACCGCCCGTTATCTGGGATCACGCTTCTGGATTGGACTTACGATTTCGGCCTGCTCCCTGTTCTTCGATTCTTGGCTGCGGTATGCGGTACTGTACGCCGGGATTATACTAGACATTATTCTCCCGCTGACGGGACGGAGGATTCTGGTGAAGACGCCCGCCAATACCCATCATCTGCTGGAGCGCTTCTCCCTGTTCGCCTTGATCCTGCTCGGCGAATCCGTGGTCAGCATTCTCGCCGTACTGCAATCCAGCAGCTGGACCGGACAATCTGTCGGCTTCGCTGCGCTCACCTTTGTACTGATCATCGCCATATGGTGGCAGTATTATGACAACCTGGAGAAGAAGGTCGATATGCACATCCAGACTGCCGGACAGACGATTATCTACGGGCATCTGTTCATCTATCTGTCGCTATGTATGCTTGCTGCGTCCATCCAGCTGCTTTTCCTGGATCAGCTACATTATGGACCGATGCTGAACCTGTTGTTCGGCTCCGCACTGCTCTACTTCGCTTCCACGGCACTGGTCTTCCAGGTCTACAGGCATAAGCAGCATCGGCTGGGAATGAAGCCGCTGGCAGGGCTGACCGCCATTCTGGCCTGCTTCTATGTGCTGGATCTTCTAGTCCATGTACCGAATGTCCTGATTATGGGCGAGCTGGCGCTGTTCTTCGCGTTGTACGCCAGGATTACTGCCTGACCCGGGTGCCAGTCAGCTCTCAGGCACTGGCCAATCTATCCGCTCTGCACGCCAAGAGGCTGCACCAGAGGTCATTGCCCGCCTCAGGTACAGCCTCTTCCGGCCGTCTTACTGGCCTGTAAATTCAATCTCATCGTAATCATAATAAGCCTGCAGGATCTGCTCCCGGTCATCCAGGAACAGTTGGTCTGCCACGCCGCTGACCAGTCTCGGAATCGCATTGCGCAGTCCCGAGATGGCCGATGCCGATAACCCGCAGCTGGCCAGCGCGGAATAGTTGAACACGAATAAGCCATGCAGCAGCTTGCGGCCTGCTTCATCCCGGCTCTGAAGGGCAAAGCCTGGACTAAGGTAAGGGTGTGCATCCAGCAGCGGATTCGCCGCTCCCGCAGGCGCTGTGTACCGGTCGCTCCAGCGGGCAATATGAGGCTCCACCTGCCGCAGCTCCGGCCGCAGGGCAGGATCGCTGAGCAGGCCCGTGCTGATGATCAGATAGTCGAAGCTGAACTCACCGGCAGGTGTAGTCACCACCGCCTGCTCCCCCGCAGCCTCCACCTTCAGCCACGGCGAGCCGAGATGCAGCCGGAAGCCGGGCCATGCCGCTGCCCGGCGGAAGGTATCGCCCGTCGGCGGCTGATTATACTGGAAGAAATGCGAGATGACTGTATATTTGTCCGCATCCGCCAGGGTATGGAACCGCTCAATCATTCCCGAGCCCTCCATCTGGCGGATCGGATTCACCCCCGGCAGCTGCGTCCGGCGGACGAAGACCTGGGCCTCAGCCGCGCCCTCCTGAAGCGCGTAATTGGCATTGTCGAAGGCAGACGCCCCGCCGCCTAGAATCCCCACCCGCTTGCCGCGAAGGGCAGCGAAGTCAATCTGCCGGGAAGTATGGGCATACAGGCGCTCCGGCAGATGATCTGCAATCATTGGCGGAACATGCCACTGCCCTCCGCCTTGAATACCGGTAGCCAGCACCACCTTACGGGCCAGCAGTGTTCCGGCCGGCGCACCCGCTCCTGTAACCTGCAGACGGTAGATTCCATCGTCACCAGGTTCAACCAGCATTAGCTGCACCTCGTTACGTACCGGCAGCTTCAGAATCTGCCGGTACCAGCGCAGATACTCCATCCACTGCCCGCGCGGGATTTTATCTACCTCACTCCAGGCCCCCGCCCCATGCTGAGCCTCCCACCAGGAGCGGAAGGTCAGCGATGGAATTCCAAGATCAATCGAGGTCAGATGCTTGGGTGTGCGCAGCGTCACCATCCGGGCATAGGATTCCCACGGCCCCTCCAGCCCGTCACGATTCTCATCGATGATCAGCAGATTCGAGATCCGTTCGCGCAGCAGGCCAAAAGCCGCACCGAGCCCGCTCTGGCCTCCGCCCACAATGACGACATCATAGACATGGCCTTCCACATGCTCCACAGGGCGGACCCAGTCCGCGCCGCCATAGGCGAGGTAAGAGAGATCCGTATTCACACGTTCATTCAAGGCTTCCAGGCTCATCATTCCTCAGACCTTTCCAGGGCATCTTCAGCTCATAGCTGCTGCCCGCTTGGCATCCTGCTCCACAATCCCTGATATACATCTATGGCGATATTATATAGGGTATGCCCCCGCTTTTGAATATTGATGGAAGGTTTATTGTCATAAGAGCTGAATTCTGCGGACGGGATTGTACATTGAGCCAATATTTTAACGCCAACTCCCCTTAATGCTTGACAAACGGAATATTATCTCACACATATATCAAAAGAGCTGCCCCCATCAGCCCTCCGGCCCTGGAAACAGCTCTTTCATTCCGTCATTCATAGATACACTATGCAATCTAGCTCTCTATCTTGCACTGTTCATAGAATATAAATAGGCGCACCGCCTTAGAAGCGTGCTACAAAAAACTCGCGGTTCGACGGGACGAACTTCTGTGTGCGCTGCACATTATCCGCGTCGATAATTCGGAGCGTGTAGCTGACTGTTGTCAGCGTACTGATCGTATTAAACTGGGCAACGCCGAATTCATCAAATTGTGCCGTGATCACAGTGCCGGAGCTCCGGGTCAGTGTTGCCGTCCAGCCCTGTGTTTCGTAAGGGACATTGTTATTGTTCACGGCAAGCACGATGAAATTATTAAGCACCTGTCTGATCCGCCGTCTCTTGGGTCTTACTACCGCCGCTGCTCTTGCTTTTTTAGCCATCAGTTGACGTTTTGCCAGCAATGCCTTCTTCTCTGATTCTTTCATTTACTTCACCACTTTCTATTGGAATACAGTAGTAAATGCAATAGAAGAATCAGCCGAAACGCGCTATTGCCTGTTATTTACATAAATGTATTACTGTACTCATTCATGGTTTCGTACCCACGAGGCAGCTTGCCGCATACACTGCTTCATAGAGGTGATTACATTATGAAAAGTGTACCATCATGGGTCAGGCGTCACGCCGCCAAGCTCAACCGGCCCCTAAAGCATAAGATCCGCAGAGCCTATTCCACTGCTGCCTCAACTACTGCTATACCGGTGATCATACAGTTCAGACAACCGCTTACTCCGGCAGGGCTCCGTGAACTGAGGAAGCATCTGGGACGGCATGTCCTCCCGGTCAAGCATCATCTGCGGCTGCACCAGGCCGTAGCTTCACAGGTATCCCTGAAATGTCTGGAGCATGTATGCCGCTGGAACGGGGTCCATAAAGTCTACCTGGATGGCATCAAGAAGGCTACACTCAACATCGCGACTCCATCCATAGGAGCTACAGCGGTTAGACGCTCAAGAGGACTTACCGGCAAAGGCATCAACATCGCTGTGCTCGATACCGGAGTCTACCCGCATCCCGATCTGACCCGGCCGGTGAACCGCATCCTGGCGTTCAAGGATTATATCAATCACCGGAAATGCCCGTATGACGACAACGGACACGGGACACATATCACCGGGGATGCCGCCGGTAACGGCTGGTCCAGCCGGGGCAAGTACCGGGGACCCGCGCCGGAAGCGGGTATTGTCGGAATCAAGGTGCTGGATAAGTATGGGGACGGCTATGACTCCACCATCATCAAGGCGATTGAATACTGCATCACCCGCCGCAAAAAGCTGAAGCTGCGCATCCTCTCCATGTCCTTCGGCGGACCGGTGGCTCCGCATGTCAAGGATGATCTTCTCGTCCAGGCCGTGGAAAAAGCCGTCAAAGCCGGCCTCACCGTAGTCATCGCCGCCGGCAATGCCGGCCCTCGGCGCAGGACCGTAGAGTCCCCCGGGATCAGCCCCTCCGCGATCACCGTCGGAGCCGTCAATGACCGCCGGACGCTGACGCAGAAGGATGACCGGATCGCCGTCTATTCCAGCCGGGGACCCGCTCCCGGCGGCAAGTTGAAGCCGGATCTGGTCGCCCCCGGCGATTCCGTGATCTCGCTGCGCGCCCCCGGCTCCCGGCTGGTCCGTGAATTGCCGCGCAATAAGGTCGGCAAGCGGTATTTCAAGCTGTCCGGCACCAGCATCTCCACGCCCATCGTGTCCGGTGCCGCCGCGCAGCTGCTCCAGCTTGCGCCTGGTCTCACGCCGCGCCAGGTGAAGCTCTTGCTGAAGCGTAACGCCTTCCCTCTCCGCCTGAAGCCGAATACCGGCGGCAGCGGGGAGATCGACGTACGGTTCCTGAAGCGCCGCTGCTCCCCCAAGAAACCCCGAACAAAATAACCGGCCCGGTAACCGCTCCTTATTTCACGGGGAGCGGTTACTCCTCCGCCAGATGCGGCCATAGCTGGCGTGCCCAGGCTAACAGCATCTCGTCTTCTCCATATCTTCCTATGCACTGGAAGCCGAGCGGCATGCCTTCAAGCGTTGCCGCAGGCAGACTGACCGCGGGCACTCCCGCGAAGCCCCAGACCGCAGGCATCCCTGCCCAGCCTGTATTCCGCTCCTCGATCTTCGGCGCAGTCCCTCCCTGGGCCGGAGAGACCCACAGGTCGATTCCCTCTTGCTCCATAAGCTCCGTCAGATCACGCCGAAGCTCCCGTTGCCGGGTGCGGTACTGCTCCAGCTCCTCCTCCGGAATGTGCTGTCCTCTAAGGATCGCTTCCTGCACGGGAACGCCGTATTCTACTCTATGCACCGCGAATCTATCTTCATGCTCCCGTGCCAGCTCTCCCTCAATGAAACGCAGCATGGCATTTCCATAGATGAGTTCATCCTCCCACGGCATTTGGACATAACGGACTTCATATCCAAGCTGCTTAAGTCCTGTGATCTGAGCCTCGAACACCCCTTTGACTTCCGCGCTCATCAGCTCCATATAGACTCCCTTGGGGATACCCAGAACCGGCTTACGGGGGATTGGGGCAGCAGGAGCCTCCCAGTCCGGGACAAGCAAGGCTGCCGCTGCCTCCATATCAGGCAAGTCTTGCGTGAAGAACCCTACCGTGTCAAAAGACGGCGAGAACAGCAGCACCCCATCCAGCGGAACCCTCCCGTAGCTGGGCTTGAAGCCGACCACTCCGCAAAAGGACGCCGGGGCGATCACCGAACGCAGCGTCTGTGTGCCCACAGCCAGCGGACAGAGCCCCGCAGCCACCGCTGCGGCGGAGCCTGCACTGGACCCTCCGGGAGTATGCGCGGTATTATGCGGATTAAGCGTAGCAATCGGCCCGTTATAGGCGAATTCCTCGGTCACCGTCTTGCCCGCAATCACGGCCCCGAGGGCACGCAGTTTAGTGACCAGAGACCCTTGGGCACCAGCTAACACCTCAGCAGATAGCTGCGACCCTGCCCGGGTGGGCAGACCGTCTACATGCAGCAGATCCTTAATGGCCACAGGAATGCCGAATAGGGCCGGTTTACGTTCATCTCCGCTGTAGGTACGTTGCAGCAGAGCTTTTTCCGAATCCAAACGCCCTTCAACGTCATACTCAGGGACAAATGCATGGATATGCGGCTCAAGTCGTCTGTAACGCTCCATGTACTGGTTAAGCACAGTTTCGGGTGAATATCCGGGTTCGTGAATCCGGCTCATCATTTCTGTCAGGGATACCTTGTGAAGCAGCATAAGATCATCTCCATGGAAGATTATGTATAGCATTTGGCTTATTACGGTTCAGTCTTGCAAAAGGTAACAAAAATCCCCAAGCTTACTCAGCACCAAAAAAGCCACCCGGACCGCTTCCCCTTCAAGATGGCTTTCATGCTCCTTAACTCCAGCGCTTCCTAAAGCTCTTCGTCTCCTTGATCCCCGCCCTGCTTATACTCATTCAGCTTCTGATTAAGCTTCTTGGCTTCCCGCTTCCCGTCGATGTGCATCATCGCGTATACCATACTTTTGACCACCAGAATAACAATGACGAACGGCACCAGCACTCCCTTATCCATCAGCGGGCCATCTGCGAACTGCCACAGCCAGAGAATTACCAGCACATCGGCAAGGATGAAGCAGAGATAGAAGCTGATCGTCTGCACTTTGGGATCTACCTCATACGTATTCACCAGCGCATAGCGGAAGCAGGTAAATGCCGAAGCCCCCAGGAACAGCTGCACCAGCAGCGAGCCCCGGATCATCTCCGTTGAGTTCAGAGCCAGCACAACCGCCGCGAGCACCATCAGCCCCCCGCAAGCCACCAGCAGATCCTTCACGAACAAAGACACATACTTTCTGGTTGTAATCATGAGTATTCCTCCTATTCAAGTGTTGACAGCACAGCTATAACCCTAGCTTCCGTTTGAGCACCGGGACGTATTGTCTGGAGATGTAGACCTTCTCACCGTTGTGCAGCAGCGCCTCGTATCTTCCGTAAAGCACCGGGCGGAGCGACTCGATCTTGGCCACATTCAGAATACTGGATTTGGATGCTCTGAAAAAATCGCCAGACTCATACTCCGTCTCCAGCTCATACAGCTTCAGCCTTGACTCATACACCTTCTCCTGGCAGTAGATGAACACCTTATGATCGACCGCCTCGAAGTAGTAGACGTCACGCGGATGGATAATGTGCATTTGCAGCCCGGTCATACCAATCAGCTTCCTTGCGCCTGCGTTCACCGAGTAGATCAGCCCCAGCAAGGCTTCATCCGGGTCATTGCACCTGAGAATAATTTCAGGCTCACCGCCCTCCGGAACCTGCTCAATCGTGATTTTCACCGCCACCGCCTCCTGCCTTCTCTCCCTACAGCTACAGTATATTTTTGTAAAAAGACTTATACAATGGCCTCTGCGCAAGCTGCGCTCCAGCGGGTTCAAGCTGCAGGTTTGGGAGGTCCAACCAGGCTCAACTCCTTCATTGGTTCTTCTGCAATAAATGGTACCGGTTATAAAAAGAAATACGGTATAATAACCGGTATAGGTCGTGAAGAACACGCCGCCTCAATAGAGCGTTTATCTGGAGCTAACTCTGGATGCGTCTCTATGGAGGCGGCTTTTCTTGTGTTCAGGATCACTGCGGATTTCACGGCTAATCTACAGTAAAGGGGAAGCTTCATTGTCGAGATTCGAGCAGCATGTTGAGGAATGGCTTCAGGAACAGATTCATGCGGAGACAAGTTCAATAAGGTTGGAGTTTCTTAATAAGGGGTTGGGGCACGGGACCGTAGAGTTTCTGCGCTCAGTCTGGATTCCCGCTGTCGGCAATTTCAAGTCTCTATATACGGAGTGGGAGGTCCGTGATTTCAACAACGGTTACTGTTATTTAGATCTGGCGTATATGCCAGGCGGTGCCAAGGGCGGCATTGAGATTCAAGGCTTTGGTCCGCATGCACGGGACCTTGATGTCAGGCGGTTCAAAGACTTATGCAGACGGCATTGTCTGCTGGCGCTGGACGGTTGGACCTTTTTGCCTATTGCCTATCCGTCTATTACAGAAGAACCTCAGCTATGCCAGCAGCTTGTACTTGCGTTCATTGGCAGATTCGCTGCTACTGATGTATCTGCATCATTATCCTGGCTGGAGGCAGAAACCGTCCGCCTGGCCCGGCGTATTCTGCGTCCGCTGACGCCGCTGGAGCTGGCCGCGCATTTGCGGGTGTGTGACCGCCAAGCGAGGCGCATTCTTCACCATCTCGTTGATCTACAAGTCCTGGAGGTGGCGAGTGGTACAGAGCGGGTTCGCACGTATAAGCTCCGGGTCTAGTAGGCGCTGAGCCTTGCGGGCGGGAGACGTAAGCCTGTGTAGCCGGGGGGCTGACTCGGAAGTGTGTGAGCCTGATGTGGCGGGGGGGATACGAGTCTAATGGCGCGGAGGTGCACGAGCCTGATGCCGCGGACTGAGAAGCCGCTATTTTACCGAAATTGTTACTTATTCGCTTGTTCGCGGACTGAGATTCCGCTATCCGCCTTACAAACCACTCAAACGGCCTGTCTAAGCAGCAATAACGGATTGTCAGTCCGCCAAAAGTCCATATGGCGCTGTAAATCCACATTAGCGGAATCTCAGTCCGTAGCCCCCCACCAACCTCAAAAAAAACCGCAGTTCAGCTCTGCGGGTCCCTGGAATATTAGTTTTATGACGAGCTTGGGGTAGCTGATGTGCGGGAGACTGATGTCGGAGGTACACGAGACGCACGAGCCTGATGGCGCGGACTGAGAAGCCGCTATTTTACCGAAATTGTTACTTATTCGCTTGTTCGCGGACTGAGATTCCGCTATCCGCCTTACAAACCACCGAAACGGCCTGTCTGAGCAGCAATAACGGATTGTCAGTCCGCCAAAGTTCCACTTGGTCCTGAAAATCCACAATAGCGGAATCTCAGTCCGTAGCCTTTGTGAAAATCGCACCCTTAGCCGATCAACACTCAACTATAGCAGCTTGGCTGATGTCTCTTGACCATCCACTGTCTATTACCGATGCACACTTGACCATACACGGCATCCGCTTGGCACTTTTCCCGGCAACCACGCCCTCTCCAACCGCAAAAAACCGCAGATCAGCTCTGCGGGTTCTTGGAATATACAATTTTACGGATGCTGTCGATGGATAACCCGTATTGCTCGCACAATTGGTACAACTCTGCACCTTCTTGGAAGCGGCTACGGATCTCAGCATTGCGGACTTTATAGTAATCGGCTGCCCCTGAGCTTTCGCCCCATTTTCTGCGTTTGCTCTTGCAGGTTGGGATATACAGGGCTTCCCCTTGAATATATTGCTGAATCTCCTTCAGCAGGTGGTCTGGCAACAGCTTTGCTGCATTTATACATTGCATATCTGGCTCGCTCCTTAAAATATATTAATCTTTTAAGGGCAAAGCCTGTGTATAAATAACTGTATTTCTTAAAACATACTTCAGGCGAATATGAATCCGCTCCATGCCAAGCTTTCGCCTTAGTTATTTCACAGGCTTTGCATGGAGCGTGCCGTTCATATACTGACTCATCCGAAACATGGGTCATCACCTCCCGGGATTTAATAATTGGTGCAGATTAACTCTATTCTAGAATAATTTCCATATTGGTTCAACAACGGATGTGCGCGGTGCCAGGAGTATAGTGTTTAGCTATAATCAAAGTTTACCGGAAGAACATTAGTTTTTTGCGGGCGCCGATTATATAATAAGATCTATATGGTAAAGAAAGGATGCGATGCAGCAAATGAAATTCACAGAATATGTATACGAACGCCCGGATGTGGAGCAATTCAAACAGGAGTTCACCACTCTGCTGAAGGACCTGGAGACAGGCAATCTGGAGGAGCAAAAGGCTGCCGTGGCAGCAATCAATAAGCTGCGCAGCCGCTTCGATACGATGGAGACCCTCGTGAGTGTCCGCCACTCCATCGATACGGAGGATGCATTCTACAAGGCAGAGCAGGATTATATGGATGAGACCGGACCGGTGATCCAGGAGTACATCACGGATTATTACAGAGCCCTCGTCAATTCCAAATATAGAGCCGAGTTCGAGCAGGAATGGGGAACACAGCTCCTAAGCCTGGCCGAGATCTCACTGCGTACCTTCAGCCCTGAAGTCATTGAAGATCTGCAGCTGGAGAATAAGCTGTCCTCCGAATACTCTCAATTAATCGCGTCCGCCAAAATCCTGTTCCAGGGCGAAGAACGCACGCTGGCACAGCTGATTCCGTTCGATTCTTCCACGGACCGTGAAGTCCGCAAAGGCGTATTCGAAGCCCGTAATGCCTTCATGGCAAAGCATGAACCCGAATTCGACCGGATCTACGACGAGCTGGTGAAGGTCCGGGCGGGAATCGCTGCCAAGCTGGGATACAAGAGCTTCGTGGAGCTCGGGTATGACCGGATGGGACGTACCGATTATAATGCTGAGATGGTAGCAGGCTTCCGCAAGCAGGTACATGAGCATATCGTGCCGGTTGCAGGGAAGCTGAAGCAGCGCCAGCGCGAACGCCTTCAGCTGGACGGGCTGAAATTTTACGATGAGGGTATTAAGTTCAATTCCGGCAACGCTACCCCTAAGGGAGACCCGGACTGGATCGTGGCGAATGGTGCGAAGATGTACCAGGAGATGTCCCCGCAGACCGGTGAATTCTTCACCTTCATGCAGGAGAACGGGCTGATGGATCTGGTCAGCAAAAAAGGCAAGGAATTCGGCGGCTACTGTACCTTCTTCAGCGACTACCGCGCGCCGTTCATTTTCTCCAACTTCAATGGAACCTCCGGAGATATCGATGTGCTAACCCACGAGGTCGGGCACGCCTTCCAGGTGTATTCCAGCCGGAATATGGAGGTCCCTGAATATGCGTTCCCGACCTCCGAAGCCGCTGAGATTCATTCGATGAGTATGGAGTTCTTCGCCTGGCCATGGATGGACCTGTTCTTCAAGGAGGAGGCGGACAAGTACCGCTTCAACCACCTGGCTGACAGTCTGGAGTTCATTCCTTATGGCGTCTCTGTCGATGAATTCCAGCATTTTGTGTACGAGCATCCGGAAGCTACGCCGCAGGAACGCAAACAGGCTTGGCGGGACATTGAACGGAAATACCTGCCGCACCGTGATTATGACGGCAATGCTTATCTGGAACAAGGCGGCTTCTGGCACAAGCAGGCTCATATCTTCCGTTCCCCGTTCTACTATATCGACTATACCCTGGCCCAGCTCTGCGCCTTCCAGTTCTGGAAACGCTCGAACGAGGACTTCACCTCGGCTTGGCCGGATTACCTGAAGCTCTGTCAGGCCGGAGGCAGCCGCTCCTTCACGGAGCTGGTGAAGCTTGCCGGATTAACCTCCCCGTTCGAGGATGGCTGCATCGGCTCTGTTATCGGAGAGATTGAGGGCTGGTTGAACAGCATAGACGATAAGGCACTGTAAGGACTGGGATTCATACACCAGATACAATTAAGTTTCCATGCACCATCAATCACAGCATCAACTATAAGGGGTTGTCCCAAGTAGCCACTTCATGGCTTCGGGACAGCCCCTTATTTTGAGTTGGATCGGCATGAGCACGCTCTCTTATTTCTTCTTCCGCTTTTCTGCAGCCTGCTGCTGATTCTCTGCTACTCTGAATTTGACGATTCTGGCAATGAGATCATAGGGGAGCGGCTCATTAATGGGGAACTGCACCGAACCCTTGGCTCCTTTGTAACGCGCCAGCTCTTCCTTGAAGACTTCAATCCCGCTGGGTGCCGGGTAGAATCCGATATGGTTCTTGAAGGCGGCAAAATGCACCAGATTCTTATGCAGGAACCAGGTAGGCATCTGGTAGCTGATCTTCTCCACGGCCTCCGGCGCAGCTTTCGAAATGACCTTACGCAAGCTCTCCAGAAGCTCCTGGACCTCCGGTGCAAAGTCCGCAATATATTGGTCAACCGTTTCATAGGTAACTTTGTTCTTTTCCACTCCGGCTTCATCTCCCTTGGGTTGGTTCAAAGATCTTCAAACCATTGCAGGCATACCGGAATGAATCCGGCATAATCATTCAATGCTTGCAGGGTAGGCAGCACCTGACTCGTTCCAAGCTCCCGCTCGGAAATATCCGGTCCTTCCAGGCCCAGAGACCGCCGGAGGCTATACTCCAGCCAGCCTATTTTGCCGTGGAAGCCGCTGCTTAGCACCTCGGGCCAGGGATCAGTAATTTCTCCCCCTTGATTACGGTAAGCATGGATTACTGCACAGAAATCTGCCTTGCGGATGTGACCACTCTCAAAGTCTGACCAATAGAGCGCCACTTCCATCAGCTCCTGCGCCGGGTTAACCCAGCCTGCGGCCTCCCAGTCAATGATCACGGGCTGGCCTTCAGAGCTCCACATTACATTCTTCGGGTCCAGATCCCGGTGGCTGATGACTATGTTCCCGCTAAGGACCGCCATAGCGGCATTGACCTGCTTTTCATAGCAGCTTAGCTTATCCAGATTAGCCTTAAGGGGTGCAGCCCATGGTAGGCCCATAGCTTCGCCCTGCAAGGCATACCCTTGCCAATCTGTCCGTAATTCCTCCGCTGTGCTGTCCCTTTGAAGCTCTTTGTGAAGAGGAGCGAAGTCCGCTGCATGGATGTCAGCCAGAGCTTGTCCGATCAGAATGCATTGCTCCAGCCCCGCTTCAGCCGCAGAGATGGAACGGCCTTCTATCCAAGGGAACAGCAAATAATATTGCCCATCCGCTTCATGTATACAGCTTCCCTCATTCAGCAGTGCAGGAAGTGCGTTCACTCCCTGGCTGCGGGCCAGCATGGCTACCTTTTCGGCTGCTATCATATTATTCATCACAGCTTCCTTCCGCATCAGCTGCGGGTTAAGCGCCTTCACTGCATACTCTGCCTGATTCGTGGTCACACGATACATCCGGTGGAGGAAACCGCCGGAGATTTGCTCCGGCACACCACTCAGTAAGCCCAACTTATATGTAGCACACAGCTTTTCAAAATTCAATGTGTAATTCGTAAGCGTCATAATCCCTTCGTCCTCCCGGCATAGAACTTCAAATATTCGTCCATGTGACTCTTCCAATAGTCCCCGTCATGCTGGCCTGCTCTGAGGTGATATTCTACCGGCACGCCCTTCTCCTTAAGCAGGGTATACAGTTGCTCCGTGCCTTCATAGAACCGGTAGCTATCCTCCGCCCCGCAGTCCAGGTAGATACTCAACTTCGATAAGTCCCTGTTCTGCGCCAAAAGAAGCGGGTCACGCTCCTGCCGCAGCGCTTCCGTCGGATAGAGAAACTGGATCAGGCCGTTCTCGCCTCCGGCAAGAGACCAATCATCCAGGAACAGCGCCGGGCTATGCCCGCCAACCCTGCTATAGACATCGCTATGCAAAAACGCCGAATGCAGGCTGATAAAACCTCCCATCGATATACCGCCAATATAACGGGAACCGCGCTCAGCCATAGTATTAAAATGCGAATCTGTATATTCCACAACATCCTTGACCAGATAATCCTCATACCGTTCACCGCCCAGTGCTGCGGGATCACCTGGATTAACTACAGCATTCAGTCCATAGCTGTTGTCCATCTGTGGAGCAACGATAATGATCGGTTCGATTTGACCGGCCTCAATCAGTCGGTCTGCATTCTGTTGAATATTCAGCCCACCCCACATATCCGTCTCCCGGCTGCCGTAGCCATGGATGAAATAGAGGACCGGATAACGCTGAGAGGCATTGTACCCTTTAGGAAGATAGACACTGAGCCGCATATCCCAGTCCAGGGCTTCACTGTGAAAAACCAGATGCTGAACGCCGGGGCTTTGCAGCGGTGCCGTCTCAACCTTGTCTGCTGCCCCTTGAGGGTCTTCGCCTGAGTTCCGCGAACAACCTCCCAGCACTATACACAGTATGATCAGAAGCAGATACAGCCTGGAGCTTCGAGAACCTTTCATATCGACCGCCTCCCGTTCTCCGCCACAATCGCAGCGCTTACAATTAACAGTACCACAAATCTGGATATTTATAGTAGTACAATTATACCGCTTGGCTGCGGCCTGTTTGTCACTGGTTGGCCTATCTGATATGTGTTTTAATAAAAATCAATCGTTTTTCCGGTTAGCTCCGTCTTACTTATGAAAACATATTTAAAGGACGACTTCTTCCATAGACCAACACAATAAGGAAGAGGGGATGGTGAATGGGGGGAAGACAATGAACAAAGCCAATACAGCAGATCTGGAACTGATGGATGAAGAGGTGTTCTTTGAGCGGCTTGCAAGTGAGCACCGTAAACTGTATGCGCTCGCGTACAGCTATCTGCGCTCAGAAGCAGATGCCCTGGAAGCGGTGCAAGAAGCCTCATGCCGGGCTTGGATGAAGCGCAAACAGCTTAAGAACGAACAGGCCTTCACACCGTGGCTGCTGCGGATTACCATCAACTGCTGCATGGATGAGTTAAGGCGTAAAAAACGCGTCGTGCCGGCGGAGAAGCTGGACGAGAAGGAGACCCAGGAGATGAGGAGCAGCGACCGTCTCGATCTGGAGCGGGCGATGAGCCGGATCAAGCCGAAATACCGGCATGCCGTGATGCTCAAGTATTACCAGGATATGACGACCACTGAAATTGCCAAGGTACTGAATAAGCCCGAAGGCACGGTCAAAACCTGGCTGCGTGAAGGACTTAGGCTGTTGCGGAAATATCTGTGAGCAAATCGGAGGTGACAGAAATGTTGGAAAAAGAAGAGCGTGTCCTGAAACAGGATGCCCGGGAGGTCCATCTTCATGCAGAGGAGATTCAGGAATTGAAAATTTATAATGCCATGCGCAGTGGAATGACGCAAGGAAAAAAACGCAGCAAACGGCGTTTCTATTCCTATGGGGCCGGCGCTGTATTAGCCGCGGCCGCAGCCATTTTTGTGCTTGTCTCATCCATCGGCTTGCCATCTGGAGGTATAGACGATTCCGGCCTCAGCGGTTCAGTGCAGGCGGCCAGCACCAAAAGCTGGAATGATTTTGCGGACTATCGCAAGCAGCCATTAACGAACCGGGTGGTTGGCGACATCCTGGAACGAAATCTGTTCCAACCGGTCCGTCAAAGCGCAACCAACAAAGGATACCGTATAGATGTGGAAGGCGCGGCCACGGATGGCCGTAAAGTGTATATCCTATTCAATGTGCACAACGGTACGGATCAAGAAGTTGTTACTGCGGATACGAAAATTCAATTCGGTGATTTCGAGGTTCCATATCCACATCGAGGTGCGGCCTTGGAAATGGCGTACGATGGCGACTCCCGGATTCAGCCCGGCGGGAGCAAAGATTTTATTTATTCCACTAATTATCCGGCTTTCATCCCTGATTCCAAGGAGGTGAAGTTCACTTTAATTCTCACTGGAACATCCGACCAAGCACTCGCTTCCAGCAGCAGCAAGTATCGGACCGGCCTGGAGGTATCGTTTCAGCTTGATCCGGGCAGGTTCAAAGACCAGGAGCACACACTGCCTGTGAATCGCACGCTTACCGTGGACGGGCAAAAGATCAAAGTGCGCCAAGTACAGTATACTCCGTTCAATACTTATGTCGATCTGGAGTATGACAAGGCAAACACCAAACAGATTTTCAGCCTGCTGAATCCTGTTCTGACCGCAACAACCGGGAGTCAAACCGAGAAATTAGTTTATCCGGGCAGAATCACGGCCGATAATTCCGAGGTGTACAAAGACAACTCGCAGGCCACGCTGGTGTTCAGGCATACCGAGCTTAACCAGCCGGACTCCACCACGCTGAAGATTGCCGGGATCTCGGCGATGGAGCCGGACCGTATGAAATTTGTGGTCGATCTGAACAAGCAGCAAGTGATTGAAGCACCGGTAAACGATTGGGAAATGGTCACATCCAAGGAAGAACATCATGCAACAGCGGCAGAGATTCTGCTCCGGCGTAAGGTGACCCATCTGTCTTATTTCACCGATTCGCAAGGGGCGGTACAGGCGGAGAACATCGGCGCACAACTGGCTGACAAATTCACCGATGCGAACGGCCAGGTGCATAATAGAACGAATCGGGAAACGCCACTAATCGACTTCGGCGGCACCATGATCTCTAGAGATGGTACGGGAACCAGTGAGATCAGTTTATCTTTTGACAGTCAAGCTGCAGATTATCCGCAGCCGCTTACCCTATCGGTAGAGCGTATCTGGAATCCAATTGTGGAGACACACAGTATTGAGCTGTTTGCGAAGAAATAGAAGCTTGCCGCAAACAGCAGGAAGCCCCGCCCAGCCGACAGGCTTGCGGGGCTTCTCCCTTTCTTAAGCCCTTTTGCAGCAGTATAAGCGTTCCACTGCCCTAATTAATCTTGGTCAGCTGCCACTTCTGCGCATCGGTTCCGTTATCTGTCCATTGCTGCACGACCGCTCCGTCTGCGGTAGAGGAGTTCGAGACATCCATAGCCAGCCCGCTGGCTTTGGAGATCAGCTTGTAATATCCGCCGCCCACATCGACGATGCTCCACCGCTGGGCGTTGCTGCCGTTGTCATTCGCCTGCTGAAGCTGGACTCCGCTTGCCGTGGAGGCATTCGGCACATCCAGCAGTTTGCCGCTATGCATCGCTGTAAGCTTGTAGAAGCCGTCTCCTGTGCTCTCCACTCTGAATTGCTGATTGGCTGCGGTATAATTGGTCCACTGATGCAGCTTCGCTCCGTCTGCCGTAGACACATCCTTCACATCCACTACCTTGCCGCTTGCCTTGTTCATTAAGGTGTAGACCCCGCCGCTGACAATGCCGGTCGAAGGCGCACCCGCCTGATACACCCGTACATAATCCACAAGCATCTGCGCCGGGAAGGGGGTGGAGCTGTTCGGAGCGCCCGGCCAGTTACCGCCTACCGCGAGGTTCAGCAGCAGGAAGAACGGCTTCTGGAATTCCTCCGTATTGCCGGTTCCGTTCTCAATATAGAATTCATTGAACTGGTTGCCGTCGACGAACCATCTGATGTACTTCGAATCCCATTCCACACTGTATACATGGTATTGGGAGAAGTCCAGATTACCGGATACCCTTCCGAATTCGGCATGGCCGCCTGCATCCCAGTGCACCGTACCGTTGACAGCAGCGTTATTATTTACCCGCTCCATAATATCGATCTCTCCGCAGGCCGGCCAGCCGGGCGGGGTGTTGATATTGGAGCCGAGCATCCAGAACGCAGGCCATAATCCTTGGCCTGAGGGCAACTTGATTCTGGCTTCGATTTTGCCATAGGTGAAATTCTTGAGTCCCTGTGTCTTAATCCGTGCCGAGGTATAATTCATGCCTTCATAGGATTCTTTCTGCGCCGTGATGACCAAGTTCCCGCCGGTTACCTTCAGGTTCTGTGAACGGTTCGTATAGTATTGCAGTTCATTGTTGCCCCAGCCGCCGCTGCCTGTGCCCGTCTCAGCCGTCCAGTTGGCGGTGTTCAGCGAGGAGCCGTCGAACTCATCGCTCCAGGCCAGATTCCAGGTTGCTGCGCTTGCACTCCCCGCAGGGACCAGTGCGATTAATAACGTGAACAGCATGAACAAGCTTAAGACTTTACCTCTTCTAACCATCTTTGTCCTCCTCTTTTGCCTTTCAAAATTGCCAGCCTTATTTCAATGCACGCGTACGTTCGTGCAGTTGAAACCTTACCCAACCGGTTTCGGATATGGATATTGGCAGCGCCTTCTTCTGCTACATCCCATATATATCGTTTTTGCTTCCCGGAAGAACCAGAAATTTGACAATTCAGCGAACCCGGCGGAAAAGGAAGGGCCGGCCTTTCGGAAGACACTGCCTCATCAAGCCCAGCCACAGCAAAAAACCGCTCTCCAACGGAGGCGGTTCATGCTTTTGCAAAGATAATACCTTGATTGCCGTACTACTCGAGTCCGTGCTCTTCGCGGATCTTGTACATCCCTTGCACGAGCAGCTCCGAAGGATCACGGTTAAGCTGCAGATGGGTCAGTAACAGATGGAGCGGGATAGCGCATACGTTATTTCCGTCCGTAATTGCAGGGAAGCCTGCTTCAAAGACCGGTCCATGCTCCTCGTTCCAGGCCAGTCCGGCATGCACCTGCTCCGGTGCGAACTCCTCCGTTACAGCGGCGATACACATCGGAACCAGCACATTATCGACAGCGGCCTTGGCTTCCTCTTCACTGGCGAGCGGCTTAGGCATGGAGTTGCCTCCCTTGGTCTTCATCAGCTCGTGGAAGAAAGAGGCCATCCAGATCTCCGGACTGTTGCCGGACTGGAACCGGGCAGCCAGCTCACGAAGGAAGAAGCCGCAGTAATAATCAGCGTTATCTTTATCCTTCACACGGAATACATATACCGGGCCGTAGTTGTCCAGGTTCAGCACCTGTCCTTCCACATCGCTGAAGCTCATTTTGAGCGCTACAATGCCGTTATGAAAAACAGCCTTGAGCAGCTCATTCCAGTTCTCTTCGGTCATGGCCTGCTCGGCAGCTTCCGCCTCACCGTTGACCGGCTCATTCGTGGTCTCATTGGTTGTTTCGTTTGTCATAATTAAATTCACCCCACTTTCTATCATACCATCCTATTGAAGAAGGTAACATACCATATCTCTCAACTCAAATGGAAAGCTCTGCCGGACCCGCATGTATGTCCTTATGTGCAAGTGCTATACTAGACAGGGTACACTAACCATCTCATTTTGCAGAAGGGAATGAACCTAACCATGAATACTGAACAATTGGACCGGATTCACACTGGCCAAGGCTTTATAGCTGCTCTGGATCAGAGCGGAGGAAGCACCCCCAAAGCGCTGCTGCAATACGGTATTAAAGAAGACCGTTATTCCGGAGACGAAGAGATGTACACCATGGTTCACAGCATGAGAACACGCATTATTCAGAGTCCTGCCTTTACAGGCGAGCATATTCTCGGTGCAATTCTATTCGAGAACACGATGGACCGCCTCATAGACGGGCAATATACCGCCGATTACCTGTGGGAGCAGAAAGGCGTTGTGCCTTTTCTCAAAATTGACCAGGGACTGGCCGCTCCTCAGCACGGAGTCCAGCTCATGAAGCCTATTCCGGCCCTCGATGATCTGCTGAAGCGGGCAGTCAGCAAGCATATCTTCGGCACCAAAATGCGCTCCGTGATCCATGAGGCGAACCCGGAGGGTATCCGGCAGGTAGTGGAACAGCAGTTCGAGCTGGCCAAGCAGATCGCCGCCTTCGGACTCGTTCCGATTATTGAACCGGAAGTAGACATCCTCAGTAAGGACAAGCAGGCGTCAGAGCAATTGCTGAAGCGTGAACTGGCCGCCCGCTTGTCTGAGCTGGCAGATGGCGTGAAGGTCATGCTCAAGCTGTCGATCCCGACGGAGGATAATTTATACAGCGAGCTCGCCGCAGATCCCCATGTGGTTCGGATCGTAGCCCTCTCAGGAGGGTATACCCAGGCTGAAGCCAACGAGAAGCTGGCCCGGCAGCATGGAGTGATTGCCAGCTTCTCCCGCGCTTTGTCCCAGGGTCTCAGCGATCAGCAGACGGAAGATGAATTTAACAGCACCCTCGCTGCGTCGATCCAGGCCATCTATGAGGCTTCGATTACTTAAGCCCTCTGGCTGCCTGTTCTCTGGTTTCATAGATTTGCAGACTTAAGCCCCCGGGCCATAAGGCACGGGGGCTGTTCACTGTTGTCTAAGCTCGTAACGGCAGTTAGGCTTCCTTCAACCGCTTAATTCCCTCCCGCACTCTAGGCGCTACCTCTGTCCCGAAGAGACGGATGGCCTGTATTACCTGGGCATGCGGCATGGAGCCGTGCGGGACATGTAGCAGGAAGCGGGTGATCCCTACATGCTCGTAGAGGTGGATGATTTTGCGGGCAACTGTGTCCGGGTCACCCACATATAGAGCACCGTCAAAGCTGCGGGCAGCATCGTAATCCGCACGTTGATACGAAGGCAGTCCTTTCTCCACCGCCCGGATATTCGTCCGCGCATGTGTGGACGGGAAGAAGCCCTCTACCGCAAGCTCCTCCGTCTCCGCAACATAACCATGAGAGTGTGAGGCAATCGGAAGCTTGGACACATCATGACCGGCCTTGGCCGCTGCTTCCTTGTAGAGCCGTACATGCATGGCATAATCTGAAGGGTTCACATTGCCTATAATCGCCAGGGCAAAGGGTAGTCCCAGGGTACCCGCACGTACCGCAGACTCCGGAGTTCCCGCACTCGCAATCCATACCGGCAGCGGATTCTGCTCCGGGCGCGGATAGATCTCCAGATTCGTTATAGCCGGACGGTGCTTGCCGCTCCAGTTCACCTTGCCGGGCTCACGCAGCTTGAGCAGCAGGTCCAGCTTCTCGTCAAATAGCTCTTCGTAGTCCTTCAGATCATAGCCGAATAGAGGAAACGACTCGGTGAACGAGCCCCGGCCCACCATAATCTCGGCACGGCCGCCCGATATTCCGTCCAATGTCGCGAAATCCTGAAATACCCGCACCGGATCGGCTGAGGACAGAATCATGACCGCACTGGTCAGGCGGATGCGGGTCGTCAGCGGTACAGCGGCCGCCATCAGCACAGCAGGCGATGAAGCTGCAAAATCAGGCCGGTGATGCTCACCCACGCCGTATACATCCAGTCCCACCTGATCCGCAAGCACGATCTCCTCTACCACTTCGCGCAGCCGCTCCGCATGGCTTAGCGTCACTCCGGTATTCACATCAGGTGTTGTCTCGACAAAGGTGCTTATTCCAAGTTCCACGTATTGTTCCTCCTAGAAGTCAGTAATCTTTATATTCTAAAACTAAATAGGTGAATATTCAAAGAAATTATCAAGCCACAGCAAACAGGGTGCCCCGGCTGTGTCAACAGCTCCTGAGGCACCCAATTGTGTGTTAGCTGGTTAATCGCAGCCGCTTCCGCTTATTTCACCAGCTCCTCCAGACTGCCAAAGGCACCGGAAGCTGATTTCAGCTTGGATTCGCCTCCGACCACACAGAAGTAATTCTGCTGCGTTACCGCCCTAAGCAGACCCGCATAGCTTCTCATATCCCCAGCTGTGGCCGACAGGATTTCATTACGCTCCTGCTGAAGGTCTTCCGCCGTAATCTGCTCGAAATAATGCCGGTCCGCCTGACGGCCTTGCGCGCCGGGGCTAAGCGGTTGGTCAAGCATAGCCAGAGTCCCGATAATTGCCCTCTCCATCTCCGCTTCATCTGCCGAATATTCTCCGGCAAACTGAGAGGCCCGGTCATAGATCTCCAGCGTCTCCAGCAGGTTCGGGTCGCGGTAGGAAGTGAACAGGATTACCCCGTCGCGGCGCAGGAGCAGATTGCCGCCATACGCACCGCCCTTGACCCGGACCGTATTCCACAGGTAGGTCAGGCTGAGGATCTTCTTGAGCACCTGGAGCTTGCCGGAATAGGCGAAGCCCAACTTCTTGTAGTCATAACCTTTGACTACATACTGCACCTGGCTCGCGGACATGAAGCCTTCGTTGACCGCCTGCCCCTGTGCTGATAAGAGCGGCTGGGAGTCTACTACCCGTCTGCTCAGGTCCAGCTCCTTCACATGTGCGGCGAATTCTGCATACGAATCCGCCGTACCAGTGAGCGAGAGCGTCAGATTCTGCGTATTGAACAACAGCCCGCAGATTTCCTTCAAGGTATCCGCAAGTCCCTCAGCCTGCTGGTCAATGGTGCGGGCAAGCTCCTTGATGAAGCGGTAATACGCCACGCCGCTAAGCTGCTCTTCGTACATCCCCCGATCCGAGAAATAGGACAGCACCCGGCTGGCTGCAATCTCATTGCCCTTCTGGGTCAGCATCGCTTCCATCCCGGAGGCTTCCCGGCGGACAATCTCCTGCAGCTTGGACAGGTTATCCAGATTGCTGCCGTAGAGCAGCTCATGCAGCAGCTTCAGAGAACCGCCGATGTTGCCCTGCATGACCTTGATCCGCGCGCTGAACTTGGCCTGATAGCTTCCTTGCGCAGACTTCCCGGCTCCGAACACCTCATTCTGAAAACGGATGCCCCCGGTCGTGATCCCGATCTCACTGGTCAGCTCCTCGATACTGTAGGCTTCCGTCTCCAGCTGTCCAAGCACTCTCGCCAGCAGCTCCAGATAAGGAATCTGCTGCGCGGCAAGCACGTTGGTGTCCCAGTACAGCTTGATATAGGCGATGGCCCCGGCAGCCACTTCATGATGGAGCACCTTAATCCCGTCCAGCGCAACCTCCACTGTGGGTACCCCGGCCGGGGCAACAGGGTTAATATCCTGCAAGGTCAGCTTCGGCAGCTTCTCCAGCTCCTCTGCGGGGTCTGGAGTGTTCTGCCGGGCCAGCAGCTTCTGCGTGCTAAGCACCAGCTCATCCAGCTGTGCCGGGGCCAAAGACGCTTTGTATGACGCCAGACGGCTGCGGACCGCCGCATCCTTTTCCCCCGCCAGAGTCTGAGAGGGCTGGAGGACAACGACACTGCAGTGGTTACTGTTCAGCAGGTAGGTCTCAATCAGCCGCTCGAAATACCGCTCGCCACTTTGCTCACGGATCGCCGTAATCGCTGCTTCATACTCCAGATACGTGGACGGCAAGCCGTCATACAGCCAGGCCTTCATCACTTCCAGGTTGTAGGTGAGCCCCTTCGGATATTGGCTGAAATCGGCTTCCCGCAGTTCAAATTCCTTGCTGTTCACCGCAGCCAGCACCAGCTTCTCATCCAGTCCTTCCGCCGCCAGGCGGCTTAAGGTAGCTCTGACGAGATTCACGAATTCTTCCTTGGCACCGGGGTTGGAATGCGTCAAGGCAATACCCAGCATAGGCTGAGCCATGCTATCCGAATAAAAGGCAACCACATCCTTGCCAAGGCCGCTCTCCAGCAGCGCTTGCTTCAGCGGGGCGGCATTGCTGTCCATCAGCATGCTTTTCAGAATGGCAAAGGCCAGATTCAGCTCCCGGTCCACAGAGGTGCCCATTACATAATTCAGGCTCAAGTATGTCTTGTCGGCAGCCGTTTCCGTCTCCAGAATGGGATACTCCGCCGTAAGCTGGGTCATGCCGGTCGGTGCCTGTAGTGCAATCGAAGTATCCATAGCCTTGCGGGTATAGCGGCTGAGGTATTCCTCATGGATAAACTGCAGCCGTGCCTCGATATTCAGATCGCCATAGAGATAGAAATAACTGTTCGAGGGGTGATAATAATTCCGGTGCGCCTCCAGAAACTGCTCATAGGTCAAGGCAGGGATATGCTGCGGATCACCGCCGGAGGAGTGACGGTAGATCGTACCCGGGTAGAGCGATTTTTTGATCCGGTCAATCAGCACCGTCACCGGCGAGGAGTACGAGCCCTTCATCTCATTGTAGACGACGCCCTTGTAGATCAGCTCATCCCCGGAGTGCGGGAGCTCATAATGCCAGCCCTCCTGCTCGAAGATCTCCGGCTGACTGTAAATATTCGGCTGAAAGACGCTGTCGAGATAGACCTCCATCAGATTGGCAAAATCCTGGTCATTCTGGCTGGCTACCGGATACATCGTTTTGTCGCCAAAGGTAAAAGCGTTCAGGAACGTCTTCATCGAGCCCTTCAGCAGCTCCACGAACGGTTCCTTCACCGGGAATTTGCCGGAGCCGCAGAGGACCGAATGCTCCAGAATATGAAACACTCCCGTGCTGTCCGCAGGCGGAGTCCGGAACGTGACACTGAACACCTTATTGTCATCCTGATTCTGTACATAGAGCAGCCGTGCGCCGCTCTGCTGATGCTCCAGCGTGTATACGGAGGATTCGATTTCCCGTATGTACTCCTTGCGTATGACTTCAAACCCGGAATAAACTTCACCTGCTATTAAGCTGCTCATAACTTTTCCCTCCTTGGTTCAGGGCTGCCCTGATTCCATGAGCTTATCATATCCGGGGTTTCCGGTTCCAGTATGAGCTGCATAGAGGACCAGGCTAACGTTGCAGCCCTTAGCTCTAACGCTGCGAGAATCTAGACCCGGATGAGCCGCTCAACCGCCTGCTGCTCATCCGCTACGAAAAATATATCCTTCCCCTGGTTGCATTCATAGATAAAATCACGCAGACTGCGGCTGGTATAGCCACTGAAGTCCCCGACTATTGCAGCCTTCACCTGATAATTAATGAACTTCTGCAGAATCTCACCGGCCAGCCGAGTCTTGAGGTCGAAGAACTCCTCGCTCAGCAACGCCTTATGGATCACAATCCGGTCGCAGTCCGTCTCATAGCGGACCGTTGCCATAAGATCCAGTGCGCTCTGGACATCCCCCACCACGGCCTCGTTGCCGCTCACTACAGCGATGATCGTGCCTCCAGCTTCTATAGTTGTTATGTTCATGGTTATAACCTCCTGATCGAATATGTTAAAATATGCGGATAGCTTATCTTAGCAGCAATTGAAATATACAACAAAGGATGGATCATGATGGAGCTCACGATGAATTGGATTACACTCAGGGTACGCAATCTGGAGGCTTCCCTTGATTTCTATCACAGAATTCTAGGGCTTCCGGTGGAGCGCAGATTCGAGAGCAGAGGGAAGCAGATCGTCATGCTGGGGATAGAGGGGCAGCCCAAGCTTGAGTTGATAGAAGGAAGTGACCCGCCAGTGAAGCCGGAGTGCGGAGTGTCTGTAGGGTTCGAGGTCAGGTCGCTGGACGAGGCTATGGCGGAGCTTAGCAAGGAAGGAATCCCGGTAGCCCGCGGCCCCATCGCGCCGAATCCCAGCCTGCGCTTCTTCTACATTCTGGACCCCGACGGCTTCGAGGTCCAGCTTGCGGAGCATATGTAGCGGCGTTCGGATGGGATAAAGTAACGTACGGACGTGGAGAAGCGGGTGTGTACTTAAAGTCGTGTCGTCATCATCCTTCTCCTCTGCTCTGATTATTGTTGGTTCACTGCATCGCGCACCCGCGCGAAGCCTTCCGTAAGCTCGCCTTTTGCCGCTTTCGCTTTCTTCTCCAGCTTCGCTGTGCTTCCCCAGACCAATTCGACAATATGACGGGCCTCGTACGGCTCAAGGGTTGCCAGAATCCCGGCGAGCGCGTGCAGATTGCTTGCTGTTTCAAATGCCGGTCCATGCTTGGTGAACTTGCCATCCTCGCAGGCGAGCAGACAAGCCGTTATCGTCGGCAGGCTGGCTTCATCAACACCGAACCGGTGGATAAAAGCCGCAGTGAAGGCCGCTTGCACCGATTGATGCTCACTGTCTACCACCTTCATATATTCCTGTACCAGCGGATAATAGCGCGGGTCCGTTAGCCCAAGGCCAAACACAGCATAGGTGCCGGGCATACAATTTTTCTCCCCCTCGGTATCCTCATACCACTCAAATTCGACCATCGCCAGCCTTGCGTATGCCTCAAGCTTGGGATGCAGTTCCTCGTATTGCAACGCGTTGGCAAAAAAACGGTGTGTTTGCGATTTGGCCAGACCGGGAACGTCCACTGCCTGCTTAACCGAAGATTTCAGCTTGATTTGGTAGCTGCGGAAGAATCCCAGCGTGTGCAGGTTCGAGATATAATCCAGCCCTTTGCCGTAGCTGTCCGCACACTCTTCTTTGATGCGAATGGTGATCGTGGAGAACACATCATGTGCCTGGCACTCAAGCTGCTGATCCTTATAGTGAATTGCATCGGCAGGGAGCGTGCCGCTGCCCTCCTTGATCACCCGCGCCGCCTTCGCATAACCCAGTTCCTGCAAACGAGCCAGCAAATCGAGTCCTCTCTGCCGGCTGTAGTTCGGTTCGTATTTGATGATCAAGATGGCCGTTTGCAGCACAAGTTCCAGATGCTCTTGATCGATCGACGCCTTATCCACATCCGCTTTAAGCGTATATTCCACCACTCCCCACTTGGGCTTGATCCGATGATAATAGGCCGGCAGAAATTCTTCCTCTACCCACACGGTAAAAGCGCGGATAAAGTTGCCGCGGTGCTCCTTCAGCTTGGCCGGATTGTCCCGATTGCGTTCCATCACCAGCTCATAGATGCGCAACACAAAAGCGGAATTAAGCTCCGGGAACAGCAGCGGATCAACCAGGTGCTGCGCCAAAAAGAAGCTTTCCAGCGGATCGGTTGGGTAAGCATGATTCTCCAGCTTGGCGATATACGTTTGGATGCGCTCCAGCAGCAGACCGCGTTTGCGCTCATTAATCGTATGCAGAACCGGAAGAATCCCAAAATTATCAAGCTCAAGGCTTACCTGAAGATGATAATCTATCAGAGGATTGTCCGCATAGCCTTGCAGTATTCCACCAATTCCCTCCGCCAGCAACGGAATCAACACTGTCTCGGCTTGCTGCCGGGTAATGGGCGGGTCCGGCGGAGGGATGGGCCGTTCAAATTCCGGCGAGCCATAGTCGCTGATCCAGGTAGACAGCTTAAATTCCCCTTGCTCCACCTGCATATAAACCAAGTCATGGATGCCGGCCTGCAGCGAAGTGCGGTTAACCGCCTCCTGGATCGCTTTCCCCTTCTCCTCCTCACTCTCCTGCAGCCATTCCGCCACAGCAGCCATGATCTCCGCCGCTAATGTGTGAAGCTGATTCATTTCCGTCAATCCGTATCACCTCTTAAGGGTTATGTATGGTTTTGTACATTTTATCTATTACCCATCATCTTGGCTGCGACAAACGATATGAGGGAAATCAAGCCGTTTTTATATGAACATGCAATCAGTAATTTCGCGATTTTGAAAAAGTGACGCTAGGGGCTGGTTGGCTCTCGCTCCACAACCTGCTGAAGCAAGCAGGTGGAGGAACATAAAACGCAAAGGAGCGATCCACGAATAACGGAGAATCGCTCCTTTCTTACAATTTAAGCTTTTAAGATGGAGTACGGGATTTATTTCCACCCGTAGAGTATCTGCTTTTGCGACACCCCACATCCGCTCGCTTAGCCCGCGTTCGGGCGATTCAGGTGCACTTGTGTACCTCATCGGGCCACCATACCTGCGCGCCACTTATCCAAAACAGCAAAAAAACGGCATTTCTGCCGTTTCTTAAGGGATGGACTCTCAGGGGCTCGAACCCTGGACAAATAGATTAAGAGTCTACTGCTCTACCAACTGAGCTAAGAGTCCGTATGGTGTCTATGTATGATTCTTCTAGACGATGATCTCTAAGCTGACTGCGTCCGCTCAAAAGTACTTTCATAGTATACTTTTTTGAACGGTCGCTGTCAACTGTTTTATTAAAACTTTCTCACTCCTGGCTATGAACAGCTGTCTACACGCGATTCTTCCGCATCATCAGCACATACACGGGGAGTCCGGCCAGCGTGATGCCAATCCCTATAAGCGAGCGCAGCGGGTCACTGATGATCGTGCTCGCAAGAATATAGATGCCCCCTGCTACGCCAAGAATCGGGGTGAACGGATAGAGCGGCACACGGTAGCGGCCCTGCTCGCGCGGCAGCTTCCTGCGCAGAAGGAATACGCCGAACACGCCCATGGTGAAGAAGATCCACAGCACAAACACCAGCAGATCCGTCAGCGTATTGAAGGTTCCCGAGAAGATGTAGACTACCGCCAGCACACTCTGAAAAACAAGCGCATTCGCCGGTGTCTGGAACTTCGGATGAATGCTGCTCAGCACCCGCGAGAACGGAAGCTGTCCCCGCTCCCCCATTGCCTGCGGCACCCGTGCTGCGGTCATGAGATAACCATTCAGCGCTCCCAACACGGAGACGATAATGCCTGCCGTAATAAAGGCTCCGCCGCCGCTGCCGAACAGCGCTTCAGCCGCATCGGCTCCCGGAGTCGGGGACGACACAATCTGGTCATAGGGCAGCGCCTGGAACACCGCAATATTGAACAACACATATACGGCGATGACAAAAATAACACCGATCGAAATGACTTTCGGCAGCGTCCTGGCCGGGTCTTTGATCTCTCCCGCCATATTGGTCACGCTGATCCAGCCGTCATAGGCCCAGAGTGTGCCGAGCACCGCAGCCCCAAAGCCTGCACCCGCAGCCGCTGTACCGATGCCGCCGAAGCCGGGAGCCAGATCCGAGAACAGCCCGACGCCCACAATGCCCGCTACCGGAATCAGCTTCCCGACCGTGGCCACCGTCTGAATGATCCCGCCGAACTTCGTCGCGATGACATTCATCAGCAGGATAAAGGCCAGAATGCCTACTGCAAGCAGCTTTTGCTGCCATGCATTCAGCGTCAGGAAGTAACCGGAATAGGTTGCAAAAGCAATAGCCAGCGCCGCCACAGAAGCCGGATAGGAGATCACCGCCTGCACCCAGCCAAGCAGATATCCGAATACCCCGCCGTACAATTCACTTAAATAAGTATATAGGCCTCCCGACTTCGGTATGGCGGCTGCAATCTCCGCCACACTCAGCGCCGAAGCCAGGGTAATGATTCCTCCCGCGCCCCAGGCCAGAAGACTGAGCCATGGGCTACCGGCATTATTCAATACAATTCCGGGCTTCAAAAAAATCCCCGATCCGATAATCATCCCGACCACCAGGGCCAGGGCTTGCAGGAACGTAATACTTTTGGTTAACGGCTTTGTTGTCATGATGCGATTCATTGTCCTTCCGTTCTGTGAAATATTTATCATGCTTTTATTTCTCTATTTGTCCTGTTCACCCCTCTTTTTGAGCCGGAGAAATTGGTTATAAACCAAACTTCCCATTGTAACTAACACTATATGGAAGATATACTGAAGCCTGGGCGCATTTCCCTGGGCATAGCTGGTTCGCTCAGCGCCACTATCCTTCGAGGAGGCATATATCTTTATGCTGTACACTCCAGGCATTACCGACTGCTCACCGGCAGAGGTGAATTATGACGCTACAAGAATCGGGATATTGCATACCCACTTCCAGCAACTAATCGACGACCACAAGATTCAGGCTGCGGCGTACTGCGTATCCAGATACGGCAAGACGTTCATGCACGGCGCGATCGGTCCCCGTTCCTACCGTCAAGACCCTGCGGACCCGCTGCTGCCGACATCGGTTCATCAGATTGCTTCCATTACCAAAGCGGTTACCTCGGTAGCCATTGCCAAGCTCGTGGAGGACGGCATTCTCCGGTTTGACCTTCCCGTTGGTGCCTTTCTGGAACCGTTTAACGCAGATCCGTTCAATAAAATCGACATCTACAGCCTGCTGACTCATACCTCCGGCCTGTTCCCGGACTGCGCGGGCAGCATGATTCCTTATCATAAGTCATACTGGCAGCTGATTGGCGAATATTTCGACAAGTACAATCCGGAGGACGGGGAGCTAGACTGGATCACAGCTGCACTGAGCTGCGGGATCAACAAACCGGTCGGTGAGGAATGGCAATACTGCTCCTTCGGCTTCTGTATTCTTGGTGAGATCATTAAGAAGGTTACAGGCATGTCCGCTGAACAGTACATAGAGGAGCAGATCCTGAAGCCGCTTGGTATGAATGATACCCTGTGGGAGCCAACTCCCGAATTGGCGAAGCGCTTCATTATTAGAAATGAACGCAAAGAAAAGCAGCTCCATGACCTGATCGCGGAGAACCCTGCTGAAATTCCGCCGGGTGAGAAGCTGTGGGACAACGTATCCAGTACAGGGGGAGGACTCTCCTCTACCCCGGCCGACCTTATCCGCTTCGCCAATATGCTGCTCGGCATGGGTACCTTGGACGGCACCCGCATTGTGGGCCGTAAAGCCGTTGAGAAGCTCACCACCCGCACGCTCTATGGCACGCCTGATTACTGCTGGGGCAACAATGTCAAAGACCGGAGCTACGGCATCGGGCTGGATATGCGGAGAGGCCCTGCATTCCTCTATTCCGAGGGCAGTTATTTTCATGAAGGTGCCGGCGCCTGCTGTATGGTAATCGATCCGGTGGAGCAGCTCACCGCGGTATGGTTCGTGCCCTTCACGGATGATAACTGGCATGCGGAAGCCCTGTTCAATGTAACCAATGTGATCTGGTCAGGACTGATGTAATGAACCGTCTCAGGCATAACTGGCTCATATGCCGGGCCGTTGCAGAGGTTACCTACAAGGAATGGAGTGCCTACCGCACCCATTCCTTGGTCTCTGTTATTGTCGGCCCGGTGTATTTCATGGTGCAATATTTCATCTGGACCGCAGTCTATGGCGGGCAGACTACGCTCGGCGGGCTTGATCTCCAGCAGATGATCCGCTATTTCGGGGCCACGGCGCTGATCGGGTATCTGATTATGGATTTCGCCGACTGGAACCTGTCGATGCTGGTCCGCACCGGCAAATTCCTGACCTTCCATCTGCGTCCGGTGGATCACCGTTCCTTCGCCTTGTTCCAGAAGCTGGGGCACCGGATGCTTGGCTTCTTGTTTGAGTTCCTGCCGTGTCTCCTGATCTTTATCTTCGTCTTCGGGATCGATATGCGGCCGGCAAGCCTCCCGTGGACATTGGTGTCTGTGCTGCTTGCCTTTCTCATGAATTTCTATGTCAATTATACGATTGGCCTGACCTCCTTCTGGCTGGTGCAATCCGGCGGGATTCGCAGCGCCTTCCTGCTCGTGTCGGGTATTTTCTCGGGGGCGCTGATTCCGCTTGATTTCTTCCCGCACTGGCTTCAGGTCACCCAGCTGTTCCTGCCTTTTCAGTACATTGCTTATATGCCTGCCATGGTGTTCACCGGGCATTATTCACTTGGCGGTCTTGAGCTATCCCTTCCCGAAGCCGTAGGTATGCAGGCCGCTGCTGTGCTAGTGATGTTCGGCTGCAATGAGCTGGTCCGCCGCCGGGCCATGAAGCAGTTCACGGCGGTCGGCGCATGAATACCCGGAGGGAAAGGAACGGTCCTGTTATGAAAAAATATGTGGATGTATACAAGCAGTGCATGTACTCTGCTATCCAGACGGCTTCGGCCTACCGGATGAACTTCATCGTCAGCAGTCTGATTACACTCATCGGCAACATTCTGTTTCCGCTGGTGACGCTGTTAATCTACCGGGCGGGCACCAGCTTTCCCGGCTGGAGCTTATACGAGGTGCTGTTGATCCAGTCTATATTCACCATGTCCAGCGGTCTCTCCAGTCTCGTCTTCGGAGGATTGTTATGGACAACGATGTCGCATGTGCGGGAGGGGAGCTTCGAGGTCATTCTGCTGAGGCCGCTGAATCCGCTGTTCTACATTGTAGCCACTACCTTCTCTGTAGAGAGTGTCGGATTATTCCTTGGCGGGGCTGCATTATTCATCTTCTCCGCTATGCATATTGGCGCTATCTCCGCCCTCGCCTGGCTGCAATTCGCCGGAATGTTCCTGGCCGGGACGGCTGTACTCGCCGGATTATCGCTGATGATGGCGGCGATGTCCTTCAAATGGGTCGGTAATTCGCGGATTTCCGAGCTGGCGGACAGTGTGCTGCATGTCGGCAAATATCCGCTTCCGATCTTCCCGAAGGCGGTGCAGGCGGCAGCTACGCTGATCATTCCCGTGGGGATGGTCGGCTACCTCCCGGCCTCCGCACTGCTTGGCCGGGTACAGGCCGGTGATTTCATCGCTATTCTGCCCTGCTTTGTCTTTCTCTGGGCAGGCATTTGGGTATACCGGCACATGATCAGATTATATGAGGGGGTTGGCGGCTGATGCCGGTGATTGATGTCAAGCATTTAACGAAGTCCTATACCACCTATAAGCGGGGCGCAGGCATGAAGCAGACCTTCACGAGCTTTTTCCGGCGTGAAGCCGTCTCTGTCCAGGCCGTGAACGATATCAGCTTCGCCATTGAGCAAGGCGAAATCTGCGGGATGCTGGGTCCGAACGGGGCAGGCAAATCCACTGCGATCAAAATGCTCTGCGGCGCCCTCTACCCGACCAGCGGGGAGATCGAAGTACTCGGTTATTCCCCGGCCCGGGACCGGAAGCATTATGTCCGCACCATCGGGGCCGTCTTCGGCCAGAAATCCCAGCTCATCTGGGATATCCCGCCCATCGACAGCTTCAAGATGAACAAAGCAATCTACGGTATCTCGGCCACGGATTTCAGCAACCGTCTGGACGAGCTGGCAACGCTGCTGGATATCGCTGGAGTGATGGAGAAGCCCACCCGGGTGCTGTCGCTTGGCGAACGCATGAAATGCGAATTCGTCATGGCAATGCTGCACCGGCCGGACATCCTGTTCCTGGATGAGCCGACCATCGGGCTGGATGTGATCGCCAAGCTCAAAATCCGTGAATTCATCCGCCAGATGAACAAGCAGCAGAACATGACCTGTATTCTCACCACCCATGATCTGGAGGATGTGGAGGAGTTAGCCCACCGGGTGATTGTCATTAACCACGGCGAGAAGGTGTTTGATGACTCGCTGCAGCGGCTGAAGCTGTTCCTCGGAGAGAAGAAGCGCGTGAGCTTTACGTTTAACGAGTCTGTGCGGGACACCCTTTTCGACAACGACTGGACCAAGGTTATGGAACGCCCCTCCGACTTACAGATTACGCTTGAGGTAGACACCGCCCGGATCTCCATCAGCGATTTCCTGGAGAATATCTCCCGGAAGCATGCCTTCTCGGATATTTCCGTCAAGGAGCTGCCGATCCAGCAGGTGGTTATGAATATCTATGAGAATGCCAAAAGCAGCCTGAACCGTCACCCGTTGGAGTGACAGCTCAGGCTGCTTTTTTTGACAGATTAATATTAGCTCCGGCTTACTTCGCAGCAGCAAGCTCAGACGCAAGCTTCTCCGCCCCGTCAAAGATGGAATAGCTGTAGCCCCAGAACTGGTTGAAATCAATCTTATGGATCGCTTTGTCCTGGATCGCCTTCAGGCTCTGTAGTGACGGATCGGCATAGAACGCCTGTATCGACTGGTCAGCATCAATACCGCCTGTGTACACCGAGATCAGCAGGACATCCGGGTTGGTCGCGATCAATTGCTCCTTGCTGATCTCACCGGTCACATCCGCGTAGCTGTTGGTCAGTCCAAGCAGTCCCAGCACATCTCCCGCAAAAGTATCCACGTTCCCGCTATAGACGGCGATCGCGCCGTTGCCCCCGTCAGAGACGTAAGCAAAGGTTTTCCCTCCTGCTGCTGCCCCTTCCTTCAGCTTCGCTGCACGCTCCTTCAGCTCTGCAATGTATGCAGTTGCCTTCTCCTGCACATCAAAGATCTGGCCAAGCTGTTCAATATCCTTGTACAGGCTGTCAAGCGTTGCCCCTTGCAGACTGGTGCTCTGCACGAAGGTCTTGATGCCCAGCTCATTGAGTCCGCCTACCGTCCCGACTCCCCAATCCGCATCTGCGAACAGGCCGCCGCGGCCCATCACCAGATCCGGGCCTCTGCCCACAACCAGCTCTTTGCTTGCATAATCCTGGGAGATGACAGGAATCTTCTTGAACTCTTCCTGAACCGCCGGATCGCCTGCACCGTAGAGAGCCGCAACCCCGACCATTTTGTCGGTAAGCCCCAGCTTAATCAGCAGCTCCGCCGCACCTTGGGTATTCGCTACTACCTTCTCGGGAGCCTTATCGAAGGTCTGCGCTTTAGCCGTCCATTCGGTGCCTTCCCCATTATTCGTGTGGTTTTCTATCGTGAGCGGATATACAGTCTTCGCAGCCTGTGCATTCTCCGCTGTTGCGGGACTGGCCGCTGCAGGTGCAGCCGTTGCCGCCGCGTCCTTCTCATTGCCTGTAGCGGAAGAACAAGCCGCCAGCATAACCGCCATCACCAGAATCGCCAGCAGCGGTACATATCGTTTGAATATTTTCTTCATTCTCTTAAGTCCCCTTTTCTGTATGTATGTTATTGATCCTGCGGGTATGGCATTAAGCCCATAGCCTTGCAGGGGATACCTCCGTAGAATATAGAAAGTTGGACAGCATGTCAATGAGAATTATTATCATTGACAATCGTTCTCAGTGTGCCTTATATTAAAAAAGACCCTCCCGCTGCGTACTAGCGCTGCCATGTATCTGGCAGATTTTGTTCGGTTTTTCACGTACATTCGGCCCAAACGCATGCTGCTGTGTGTTCTTATTCTTTCAATGAAGGAGCTTTATTACTGACATGCATACCGAAATAGCCGTACCCTCACAGCCTAAGCAATCTCTCATTCATTCCCGTTACGGCTTCATGGCTGTTATAGGCGTCCTGTTCATTATTACCCTGCTGTCTGCCGGAGCTGCGGTCTCCTTCGGCCAGGTGGACATTCCTGTCTCCCAATCCTACCGGATTCTGCTGCACCACATCACAGGCATCCAGATTGGAGATATGCAGGAGCTGACGAACGGTTCTTTCGTGGATATTATCTGGAAAATCCGCTTTCCGCGTGTCCTGATGGCGATGTTCATCGGCGCCGGACTTACGCTGTGCGGGACGATCATGCAGGCGGCGGTACAGAATCCCCTGGCTGATCCATACATACTCGGTATTTCCTCCGGCGCTTCGCTGGGCGCAACCTTCGCCATCCTGATCGGCTTCGGCTCGATGGGGCTGCTCGGCCAGTCGGGAGTCGCCTTTTGGGCTTTTGCAGGGGCGGTTGGCGCTTCTCTGCTGGTCCTCACACTTGCCAGTGCGGGCGGCAAAATGACCTCCGTCAAACTGGTGCTCGCCGGGATGGTCATTAACGCTCTATGTACCGCTTTTGCCAACTTTATCGTCTATTTCGCCAACAATGCCGAAGGCATCAAGACGGTTACCTTCTGGACGATGGGCAGCCTGGCAGCCGCAAGCTGGGACAAGCTGCCGCTGATCTCGGTCACCGTCCTGCTCGCCGTTATCCTGTTCCTCTCGCAGTTCCGTGTGCTGAATGCTATGCTGCTCGGAGATGAGGCGGCGGTTACGCTGGGCATTCATCTGGGTGCCTACCGCAGAGTCTACATGATTCTCACAGCGCTGATTACCGGAGTTATGGTAGCAAGCTGCGGGATGATTGGCTTCGTGGGACTGATTATCCCCCATCTGGTGCGGGGACTGGTGGGTTCGGACCACCGCAGGCTGCTGCCGGCGTCGATTCTGTTCGGGGCCATCTTCCTGATCTGGACAGACGTCATTGCCCGGACGATTGTACCGAATGTGGAACTGCCGATCGGGATCATTACCGCCCTGATTGGTGCGCCGATGTTCATGTACATGCTGATTAGAAAAGGCTATGCCTTCGGAGGGAAAAGCTGATGAATCTGAATGTTGAACGGCTAAGCGTCTCTTTCGGTGAGGCGAAGATTGTGCAGGAGGTCTCGCTGAGGGTGCAAAACAAGCAATTCGTCGGCCTAATCGGCCCGAACGGCTGCGGCAAATCGACGCTGCTCAAAAGCATCTACAAGGTCATCAAGCCCCGTCAGGGAGAGGTCTTCCTCTCTGAGCTTAATGTGATCAAGGCCAGCCCGAAGCTTGTGGCCCGTAAGCTGGGCGTAGTCGGCCAGTTCAACGAGCTGAGCTTCGACTTCACCGTTCGTGAGATGGTGGCGATGGGCCGGACGCCCCACAAAGGCATGCTGGAAACCGACAGCCGGGAGGACGCTGACATTGTCACGGCTGCACTCCGCAAGGTTAATCTGGAGGGGCACACAGGCCGCAGCTATAACTCCTTATCCGGGGGCGAGAAGCAGCGTGTCATTCTGGCGCGTGTGCTGGCCCAGCAGCCGGAATTCATGATCCTGGACGAACCGACCAACCATCTGGATATCAAATACCAGCTGCAGATTCTGAATATCGTCCGAAAGCTTGATATCGGCATTCTCGCCGCCCTCCACGATCTCACCCTGGCCGCCGAATACTGCGACTATCTGTATGTGATGAAGGAAGGCCGGGTCGCGGCCAGCGGAGTCCCTGAGGATATTCTAACGAAGGAATTAATCCGCGAGGTCTTCGATGTGGAGTGCGAGACCTACCGCAATCCGGTCACCGGGGCGCTGGGCATTGCCTATCTGGAGACAAGGTAACTATCAGCTTAATGACAGGTTACACTTAGGCAGACTAAGAAGCGGCGGCGCTTACCGCCGCCCCTTAGTCTGCCTGTTTCGTATGACTGTCCCTTGCCGCTTCCCCGCTGTTCTGTCCAAGGCCGTACCGCTCCTGGTAGTAGCTGGGTGTGCAGCCTGCATATTTCTTGAAGATTGCAATGAAATATTTATAGTCTTTATAGCCGACATCGGCGGCAATGGCATACACCTTGTCCTCTCCGCTGCGCAGCAGATCCATCGCCTTCTGGATACGGTAACGGTTCAAGAAATCGTTGAAGGTATAGGTCGTTTCGCTTTTGAATTTCTGATTCAAGTAGGTGGCGCTTACTCCCAGGCTTTCCACGAGATCCTTAATCCCGATTTTCTCCGCATAATGCTCCTGAACATACCGGATCATCCTCGACACGTAACGGGACGATTTCCCGGGGAGCTTAACGACAGAAGCTTGTAGCGCTTCCCCGTTAGTACCACCTGATGTCAGCATAGCCGAGTACTGCCGCTTCATCGCCAGCTGCCCCTTGGCCCGCTCCAGTGCAGCCAATAGCTGCTCCTGCTCCAGTGGCTTCAACAGGTACTCGGTCACGCCTAGCCGGATGGCATCCTTGGCCAGTCTGAACTCATCGTAGCCCGATAGGATAATGTAACTGCAATCGGCCTCTTCTACGCTCTGCTCAATCATGCCAATTCCGTCCAGCAGCGGCATATTCACATCAACAATGACGATATCAGGCCGGAGCTCGGCGATCTGACGCAGTCCGTCCTCGCCATTCTCGGCTTCCCCTACCACGACACAGCCTGCCCCCATCCAATCGAAGGTGAAACGCAGCCCCTTGCGGATCATCTCCTCATCCTCTACCAGCAGCACCTTGAACATCTGTCTCCTCCTTCCGGTATGGCAATCTGAATGTAACGACGGTGCCTTCTCCCTGCGTGCTGTCCAGCTCAATCCCGTAACGGTCGCCGTACATCAGCACCAGCCGCCGGTGCAGATTATGCAGCCCGATATGCGGGGCACGGTTATCCTGTGAATGCATGATGTCCCGTACCTCCGCAAGCCGCTCCCTGCTCATTCCTCCGGCATCATCCTTCACTTCAAGAATGAGATCCGTCCCCTCTACCCAGCCCAGCACCGTAACCGCAACCGATTGACGCTGGCGGTAGCCGTACTTAATGGTATTCTCAATCACGGGCTGGAGCATCAGCCGGGGAACGAGCGCCGTCCGGGCCGCCTGATCCACCTCCTCGCGGTAATGGAGCCTGTCCTTGAAGCGGATCTGCTGAAGCTTCATATAGCCTGCTATATATTCCAGATCATTCCCGAGCACCACATGATCCTGCTCGTTGCCTATACTGTAGCGCAGATGGCGGGACAACGTAAGCACCATATCCTGGGCAAGCCGATTATCCACGATAATGGCGTAACGGAGCGTCTCCAGTACATTGAATATGAAATGCGGATGAAACTGCGATTGCAGATGCTTCACTTCAATGACTCTGCGCAGATCAGACAGTTCTGTATTCTGGGCGACAAGCTCATTCAGGCGCTGAAGCATCTGGTTATACTGATTCGCCAGCGTCTCGAACTCGTCACCGGTTCCGATGTACACGTAAGAATCCATATTGCCGGATTGCAGCTCTCTGACGGCATAGATCAGCTTATCGATCGCCCTCGATTGGCGCGTGGAGATAATGCGGGCCGAATACCAAATGACAATCCAGAGCAGCAGACTTGCCATCACAAAAAATACAGCCAGAGACAAATAGGCGCTCCGGTTCCCTTCGGCGGCACTTAACGTGTAAATGCGCCATTGCGACAACGGGAGGTACGTTTCCTTACTGTAATATTTTCCGTTATCGATCCATACGTAGCCCTTGGAATCACTGGTCAGGCTGTATTTGTTCATCAGGCCCTGAGTCAGATTATTGGTTGTGGCAATGATGGTCCGGTAGGGATCGGTGACTACGGCAATTTCGTTATTCTGCACAAAGAGCAGCTTCTGCAGATCCAGCTCGTACAATTGATAGATCAGATATCCTTGCACTCCCCCGCTGCCGGTAATTGCCTTGGCAAACGTATAAGCAGTATAGCGGTCATGCGAGAAGCGGATAGGGTTGGTCTCGGCCAATTCCGTCAGGCCCTGAGTGTGCATCCGCCGGGCGATAGCCTGCAGCGCAAGGTCAGAGGAATCAGAGCCATAGTTGGCAGAGGAGGCCAGAATGTCTCCGTCTGTACCCATGATATACATAATACTCTTCACCCGCTGCCGGTTATTGAAGGCATAGAACCGCTCGAACACCTCAGGACCTCGGAACTGCACACTTGTGAACGCCCTAACGGAATCCAGCGCCGAAGCTTCATTCATTTCCTTAACGTAGGAGCTGTAGACCTCCTCCATCGCCAGCTTGATTTTTTTGCCCGCTTCTGTCGTCTGATTGATGAGCAGGAACCGCGAATTGATCATCATGAACATCAGGAACAGCACAAACAGAATGGAAATCGGCACAAGCGTATGCAGCAAAAACAGTCTGCGCAGCGAGTCCTTGAAGCTCCTTTTTGCCCCCATGCCTTCTCCTCCTATTCGTCCTGCTATTATACATCAGGATGCAGCAAAGCCCGGTACCCGCTGGCGCGGGCCCGGACTACAGCTACATGGTTACTTCTTTTTTGCCGGAGAGCTTGAAGAACAGCAGCAGGGACAGTACTGTGATCGCCGTCAGCAGTGTCGATAAGGCAGCAGCTACACCATAATTGCCGCGTACTACCTCAGTGTAGACCGCTACTGTCATCGTCCGGGTCTTCCCTGTATACAGAATAATCGAGGTGCTAAGCTCTGTAATAATGCTGATCCAGCTGATAATTGCCCCGGCGAATACCCCGGAGATCATCATCGGCACTGTAATCTTGAAGAACGTCCTCAAGGTAGAGGCTCCGAGACTGATCGCCGCCTCCTCTATGCTGTCATTCACCTGATGGAGCACAGCAGCACTGGAGCGGATCGTATAAGGCAGACGCCGGATGACAAAAGCAGCAATCAGAATCACGGCGGTGCCGCTCAGCACCAGTGGTTCTTTATTGAAGGTCACGAGCAGGGCTATCCCCAGAATCGAGCCCGGTACGATATAAGGCAGCATCGTGAAGGTATCGAGAACATTCGCTGCCGCACCTTTGCGTTTCACCGTTACATAGGCGATCAGCACCGCTGCCAGCGTAATGATCACAATCGTGATACTGGCCATCATGAAGGTGTTGTAGATCGCATCTCCCACTTTGGAGAAGGCCGCCCGGTAGCTGTCCAGCGAATAACCGTCGACGAATATTTTGCCGGAGGTCTTCAGAAAGGAGGTATAGGCAACATAGACCTGAGGCATCAGCGCCAGTAACGTGAACAGATACACATAGGCGTGGGCCGCCAGATTGGCCGCTCCCTTCAGCTTCTTCGGTTCAATCGGATTCAGCGCACTCATGCTGTACGACTTCCGGTTCGCCACGTACTTCTGGAGCAGGAATACTGCGACCGCGAACAACACAACAATCACACTGATTGCCGCAGCAAAGCCGTCATCTCCCCCGACTTCACTGATGAATTCGTTGAAAATCAGGACAGGCACCGTCCGGTACCCTTCACCGATCAGCATCGGTGTGCCGAAATCCGCGAACGCCCGCATGAAGACAAGCAGTCCTCCGGCGAGAAGGGTCGGCGTAATCAGGGGCACGAGTATTTTCCACATTTTGCGCAGCCCCGTACAGTTCATACTCTCCGCCGCTTCCATCAGGGAGTTGTCCACATTCTTCAGCGCCCCTGATACATACATGAAGATCAGCGGAGACAACTGAAGCGTCAGTACCAGCAGAATGCCGGAGAAACCGTAAATATCTGGCATCGTGAACCCGAAGACCCGGGACATGAAGGCAGTGATCACCCCGCTGCGTCCGAGCAGCAGAATCCAGGCATACGCCCCGATAAACGGAGCGGACATGGAGGAGATCAGAATCAGAATCCGCACCGCAGCGCTGCCTTTGATTCTGGCAATCGTCATAATGTAGGCCAGCGGCCCAGCAACCAGGATAGACAGCAGGGTAACACTCACTGTAACCTTGATGCTGTTCCACACTGCGTTCATATAATAAGCCTTGCTGAAGAATTTATGGAAGTAGGCGAGTGAGAACTCTCCGGTGTTGCCGTCGAAGAAGCTTTTTATCAATAGCATGAACAAGGGCAGAGCCAGGAATACCAGATATCCGGCAAAAATAACAAAGGTAATCAGCGACCAGATGTCCCAGCGCTTCATCCGGCCGCTCATAGCCGAATCCCCCGGTTCAGATTGCGTTCCCCGGCTTCATCATAGACATTGACCGTTCCAGGGAGAATGGCAAGCTTCACCTGCTGTCCGATCTCCACCGCCTGAGTGGAGGCTGACTGCTGGATGATCTCCACCTCCTGCCCGTTCTCAAGCGCCACCACCAGGTGGGTGTTCAGCCCCAGGAATACATTGTTCACCACAGTTCCCGTGAGACCTGTTCCGTCTTCAGCCAGTACGAATTCCTCCGGCCGGACCGAGAGCTTCACCTCTGCCGTTGCAGCGGATATTAATTCCTCTTGAAGCCCCGGGACTTCCAGTGAATAGCTGCTGCCCATATGAAGAACTGCGTTGCCTCCGGCTCCCCTCTCCAGCTTCGCTGCAATAACATTGGTCCGCCCGATGAAGGTGGCGACGAACAGATTGGCCGGACGCTGATAGATATCCCGCGGTGTTCCCACCTGCTGGATGATACCGGACTTCATCACCGCGATCCGGTCGGATACCGCCATCGCCTCTTCCTGATCATGCGTGACGTAGACTGTCGTAATTCCCACCTCACGCTGGATACGCTTGATAGCGTTACGCATATCCACGCGGAGCTGCGCATCCAGATTGGACAGCGGCTCATCCATCAGCAGCACATCGGGATTAATGACGATAGCACGGGCAAGGGCTACGCGCTGCTGCTGCCCGCCAGACAGATTTTTGGGCATTCTGTTCTTGTAGATTTCAATCTGCACCGTATCCAGAATCTCTGCGACTCTGCGCTGCCGCTCCTCCTTGCCCACTTTACGGTTCTCCAGCCCGAAGGCTACATTCTCCGACACGCTTAGATGGGGAAAAATGGCGTAATTCTGAAAGACCATTCCGATGTTCCGTTTGCCCGGAGGGACGTTGTTCATGACTTTATCGTTGAAGCCGAGATCCCCGCCTTCAATACTGTTGAAGCCAGCCACCATCCGCAGCAGTGTCGTCTTCCCGCAGCCTGAAGGACCCAAGAGGGTGAAGAACTCACCCTTTTGGATGTTCAGGGACAGCTCGGGGATTACGGTGGTGTCGCCATATTTTTTGACAATATTCTTGAAGGATATTGCGACGCTCATGTTGCACACCCGCCTTCTCTCTATTTAGCTGTTCAGTAGCTTGGATTATTTAGCAATACTCGTAAACAACTCGTTATAACGTTCCACAATCGCCGCCTTATTCTCAGCAACATAAGCCACATCCTCATCGATCACCTTGATCTGGTCCATCGGTGTCATGAAGTCTGCGATTACCGCATCCGAGCGTAACGGACGGTTCGTGGTCTCTTGTCCCAGTGCATCCTGTCCTTCTTTGGAAATGAGGAAGTCAATGAACTTCCTGGCGTTCTCCTGATTCGGCGAGCCCTTGACCACTCCCGCTACCGCATCCAGAAATACCGCGCCCTCTTCGGGGTACACGACCTTAACCGGGGCACCGTCTCTGACATAGCTGACTGCCGGATCTTCGTATGTCAACGCGACCACATATTCGCCGTCCGCGACGCTCTTGTGCGCTTTACTGGAGCCGCCCGCAATTTTGCCATCCAGATTCTCCAGCAGCTTGGCTACATAATCCCAGCCTGCCTCTGAGGTATAATCGCCGCCCATCGCTCTGAGCATATTCGTCAATTGGGCAAATGCCGAGCTGGAGTTCGCAGGGTCCGCCATGGCAATCTTGCCCTTCAGCGCCGGATTAAGCAGATCCGCATAGCCCTTAATCGGAATGTCGCCTGCCAGATTCGTATTCACCAGCAGCACACTTCCGTCAGAGACATAAGAGGTCATGATCCCTGTCGTATTCGTGTGTCCCTGCAACAGATCCTTATCATTAGAAGAGACATATTCCTCGAACAGGTCCGCATTATCATTGAACAGGGCGAAAGCTCCGCCGAACATAACGTCCGCGTACGGGTTTGTTTTCTCTGACTGAATCCGCTTGATCAGCTCACCGCTGCCCGCCGATACCAGCTCTACGGTAACGCCTGTCTGCTTCTCAAAGGCCGGAATAAGTGCGTTAATCATCGCTTCACTATTAGGGGTATAGACTACCAGCTTATTCGTGCTGCCGCCCGCCGCGCCTTCATTCGCTTTGTTTCCTCCGCACGCCGAGAGCACAACCACCATCATTGTCATAATAAGTGACACCTTCAACCACTTTTTCATTTTCATTCACCCCTTATTTGGATATAGGTCTATTTTATCAGCTTGAAATTTCATTAAAATCCTATTATTCGACAAAATCATCTAAAATGCGCAACTAAAATAACTATTTGCGTTATGTTAACTGACATTCAAACAAAATGGAAATCGTTTTATAACTTTTTGCCGGATACTGAAACCCGCAGTATTTCGAGACCCGGATGACCCGGATTGTCATCAACATCGCTATTGACCATCTTAACCGAAACAAACGGGTGACTTACATGGAGGATCACTCGCAGAGCGATACCGGTGATGAACATGCAGTTCCACTGGAAGAGAAGCTGGATCTTTACCAGGCTTTTGACAGACTAATTGCAGCTCCAGATGAAATCCCCTCTATACACCTGATGGGCGATCGCTCATGGTTACGGACTTATATGTAATGTATGTGTCATTTATATGTTTTGTATAATCACATAAAATTAATTTTTTTAAATTTTTATGCATATTTATGAATTTATTTTACATAAAAGTAAAATTATCATTTTGACAATTATGAAAAATGTCATATATACTTACACAGAGATCAAATTAAGAGGAGGTCACTTATGAATCTTATGCACAAAAGAAGTCTAAGTCTCTTTACCGCTCTGTTGGTTCTCTTCACCATGTTATCCTTCCCTTCTATCACGAAGGCCGCCGAAATCACCACACCCGGGAGAATCATTCCCAATGTCGTAGTGGTCGGTGTCGGAGGAACCATTACCTCCACTTCTCCTTCCAGAGAGCTGTTTCAGACGTACGGCACGCCAAAGGTACCCATTAATGATATTATCCAAAGACTACAGCCCGAGCTATCCAAAATAGCCAATGTCACCAGTACAGAGCTAAGCAATATCAGCTCTGCGCAAACCACCTCCAAGGACTTATACAACCTTACCATCGCTATCGACAAGGAACTGGCCAACCCGGCTGTTCATGCTGTAGTTGTTACTACAGGCACCAACATCATGGAAGAGCTGGCCTACTGGACTGATCTCACTGTCCGCAGTCCCAAGCCTGTTATCTTCACCGGGTCCATGCGACAATCCAATACGATCTCCTTCGACGGAGAAGCTAACCTGCTGAATGCCATCCGGCTGGCTGCAAGTCAGAAAACCACTTACTATGGTACAGTTCTGATGATGAATGATGAGTTCTTTGCAGCCAGAGAAGTTACCAAGACGGATGCGCTGCGTCTGGATACCTTCGGCGGAGGCCGGTACGGCGCTCTGGGGACGGTAGATGAGAACCGGATTCGTGCGGTTCGTGCACCGGCCCGCGTCAAGGATGCCGGAACCGAGAAGTGGAAAACTCCTTTTGATCTCAGTACGATCCAGCCGGAGGATCTGGCTAAGGTTGATGTTGTATACAGCTATACGGAAGCCTCCGCAACCCCCATTACTGCCTTGGCTGATGAAGGGGTTAAGGGGATCGTAACTGCGGGTCACGGTGCCGGAGGCATCTCCACCGCACAGCAGGCAGCCCGTACAGCGGCTATCGAGAAGGGCGTTCTATTCGTAAGCGCTACGCGAGCAGGCTCAGGGGCAGTATACGACACCGGAGCCAAAGGTATCATCGGTGCAGGCGATTTACTCCCGCAGAAGGCAAGAATCCTGCTTCAGCTGGGCCTTACCTTCTCCAAGGACCAGGAGCAGATCCGTCAGTGGTTCTCTACCATTGGAATGCCGGATTACGATATGAGCAAATAAGAAGACACTCGCTTCTTGAGCGGGTTCCCTGCATCATCCCTTATAGGATACGTAAGATAAGCGGAGGCCCCCGGCCTCCGCTTTCTGCTGCTTAATGCTTCTACACCTGCCCTCCACGCATCAGCCTACATCCTTATATCTCAATCTGCGGATTGACCAGACCGATAGAACTACGAGGTACACTCCATTCATCAGGAAGAATAGCAGATTCTCCATAGCCGTCAGTCCGCGCTGGGTAAGCACGCCCATGCCAATGGTCAGCAGCGAATACGGGAACAGCAGCCCCAGCTTCAGCAAATAAAGGCCCAGCCCCACAAAAACCGCACATAGACTGATTCCGACCGGTGTGGCAAAGCTGCGGATACGGATGGACAAGCCAAGCTGCAGAGCGGCAATGCTCAGTGAAGCTACCCAGCCGCGAAGGGTCCAGATCACCATTTCCAGCGGAAAAGGCCCGCTAAAGGCGAGCATCTGCCCAGCAGTCCAGTACAATAACAGAAACATGCCCTGCGCTCCCGCAATCAGCACGCCGACAATAACAAGCTTGGCTATAAAGAGACTTGTTATGGATACTGGAGCAGCCAGGATCATGTTCCAGTTCCGGTTCACATGCTCCAGCCTGCAGACAAAGGCGCAGCAGATGGCAATCAGAATCGGCAGGAAGAACTCTCCATAAAATAAGCTTACCTGAGTCCATAAGCTATACCACTCTCCCTGCAAGGCCTCCCGGTTCATTACAAAATTAGCACAGCCGATCATCAGGCTGACCACAGGCAGACTGACCAGTACCAGTCCCATCCGCGAGCGGCGCAGCTTGGGCCATTCGGCAGCAACACTTCTAAGCATAAGTTCTCCTCCTTAGACCGATTGTTTGGAGACATGGGTATTCCCGGCAACATACAGAACCAGTGTCAGTATCAGAGCTGCACTTAACTGAATCAGAGGCATGCTTCCGGTAACATAAGTTCCTGATGAAGCCTTATACACATAAGTCACCGGACTGAGATCCAGATAATAGGACCAGACGACCAACTGCCGGACAGCGGCAGGGAACAAGCTTGCGGTCGTCCCCATGAACCCGCCCAGCATGCCAAGACACAGGGCAAATGCCTGATTCTTCACCGCCAGCGATATCCATTGCTGCATCGCAATAATCAGCAGACTGGCAATCAGAGTACCCGCAGTGAACTGCAGCAGCAGGCCTGCCGGAAGCGGTTCTGCGAGTCTATGGAACATGCCGAAGCCGGCAATAAAAACAACCTGGGCCAGGATGCCGTACAGGATCAGACTGCCTGCACAGGCGAATTTGGCGGCATAGACCGCCTGGCGTCCGACAGAAGTGGTCATCAGCATTTTCCAGGTATCCCCTTTATGCTCCATGTCGCAAATTCTCGACACCACAATCGCCGACAGAATCGGCAGGAACAGCCCGTTCATGGACGAGAGGCTGAATATCAGCGCTTCCCAGGTGGCATTGTCCGCACTCCGCGAGATCGAGATGCTCATGGACATGGCCGCCCAGCCCAGCTCGGCGGCCAGAAAGAGCGTCAGCATCGCCCACACTTTTCTCCGCCGGATTTTGTAATATTCGAGGAACAAGGCTTTCATCACAGGCTCCGCTCCTTTCCGGTGAGATCCAGGAAGATATCCTCCAGACTCTTCCTGAATTCCACGATGCGGCTCACAGCAATCTGGCCGGACACCAGCATCTCATTGACCCGAGCCACCTCAGAGTCCGGCATGGCGCTGAACACCAGTTGCTGCTCCTGCATTCTGGGCCTATACCCGTACTCCGACAGTATCCGGACTGCCCGGGCGGGATCATCGATCCGAAAGTGAACCGCCGCCCGGTTCTGCGCCTGAAGCGCAGCCATAGCCCCCTGGAACAGCAGCTTGCCGTCACTGATGATGCCAACCGATGTAGCAGTCTGCTCAATCTCCGACAACAGGTGGCTGGATACCACAATCGTCATGTCATACTGGGCAGGCAAGGATTTAATCAGCTCCCGGATCTCTCCGATCCCCGCAGGATCGAGCCCATTCGTAGGCTCATCCAGAATCAGCAGACTCGGGAAAGCCAGCAAGGCCATAGCCAGACCCAGGCGCTGCTTCATTCCGAGTGAATACTGCCCGGCAGGCTTGTGCCGGTGATTGTCCAGCCGGACAATCTGCAGTACCTTATCAATATTTTTGGCAGGCAGGCTGCGCAGCCGCTGCATGACTCTCAGATTCTCAAGGCCCGTCAGATGTCCGTAATAGGAAGGCGACTCAATCAGCGAGCCCGTCCGGTTCAGAATCTCCAGCCGGTGGTTCCGCAGCTCTTGCCCGAACAGCTTAACGGTTCCTTGGGTGGGTTGCACCAGTCCCAGCAGCATCTTAAGCGTAGTCGTCTTCCCTGCTCCGTTCGGACCAAGGAAGCCAAAAATCTCTCCCTGCTGCACCTTTAGATTCACCTGATCCACCCGGGGCGTTCCCCCATAGGTTTTGGTCAATTGCTGTGTCTCGATAATTGGTTGAATGTTCATAGGTTCCATTTCAGCTCCATTTCTCTCAAGTCGGCTCTTGCTTCCTAGCATAGAGGCCTTCCCTTGCTCCAGGCTGAAGATAACCTTACGCCTACCTTAAATACTCCGGCTCCTCCCATTCTTCACTGCCTGATCGTGTATACTGATTCATGGGTGATGACGATTGAATACGATGAAGAACCGCAAAATAATGATCGTTGAGGACGAGCCAAAAATACGTGAGATGATCGAGCTCTTTTTACGAAAAGAAGGGTATTACCGCATATATGCGGCTGGAGATTATAGCAGTGCCCTCGCCATGTGCCGCCAGGAAAAACCGGATATCGCCATTCTCGATGTGATGCTGCCGGATAGGGACGGGTTCTCGCTTCTCTCCGCCATACGAACCTTCTCTGATATGCCGGTCCTCTTCGTGTCGGCGCGCGGTGAAGATGAGGACCGCCTGCTGGGGCTGGGCCTTGGGGCCGACGATTATATCGTCAAGCCTTTTCTGCCGAGGGAGCTAATGCTGCGTCTGACGGCTGTGCTGAAGCGGGTGTATGCGCCCTCCGTTCCGGAGCGGCTTCCTGTCTTCAGGTCGGGGGAGCTGGTGGTGGATCTGGACAGCGCTGTGGTACGAAGAGACGGCCAGGAGCTGCCCCTGACGGCTAAGGAGCACGCCATTCTGGTCAAGCTCTATGAGAACCGCGGCCGGATTGTGACCAGCGATGCTCTCTGCCTGGCGGTATGGGGAGATGACAGCTACGGGTATGAGAATACCTTAATGGTACATATCCGGCGTATCCGCGAGAAGATCGAAGCCGACCCTTCGAAGCCGGTGCAATTGCTGACGGTCAGAGGGCTGGGCTATAAGCTCATTGTTCAGGAGGCGCTCTAATGGACAGTGCGGTCCGGATTTTACGCAAATTCGTAGGCTCCACCCTGCTGGTCTCTGCGCTCCTGCTCCTGTTCAATCTGATTCTGCTCGGCTTGCTAATCTTCAAGGAGACCCATCAGGAGGCTTCGCCGGAGAAGGTCGTAAGGGAAATATCCTCAGATCTGCAAGGGTCAGACGGCAAGTACTCCCTGAATCCCAAGGCGGCCGCGCTGCTTCAGCAGAACCGGGCCTGGGCCATGCTGCTGGATGCCGGAGGCAAGGTAACGTGGAGTGAGCAGCTGCCGCCGGAGGTTCCGCGCGCTTACAACATCGTAGAGGTGGCGAAGTTCTCACGCTACTACTTGCTGGAATATCCTGTGTATATGTGGGAGCACCCGGAAGGACTTCTCGTTGTAGGCTATCCCAAATATTCATATGAAAAATACCAGCTCGGATACATGACGGACTGGCTGCGCTCCCTTCCCTTAAGAGTGCTGCTGCTCCTGATCTGCAATGTGGTACTGGCCGTGGCCCTCTCCTTGTTCATCGGCACCCGGCTGATCCGCAATATCCGGCCCCTGATCAACAGCATTCATGCCCTGGCCAAAGACAAGCCGGTTAACCTGGAGACTGCCGGACTCTTCAGTGATTTGTCCGAGAGCATTAATTCGGCTTCCGCTACCCTGCAGACCCGGAGCGCGCAGCTGAAATCACGGGATGAAGCCCGCTCCAACTGGATCGCCGGGATCTCCCATGACATCCGCACCCCGCTCTCGATGATCCTTGGCTACGCGAGCAATCTGGAGGAACAAGATAACCTGACCGGAGAGCAACGCCAGCAGGCTGCCATTATCCGCCGCCAAGGCGAGCAGCTAAGGTCGCTGGTGAGCGACTTGAACCTCGTCTCTATGCTGGAGTATGACATGCAACCGTTGCAGCTTAAGCCGGTACGCTTATCCGCTCTGGCCCGGACCGTGGTATCCGACTTCATGAATAACGGCCTGGAGGAGCGGTATACGATTGACCTCTGCCTTACTGATGAGAGCCTGAAGGTGATGGGAGATGAGAAGCTGCTCTACCGTGCAGTAAGTAATCTGGTCCAGAACAGCATCCGGCATAACCCGGATGGGTGCCGGATTGTGGTTAGCATCCTCCGCAGCGAGGAAGACTCCTGTCTCGCCTTGTCCGTATCGGACAAGGGTCAGGGTGTGCCGGCGGAGCACTTGCCGGAGCTGGTCCTGCTGCCTTACTCCGGGAAGCGGACCCGCCCCGTCCGGCAGGGCCACGGGCTTGGCCTTCCGATGGTCGCCCGCATTGCCGAAGCCCATAAGGGCAAGCTTGTTCTGGAGAGCAGCGCCGGCCACGGACTGCGGGCCACCCTGCAGTTTCCCCCTTTGGCGTGAAGACGGATTGACAGCGAATGGAAGAGCCTCTTGCGGCGCAAGAGGTTCTTTCATTTAGGCTAAAATCCTCTCTCCAAGATTCCCCATTTTCTGCTATGCTAATAGAAATCCAAAGTAGAAGCAGGAGGCGCGCAATAGAATGGATGCATTTCAATACGAGCTTACATCTGAGACAGCTATCAACTTGAGATATGAGTATGGGGGTGAATATTTTACATTCAACCTGTTCCGGGATGACAGCGGGTGGGTGCTGCATCCGTTTGACGGGATGCTGCTGAGGAATCAGGCAATGTGTACGCTGGTTGCGCAGGAGCTGTTCAAGCACAAGCCTTTTCAGGTGATGCTGGCCAAGGAAGGGATTCTGTTCACCGACATACGCTCCACCGTCAATCTGGATAATGTCAGCGCGCCGGTTGCCGCACGCAATGAACGCGAGTCACGCGGTAATCCTGCAGACGATCTGATGGAATTCGTTCAGCAGCACTCGATTGAAGAGGTCATTGACTACGAATGCAAGCTGGTGGGGAGCCGTATCTCCTTTTACCAAGAAATTCTACAGCGCATGTTCATGGACAACCTGGGTCCCTCGGACCCCGAGTTCCAGAAGATACAGGATATTGTACGGATCTACGAGCAATCCCTGGAGCGCCTGACGGATCTGAATGGTCCCAATCTGGATGCCGGAAGCCGGGGCAGATTCTGAGTCTGCCACCCGCACTTATACAAGCTTGAACTACTCATAGGAAAGGCTGGTTCTCATGACACTTGAGCTTATCAAGGGGCAAAAATGCAGCTTAACCAAAGACAATCCTCTCCTCGGCCGCATCATCGTAGGCATGGGCTGGAATGAAGCAAGGGCTGGGGTCGAGATTGATTTCTCCGTTTTTTTACTTACTGCGTCGCAGAAGGTTGCAACAGAGAAGGATCTTATTTTCTATGGCAATCCTGCGGCCCCGGACCAGTCTGTAGTGATATTGCCGCCCGCGCAACGAGTCCATAGCGGACCCGCTGACGATACACAAATTGCTGTAGAGCTTAGTCTAATTCCTGCGGAGGTTGAGCGGATTGCCTTCGCCCTGACGATCTATGAGGCGGAATCAAGACAGCAGAGCTTCTCGCTGCTCTCCGATCCCTATCTGCGAGTTATGAACGCTGCGGATAGAACGGAGCTCCTCCAGTACCGCCTGGGCGGCGGTTATTCCGTGGAGACTGCCATTGTGGCAGGGGAGATCTACAGATATCAGAACGAATGGAAATTCAGCGCGGTCGGCTCCGGTTATGCGGGAGGTTTAGCCGCGCTCTGCCACAGCTACGGAATACAGGTCAAGGACATCCTGCCTGTTGTTCAAGCTTCCAGAGCACCCGAACCCGCCCGCAACTCCCCCTTTGTTCTTCCGGAGCTGCGGTCACGGCCTAAGCCGGTCGATTCATTGCCTCCCGCAGCACCACCCGCTCCTTCCGCTTCGCCCTTGAACCCGGACACCATCGTTCTCAAGCGGCACGGGGAGACCCTCCGTCTCCAGCAGGGAGTAGGAACTTCGGGAGAGATTCTTATCAATCTTAACTGGCTTCAGACTCCATCCTCCGGGTGGTTCGGAAGCAGAGGCATTGACCTGGACCTCGGCTGTCTGTTCGAGCTGAAGAACGGCCTTAAGGGTACGGTCCAGGCACTCGGCGAATCGTTCGGCAGCTTGAACCGGCCGCCCTACATCTCGCTGGACGGGGATGACCGCACCGGCTCCATCGCTACAGGCGAGAATCTGCGGATTAACGGCCATCACCTGTCCGAGATCAACCGGATCGTCATCTTTGCTTTTATCTATGAAGGCGTTACGAACTGGTCACAAGCCGGCGCCGTTATAACCATCAGCCAGCAGGGCGGGCCGGAGATCAAGGTGCAGCTGGACGAGCATAACAACGATAAGGGAATGTGCGCCATCGCCATGCTTCGCAGCCAGCAGGACGGCAGCTTCAGCGTGGAACGGCTTGTAGAGTATTTCAGCGGGCACGAGGAGCTGGACCAGCATTACCACTGGAATCTGCGGTGGGAGGCCGGCAGCAAGTAGGGAGTAAGTAGCGGCCAGCATGATCAGGAACAACGTCCCCTGGCGGGCGGGTGTTACCGCCGATAGCGCTGAGCCACCTTCTGCCAGCCCAATGTGGTCGGTTTTTCGATTACGTTGGGCTCACTCGCCCCACGCTGGCCCAATGTGGTCGGTTTTTCGATTACATTCCGCCCACTCGCTCCACGCCAGACCAATGTGGTCGGTTTTTCGATTACATTCCGCCCACTCGCTCCACGCTGTGGTATTATCCCCTTTAAGTAGACACTCGAAAAAACCTCATGTGTTAACATGAGGAAATGAGTGAACTGGGAGGGGATTTTGGTATGGCCAAAAAGGGACAAGTGTTTCAATCGTACACGGAGGCATTCAAGAAAGAGGCTATTCAAGCCTATTTTACAGGAGGGGAGAGCTATAAGGTCGTCTCCGACAGGTTGGGGATTGTGAACTGTACCCAGCTTAAAGTATGGGTAAAGAAATATCGGAATGGGGAGCCACTCCATACACCAAAAGGGGCAACAAGCCCTTTAAAAGGACGTCCACGTTCTACATTTGCCAGTATAGAAGAAGAACGAGATTACTTAAAGGCACAGGTGGACTACTTAAAAAAGCGGTATCCAAATCTGTAAAGGGAGGGAAGCTTGGACTGCATGACAAATACGCCGTAATTGAAGAACTACGTGACCAACATGGCATCACCCGCCTATTAGCCATTGCAGAGGTATCGCGGGCAAATTACTACAAGTGGCGAGGTGCAGAGGTTCGACGAATGGATGCCCATGAGCAAGAGCACGCCATGAAAGAGCATATGGTGGCGATTCACCTGGTTCATCCCTATTTCGGGTACCCTCGAATGCAGGCAGCCCTGCGGGAGGCAGGCTACCTCGTCAACCACAAGAAGGTATGGCGGCTCATGAAAGAGCTATCGATCCAGTCTGTCATTCGCAAGAAAAGGCGTCGTGCGGGCTCTACTCCTTCCGTGGTCTACCCGAACCGATTAAAGCGTAAGTTTCATGCGACAGCACCTCAGCAGAAGCTAGTAACGGACATTACGTATATCTCAGACGGCACCCGTTTTTATTATCTGTCTGCGATTCAGGACCTCTTCAACAATGAAATTGTAGCTTGGCAGATCTCGGAGCGAAACGACGTAAACCTCGTCTTGGATACGGTTGAACAGTGGACACGGAAAAGAGACGTGTCTGAGGCCGTGCTCCATTCGGACCAAGGCTTTCAGTACACGTCTCAGGCGTACAACACACGATTAGAGGCATTCAGCGTCAAGGGCAGCCACTCTCGCAAAGCAACCTGCCTGGATAACGCCTGCATCGAATCCTTCTTTTCGCATCTGAAGACAGAAAAGTTGTACCTTCACCAGTGTAAGTCAGAAGCAGAGATTCATCAAGCCGTTGAGGAGTATATCTACTTTTACAATTACCAACGTTTTCAGGCGAAACTGAAACAGCGCGCGCCGATTGAGTATCGACACGCGCTGGCTGCTTAGCTTTTTTCATCTGTCTACTTGACAGGGGTATGACCACTGGCCCAATGTGGTCGGTTTTTCGATTACATTGGACCCACTTGCTCTCGTGGCAGCCTATAGCCTCAGCCGCACGCAAAACAGCCCTTCCCCGTCAAAGACGGATGGAAGGGCTGTTTTGCTGTAATTATTTTATTCTGCAGAATGATCTACAGAAGCTGCCTGAATGCTGCCGAATGCCCAGTAGCCAGCCGGAACATCTGTCCATTTCTGGACTGCGCTGGTCAGCGGAGCGATCCCAAGGGCACGGTTAACGATGGTTACGGCTTCCGCACGCGTTAACGTCTGGTCTGGGCGGAACGTGCCGTCTTCGTAGCCGGTGATGATGCCTGCCTGGGACATCTGCTCAACAGCTGCCTGAGCCCAGTGTCCGGCAATATCACTGAAGCCGGCCGCTTGGGTTTGAGCGCTTGTAATCAAGCGGGACAAGATCGTCGCCATTTCAGCTCTTGTAATCGTCTGGTTAGGCTTGAAGCTGCCGCCCCCATAACCTTTCATGATGCCGCTTCGCGTCACTTGACCGATTGCATCTGCAGCCCAGTGTCCGGCAGGAACATCGGAATACGCAACACCAGCAGTGACTGCGGACTGGCTGAAGGTGCGGGCAATGATGCTGGCCGCTTCTGCCCGGGTGATGCTATTCCCCGGCTTGAAGGTGCCATCGGTATACCCCGTCATATACGCCTTCAGTTGTGCCGCTGGATCTTGCGCAAGAACAACTGTAAATGTACTGAATTTGCTGATACTGAATTGAATACCTGACTTTCCGGTCTGGCCGAAAGGTACGATCTCACCCTTGACCAATTCTTTGGTGCCGTCGCTGTGCTGGATAAAGACCGCCAGTGCCTTCAGTTGCTCCGCTGTTAACGAACTGTTGCTAAGCGGCAATACCAGGGTAACCGGACGGCTCTGCAGATTGGTCTCAATCGTTACCGGACGGCTTACCAGCGTAACTGTAGCACCGCGGGATACACTCTGCACCTGTGCTTTGGCAAGCGCTTCTACCTCTGCGCTCTGCTGCGATGTCTTCAGTGGAACGAGGTTGAAATAAATATCTGTACCAACTCCAGCCATCGAGCTGCCTGGCACCTTCACCTCAGCATTCACTGTGAATAGATCCAGCGTGATCTGATTATCAGCAAATTGCTTGCTGGAAGCTGCCGGAATGGTCAATCTGGTTCCGGCGACCTCATCCTTCTGATCCGGTACGATGATTCTGGCAATATTCGACCCGGCAGCCTTAAGCTCATTAACCGCGCGGATGGCTTGTTCCAATGTGAACGTAAGGGTATCACTCTTCACACCGTTCGCATCCTTGGTGCGGGTAATGACAACGGAGGATACCATGGAGCCTTGAGCAGCCCCGTTTTCAACGTTTGCGTTAATACTTTCTGTCTGAGGACTGGGTGTTGGAACCGGAGCCGGTGCTCCTCCCCCTGATCCTGAGCCGCCGCCCGGTGCCGGTGTAGGAGGATCAGTTGGCGTGACCGGAACAGGAACTGCCGAGAAGCTCCAGACCTTACTATCCGCAAGTCCTGCATAGCTGTTACCTGATTCATCTGTAAAAGCACCTGCCTGAATCAACACATAATAGCTGCCGCCCTGCTTAAGCAGGCCGTTCGTGTTGATGCTGACGGTTGAGTTCGCAATCGAAACTAGCGTCTTATCGTCCGCTTTAATCGACTTAACGACCTCACCATTCTCTGCATTAACAAGCTCAATATTGGCATTTCCAGCTAACACATTCTCGTTAAAGGTCAATATGAGTGCAGTAGATACAGGTACATGTGTTGCATTACCTGCCGGACTGTAAGATGTTACTACCGGGGCTGCTGTATCTGGCGCACTGGTGGTCACAAACCGCCAGGCGTTAATGCCTGCAATGCCGGTATAGCTGTTGCCTGCGAGATCTGTAAATGCTCCTTCGGAAATACGTACAAAGTAACTCGTCCCATGCTCCAGGTTATCCGCCGGATTGATGGTTACGACATTGTTCAGGATCGTTATCATGTCCGAAAGGGCAGGAATCGTCACGACCGGATGAATGTCATCGGTGCTGCGGAAAATCTCAATGGTACCCGCTGCCGCCCGTACATTTTCGCTGAAGGTCAGGACCAGATTCGCTTTCACTGCCACTTCGGTGGCCCACGGCTCCGGCGAATACGTAATCACCGTAGGCGAGATCCGATCCGGTGCATCTGTGGTTGTGAATTGCCAGATTGTGCTCTCCGCATTGCCGGCATAGCTGTTGCCTGCGAGATCAGTAAATGCCCCGGCTCCAATCTGTACATAGTAGCTCGCACCGTACTTCAGATCATCCGTAGGATTAATCGTCACTACATTGCTCTGGATGCTTACATTTCCGGAAGCCGCAGGAATCGTCGCTGCCGGTGCATGATTCGCACTATTGTAGATTACGATATTGCCTTCCCCTGCTTTTACATTCTCGCTGAAGGTAAGCTCCAGATTAGCTCCAATAGTTACACCCGTTGCACCATTCGCAGGTGAGTAAGCGTTTAACACAGGTGCAGTTGTATCCGGCGCAGCCGGGGTGGTGAACTGCCAGGTTGTGCTGTCCAAGATTCCCGCAAAGAAATTTCCAGATAAATCTGCAAACGCATCTTCAGTAATCAACACATAGTAGCTTGTACCATACTCCAGATGTTGAGCCAGATGGATTGTTGCTTTATTGTTCAGAATGATTGCATCACTGGCAGCAATAGTAGCTACCGCTTTGTCGGAGTCAGGGCTGTAGATCTTAATGCTGCCTTCCCCTGCCACTACATTCTCGCTGAAAGCAAGCTCCAGGTTAGCTCCGATAGCTACCTCTGTTGCCCCATTCTCAGGCGAGTATGTGCTTACGATGGGTGCCGTCTTATCGGGTTCGCTGGTAGTAGTAAACCGCCAGGTTGTATCGTTAGTGATACCCGCATAGCTGTTGCCCGCCATATCCGCAAATGCATTGTTCTCAATCTGTACATAGTAGGTTGTACTGTAATCAAGGTCAGCCTCCAGATTGATCGTTACTACGTTGGCGTCAATAATGACTTGCATAGAATCGGCAGGAATCGTGACCGGTGGAGCACTGCTGTTCGTGCTGTTGTAAATTTTAATACTGCCTTCCGATCTCTGTACATCCTCGTTGAAAATAAAGCTCAGATTGGTGCCAATCTCTACATTCTTTGCTCCATTCTCAGGAGTAAACCCGCTTGCCACCGGCGGTGTTGTATCAGGCGCTTCGGCGGTTGTGAATCTCCAAGTGTCCTTATCCGAGATACCTGTATAAGAGTTAGAGTTTTCTGCCAGATCTTTGAAAGCTCCGTCACTAATGATTACATAGTAGGTTGTACCATATTCCAGTTTTGCATAAGGATCAATCGTTACCACCTTATCAAGAACCGTAACATCATCAAGCTGAATGACTTCTACCGGATTAACTTCATCCGTACTTTTGTAAATCAGAATGCTGCCGCTATCCTTCGTTACAGGTTCATCGAATGTAAGCGTCAGATTCGATTCAATATCAACTCCTGTCGCCCCTGGCACAGGAGAATAATCCATAACGGTTGGAGCGGTCTCATCTCCTGGTCCAGCTAGTGTCGTGAAGCTCCAATCACCCGCTGCGATAGCTGCATTGCCGCTTCCACCGTTAGTGAAAGCATCCGCGTCAATTGTTACAGCATATTTCGTACCTTGATCGAAATTCTTACCCGGATTAACCGTGACCGTATTGGTAGCTGGATTTACCGTTACTCTGCTGGTGTCATCCGCCGGGATGATTTCAACCGGAGCGGACAGATCCGCAGCCTTGAATATTTTAATATTAAAGTCGTCTCCAGTGGCTGCCGTCACCGGCTGATTAAACATCAGCTCCAGGTTTGCATCTACTGCTACATCGGTCTCATCATTTCCCGGAGTCAGACTGAGCACCCGCGGAATGTTTGGAACGGCATTGGACTCAATGATCCCACCAGTTACACCCACAGCGATAAAGCGGTTATGGTTCTGATTAAATGCGATTCCATTAAGGGTTGTAGTCACACCTGTATTTTCAGGCTTCCAATTCTGCCCCATATCACTAGTAGAGAAAACCTTACCGCCGTCTCCTGCGGCCATAAATACCCCGTTCCCGGAAGCCACTCCGTTCAGATTCACTTTAGAATCCAGGGTCTGCTCAACGCCTTTTTTACTTTCCGGAGAGATAATAATGGTTCCCGACGCCCCGACAGCCATGAACATGCCACCGCCGAAGCTGATGCCCTTTAAATTTTCGGTTGTTTTACGTGTTACCGGGGTCCACTCAAGTCCATCCTTGGAAATTACCACCGTACCGTTATCGCCCACTGCTACAAACGTACCGTTGCCGTAAGCCACAGCGTTCAGATTCGTAGCAGGGTCTGAGTATACTATTTCCCAGTCAGTGCCGTTGTCATTTTTTATCATGATAAATCCTGAATCGCCGACTAGAACTAATTTTTCATCGCCGTAACTGACTCCATTCCAGTTCATACCGAAGGAACCATCGGATGGTGTCCAGGACACGCCATCTGTTGACGTTAGGACTATCCCATTGTCACCGACTGCAACATATTCGCCATCTGTACCCGTATGGATAATATCGTTCAAATTCTCGGTCACACCTGATTCGCGGTCTGTCCAGGTCATGGAGCTGCTTAATGCACCAATTTCTCCTCCATTGCCCACCATTACTGTACCGGTGCCTATTGCTACTGCATTTAATGTAATTCCGCCTGGCGCCGTATCGAGAGACAACCAGCTTGCCGCACCATTGTCTGTCGAACCCGCATATACCGGAAAGGCTCCGGTCCAAACTAAGCTGATCACGAGTAACAACGAGAAATATTTTTTCAATCCCTTACCCTTAAACAATGTATCGCTCCCCCTTGTTCATTCATCCTGTGCTATATTGCAAATTCTGCTGGAGTGTAGCACCTGCCCCCTTAGAAAATTCATATCTGGGCTTCATTCTAGCAGACAGCTCTAAACAAACTCTTAACAATTCTCGACAAAAACCGATTCACCAGGACCTAATCGGGGTATAGCTCTAAAAAAAATGAAAAAACAGCGATTTTCTAACCACTTATCAAAAAAATTGTCTAAACCAAAAAAAAGCGCACGGAGCTTTCGCTCACATGCGCAATTGTGGTTATATCTCCTCGAAAATCCCCTTGGCAACCAGTATCGCCGATGCGGCACGCGGCCAGCCTGCATAAAAGGCGAGATGAGTCATGGCCTCGATCAATTCTTCCTCGGATAGACCGTTGTCCAGGGCCAGACGGATATGAAAGGGTAACTGTTCGGTAAGCCCGCCGGCAACCAGGGCCGATATCGTCAGGAGACTGCGTTCCCGAAGCGATAACTGTTCCCTTCTCCATACCTCCCCGAAGAGCACCTCCTCCGAATAACGCGCGAACGAAGGAGCAATATCTCCGAAGGCCTCATGGGCATTCGATGCAATTTTCCGATGCTTCATTCCAAAACCTCCATTTCCTTCAAGTATCATTCATTCAATCATCTGAGCGATGCCATTGCCAAACGTCCAATCCTCGAATTCTGTATCGACCAGTACGACGAAGACGTCTTCTTTCCTGATGCCCAGGGTGCTCGACAACATTTCGGCCAGTTTGCTGTAAAAGCCCTTTTTCTGCTCCTTGCTTCTCCCGGATTTCAGCGTAATTTGAATAAAGAGCAACCCATCACTCCGCTCTATGTTTAAGTAATTCGGGCTGTAATAAAATCCGCTTGCTTTATGGGCATGAAATACCTGAAAGAAATCATCTGGCGGCACGTTAAAATGCTCCACGAGAGCACTCATAATTTCACGGCTAATGATGGGCAGCTGTTGGTCATCATATTTGTTCTCCAAGTAACTGACTCTGACAAAAGGCATGTCACTTCACTCCTTTACTGGTGTAACTTCATTGTACTCTCCGCCTCTTATTCTGTATAATTGAATTAAATGATATAATAATTCAATTTATCCGATGGAGATATCTGCTAATGGACCTAAAAGAACTAACTACATTTCAAACTATCCTGCAAGAAGGAAACTTCTCTAAAGCCGCCGCCAAACTGAACTACGCGCAGTCCACAATCACCAATCAGGTTCAACGTCTGGAGAAGGAACTGGGCATCAAGCTGTTCAAACGGGGCTGGGACTCTGAGCTTACAGCTTCGGGGCGGATATTTGCCGCTGAGATCGATAGTCTGATTCGGCATTGGACCTATGTTGCGGGTCAGGCCAAGGCTCTGCAAAAAGAAGAGATCGGTACGCTTAGTATCGGCGGGCTGGAAATGTTGACGGAGCATGTACTGCCAAAGTCGCTTCTTCGCTTCATGGAGCATAAGCCTAATGTATCCTGCCATTTTGTGATCGGTAACACCGCTTCGCTCTCGCATGCACTGCTTCAGAATCAATTGGATTTTGCCATCTGTGGAGAGCCTGTTGACCTATCTTCGTATCACTTCGAACCCTTGTATCAGGAGCGGATATCTTTTATCGCAGGGAACAACCACCCTTTGGCCGCAAAAGATGAGATCACTTTCGAGGAATTGCTTGGTTATCCAATCATTGCCGGGGGAGCTACCTGTCTATATCATTCCCAATTAGCGAAGCATTTCTCCCGGTACACCGACACTCCTTTTCTGCATACAGTAAGTCAAATCTCCGCCATTGCGGGCTTCGTCCGGCAAATCCCTTCTATCGGAGCCGTCCTCGAATCTACGCCATTACCTCCGAATGTCGTAAGACTTCATATTGAGCTGAAGAACGCCTCCATTCCCGTTGGCCTGCTGCAATCACGCAATGTTGAGTATCATTCCTCATCCAAGAAGCTTTTAATGCAATTTGTAAAAGAGGAGCTGGAGTCCTGTCCACGATTAAGGCAGGTAGAGTAACGGGGATGCGAGCAGCACTGCAGTGATAAAAACGAGCTGAATCCCTATGCGGACCGGTAATTTCGGGACCGGCTTGCCGCCAATCGTCAACTGAGTGCGTGCTGCATAGATATTGGCGGGGAGCATGGCAATCAGCAGCACAATCAGGCACACGGCAGCGGCCAAGGAAACAGCTGGCAGCAATAATCCAATAGCCCCGGCGATCTCCAGCATTCCGGTAACCGTAACAATCCATTCCTTCCTTGGAAAAAGGGGCGGTACCATTCTGACCAGATCAGCCCGCCGCCGTCCCCAGTGAGCCGAAGCACCCAGAAGCAGCATAATGGCTACGGCCCACTGAAGGGCGGTTTGCCAGTCATTCCAATATGTCAAGCCCAGGAGACCCATCCCCCGGAACAGCAAAAAGGATGCGATAAGCGCGATAAAAGGAACCATTGTACACTCCTCCTTCACCATTAATTCTTCAGGATACCCGCCATAAAGCCGGCTACCTCTTTCGCTGACAGGGACTCGGAAGAGGCGCGCATGGAGGTGCGTACCCGCAGACCCAGCGACAGCAGGACGAACAGCTCCGCCGTCTCATCAGGATTAACGCTGTCTTTGATCACGCCGTACTTTTGCCCTGTGATAATCCACTGTCTGGAGACTGACACCGACCGCTCATGAAAATGCTCAAGTACCTCCGCTACCGCCGGTTCATTCTCCTTGCCCAGCAGATATAGGAGCACCTTGTTGGTCGCTTCATGGCTGTCCTCAAGACCAGCCAGACTTCTGGCAATGGCCAGCATCGGCCCGTCAAAAGCTTTATCCGGACTGCCTGCCACCTCCTCCTCAAAACGATTATTCACAGCGTCAAGCCGCTCCTCCAGCACCCAGGCAAAAATCTCATCCTTACTCTTCACGTAATGAAATATAGCCCCCTTCGACAATTGCGATTGCTCCATAATGTCCTTCAAAGTGATGGCATGACAGCTCTTATCCCGCAGCAGTTGCTTGGTAGCCTCCAGCAGCTGCCGGATCGTCTGCTCCCGCCGGTCTGCGTTCTTCATCGCTATTCTCCTCTTCTGCCTGGCATAGTTAAGATTAGATTAAATTAGAATATGATTACTATTGATTATACATACCGACCGTTGGTTTGTAAATTAGTGTGTAAATAAAAAAAGGCTCGGAATGTTCCGGATAACGTGGATTAATTCCTCCATCATTCCTCCGGCTCCCGCACCCGTGATTTTAATACCTGTCCGATCTGGATCTTATATCCAGTTATGCCTCTTCATCCTCTTCGTCTTCAGCATCATCAAAATCTCCATATTGATCCGGTGCCTCTCCCTCGATCTCCGTAATCATAGGCAGCTTCTGTCCCGGCTTCACTTCTGTCTCTCCCAGATATTGAACAATCATTCTCCACTCATCGCCATAATCGAATAAGAGGAGCAGCTTATGTTTGGGGGTATTCGTAACTGCCGCAAGATCCTACAGCGATGCCTTTGCAGATATTGCAATCCTCCGGGTAGGCCGTCCACGCACCGCACCGTTCCAGTCGCTTAAGGTTACTTTGAATAATCTGGCTTGTTCATTCTTAGTCATCAGACTCTCCCCTTTTATCAATTCCACTCTTCCTCACGCATTCTCCGAATCTCATTGTACAGTTCTTTTGCTTCATTAGGCGTCAGTATACCTTCAGATTCAAGAATATCGTCAATTGAATAGTCATCTTCAGCTAGCCCATTAGTTGTTTGTTTTTCCATTCTTTTTGGCACAAGCATGTCTGATTTCAGCCTCCTATGAGGACTTAAGGGTAGTATAACTTATTGATTCCTGGATTTGTAGCGCTATAATAAGAAACATAGGTTGTGAAGCACACGCCGCTTGTAATGCTTTGCCCCTTCCGAGTTAGTTTCTTGGAGAGGGTTGAGTATTGAGGCGGCTTTTTTGCGGGAAAAATAAACACTAAGTTGAGCGTTCGAGGAGGAGTACGGATGCCGCGATTTGAGCAGCAGTACGAGGAATGGTTAGTTAGCAATCTAAAGAATGAGAGCAACCACAGGCGAAAGGAGCTACTTGGCAAAGGATTAGGCCACGGAACAGTTGAATTTCTCCGCAAGGTATGGTTTCCGGCAATAGGCAATTTCGATCATTTGTTTCCAGAATGGGAAGTGCGTGATTTCAATAACGGGTACCGCTATCTGGACTTAGCTTATATGCCTGGAGGTGCAAAAGGCGGGATTGAGATTCAAGGCTTCGATTATCGAAGAACCCAAGCAATGTCAACAGTTGGTGTTGTCTTTTATCGGCAAATTCATTGCGACGGATGTTGCTTCCACCTTAACTTGGCTCGAAGCGGAGACCCTTCGTTACGCAAGACGTCTGCTCAGGGCATTCACACCTTTGGAGCTTGCTAAGCATCTCAGGGTAACGGACAGGCACTCCGACGAATTCTGCATCATTTGGTCGAACAACAGTTACTGGATGTCGCTGGAGGACAGCAGCGCAACCGGACATATCAGCTTAGAGTGTAACGTATGTTTAGGAGCATAATTATAAAGCTGATATGGTAAAAACACTTGAATTCCGTGGCTGTGAGCGTGAGAAGTAGAGGTATCAATCAGCTGTAACGGACCGAGGCGCGCCTATTTCTATAAAAAGCACAATTTCACGAAGCTGACGGACTCAGATGGCGCTATTTACTAGATTTCATCTCATATATGGATGGTGATGAAACAATAAGCGCGATAAGGTCCGTTAGCCCTTTTAATTATGTTGAATAGAGAAAATAAGGGCTGTGGGGTCCGTAGCAGTCCTTTAGACACATTTAGAACCGAAGGATATCAACGGAAATCATATTTCGCAGTTGGGGTTCAGGGGTTCACGGTTCGGGAATGGATCTCAAGCCCTTGCTGTTCCCCCACTTAATCATCCGCATCCCCTGAAACAGCAAAAGAACGACATCTCTGCCGTTCTTCATGTGATGGACTCTCAGGGGCTCGAACCCTGGACAAATAGATTAAGAGTCTACTGCTCTACCAACTGAGCTAAGAGTCCGTATGAAATTGGTGGAGCCAAGGGGGATCGAACCCCTGACCTCATCGCTGCCAGCGATGCGCTCTCCCAGCTGAGCTATGGCCCCATATTTTTACAATTTTGCCAATTTAGAATTACATTATGTATTCTAAAATCTAATCTTAGTGATAAGCTCAAGCCGCTTATTCATCAATGTGTTTCGTAGGCGACTTCTATATAATACAGAAATCTGCTTTCAGTGTCAACACTTTTTCGAAATTATTTTTGAGGACAAACGCCCTATCCGGGAACTGGCCCTATAACCCCAGAGCCAGCCCCGCTACCCCAATCAAACCCCTCTACTCCCTCCACCTACAGCCCGTCCAGCTCCTCCGTGTTCTTGGACAGCAGTCCCTTCAGTTCCTTCATGAACATGTTAATGTCCTTGAACTGGCGGTACACGGACGCGAAGCGGACGTAGGCTACCTCGTCGACAGGGTAGAGCTGCTCCATGACCAGCTCGCCGATCTGGCGGCTCTCGATCTCGGCGAGGGCGATGCCGCGCAGGCTTTTCTCCACCTCGGATACGATGACCTCCAGGCGCTCAACAGGGACCGGACGCTTCTCGCAGGCACGGATCAGGCCGCGGAGGATTTTGTCACGGCTGAACTCTTCACGGCTGCCGCCTTTTTTGATCACAATCAGGGGGGTCTCTTCAATCATCTCGAAGGTGGTGAAACGGCGGCTGCACAGCTCGCATTCCCGCCTGCGGCGGATGGACTTATTCTCATTGGCCGGGCGCGAGTCCAGGACTTTGGTATTGGTGTGGTCGCAGTAAGGACATTTCATAAGCTTCTTCACTTCCTCATCATTAGAATGGTCAGGCCCCGCCCCTTGATACACAAGGGCTATGCGGGCTTAATTTAATTTCCAGAAAACACCGTTTATTTGTTGTTATGAATCTGACATGTCCGGCACATAATACAGTTACCAACCGATAGGAGGTGAACAGCAATGAGCCAAAATAACAACTCCAATAACCTGGTAGCTCCAAACTCACGCGGTGCCTTGGAACAACTGAAATATGAAGTTGCCCAGGAACTAGGTATCACCCTCTCCCCAGACGGATACCAAGGCAATAAAACTTCTTACGAAAACGGTTCGATCGGTGGTTACATCACTAAACGTCTTGTAACCCTGGCTGAGCAGCAGTTGGCAGGTCAGTACAAATAATAACCTGCTAAGCGCGACATAAGCTTGCCTAAGAAGTATCGAACGGCCTCCGGCCGTTTGATGCTTCTTTTTACATAACAGCAGCAGAAGTAACAAGCACCCTAGAACTCACTATAGAGCTCGGTATATTGATCATAATAATAAATTACACGCTGCACGTAGTGACGCGTCTCACCGAACGGAATGTCCTTCACAGAGGCTTCTGTTCCGTCCCATTGCCCTTCATCCAACCAGCTCTGCACCTTACCGGGCCCGGCATTATAGGCGGCTATGACCGCTATACGGTTGCCGTCGAACTGCTTGGACAGCGTAGACAAATACCAGGTGCCCAGTTCAATATTGGAGGAGGGCTCTTGCTTCAGCCGCTCCAGCGACACGTCGGGGAGCTTGGCCTTTTCGAGCGCCCACTTGGCGGTATCCGGCATGAGCTGCATGAGCCCCAGTGCGCCTTTTTTGGATTCGCGGCCGGTCTTATAATTGGTCTCCACACGGATGATGGACGCCACCAGGAACGGGTCCATCTCATACGTCTGGCTGTGCTGGCGGATCTCTGCTTTATAATGAATAGGATAAAACCATGACATCCAGTTGGAGCCAAGAAACAGGATCGCGGTGAAGCCGATGAACAGCAGCAGCAGAACTCTTTTTTTACGCAGCCACTTCATCATATCAGGCCCAGCCTGTCCCACAGCCGGGCAACCTGAAGCTCTGCAGACTCCAGATCACCGCTATTGTCGATCACATAATTCGCTTTCCTGCGCTTCAGTTCAATATCCATCTGGGACCGCAGCCGGTCCTCCGCCTGTTCCAGCTTCATTCCGCTGCGCTCCATGAGGCGGGCTAACTGCACCCTCCTCGGAACATAGACCACAATAATCTGATCAAACAAGGAATCCAGCTCTGATTCGTAGAGCAGCGGAATGTCCACAATGACGAGACGTTGCGGATTCTCCTGTTCAAGCGCATACATCCTGTCCTTGATCTCCCTGCGGATTGCCGGATGGGTCAGGTTATTCAGTGTCTTAAGCGCCTCCGGGTCCCGGAAGACAATCTCGCCAAGACCTGCCCGGTCCAGCGAACCGTCAGGCAGCAGGATGCGGTCTCCAAAAGCCTCCACCGCTGCCGCCAGCACCGGGTGTCCGGGGAGCATCACCTCTCGGGCGATGACATCAGCATCCACCAGCGCAGCTCCCTTGCGGACAAACAGTGCAGACACGGTGCTTTTTCCCGAAGCGATGCCTCCGGTTAAGCCTATAATCATGTACTCACCTCATAATAACTTCATTATACCCATTACAATTAATAATATCGCGGGCAGCGCAGCGGCATGCTTCATCCAGTAGCTGCCTGATAATCTCAGTCCTGTCTTCATCCCCATCAGCAGAAAGGTTCCGCTGAATACAGCGATCATCAGCGAGGTGGACCACGGGCTGAATCCGAGCAGTGCCGCACCAAGACCGGCTCCGAAGGCATCCAGCGACAACGCGATCCCCAGAATCATGGCTTCCATGGAGGAGATGCTCCCCGAGGCATCCATATCCGCAGAAGATGGTGTGCGGAGAATCTGTATAACCACGCCCAGATGGCGAAGCTCCAGCGAGAATACGGCCGGCTTCAGCTCTGTCTCAGCAAGTTGTGCGGCAGCAGCCGTCTCCTGCCTGGTCTCCTGCCCCGAATAGCCTTTATCGGCTGCCGGCGCAGGCTCTTCCTGCTCCTTCTCCTTCTGCGTCAGCATCTGGAACAGGGACCAGCAGCCCATTAAGACGAGAATAACCGCTCCGACACTGGAAGCGGCATTCGGGGAGACTACCTTGGCCAGCAGCACGCCGACCTGCATAGAACCATAAATGACGACCCCTGAACAGAGCGAGATAATGATAATGGAGAGCAGGGGAATTTTCATTTTACGCAGTCCATATGTAATGCCTACACCAAATCCATCCAGACTAAGCGCAAACGCAAGCAACAGCAGTGACAACAATGGGCTAAGCACCCGCAATCCCTCCCGTGAAGAACCGGAGCCGGTGGATTAACTATCCAAGCCGGTCTCCGTTTCGCCATAATCAGCAATCTTCACACATTATATGGGCGGGACGGGCAGGAAGTGCCTGCCTTAATACATAACGGTTGTAACTCAAGTGTAACTAATCCGGAAACGGGCTGTAAATGCAGCGCTGACTCTAAATAAAAATCATAGAATCAATACAGGTACCGGCTGGCAGCGGGGACAATAATGCGTCCCCCGTCCGCCGACCACGCTCTTCTCAATCAGCGTGCCGCAGGTGGCACACGGCTGATCCTTGCGTCCGTAGATCTTGTGCTGATCCTGGTAGCTTCCGCTCTCCCCCTGGCCGTTGACATACGACTTCACCGAGGAGCCTCCGGCATTCACCGCTTCCGTCAGCGTTGCGACGATAGCATGGTGCAGTCTGGCCAACTGATCCTCCGTGAGGGATTTCGCGGTCTCCTCCGGGTGGATGCCTGCACGGTGCAGGGACTCATCTACATAAATATTGCCGATACCTACTATATATTCCTGATTGAGCAGCAGCGGCTTGATCTTGGTGCTCCGCTTCGAGACAATCTCCTTGAACCGCTCCAGCGTGAAATCGGCATCCAGCGGCTCCTGCCCCAGCTTGTTCAGCGGCTTCAGCTGCAGATCCTCTCCCGGCTGGAACAGATGCATCGTCCCGAATTGGCGCACATCCGTATAACGCAGCTCCGTCCCATCTGTGAAATGGAAAATAACATGTGTATGCTTGTCCAGCAGCTCGCCCTCACGGTACACCCCGTAACGGCCCTCCATCCGCAGATGGGAGACCATCACCAGCCCGTCAAAGACGAAACGCAGGAACTTGCCTCTGCGCTCAACCGTTACCACTGTATGGCCTGCCAGCATATGGGCAAAGGCCTGAATATCATCCGGGCGCTGAATTATCCGCGGCAGCCGGACGGTGACATGCTCTATCTGCTTGCCTGTAATTAACTCATTAAGTGTTCTTCTGACTGTTTCGACTTCCGGCAATTCCGGCATCATGGCTCACCTCCACTCCATTATACCGGATATCTGCCATGTGCGGGGAGCCTATTTCGCTTCGTACCAGTTGCTGCCATAACTTACCTCTGCCTTGAGCGGAACAGACAGCTGCAGCGCTCCGGCCATCACCTCGGGCAGAAGCTGCTTCATTTTCTCCAGCTCCTCCTCCGGCACCTCGAACACTAACTCATCGTGTACCTGGAGCAGCATTCGGCTCTTCAGGCCGCGCTCATGCAGCGCCTTGTCCATATGAACCATGGCCAGCTTGATAATATCCGCAGCGGTTCCCTGAATCGGCGTATTCATCGCCGTACGTTCTGCGAAGGACCGCAGATTGAAGTTCTTCGCATTGATCTCCGGCAGATAACGGCGGCGTTCCAGCAGCGTAGTCACATACCCCTGCTTCCGGGCCTCGACCACAATATCATCCATGTAACGGCGCACACCCTGGAACACCTCGAAATACTGCTCAATGAACCGGGCCGCTTCCTTACGCGGAATGTTCAGGTTCTGAGACAGCCCGTAATCGCTGATGCCGTACACAATCCCGAAGTTAACCGCTTTGGCGGAGCGGCGCATATTACTGTCCACACTCTCCGCAGGGACGCCGAATACGTCCATAGCTGTCTTGGTATGGATATCCATATCCTCTACAAAAGCTTCCTTCATCCGCTCATCACCCGAGATATGCGCCAGCACACGCAGCTCGATCTGCGAGTAATCCGCCGCCAGAATCGACCAGCCCGGCTCGGAGGGGACGAATACCTTACGGATCTTGCGGCCCTCTTCGAGCCGGATCGGAATATTCTGCAGGTTCGGGAACTGGCTGCTTAGCCGGCCCGTGGCGGCAATCGTCTGCCGGTAGAAGGTGTGTACCTTGCCGGTCTCCGGCGAGATTTCCTTCATCAGACCTTCCACATACGTGGATTGCAGCTTGGCAATGGATCGGTATTGCAGGATCAGGCGCACGGCGTCATGATAAGGCGCAAGCTTTTCCAATACCTCGGCATCCGTCGAATAACCGGTCTTCGTCTTCTTCACGACCGGCAGACCCAGCTTCACGAACAGAACCTCACCCAGCTGCTTCGGAGAATTAAGATTGAATTCGGTTCCGCAGGCAGAGTAGATCTCAGTGACCAGCCGGGAGATCTGGGCTTCAAATTCCTTACCGAGCTGGACGAGATCATCCTTGTTTACAGCAATGCCCTGCTTCTCCATATCGGCGAGAATCCGTGACAGCGGCATCTCCAGGTCCTGGAACAGACCGGTCATGCCCGTCTTGTCCAGCTCCTCCTGCTGCTTCTGCACAATGCCTAGCACGGTCGCACTCTTACGGGCGACATGCTCACCGAGAATCTTAGGCTCAGGAATTCTATATTTGGCCCCTTTGCCGAAGACATCCTCATCCGGCGACAAGCGGGGCAGGCCGTATTTCGTGGTCAGGTCATTCAGATTCTGGCTCGCTTCGGTCGGGTCCAGCAGGTAAGCGGCAAGCTGAACATCGTTAGCGGCTCCGGCAAAAGCAATCCCCTGCCAATGCAGCGCCAGATCGGCACGGTGCAGATCATACCCGCTCTTCGGCGCCTGCTCGTCACCGAGCCAGTCCAGCAGAGGTGCCGCAGCCTTACTCTTCAGCAGGGCAAAAGGCACAAAATAATGCTGCTCCGGCGAAGACAGCCCGAGGCCGATCACTTCGGCACGGTGCGGGTTCTCTCCGTTAGATTCCACATGCAGGGCGGAGATGCCCGGCAGTGCCTGAACCAGCCCGCCTATTCCGGCTTCGTCAACGATCGTAATCGTAAGCTCTGCCGCTTCCACCGCTGCGGGGCCGGACAGACCGCCGTCCGCCGCATGCGAATAGGCGCTCAGCGACAGGCGTTCCAGCAGCGAGCGGAATTCCAGCTTGGCGAGCGCAGGCCCAGCCGTGTCCGTGTTAATCCCGCTGAATACCATGTCCTCCCACGTATGCTCAAGCGGAACCTCGCGGTAGATCGTCGCCAGCTTTTTGCTCATGACGGCGCTGTCCGCGTGCTCTTCCAGCTTCTCCTTCATCTTCCCCTTCAGCTCACCGGTTCCGGCCAGCACGCCCTCCACCGATCCGAACTGCTGGAGCAGCTTAAGCGCTGTCTTCTCTCCGACTCCCGGCACCCCGGGAATATTGTCGCTGGCATCGCCCATCAGCCCCTTCAGATCAATGATCTGCTCAGGGGTAAGATCATATTTGTCACGGATCTGCTTAGGTCCGTAGAGCTCCACTTCCGTAACTCCCTTGCGCACCAGCGCTATGGTGGTATGCTCGGAAGCCAGCTGCAGCATATCCTTATCCCCGGACACAATCATCACCTGACGGCCGGCGGCATCCGCTTCCCTGGAGATGGTGCCGATAATATCGTCAGCCTCGTAGCCGGCAATCTCGAATTGCGGAACCCCCAGGCCCTTCAGCAGCTCCTTGAGCAGCGGAAACTGCTCGGACAGCTCCGGCGGGGTCTTCTGGCGCCCGCCCTTATACTCCTCATAGCCTTCATGCCGGAAGGTAATCTTCCCCGCGTCGAAGGCCACAATCATATGTGTCGGTTTATGCTCCTCCAGCAGACGCAGCAGCATCGTCGTGAAACCGTATACCGCATTCGTCTGCTGTCCCGCTGTATTCGTCAGCGGCGGCATGGCGAAGAACGCCCGGTAAATGATATTATTTCCATCAATGAGTATCAGCTTGTCCACACTAGCACCTCGCCTTTTTCTTGCTTTCTCCTTACATAGTAACATATGCTCCGCACCAAGTTGAAATCGCCTTGCACAAAAAAAAGCAAGCCCCCGGGAATGAAGGCTTGCTGTCGTACGCTGTGCTTTTATTGGTTCAAATCCGGACGTTTACCTGTAACCAGATACACTACACTCTCGCCAATATTCGTGGCATGATCGGCAATCCGCTCAATGTAACGGCCAACCAGTGTGAGCAGCATCGCCTGATTCACTGTTTCAGGCTTCTGAACCATATAAGTGTACAGTTCGTTAATCATCGCGCTGTACAGGCCATCGACCTGATCGTCATCCTGCGCCATTTTGTAGGCCAGATCCGTATTCTCGTCCAGATAAGACTGAATAGCCTCTGTGGTCATGATCGTGACAAGCTCAGCCATGCGCGGAATATCCACAAGCGGCTTAATCAGCTGCTGTCCCTGGATGCGCATCGTTACCTTGGCTACGTCCAGTGCCAGATCGCCCATCCGCTCCAGATCGCTGGAGATTTTGAAGGCTACAATAATGCGGCGCAGATCCTTCGCCACCGGCTGCTGGGTGATGATCAGCCGTGAGCCGATCTCCATAATCCGGTCTTCCATGGCGTTCAGCCGCAGGTCCGCTTTAACAATCTCCTGCGCCCGTACCGTATCAAGGGTCTGCAGGGCCAGTATCGCACCGTCGAGTGCATCCGTTACATGCTCGCCCATCTGCTGCAGCAGGGAGCGCAGTTCTTCCAGATCTTTATCGAATTCTTTTCTGCGAATCATATCGAAAGTGATCCTCCTCACAAACATTTGGTCATATCGGGTGAACAAGAGTGAACCTTAGACTTACGAATCAGCCATTCTTAGCCGAAGCGGCCGGAAATATAGTCTTCTGTGCGGGAATCCTTAGGGTTCGAGAACAGCAGCTCCGTGTCCGCAGCCTCCACAATAACACCGTTCAGGAAAAATACAGTGCGTCCCGATACCCGGGCGGCCTGATGCATATTATGCGTGACCATTACAATGGTATACTTATCCCGCAGCTCCTGGACCAGCTCTTCAATCTTGAGTGTGGACACCGGGTCGAGCGCTGAAGTCGCCTCATCCATCAGCAGAATATCCGGCTGTACGGCAAGGGCTCTGGCAATACAGAGACGCTGCTGCTGGCCTCCGGACAGACTTAAGGCAGACTTCTTGAGGAAATCCTTCACTTCCTCCCAGAGTGCTGACTGGCGCAGGCTTTGCTCTACCAGGACATCCAGCTCGGCTTTGCTCTTCACACCGTGCAGGCGCGGACCATAAGCCACGTTATCATAGATCGACTTGGGAAAAGGATTGGGCTGCTGGAACACCATCCCCACCTGCTTGCGCAGACTCTCCACTTCGATCTCGTCGCTGTAGATGTTTTTGCCGCCGATGTTCACTTTACCTTCAATACGTGTGCCGGGAATCATGTCGTTCATACGGTTAAGGGTACGCAGCAGTGTGGATTTCCCGCAGCCAGAGGGTCCGATAAACGCAGTCACCTGCTTCTCCGGAATCTGCAAATCCACCTTCTTCAGGGCATGGAATGACTCATAGTAGAGATCTAGCTTCTCTATGTCAATGATGGATTTCATTAGTTTCTGTTGTCTCCTTCTCATCATCTTCGTTCCCCATGATAAGCTTTCAGTGTAAATAGAGCTCCAGAGAATTGTTAACGCAGTGTAAAAATCCTTGTACAGTTAGACAATGCCGGAGGAGAAGATGCTTATCTTGTGAGAAAAGAACACCGTCATGTTAAATGACCGGTGTTCTCTTCTTGTTGACGACCAGCTTGTAGCCCACGCCGCGGATGGAATCAATATGCACGGATTCAGGGTCAAGCTCCAGCTTCTTGCGCAGGGAGCTGACATGCACATCGACGGTACGCTGGCCTCCGATATAGTCGAAGCCCCAGACCGCATTCATCAGATCGTCCCGTGTCAGGACGACGCCCGGCTTGCGGGCCAGATACAGCAGCACTTCAAATTCCTTCGGCCGCAGATTGATGCTCTGCCCGCCCAGCGAGACTTCATAACGCTCGGGGTAGATCTCCAGCTGTCCAAGAATAATCGTCGATGCAGACACCGCCGTCTCGGGCGGAGCTTCTTCGGCAATACCTGAGATCCTCCGCAGTACAGCGCTGACCCGGGCCAGCAGCTCGGATACGCCGAAGGGCTTCGTAATATAGTCATCCGCCCCGGACTTCAGTCCGCGGACGACATCCTCTTCCGCATTCTTGGCCGTCAGCACTATTACCGGTGTGCGGATGCCTTGTCCACGCAATTTATCCAGAATGTCAATGCCGTTCATGCCGGGCAGCATCAGATCCAGTACGATCAAGTCAAAAGGTTCTCTAGTCGCACGGTCATATCCTGCCGTTCCATGATCCTCCACCGTCACCTCGTAGCCTTCCTGTGTCAGGTTGTAAGACAGCAGCCGGGCCAGTGTCGGTTCGTCTTCAATGACAAGCAATCGTTGTGCCATAGGTTCCCCCGTCTTTTCATAGGTTATTAATTTTACAAAACTGCACACATGCACATCATAGCACCACAATGTTAACTTGGTGTAAAATCATAAATTTATTCTCTATGATGATCCGCTGTGATCAGTAGGGTTATAGATTCTCTTCCTGCAGCAGCGGCAGTTCAAGGATGAACGAGCTGCCGATGCCCAGATCGCTCTCAACGTTAATGGACCCGCGGTGCAGCTCGACCAGATGCTTCACGATGGATAGACCGAGGCCGGTTCCGCCGGAGCTTCTGGAGCGGGCTTTGTCCACCCGGTAAAAGCGTTCAAAGATCCGGGGCAGATCCTTGCGCGGAATTCCCATCCCCGTATCACTGACTGTAAAGCGCACGCTCTCGGTGCCATCCTTCTTCTGGATGCTCACTGCGGTGACTCTGACATTGCCCCCGTCCTGGGTGTAGTTGATCGCATTGGAGAGCAGATTCATGAAGATCTGGCGCAGCTTGTCTTCATCTCCCTCAATGAATAGCTCTGCAGGCACATCCGAGCTGAGCGTAATCTTCTTCTTCTCCGCTACCTTGCTGAGCGTTTCCAGCACGGAGTCGAAGAACTCGATGAGATGAACCGGGGAGCATTCCAGCTGAACGCGTTTGGATTCGATTTTGGACAGCTCCAGAATGTCGCCGATCAGGCGGTTCAGCCGTTCGTTCTCATCGTAAATAATCTGCAGGAACGAACGCGCCGTCTTCTCATCCGTAACGCCACCCCCGAGGAGGGTCTCGGCGAAGCCTTTTACCGCAGCGACAGGGGTCTTCAGCTCGTGGGAGACATTGGCGACGAATTCGCTGCGCATTTTCTCAAGCCTACGAATCTCTGTAACCTCCTGAAGCAGGAACAGCATGCCCCGGGAGCAGCCGTCCTGAATCATCGGCACCCCGTCCAGACGCACAATCCGCTCCACCGGATTATAAATGCTGCGCTCCTCGTGAATAGGTACACCTGCGGACACTCCATCATCAATCAGCCGGGTAAGCTCATAATGATGCTTAATCTCCTTATAGGAATGTCCAGTCATCTCGCTGTGCTTCACATCGAGCAGCCGTTCGGCGGCCCGGTTAAGCAGGGCAATCTCCCCTTCAGCGTTAATCATCACGATCCCGCCGGTCATATTGTCGAGTACGCTCTGCAGCAGGTCCTCATTGTCGCGGATGGTCTTCAGCTGGGCCTGGAGACTGTCGGCCATCGCGTTGATGGCTGTTGCCAGCTGGCCGATCTCATCCTTGCGCTTCATGGGCACCCGGGCATCGTAATCGAGATCGGTAATCCGCCGCGCCACTCTGGTGATCTGCTCCAGCGGTGAGGTCATACTGGAAGCCACCTTGTAGCTCACCAAGGTTGCGGCAATGAACAGCAGCACCAGCCCGCCTGCCATGATCATCCACGCCCGGTTCAGTCCTTCGGATACGGTATCCAGCCCCATCGACAGCCGGATATACCCGTCAAAGCCCTGATCCGAGGACACGGAACCCGCCACATACATCATTTCACGGTCTAATGTATCGCTGTAACGGATCGCCCGGCCAATCCCTTCCTTCGCGGCCAGCAGCTCCTCTTCGCGGGTAGAGTGGTTGTCCATATCACGCGGATTCTTCTCCGAGTCCCCAATGACCCGGCCTTGCTTCGTAATGAAGGTGACGCGTGACCCGGTCAAGACGGATATCCTCTCTGCCTGTTCTGTATAGTAGTTCAGGGCATCCGGGCTGCTGGTATCCATGAATGAGAAGGTGCCGGAGAGCAGCTTTATTTCCCGGGACATGTTCTCTTCCAGCACGGAAATATGCGAATCCTTGAACAGCTGAGCCATGGTGATCCCGGCCCCGGTCATTGATATTCCTATCAGTGCCATAAGTATGATGGTAAGTCGAATGCGGAATGGTTTCATCTGCGGCGGTCCTCTTCCCTCGTGTTTATGTCCATGAGAACACTCTACCTGCATTTTCGGCAAAATACCAGTTCCGGCGGCGATTATCAACGGGGTGTAAAATGTGCGCTCAGCGGGATGCGGGGGCTGGGAGGAAGCGCCAGGGAAGATTGGGATATTAAGTCGAGGGAGGAGCGGTGTTTGATTCAAGAGCCTGAGGCGAGGGAGGAGCGATGTGGGAGCTTTAATGGACGCTCCGCAAACGGACCGTTGTTCCGATCGCTGTTGTTCCCGGATTTAATTAGAATGGACTCAGCGGTAAAAATCCGTGAACAAAGGCGAACGCTACCGCTTCTCCACAATCAGTCCGCCCGCTACGCTGTTTGAGAGTGGGAGTTACAGTAAACCTTGTATACCTCAAACCCCCGCATACATTTAGCTCGTGCATCCTCGCTCCAGCGCATTGTAATCGGTTTCTCGATTACATTTGATCCGCTCACCCTGCCGCTGAGCAATGTAATCGGTTTTCCGATTACATTGGGTCCACTCACCCTGCCGCTGCGCATTGTAATCGGTTTTTCGATTACATTTGATCCGCTTACCTCGCCGCTGCGCATTGTAATCGGTTTTCCGATTACATTTGGCTCGCTTACCCCGACGCTGCGCATTGTAATCGGTTTTTCGATTACATTTGGCACGCACACCCCCGACCGGCGCATTGTAATCGGTTTTCCGATTACATTTGGCTCGCACACCCCCGACCGGCTCATTGTAATCGGTTTTTCGATTACATTTGGCTCGCTTACCCCAGACCGGCTCATTGTAATCGGTTTTTCGATTACATTTGGCTCGCTTACCCCAGACCGGAGCATTGTAATCGGTTTTCCGATTACATTTGGCTCGCTTACCCCCAACAGGCGCATTGTAATCGGTTTTTCGATTACATTTGATCCGCTTACCTCACCAACCAGAAAACGCCCTCCTAAATGGCGACCGCACCATTTAGAAAAGGCGTTACTGCTAGTTACTTACAAGCTACAAGCGCTATTGGTCCTTCCAGCGCTGCACGCTTAGCGTCACTGTCTGTGCTCCGCCTGCCGGCGTAAGCGTACGGTTCGCAATATCCGCTCCACTGGATGTGGTCTCTACCGTGCCCCAGCTTCCGCGCGTCAGCTTATACGTCACGACGCTGCCTGCCGGAAGGCTCAAGGTGATGGAATGGACGCCGTCACTGCCACGGGTCAGCAGGTAGGCCGGATCTGCCGCATTCCAGCTATTGAATGAACCCGTCAGATAGACCGGAGCATTCGCCGGAGTGGACCCGGGAACGCTGACCCGGAAGGTGACGCTGTCGGCCTGCGGTTCGCTGGTAATCAGGTGGCCTCCCGTCAGACTGGAGCTGCCGGTACCAAAATGATAGTTATTCCCGCCATTGTTATCCCAGGTCCCGCTGCCATTATTGAAGGCTGCGGTTAGGCCTGTGGCGTTGCCGAGCGGAATGATAATGGACTTATAGCCGCTGAAGGTTGAGGCCTGCATCTGCACACCTGGTGAAGTAGTCCAGGTAGTTGCTCCATCCAGCTTGTAATGAATGTATGAGTTACTGAATGCCGTATTCTTGTAATAGATCGTCGCGGTGTTGCCCGCCGGAGTGGCGGTTGGCACAGGGGTCGGTGTTGGTGCTATGGTTGGTGTTGCGCTCGGTGCTACCGTTGGTGCTACAGTCGGTGTGGCGGTCGGCGATACAGTTGGTGTAGCTGTCGGAGCTACAGTGGGCGTAACTGTCGGCGTTGCCGTTGGCTCAGCCGGGGGGCCCGGCTGGATTTTGCCAGACCCGGTGTAGGTCCAGGTACCGGTGCCGAACAGATAATTGCTGCCGCCGTTACTGTCCCAGGTGCCGCTGCCGTTGTTGAAGCAGGCTTCGAGTTGGGTGGCTGCGCCGATATTAATGGTGATTTTGTGATAGCCTGCCACTTGCGCCGCCGGAATCGCTACGCCAGGGGCTGTCGTCCAGGTCCCCCCAACCGGGCGGTAATGGATGTACGGAGTCGAATAACCCTGCTTATAATAGAGCGTTACATTATTGCCCGCCGGTGTGGTGGTAGTTGCTGCCGCACTGAAGCCGGAGAGATTGCCGGAGGCATCATAGGCTTTAACTCTGTATTCATATGCTGTATTGGCTGACAAGCCGCTGTCTGTATATGAGGTGGAAGTTGTTGTTCCGATTCGGACGCCATTGCGGTAGATCTCATAGCCGGTGACACGGATATTATCTGTAGCGGCATTCCAGGTCAGCCCGATAGAAGAAGCATTAATTACCGTGGCCTGAAAATTACCTGGAACAGCCGGAGCTTCAGTATCCGGGACAGCGGGCACATCTGTGATGAACGGATGCGTTCCTTCAATAGTACCTTGCATGCTCTCCTTATATTTGCCGTTCTCCAGCTTATATTTGCCGGCGCCGACATAGACCTGCTGGATATCGCTTTTGGTCACATTGCCTTTAGCATCCTTGGCTTCAATATAGTAGTCTAACAGCTGATCCCGGTAATCGGAGATGTAGGAGAAATACAGGTTCCCGATATCCGTGGCCGGAACCTTCTGCATAATCGTCTTGCTGCTCGGCTGCCAGTCGACACCGTTAATATCGGCGCTCAGGTCACGGACATTCATCGGGTATTCTGTCCACGCACCAACCTTGGCGGGATCAATATCAGGTACTCCTGCTGCGGCCAGACCTGCGGGATCATATACTTTGAACGAATTATCCGCTGCGTCTGCCGTCTTATCGCGGTGTGGCCGGACCTTTACCTTGATCTCGCTGATTCCGCTGGTGTCGAAGGCATACGTATAGATGGCAAAAGCATTATTGTAATGCTGCAGGGTCCAGCCCTCTGCCTTGCTGACATTGGCGCTGCCCGGATTGTACGGGTAACGCTGGGGCCACCAGACGGAGGGGCCGGTTTTGTCTTTGGCCAGCTTTTGCGACACATAGGGCTTCGAGAAATACAGCGATTGATTGAAGGACAACGCCGGCTTCACACTGTCATCCACATTCTCATCGTAATAACCGAACCCCGAGTCCATCGCAGGCAGCAGGAAATACCAGGCCAGCTCAGCGGGATTGGCACCTCCGGCGTAATCATTCGCAGCGTTCCCCTTCACAGGATAAGAAAGCATCCACGGATTCAATTGGTTGCCTTCGTAGGTCACCTCACGGTCCAGCGGGTTCGCCGGCTTCCAGTAATTCGGATGCTCCTCCAGCCAGATCTGCTCGGCGGTCTTGGCATAGTTCAGGGAAGCTTGTAATAACGCGAAATTACGCTCCAGATAATGATAGCCCTTCTCGAAGGATACCGTCATGCCTTCCTCGGCACCCGCCAGATTCTTCTTCGGGGCGTAAGCAGCCCCGTTCACCTGATTGAAGGCCGCGAACTGGCCTTTCCAGATCCCAAACGGCAGATGCCAGTGGTACCAGGTTGGATCGGAGGACGAATCCCGGGTATCGATCCAGGAGCCGTCCTGCACATGGACCACATCGGAAGCGGCCGGTGTATTGCTGCGCAGATACTCATCGATCCCCATTCCAGTCACACCGCTGCTGGCATAGGTGACATTCCCGGCATTACGCCAGGTCTCCTCGGAGCCGGCCCGGCCCGAAGAATTATCCCCGTCATGGGCCACGACAAAAATCTGCTTCTGCGCAACCAGATTCTCATACGGCTTAAGCACATCTGCTTTTACCTGGCCGAGATACCCCTCTTCCCAGGACTGCGCCTGGGCAACAGGCACGCCAACCACTCTCGATTCAACCCCGGTTGCCGGGTCCACATAACGGACCCAATGGGCCGTTGAGGCAAAAGGATATTTATTGTGAACCACCTGCTGTTCATTGAACATCGGTTCACTCACCCAGGCCCCGGCCGTGCTTACATTCTGCAGATCGCTGCGGTTGGGCGGTGAGATCATCGTATCTGTGCCTGGACTGTCCAGCAGCGGATAATCCTTAAGTGTGCGGGAGAAATGGTTGTTGCCGATCACGGACCACTGGATGCCGAGCTTATTCAGCACCGGGATGATCCGCTCTGAGAACCCCAGCTCTGTCGGAAAAAATCCCTTCGATGACTTATAGCTGCTGCCCAGGAAATAAGGCTGAGCCATTGTAGCTCCATGATAGATCATATCCTTGAGCAAATAATCGTTGCCGACCAGAGGTCCCATAGAATGGTGTCCGGAGAAATGAATCAGGTCGAGCATGTTGTCCCCGCCTGTGGTCCGAAGCTGATTCACAGCGTTCTTCCAAGGGGTTCCCCAGGCCGGATTATTGTATCCGCTTACATTTCCTTGTTGTATAATACTGTTCACATTGTTCACTACTGACCCCGACATGGTGACATGCATCTGTGCCTGGGGATGATTGCTGTGCAGCGTGTTCGCCACACTCCAGGGCCAGGTTAAATACGCACCTGTCTTGGCGTGATGGGAATAGTAAGAGACCAGGTCATCGTGGGGCATGGGAGATCCATTCGGCAGATAATAGGGATATCCCGTAGGCGGATTCTGCTTCAGCTGGATGACTTCGCCATCGTAGGTATAACGGATCGGGCTGCCTACAGGCGTGGAATTATAAGTGTTCAGATCATAGTAAGCCCAGAAATTCGGCATATGATTATGATAGACATGCGTAGCGGCAATATCTGCCGAGACAGGGGACACTAATGCCGGAACGGTTAGAAGCCCGCCCAGGAGCAGGGCTGTAATTTTGCGCAGGTACCTGGATTGCTTGGTCATTGGTCAACTCCTTCTGATCGGGTTCATTCTTCTTCGTCAAAAAAAACGGGGGCGGCGGACATCCATCCTTCACCCCCTCAAGCTGCTTACTGATCCTTCCAGCGCTGCACGGTCAGCGTCACTGTCTGTGCTCCGCCTGCCGGTGTAAGCGTCCGGTTCGCGATATCTGTACCGTTGGACGCGGTCTCTACCGTGGCCCAGCTCCCGCGCGTCAGCTTATACGTCACGGCGCTGCCTGCCGGAAGGCTCAAGGTGACGGAATAGACGCCGTCACTGCTGCGGGTCAGCTGATAGGCCGGATCTGCTGCATTCCAGCTATTGAACGAACCCGTCAGATAGACCGGAGCATTCGCTGGAGTGGAACCCGGAACGCTCACCCGGAAGGTTACGCTATCCGCCTGAGGTTCACCAGTCGTCAAGCTTCCTCCTACCAGACTAGAGCTGCCGGTATCAAAATGATAGTTATTCCCGCCATTGTTATCCCAGGTGCCGCTGCCGTTATTGAAGGCTGCGGTTAGGCCTGTGGCAGTGCCGAGCGGAATGGTAATGGACTTGTAGCCGCTGAAGGTTGAGGCCTGCATAGGCACTCCCGGTGAAGTCGTCCAGGTGGTTGCCCCGTCCAGCTTGTAATGGATATACGAATTGCTGAAGGCCGTATTCTTGTAATAGATCGTCGCCGTGTTGCCCGCCGGAGTGGCGGTTGGCACAGGTGTCGCCGTTGGCGCTACAGTCGGTGTAGGTGTTGCCGTCGGCGCTACAGTTGGTGACGCTGTTGGTGCTACGGTTGGTGTTGGCGTCACGGTTGGTGTCGCTGTAGGTGCTACCGTCGGTGTCGCGGTCGGTGTCGCGGTCGGCGTAGCCGTTGGCGTCACTGGACCACCTGCCTGGATATTGCCTGTAGGCGTATAGGTCCAAGTGCCTGTGCCGAACAGGTAATTGCTGCCGCCGTTGCTGTCCCAGGTGCCGCTGCCGTTATTGAAGCAGGCTTCGAGCTGGGTGGCTGCGCCAATGTTAATCGTGATTTTGTTATAGCCTGCTACTTCGGCGGCTGGAATGGCTACCCCCGGAGATGTCGTCCAAGTCCCGCCCACCGGGCGGTAATGAATATATGGATTGGTGTAACCCTGCTTGTAGTAGATCGTCACACTGTTACCGGCCGGGGTAACGATCAGCGCGGCTGCGCTGAAGGCCGACAGATTCATGGCGGCGTCATACGCTTTTACCGTATAAGAATAATTAGTGCTGCCTACAAGTCCGTTATCTGTAAAAGAGGTCGTTGCCGAAGTCCCGATCTTCACCCCGTTGCGGTAAATCTCGTAGCCGGTAACCCCGACATTATCGGTGGATGCAGACCAGGATACCAACGCGCTGGAGGCATTCTGTACGGTGGCTGTTACATTTCCCGGAACACTTGGTGCTTGCGTATCGGTTACCGGCTGGGTTTTGGAGTAGATTTTGGCCGAATTGGCGCCCAGGGTAACTGTAATTTGCTTACCGGTAACACCGCCTGCCTGCACGGTCACAGTATCAGATGGGTTCAGCTGATTCACCAGAACCGTACCTGCGGTAAGCGTGCTTTCGGCGCGCAGCGGCAGCGTCACCGTCTGTGATCCGCCGGATGCATTACTGAATGCTGAGATGACCTCCTGGCCGACATTCGTGCCTGTATCAATCCGCCGGGAGAAGGCGTACAGATTCTGTGCGGACCACATTTCGCGCTGGGTGCCGGTGCGCAGGGCCGGGTTGTTTTTACGGATCTCGTTCAGCTTGGCTACATGCTTGAAGGTACTGGCATTCTCATTGAAATAATTCTCCAGTACATTGCCGTTTGCATCCCGCTTCACCATCGACCAGCGGTTCCACGTATCCGCGATTCCGCCCGTCATAATCTGCCCGTTGCCGTTGCCCTTGTTCTGCTCGGTTCCCTGGAAGACCACAGGCGTTCCGCGCACGGTGAAGATAAAGGACAAAGCATTCTGCAGCTTCTCAACACTGCCCCCGGCCTCGGTCAGGAAGCGGTTGCGGTCATGATTGTCGATGAAGGTTACCATATGGTTAGCGTTGCCGCCGTAGTAGGAATCTTGAGCCAGGGTGCCTTTAATATTCGCGTCAAAAGACTGCCCGTACGCGAAGCTGTTCAGCACGGAAAAGAACAACGGGAAGTCGAGCATCCCCCACTCCTTATTGGTACCGACCCAGCGGGAGACGAATTCGGCATTGCCGTCGAAATTCTCCCCAAAAGTATTCACGCCCAGCAAATTTTGCAGCTCGCCGATATCGGTCGGCTTCATCAGCTTGGCCGCATCGACCCGGGCGCCGTCTGCCCCCGTATAATCAAACCAGCCCTTAATTGAGCTGAAGATGGCCTGCTTGGCAGCAGGAACATCGAAGTCGATATCATCCAGACCGCCCAGATCATGATTCTCCAGATAATCCTGGGCCCACTGATCGTAGCGTCCATCGGCAAGCGACCAGTTAATGTCACCGTTATGGTGATACCAGGCCGGATTATTGAATGGAGCGGCAGGCTGCAAGGAAGGGATATCATAATAAGCCTGGGTGCCCAGCATGTAATCGCCGATGTGGTTGGGAACGACATCGATGATCACCTTAATTCCGAGCGCATGCGCGGAGTCTACGAGCTCTTTCAGCTTTTCTTTGGTGCCGAAGTAAGGGTTGGCCTTGTTCGGATCTTTGACATTGTAGCCGTGGTAGGCCGTGTTCTTGCCTGTGCCGTTGTTCTCGCGGTTAGTCATCTGCGGCTCGGCTACCGGTGAGATCCAGATCGCGGTATAGCCCATATTGTGAATATACGGGAGCTTGTCAATGACCCCCTGCCAGTCGCCGCCCTTCATATAACGGAAGTCCTCCTCGGAGTTCTCCCCGAAGCGGATAGCCGCACCTGTTGCATTATTGGAAGAATCCCCATCATGGAAGCGGTCAACCATAATCTGATAAATCGTGTCATTCTCGGTTACGGTGCCAATACTGGCTGCTTCCACCTTAGCTTGCGGCAGGACAAACAGATTCACCATGACCGACAATACAATGGATGTGATTAGAACGGGAACAAGCAGGCGGTTACGTTTTCTTTTCATTCCTCATCTCCCTCTCATGTAAAACCGAATGCAACACTTTGGAGCCAGCGGATACTCTTGCCGTCAATAACTTGAGTCTAACTAAACGTTGGGGAAACCGGTTTCCCCACTAAAAATTAACATGTCCCTGTATGCGCTGTCAAGACATAATAATTTATGACTTCCGCAAGCGGGTTCCTATATGGGCTGCCGACTCTGCAAAACATGAAAAAATCATTATTCAGCACAGCTCTTAAAATTCCCTTTACAGAGATGTTCAGGTCTGCTAAAATATCCAAAGCTAATTGTAAACCTAAATTAGTTATTAGGTCTACAATAGAAATATACGGCGCTCTAATACTTCAGCGTACCAAAAACAATACAATTCGAGCTTAATTGGCTATTCAACCTATGGGAGGATGATTGAAATGACCACAATGGGAGCGGAGATGGAATGGCAACTGCTTGCCGATAAAGCACTACGTGGAGAATGTTTAACATTAGAGGAAGGACATGCTGTACTCGAAGCCAACGACGATGAGCTGCTTCTGCTCATGCATGCAGCGTTTAAGGTGCGAAAGCATTTTTACAGTAAAAAAGTCAAGCTCAATATGATCATCAACGCTAAAAGCGGCCTTTGCCCCGAGGACTGCGGCTACTGCTCGCAATCTATTGTGTCGACGGCTCCGGTTAAAAAATACCCCTTGCTAGATAAAGACACCTTGCTCTCAGGCGCACGTGAAGCTATGGCACGCAAAGCCGGGACCTATTGCATTGTAGCATCCGGAAAAGGGCCGACAGACAAGGAGCTAGACCAAGTGGCGGACGCGGTTAGAGAAATCCGCCAGACAATGCCGCTAAAAATTTGCGCATGTCTAGGCATTCTCAGGGATGATCAAGCCAGACGTCTTGCTGAAGCCGGCGTACATCGGTACAACCACAACTTGAACACCAGTAAAGCCAACTATCCTGCCATCACGACGACCCATACCTTTGAGCAACGCATTGAAACTGTGGAGAAGGTAAAAGCACACGGCATGTCCCCCTGCTCTGGTGTCATTATCGGTATGGGCGAAACCAATCAAGAAATTGTTGAAATGGCCTATGCGCTCCGCGAACTGGATGCGGATTCGATTCCAATCAATTTCCTGAATTCCATACCGGGAACCCCCTTGCAGCACGCTGGCCGCACGCCGTCGACTAAAGCGTTGAAGGTACTCGCCCTGTTCCGTTTCATTTGTCCGTCTAAAGAAATCCGCGTGGCTGGCGGCCGGGAGATCAGCCTCCGTACGCTGCAGCCTTTATCTCTGTTCGCTGCAAATTCACTCTTTGTAGGTGATTATCTAACGACAACAGGCCAAGATATACCGGCTGATCATCAAATGATTGAGGACTTGGGCTTTGAGATTGAACAAAATGCCCTTTAGGACGGTGCAGAGCATTCATTCAATAAAAAAAAGCGGCAGTCCGGACTTCAATTTCTCGTCCTTAACTGCCGCTGTTTCTTTTTATGGGTTACTTAAACACCGGTTCCCGGAACTGGGCCAGCTTGGCGGCGGAATCCTTCTCGACATCGGCATGCAGGCTGTTGCCGTGCGCATCCATAGTCACTATCGCTGCGAAGCCGTCCACCTGTAAATGCCACATCGCTTCAGGAATACCGAATTCCATGAAGTCTACCGCGTTGACCTTCTTGATACATTCTGCGTAATACTGCGCTGCACCGCCGATGGCATTGAGGTAGACCGCGCCGTGCTCCCCTAAGGCCTTAAGGGTCTTGGGTCCCATACCGCCTTTGCCGATTACGGCGCGGATACCGAACTTCTTGATAATATCGCCCTGATACGGCTCCTCGCGGATACTGGTCGTCGGGCCAGCCGCCTTCACATGCCAGCCTTCATCATCCTTCAGCATGACCGGGCCACAGTGATAGATGACAGCACCGTTGAGATCGACAGGGGTATCGTGATCCATGAGGTATTTGTGCAGGGCATCGCGGCCGGTGTGCATCTCGCCGGAGAGGATCACCACATCGCCGACGCGCAGGCTGCGGATATCCTCCTCACTGATCGGTGTGGTCAGGCGGATCTCGCGCGAGCCGCCTGAGCCGGCGGAAGCTACCGCAGCCGGTTCGGATGCTGCCCCATTCCCTGAGACGGCCGCATCCGAAGCTGCTTCACCCGTCCCGGATACAATAGCCGGTGCCGCAGGAATCGTAGCATCCTCTGGCACCACGCCGGAAGCTGTCCGTTCTGCCGCAGCTACACCCACAGGTTCAGCAACAGGCTGCGGTGCAGCTTCCCCCTCAACAGATATCCCGGTGCCGCTCTCATACAGCCAATCCTGAATGTCACCGGTAGCCGGATGAACCAGAATGCCCTGGCGGCGGAAGGCCCAGCAGTTGTAGGCTACGGAGACAAAGAAGCTGGCAGGCAGCCTGTTCATTACTCCGATTTTGCAGCCCAGCAGCGTCACTTCACCGCCGAAGCCCATCGTGCCGATTCCGAGCTTGTTGGCATTCTCCATAATGTAATGCTCCAGCTTGCCCAAATCTTCATTAGGATTCACATCCTCAACCTTGCGGAACAGCTGCTTCTTCGCCAGCTCATAGCCCGTGGTACGGTCGCCGCCAATGCCTACACCAATGAATCCTGCGCTACAGCCCTGGCCCTGCGCCTGGTACACGGAATGCAGGATGCACTTGCGGATACCGTCGAGGTCGCGTCCGGCTTTGCCGAGTCCCTCCAGCTCTGCCGGAAGGCTGTACTGGATGTTCTTATTCTCGCAGCCGCCGCCCTTCAGGATCAGCCGGACGTCAATGCTCTCTTCCTCCCACTGCTCGAAGTGAATCACCGGAGTCCCTGCCCCCAGATTATCCCCGCTGTTCTCGCCGGTTAGCGAATCTACGGAATTGGGCCGCAGCTTCCCGTTCTTCGTAGCGCGGGTAATTGCGCTGTGAATATCCTTCTTCATCTCTATCTGATTCACGCCCACCGGCGTATGAATTATAAAAGTCGGCATCCCCGTATCCTGGCAGATCGGCGATATTTGCTGCTCCGCCATTCCGATATTCTGCGCTATCGTGGTTAGTGCCAGTCCGGAGCGTGTCGCCCGGTCTTCCAGCGCCCGCCCTCTGGCCACTGCCCGGCGCACATCGCCCGGCAGGTTCGTGGAGGTCTCTACAATCAAATTATAAATGCTCTCTTCAAAATGCTGCATCTTCATTCAGTCTCCTCTCCATCTGGTTCAAGCGGCCCTAACTCTGGTACAATTAGTTACTATAATAGCACATTAAGCTGCTCATGAAAGGGGTTACTTCAAAATTGAACTACCATTTCTCCGCCTATCTCTACCGGCTGCAATATATCCAGCGCTGGAGCCTCATGCGCAGCACCGCCCCGGAGAACGTGGCGCAGCATTCGTTCCAGGTCGCCCTGCTGGCGCACATGCTGTGCACCATCGGCAATGCCCATTTCGGCCGGTCGCTGAACGCCGACCGCGCATCCACGATGGCGCTGTTCCACGACGCCACCGAGGTCTTCACCGGCGACATCGCTACGCCGGTGAAGCATAACAACTCGCGTCTGCTGTCCAGCTTCCGCGAGATGGAGCAGGTGGCCGCCGACCGGCTGGCGGCCATGATCCCGCCGGAGCTGAGCGCAGTCTATGCGCCGCTCCTGCAGCCGCACACCAGCCCGCCCGGCTCCGAGGATGCCGGACTGCTCCGCTACGTCAAGGCAGCGGATGTGCTGGACGCTTACCTGAAATGCGTCTGGGAGGTCGCCGCAGGCAACCGCGAATTCGCCGCTGCCAGGGAGCAGACTGCCGCGAAGCTGCATGTACTGGAGATGCCTGAGATGGAGTATTTCCTTAAACACATGGCTCCGGGCTTCGAGATGTCGCTGGACGAGCTGACTTCCAGTGCGAGTCAGGGACAGTCTGCCGGACAGCCTGAATCTATAGAGTAGATAGAGTACACACATACATTTGGCCCATCAGCCTTCGCGCAGCACATTGTGTTTAGTTTTTCGCATACATCCGGCCATGCGCTTTCCTGATAAAAGGAGAAGTCAGCGCGTGAAGCCTGTACCTTATATAATGCAAACAAACCCGCCATAAGGCGGGTTGTTTGCATATGGCCGGGTTAAATTAGGTTAGTTTGGTCAGCTTAAGTTAGGCTCGGTTTAACTACATCAAGTTAGGCGAGATCCAATCAGCCTACCTCAACCCAAGCGGCTCGGACAGGATATCCCAGTCCTTGAATACCGGCTGGAGTCCTTGCGAGCGCAGCATCTCGGCCATCTCGTTCACGCTGCGGTTGTCCGAGATTTCAAACTGCGGCGTTCCCCCTTCCAGGGAATGTCCTCCCACTTCGGTGGATACCCCGGCGGACATCTTCGTGATGCCGAGCTGGACCAGATGATCGCGCAGAGCGGCAGGCTCGCGTGTGGACAATGAGATGCCGGAGCGCGGCAGGAACAGGCGGTACGCCAGGATGATCTGCACCAACGCACGGTCGGTAACATCGCTTGCCGGGTTGAATTCGCCTAAGTAAGGCCGGAATCGGGGAGTCGACAGCCCTATTTCGCATTCCGGGTACTTGTCCTGTAAATACCTCGCATGCAGCGCAGTTGCCAGCGCCTCCTGGCGCCATTCGTACATGCCGAGCAGAGCCCCGATATTTACCGAACGGAAGCCCGCCTGACAGCCCCGCTCGGGAGCATCCAGCCGGTTGCGGTAGACACGTTTGGGTCCTTTTACATGCAACGCACGATAAGTCTCCTGATGGTAGACCTCCTGATAGAGCGTCAGACCGTCCACCCCGGCTTCTCTGAGCTCAGCATATTCGGCTGTCGAGAGCGGATTCACTTCAATGCTGACGGAGGCAAAATAGCGGCGCAACACATTCACGCAGTCCCTCACATAACCGGCCGGACTGTCACTCCGGGATTCTCCGGTCAGGATCAGAATGTGGCGCAGGCCCGTGGCTGCGATGATCTCTGCTTCCCGGGCGACCTGCTCCAGCGACAGCTTTTTGCGCGGAAAATCATAGATAGAACTGAAGCTGCAATACGTGCAGTGATTCACACAAAAATCAGCCAGGTACATCGGTGTAAACAGCTGCATCACATGGCCGAAATGCGTACGCGTTAACCGGTGCGCCTTCTGCGCCATCTCCTCCAGATAAGGCTCCGCTGCCGGTGACAGCAGGGCCATCAGCCCCTCTTCATCGATCCGCTCTGCACGAAGCGCACGCTTCACATCCTCTGCCGTATAGCGGCTCCATAGCGTTCCGTAAGGAAGCTGCTCCAGCCGGGTCATCGTCTCATAAAAGCTCATAACCGTTCTCTCCTCCCTATTCCATCTGTCAGGCCAAGAACCCGGTCAACGGTGAAGAGGCTGCCGCCGTCTCCTCTACAGGCCCTAGTCCAGCGAGATAAGCCTTGCGCCCTGCAGCTACCGCGTCACGGAAGGCTTCTGCCATCAGCAGCGGATCTGAGGCGGTGGCAATCGCTGTATTAAGCAGCACCGCTGCGGCCCCCATCTCCATCGCCTCAGCCGCCTCGGACGGTCTGCCGATTCCGGCATCCACGATCACCGGCAGCTCCGTCTCGGAGATCAGAATGCGGATCAGTTCCTTGGTCTGCAGTCCGCGGTTGGACCCGATCGGCGCTCCCAGCGGCATCACGGCCGCAGCCCCCGCTGCCTTCAGCCGCAGGGCAGCGGACAGGTCAGGACTCATATACGGCAGCACCACGAAGCCCTCAGCTGCAAGAATCTCGGTCGCCCGGATGGTCTCGGTATTATCCGGCAGCAGATATTTCTGGTCGTTGATGACCTCAATCTTCACCCAGTTCCCCAGCCCCGCCGATCTCGCCAGCCGGGCAATCCGTACTGCTTCCTCTGCGGTGCGCGCACCGGAGGTATTAGGCAGCAAGGTCATATGGGAAGGAATATGGCTGACAATATTGTCACTGCTCTCCGGGTCCACCCGGCGCAGAGCAACGGTAATGACCTGTGAGCCTGATCGCGTAATCACCTCGGGAATGAGGGTGTTGCGGCTGTATTTTCCGGTGCCAATGAACAGTCTGCTGGTTAGAGTCACTCCGCCAATCATCAATGAGTCTTGCATGTTAACGCCTCCTGGAATAAGTCTTCTTGTTTAACCTCCGCCTACAAAATGAACCAGCTCCACCCGGTCCCCCTCGCTGAGCAGTGTCTCTCCATAAACCTCTCTGCCGGCAAGCTCACCGTTCAGCTCGACAATCACCAGCTTACCGGCCCACTCGGGCCGGGACAGCAGATCCTCCAGTGTCCGGCAGCTCTCCCCGAGCCTTTGCGTCTTCCCGTTAACGGTCACATTCATGCCTGTTCACCTCCTGCTGTGCCCTGTGCTTGAGCCATATCCAGCGTTTCAGCCAGCTCTGCTGCCCTGTGAACCGCTGCCCTGTACGCCCGGGCCGCTGCCACCGGGTCCGGGGCTCCGCAGATCCCCGACATGACGGCAATGCCTGCCGCCCCTTGGGCTAACACCGCCCCGGCATTCCCCGGGGTAATCCCTCCAAGCGCAATCAGCGGGATGCGGCTCCAGCGGACAGCCTCTGCCAGCTGCGCAAGTCCGCGTGCCTGCTGTCCGGACTTGCATGCCGTAGGGAACACATGCCCGTAGAGGCAGAAGTCGGCTCCCTGCCTTCCAGCCTCCGCCGCCTCTTCCCGCGAGTGTACCGATCTGCCGATCCGCAGGCCCGGTGCAAGTCCGCGTGCTGCGGCTGGAGGTAGACTGTGCCAGGCTAACTCTACACCGCCTGCCCCGGCGGCCAGGGCAACATCGATCCGGTCATTAATGACCAGCTTCGAAGGCGGAACCCCGGCCTGAAGCATCTGCTGCGCCGCTGCCAGCAGTTCGCGGGCGGGCATGGCTTTTTCCCGGAGGTGGATATAATCCACTATAGAATGTACCGCCACGGCCCATTCGGCGAGCGCTTCAGGCGGCAGCCGCCCGTCCGAGACCGCATGAATCTCATACAACACTCTTTCCCCTCCCGTCTGCTCCAAGCCCGCTCTGCACCACCCCGCAACACAAAAAAGACCGCTCCCCGTAAAGGAAGCAGTCTGGAATAGAAGCAGGAATACCGGGATTAGCCGTATACCCCCGCTGCATTATTCGTTCTCCACTTCCCTACGCTGGTATAAACCAGATCAGGTTCAAAGGGTCCGGACAACTACGCCCGTCTCAGCCTTGCGGCACCCCTAGTGATCGTTCTATGCGGTTGTTTCGTCTTGCTTGTTGTATATTAGCATATTATTTCTGTTAGGGCTATACCTATCTCGTCTCACAAAAGCCAGCCTCCCGGCTGGCTTCTCCACATTTGCTGAGCAAATTGTGTAATACGTATGGTTACACTGCTTCTTATCCGTTCACAACCTCGCCGCCGTTCACATGCATCACCTGTCCGCTCACATAGGAGGAATCGTCCGAGGCCAGGTACACATACGCCGGTGCCAGCTCTTCAGGCTGTCCCGGGCGCTTCATCGGCTGGGTGCCGCCGAACTCACTGACCTTCTTAGCGTCAAAGGTTGACGGGATCAGCGGGGTCCAGATCGGTCCGGGCGCTACCGCATTCACGCGGATGCCCTTATCCGCCAGATTCATCGACAGTGACCGGGTGAAGCTGAGAATGGCTCCCTTGGTGGACGAATAGTCCAGCAGCTGCGGGCTGCCGCGATACGCCGTGATGGAGGTGGTGTTAATGATCGTAGCGCCTTTTTTAAGATGAGGCATAGCGGCCTTGGTCAGATAGAACATGGAGAAAATATTCGTCCGGAACGTACGCTCCAGCTGCTCCGCCGTAATGTCCTCAATATGATCCTGCGGATGCTGCTCCGCCGCATTGTTAATCAGGATGTCAAGCTTGCCGAGTCCTTCAACGGTTTGACGTATCAAGCTCTGACAGAAGCATTCGTCCCCGATATCCCCGGCGATCAGAATACACGTTCTGCCCTCCTGCTCCACCTGGCGCTTGGTCTCTTCCGCATCCTCATGCTCGTTCAAGTAGGAGATCACCACATCCGCACCCTCCTTGGCAAAATGAACGGCAACCGCACGCCCGATCCCGCTGTCGCCTCCCGTAATGAGCGCAGCCTTTCCCAGCAGCTTGCCTGCTGCCTTGTACGCCGGTGTCTCAAACTCCGGAAGCGGGTTCATCTCACTCTCAATTCCGGGGCGCTGATCCTGCACCTGCGGTGGTAAAGTTTTGACAGGTTGCTTGCTAGTGTCTGGCATAATCCATTCTCCTTTCGCTGTCCACAGTATTGTTGATCAATCATGTTAGCATGGCTTAAGGTCTGGTGTTTATGCATCAGGCAGTGTGCCTGCTTGGCTCTACGTTATGTTACTTACCACACTTGACAGCCGCCCAAACAAGTAATCTTCATTCAACGATACCTATAGCAGAACGATAGTCAGTAAGTAAGGAACGTTTCCAAAAAGAATATTATCTATATCCGCTAGGGGGAAAGCCCTATACTTTGTGAGGAAAGACAACTACCTTAACGGAGAGGACGCTTCCACCATGGGAAATGAGCGCATCTTGCTGGTGAACGGAACGGTAATCGATGGAACCGGACGGCCGCCGCTGCATCATACAAACATTGAGATTGTTAATGGCCGCTTCGGCACCATAACACAGCAAAGTGACATTAACGGGAGATCCGGGCCTGACTCCGCAACTAAAGTGATCGACCTAGAGGGTCTGTTCGTTTTGCCGGGGTTCATTCACACCCATGCCCATACCAGCTTCAAGTACATACAGAATGAGCCGCTGCACGGATATCATACGGAATATTTGGCCGCGTGCCTTGCAGAAGGAATTACTACGATCCGCGATGAGGGAATGACTACGGCAGCATCGATTGACGATGTAGTCACACATACGCGGCAGCTGGAGAGCGGTGCTTTTCCCAGAATTCTTACGTCTGGCAAGGTCTTCACAGCTCCAGGCGGTTACGGTGGTCAGGAACCTATCGGCGTAGAGAGTGTGGATGAGGCGCGGCTTAAGGTCCGTGAAGTCCTGGAACAAGGAATACATTTCATCAAAACAGCGCTGGAAGACGGCTACGATCCTGCTACCGCCGGACTGCCCCAGCTGAATCAGGAGATTCTCGAAGCGATCTGCCGGGAGGCCCGGAGCATGGGCACTTACGTATCTGCTCATGTTACAAGTGCGCGCAATCTTCAGATTCTGGTGGATGCTGGGATCAGCGATGCTGCGCATATGATTTACGACCGGCTGGACGATCAATTGATCCGGCAAATGGTGAGCGGGAGCATCCGTATCGTCCCCACACTCACCGTACTCCAGATGTTCCAGGACAAATTCGGTGCGCCGCTGCTGGAACAAGGGCTGGATAATGTCCGGAGATTTATTCAGGCAGGCGGGGAGATTGGACTGGGGGACGATTTTATCGAAGAAGCTCTTCCGTGGTACAGAGCCGGCATGCCGTGGAAGGAGATCCAGCTGTTAGGCCAGGCCGGCCTCTCTCCGATGCAGATTATTATGGCTGCCACTTCATCCGGTTCCAAAATCTGTAATCTGGATCATGAACTCGGTACCATTGAGACAGGCAAGAGGGCCGATCTGTTGGTCGTCGGGGGAGATCCGCTGGCGGATATTAGCAACCTGCGTCAGGTCAGCTGGGTAATGAAAGACGGCAAGATCGTATCGAAATCATACTAGCAGGAGGCTATGGCACAATGAATGCAAGAATAACCTTATCTCCGGTCACCCCGGACGATATCGATTTCATCACAGATCTGGAAATGAGCGTTTCACTCTGGCCCTTCGAGGATATGATTCCAACCGACAAGGAGGCCGTCCGGAAGACTGTGGCGGAACGAATCTATAGCGACTGGCACAAACAATTCGTGATCCGGCTCGCCTCCCCGGAGGCAACCCCTGTAGGGGAAGTGCATATACACTGGTATGTGAAAGAGCGCGAGAGCTGGGAGCTGGGCTACAGTCTTTTCCCTGAATACCGGGGGCAAGGCTACTGCACTGAAGCAGCGCAGCTGGCCTTGAAGCTTGCTTTTGAAGAATGGAAGGCCCACAGAGTTGTGGCTATGTGCAATGAATACAATACCTCATCTATCAAGGTACTGGAACGCTTAGGCCTGACCCGCGAAGGCGTATTCCGGGAAGAAATATACTGGAACAACCAGTGGGTCGACCAATACTTTTATGCGATATTGGACCGGGAGTACCTGGGGCGTAAAGGGATATAGATCTATACAGACAGCAATGCTGATCCCAATGCTCCTCATGACGCCCCTTAGAAGAGAGCAGCCCTTCATTCAGAATTCTATTCATCTTCCTTCACAATTGCATCCTGAACCTTACCCGCACCCCTAACCTTTGTTGACATATTCAGAATCGCCTGCGTCACCGTTGTCCCTTCATCTAGCTCTATCTTAACCCCTGTTGCAGAGGCAGCGGTCTTAAGCGTGCGTATGGAGCCTTTTTGCAGGTGGAGGACGGGTCCTTTGGCTTCAATGTTCACATCTCCGAAATTGCCGTTAAGCGTCACTACGATCCCGGCTGCAAGGCCGGATGGCAGATCAATATCTGTGAACCCTTCTCCGGTACCCTCCCCCTCATCCAGAATCACACTGGACTGTACCGACAATGCCTTCACCCAGGTTGTACCTTCGGTGACCAGGCGGGCAGTTCCACTATTCTTCTGCACAATCACTTGGTTCATGGTTGTGTTCTTTAGCACTGAGGGATCTCCGCTGCCCTGTATGATGACCTTGCCTAGTACTTCTACACTATCCAAGTTCACCTCTCCGTTGCCGATTCCTTCCTCCAGGACCAGGTCTCCAAAAATCTTCAGATTCTGCAGCAGCACATCATAGCCGGATACAGTGACATTGTTATAGTATTTGATGGCTCCTGGTTCAAAGCTTCCAAGCCCCTCAGAATGGCTGATAGTTACACTCTGCAAGCCGCCGCTTGTGACATTGTAGTAATCCAGCAGTGCAATCGCTTCGGCCCGGGTCATCGCCTGTTCTGGAGCAAACCGCCCGTCCGGGTACCCCTTCATTCCTCCGTCATTGATCAGTGCAGCGACATCGGCTTCACTCCAGCCTGCGATCTGATCCTTATCGCTGAACATGGATAATACCTCCGTGCTTCCCGTCTCAAAATACATCATTCTGCTCACCATAATCGCCGCCTCCTGGCGCATAACGGGATCGCCCGGACGAATCGTGCCTCCGTAACCCTTGATGATGCCCACTTCCAGCGCTTTCGAGATTTCTTCGTATGCCCAGCTCGTCTTAGGCAGATCGCTGAAATCAGCCTTCACCTTGCTCTCAGCCGTCAGCCCGGCCAACTGGTTGATTAACGCGATAAATTCCGCTCTAGTGATCGCCTGATCCGGCCGGACTGACCCGTCCGCGAATCCCTTCAGCCATCCCTGTTCCAGCCAGCGGCTCATCTGCTTCTGCGCCCAGTGTCCTTCATAATCGGCTGCCGCAGACATATGCCCGGCTGAACCCAGCAGCAAGCCCAGACTCAGCCCGACCGTTACTAATTTTCTTCCTATCATTACTGCGCTCACTCCTAAGTATGTATGTGATGCCAAATGAACCAAGCACCTAACCATAGTGTAGCGGAATACATAGCCGTTGGGAACAATATCCAACCATGTGCATCCTGACATGCGAAACAGCCCTGGAGGCTGAGGCTTCCAGAGCTGTTATCATACTGCCCATCCGGCAGCAGGTTATTTAGATAATTGTGTTGTAGACCATGAAAAAGATCATGACGACCAGCGAGACCATCAGCAGCAGACTCATGGTACGAATCTTGGCAGTCTCGGCAGAGACATCGCGGTTCTCTCTCATGCCTGCCGCAGCAAGGCGCAGAGGCTTGGTCATAATCCCGCCGAACGCGAACATAGCCAGCAGAAGCACCGTAACAATGATCATCCAGGGTACAGAATACTCACCCTTAGTCATCATGTAGCCGCCGGTCAGCAGCTGAATTACCAGCCCGTATTGGGCAAAACGGTTGAATCCGCCGATTGCACTGAGCGTGCCTTCCTTCGCCGGGGAGGACAGCTTAGCCGTCCCGCTTAAGATAAACGGCAGCACCAGATAGAAGCCAAGTGCCAGTGTCCCGATCATATGCAGAAAAAAGAAAACATGACCCATCATAATCTCCTCCAATTTCAATTTGCGGGGCTCCGGCAGATTGCCGGGGTTACATAGTTACCGAAGAAGTCACCGCCCGGACCGAATCAGCGGACTGGTCAAGCGCCGCCTGTTCCTCCGCCGTAAGCTCCAGTTCAAAAATCCGCTCAATGCCCTCCGCTCCCAAAAGCGCAGGAACTCCCATGAACAGGTTCTCATAGCCGTATTCACCCTCAAGCAGAGCGATTACCGGTATGATCCGTTTCTTGTCCTTGAGAATAGCCTCCGCCATCTGAACCAGGGATGCTGCCGGAGCATAATACGCGCTGCCGTTCCCAAGCAGGCCGACAATCTCACCGCCGCCGACACGGGTACGCTGCACAATCTCTGCGATGCGCTCTGCCGGGATAAGCGTCTCGATCGGAATACCGCCTACGCTGGAATAACGCACTAACGGCACCATATCGTCGCCATGGCCGCCCAGCACGAAGCCGCGCACATCCTCTACCGATACATTCAGCTCCTGAGCGATGAAGGTGCAGTAGCGGGCCGTATCCAGCACCCCGGATTGCCCGATGACGCGGTTCTTGGGGAAGCCAAGCGCATGATAGGCCACGTATGTCATGGCATCCACCGGATTGCTCAGTATGATCACAATGGACTCTGGAGCCACGCGCTTCACATTCTCACAGACCGATCTGACGATGTTCGCATTGGTATTGACAAGATCCTCACGGCTCATGCCGGGCTTACGGGCAATCCCTGCGGTAATAATCACAATGTCAGAATCCGCTGCGTCCTCATAGCTGGAGGTTCCGGTAATTTGAGCATCGAAATTCTGCACGGGTCCCGCTTGGAGCATATCCAGCACCTTGCCCTTGGTCGGATTCTCAAGCTGAGGAATGTCAAGCAGCACTACATTGCCAAGCTCCTTCTGGGCAAGCATAAGCGCCGTGGTCGCGCCGGTGAATCCGGCACCTACGACAGTGATTTTTGAACGTTTGATCGCCACGGTAGCCCTCCTAACCTGATGATAGTCTGAAGGCGGCCTACATAGATATAAGCTACACGGATGTGCAGCTTATATCTGTAGTATTTACCGGCCCGGCCTGCTTACAGATGGTTGATGATCTCGTCAGCAAAAGCAGAGCATTTCAGCTCAGTCGCGCCTTCCATCTGGCGGGCAAAATCGTAAGTAACCGTCTTGTTGTTAATCGCCGTACTCATTCCCTGGTAGATCAGGTCAGCCGCTTCCTGCCAGCCCAGATGCTCAAGCAGCATAACGCCGGAGAGAATAACAGAGCCCGGATTCACTACATCCTTGTCAGCATACTTAGGTGCCGTACCATGTGTAGCTTCGAAAATAGCATGTCCCGTAATATAGTTAATATTCGCTCCCGGAGCGATACCGATGCCGCCAATCTGGGCAGCCAGTGCGTCGGAGAGATAGTCACCGTTCAGGTTCAGCGTCGCAATGACATCGAAGTCTGTCGGGCGTGTCAATACCTGCTGGAGCGCAATGTCGGCAATGGCATCCTTCACGATGATCTTGCCTGCTGCTTCGGCTTCCTTCTGGGCAGCATTCGCAGCCGCTTCACCGTCGCGTTCCTTGATGACATCGTACTGGTTCCAGGTGAAGACCTTATCGCCGAACTCCTGTTCAGCCACTTCATAGCCCCAGTTCTTAAAGGCTCCTTCGGTGAACTTCATGATGTTGCCTTTGTGTACCAGGGTCACGCTCTTGCGTCCGTGCTTGATCGCATACTCTACTGCTGAACGAACAAGGCGTTTCGAGCCTTCCTCGGATACAGGCTTAATACCGATACCGGAGGTTTCCGGGAAGCGGATTTTGTTCACGCCCATTTCCTTCTGCAGGAATTCGATTACCTTTTTCACTTCGGCAGAGCCTTCCTGATATTCAATACCGGCATAGATATCCTCAGTATTCTCACGGAAAATAACCATATCCACCAGCTCAGGATGCTTCACCGGAGAAGGAACGCCGTCGAAGTAGCGCACAGGGCGCAGACATACGTACAGGTCAAGCTCCTGGCGCAGCGCTACGTTCAGGGAGCGGATACCTCCTCCAATCGGAGTGGTCAGCGGGCCCTTGATGGCCACAATGTACTCACGGATCGCTTCCAGCGTGTCTTTCGGCAGCCATTCACCATATGTATTGAAGGCCTTCTCGCCGGCAAACACTTCGTACCACGCAATTTTTTTCTCACCACCGTAGGCTTTCTCTACAGCTGCATCCAGCACCCGCTTGGAGGCTTTCCAAATGTCACGGCCTGTCCCGTCACCCTCGATGAATGGAATGATCGGCTGATCCGGAACCAGCAGCTTGCCGTCTTCGATTGTAATTTGTTCGCCTTCTGTGGGCAGATCGTATTGTTCCAGTTTCAACATTGGTAGATATTCCTCCTAAAAGTATGATGTATAAGCATTCATATCATTCATTGTACTAAAGGGGTAGAGCAGCCCGCAAGGGCCGCCCTCCCTGCCGTCCTGTTATCGCTCGTCTACAGGGACGTACTTCATGTCGGACATACCTGTATATTCCGCACGCGGACGGATGATACGGTTGTCTTCATACTGCTCCAGAATGTGCGCCGTCCAGCCCGAAGTGCGGCTGATCGCGAAGATCGGGGTGAACAGCTCCCGTTCAATCCCCAGCTGTGTGTAGACCGATGCCGAATAGAAGTCGACGTTTGGTTTCAGCCCCTTTTGGCTGGTGATCAGCTCTTCCACCTTGACCGACATGTCATAGAGACTGGTGTCATTCTTCATCGTGCCCAGCTCGCTGGACATCTTCATCAGGTGCTTGGCGCGCGGGTCGCCGTTCTTGTAGACACGGTGTCCGAAGCCCATAATCTTCTCGCGGCGCTCCAGCTTGCCCTGGATATACGGCTCCACCGCGTCCAGGCTGCCGATCTCCTCAAGCATCTTCATTACAGCTTCATTCGCCCCGCCATGCAGCGGCCCCTTAAGCGCCCCGATCGCTGAGGTCACACCGGAATAGATATCAGACAAGGTCGCAACCGTTACCCGTCCGGCAAAAGTCGAAGCATTCAGCTCATGGTCGGCATGCAGCACCAGCGCCGTATCCAGCGCCTTGACGGATACCGCATCCGGCTCTTTTCCCCACAGCATGTAGAGGAAGTTCTCGGCGATGGTCAAGCCTTCCTTGGGAGCTACCGGCTCCAGGCCTTTGCGGATGCGTGCCAGTGCGGCAACTACGGTCGGAATCTGCGCCTGCAGCTTCAGCGCCTTGGTCTGATTCGCTTCCTTGCTCATATCATCGGCGGCTTCATCGTACAGCGCCAGACTTGATACGGCAGAGCGCAAAGCGGCCATGGTGTTGGCTTCCTTGGGATACAGCTTCATTTGAGTGAGCACCTGCTCCGGGATCGGAGCGTGAGCGCTGAGGTCGCGCCGCAGAGCTCCAAGCTCCGGCACCGTCGGCAGACTGCCGAACCACAGCAAATAAGCGGTCTCCTCAAATGTGGCATGGTCCGCAAGATCGTCAATATCATAGCCGCGGTAAGTGAGCACTCCATCTACGATAGAGCTGATTGAGGAGGTCGTTGCAACAATGCCTTCAAGTCCTTTAGTAGCTGTCATAGTATCTCTCTCCTTTGCCAACAAGAGTGTATAGTGCCGCTTCAAATCTCATGTAAACATTTACATTTCCAAGTATTTCAACTCTCTCTGAAAAAAGCTTCAGGACCGGCTCAGAAGATTGCAACTAAATTTCTGCTCTTTAACCTTTAATTATCATACCGGATTTTGACGGTTATGTGAACAACGTGGAAGCTTTACAGGACATCAAATGATTTTATCGGAGGGATAGAAAAAAACGAACGCAAAACCTGATTCATGAACACGCTTCCAGGTTATGGATATGCCCGCTGTCTGCCCTTTTCTGGCGCTGCTAGTCTTTTCACACCCCCTATGAATATATATAAGACGAGCCGTTATTTCTGGAATCTGCCAGAGTAGGAGGGACCCAAGATCGATACCCTTGTAGTTAAAAGAATGCTGCGCGGCCTCTGGGTCGTGCTTGCCGCCGCCCTGATTCTGCTGGCTGTATATGTACTGCTGCCGCTTCTATACCCCTTGCTGATCGCCTGGCTGCTGGCTTATCTTATGCATCCGCTGGTACTGATCCTGAAGGGGATGAAGCTCCCCGGCTGGCTCGCTGTATCCCTCTCGCTGCTGTTCTACATCGGAGGCATCGCACTTGTACTGACTGCCCTTATCACGCGGCTGGTCAAAGAGCTGATCGGATTGCTCCAGACCTTCGATATTCATACCGGTCAGTGGCGGGAGCTGCTGCTGTCCCTGAGCCGCAATGCCAGCATTCAGAATATTATTAACCAAATCAACCAGTTTTACCACGACAACCCGGGCTATCACGCCACCATTGACAGCAATATCAACCGGACCACTGAAACGGTCGGCCAAGCCGTGACGCAGATGATCACCGGATTCTTCAATATCATCCTGAAGCTGATCTCTTCACTGCCGAGCCTTGGCACCATTCTGATTGTCATCGTATTGGCCGCCTTCTTCCTCAGCACCGGCTGGGAACGGCATAATGCCAAGCTGACCGCCCTGCTCCCGGCCCCGCTGCTGAGACCGGTGTCGGAGATCTGGAAGGATCTCCGCAAGGCGCTGTTCGGCTACATCCGCGCCCAGCTGGTGCTGATCTCCGTAACGGCGGTAATTGTGATCATCGGCCTGCTGCTGCTGGGGGTCAGCTCAGCCTTCGCCATCGGTCTGACCATCGGCATTGTCGATCTGATTCCTTATCTGGGTGTCGGTATCGTCATTCTGCCCTGGGCCTTGTATTCATACATGACCGGGAACATGGCGCTGGCCATCGGGCTGCTGGTGCTCTACGGCATCATCCTGATCACCCGCCAGGTACTGGAGCCCAAGGTACTCGCCAGCAGCATCGGCGTCGATCCGCTCGCCATGCTGATCGGCATGTTCGCCGGCCTTCAGCTAATGGGCATGCTCGGCCTGATCCTCGGCCCGGTGCTGCTCGTTATTCTCGACGCGTTCGCCCGCGCCGGCGTATTCCGCGCCCTGCGCACTTATATCCTCAGCGGCAGGCTGCATTAGGGGCGTCCGAAACAACTTTGCTCCACACCACTCCCTAACACCAAAAAGGCATCCAGCCGCAGCACCCTGCAACTGAACACCTTTGGCAAGCCTGATTACTCCATAGTACTCCTAAGCGATCCTTACAACTCCTTATTAACGCCAGCAACCGCCCGCCTGCTCTGCATCTCTACCCGCTTACCTGCGGTAAAAGGTGAACGTGCCGTTCTTCATCTTCTTCTCGATCCATTTCAGCAGAAAAACCCGGTAAAGCGGCCGGGTCAGCGGAAATACCAGAGTAAAGCCGATCAGATCCGTGACAAACCCCGGCAGAATCAGCAGCAGACCGCCGAAGAAAATACATAAGCCGTCCAGCATGGTCCGTCCGGGCACCCGGCCCTCCTGCATATGTGTTCTGCTGTCCTGCAGCACTTTCTTGCCTTCGAACCGCATCATTAGCAAACCGATGACTGAAGTAGCCAGCATGATCAGCAGCGTCTTGGGCGCTCCAAGAAAACTTGAGACATAGATGAAACCGAATAATTCCACGGCCGGGACTGCGAATAGGGCGGCCCACAGCCATTTGTTCCTGATCATACTGCTCCTCCTTCTTCTTTACGTTAACGCTATTCTTCTTCCTTCAGCGCAGCCAGGATGGCATGGAACAGCTCAGGCTGTGCCCTGTCGATCCGCACCGGCCTCCATTCCCCGTTCAGCCAGACATGACTCGTCGAGCCGCTGACCAGAAGCTCGCCTGCGGTCCGCTCCTGCCCTTCCTGACCCCCCGCCATCCGGCGGATTTCATATTCATACACAACCCTCAGAGCCGAGAAGGTGGTTAACCGCGCATACACGGTAATAAGATCATCATATCGCGCGGGGCTTTTAAATTGCAAATCTGCAGAGGTTACCGGCAGCAGCAGACCAAGGCCCTCCAGCCTCTTGTAGTCGAAGCCCAGCTCACGGAACATCTCCGTACGGCCGCACTCAAACCAGATCAAATAGTTGGCATGATAGACGACGCCCATCTGGTCGGTCTCCTGATAACGTACACGGATAGAGGTACTATGCCAGCGGCTGGCCCATCCCGGTTGATGCGGATTCATATTCATATTCATGCTCCTTTCTAAAATACAGTCTGCCCGGCAGCCAGCAGTCCGCTACGCGCCAACACCGCCGGAAGCAGACTTCAGCGGCAGCTTACGGCGGGAGCTTCGGGCAACATAGAACAGAAGGGCTGCGCCCGCAGCTGCACTAATCATACAGGAGAGGTTCATCAGTCCGACCCCGCCCTGATTGAGCAGCATCCCGTTCAACAAATTGCCCAGAATCCCGGCTAACCCGGAGAATACGATGTTAAACACACTTTGTCCGGTCGCCTGCATCTCCGCTGAGGTAATCTTCGATACATATTCAACCGCAGCGATATAAAAGAACCCGAAGGAGAGGCCGTGAAGCACCTGTACGCCGATCATGACGGAAGGGTACGGGAAGGCCACCTGGATGCCCCAGCGCAGCACATAGATTAGCGCACCGAGCAGCAGCGTCCGCTCCATCCCCATTCTGCGTATCACCTTAGAGGCGAAGAACATAGAAGGCACATTGGTAATCGAGGCCAGGAACAGGGCAATTCCGGCAGTGCCGGTCGATCCGCCCACCGACTGGAAGGCAATGACAAAATAGGTCCCGAAGGCCGTCATCGTCTGGTTGACCAGAAAGCTTCCGCCTAAGAAGGCCAGGAAGATGCGGTTGCCGAGCAGTTTTTTGATCCCCTGGGAGAAAGACTGGCTCATCATATGATTCTCCTCCGCCTGCTTGGGAAGGGTGAAAGCAATCACTACAGCGACGCTATTCAGCAGCAGAAACGGCAGCCAGATGGTCGATACAGAGAACTTGGATACATACTGCCCCCCCGCAATGGCCCCTACGGCGGCGCCTATGCTCATCATCATGCGGATGCTGCCGTAAGTGGCTCCGGCCCTGTTCGCAGCCGCTATGGCGTACGAGTCGGCTATAGGCGCCTGTGTAGAGGAGAAGATCGTGGACACGGTATACACCAGCATCAGCACGATGAAATATTCCGAACGGTACAGAACCGCAAGCACCGCCGGAACCGCCACGCTCAGAATCAGCACCAGCCGCGCCTGGTTATACCGGTCGGAGACCATTCCCCATAAGGGCTGGACACAGATCGCGATCAGCGTACCCATAGCCATCAGCACGCCGATCTGGCTGACTTCAAGTCCGTTCGATTTCAGCAGCAGCGAGAGGTAGGAGCCGAAGGAGCCCCCGGCCAGTCCCAGAAACAGATAGAACCCGCGCAGCTTTGTTATTTTTTCCATGGGGATTACAAGTCCTCTCTCATTCTTTTTAACAGAATACCCAACCTTCATAGCCGCCTGCTGCATTAAATAGAGCACAACCTATTATGAGGCGGTGGACAAGTGGGCCAAGTCAATAGATTAACACGAAGCAAACCCTGTCTGAAGGATAAACTTAATACGGGCAGAGCCGCCAGTTCAGGCTTCGGCTGGACATCAAGCAACTGGAGCGGTTATGCCATTTCCGGCAAAAAAGGCAGCTACCGGCAGATATCTGCCGACTGGATCGTCCCTTATGTAAAGCCTACGGTAAAACCTACGTTCTCCTCGGCCTGGATCGGCATCGACGGCTTCAAGAACAGCAGCCTGATTCAGACGGGCACCGGCCATGAGTCGGTGAACGGAAAAGTCCGGTATTATGCCTGGTGGGAGATTCTCCCCGCCTCCGAAACCGTAATTCCTCTTCCCGTCTCTCCCGGCAACCATATGCGTGCTTCCATCGTGAAGCTGAGTCCCGGCAAATGGTGCATCACCCTGCGCAATCTCAGCAAATGCTGGGTCTTCCGTACCGTACAGCGCTATAACGGACCGCAAAGCTCGGCCGAATGGATTGTCGAAGCGCCGCAGGTGGGGTTCGATATCGCTCCGCTGTCCAAGTTTTCCACAGTCTGCTTCACTTGTTGCCAAGTCAATGGACGCAGCCCCAGACTAAAGGTCTCAGACGGCGGCATTATGATCCAGAATAAGAAGCTGCTGGCCGTGCCTTCTCCTCCGCGCTCTTGCGGAAGCGCCTTTTCGGTCAGACGAATCTATCATAAAAGTCCTCCTGCTGTGTATTCCAGAAACCCTATTTATACGACTCCCTGACCTGCCGTCCTGTTCCAGACACTCAGGTCCAATATATCCATTTGCATGATCGATATCAAAAAAGAGCAGCGGCAATCAAGCGCCACTGCTCTTATCATTATATCTTATTCGTGCTGCAGAAGCTCTTCCAAATCCTAGTCGGCTGGAATCGTATCTACCTTCACCAGGTTAGTGGAACCGGAACGTCCAAGCGGGATACCTGCAGTGATGACTACAAGATCGCCGGCTTTAACCAGACCGGAAGCCTTACCGCCGTTAAGAGCTGTTTCCAGCAATTCGTCAGTAGAATGAGCTTCAGGGCCGAATACAGGAGTTACGCCCCATACCAGCGCCAGCTGACGCATGGTTCTTTCCTGGGTGGTAACAGCAATGATCTGTGATTTAGGACGATATTTGGAAACCACGCGTGCAGTGTGGCCAGTTACCGTTGAAGAAATGATCGCTTTAGCATTCAGATCCAGAGCGGAGATCGCTACGGATTGGCTGATCGCTTCAGTTACAGTAGTTTCTTGAGCAATCTGCTGCTTCATGAAGATCTCACGGTGATTCAGAGCAGATTCTGCTTTCTCAGCAATACGGGACATAGTCAGTACGGATTCAACCGGATATTTCCCGGCAGCAGTCTCACCGGACAGCATGATTGCATCGGTTCCGTCGAAGATTGCGTTCGCTACGTCACTTGCTTCAGCGCGGGTTGGGCGCGGGTTGCGCTGCATGGAATCCAGCATTTGGGTAGCTGTGATTACCGGTTTGCCGGCGATGTTACATTTCTGAATCATCAGCTTCTGTGCCAAAGGTACATCTTCAGCAGGGATTTCTACACCAAGGTCGCCACGGGCAACCATCAGGCCGTCGGATACTGCCAGGATTTCATCCAGGTTATCGACACCTTCCTGGTTCTCGATCTTGGAGATGATCTGGATGTGGGAAGCATCATGCTTCGCAAGCAGTTCACGGATTTCCTGAACGTCGCTGGCTTTGCGTACGAAAGAAGCGGCAATAAAATCAATGTCCTGTCCGATCCCAAAAATGATATCATTGGTATCTTTTTCCGTAATACCCGGCAGGGAGATGGATACTCCTGGTACGTTAACACCCTTCTTGCTCTTGATCGTACCGCCGTTAACAATACGGGTCTTGATTTCGGTGCCTTGAATGTCGACAACTGTAAGGCCGATCAGGCCGTCGTCGATCAGGATCGTCGATCCTACTTGAACATCGTTAGGCAGGTTGTTGTAAGTGATGGAAATACGGTTGTGGTCGCCAAGGATCTCTTCCGTAGTCAATGTCAGATACTCATCCTGAACCAGTTCAATCGGTTCTACTTCCAGCTTGCCTGTACGAATCTCCGGTCCTTTGGTGTCGAGCAGGATGGCAACAGTCTTGCCAAGTTCCTTGGATGCTTGACGGATCGTGTTGATCCGGGCTCCATGCTCATCAAAATCGCCGTGGGAGAAGTTCAGACGGGCCACATTCATACCAGCCAAAATCAATTTTTTGATATTCTCCAACGATTCACTTGCAGGTCCGATCGTACATACAATTTTACTTTTCCGCATTAGGTTTTCCTCCGTTTTTTCGTTCTCTCTGTCTCATCTTTTCCAACTACAAAATCTACTATAAGGCTTGCTCTTTGTATAGGAACTTTATCACATGTAAAGACATGCACGTTTTATTGCGCCCTTATGAATATTACTGCATGTTGAACACAAAATCAATGTTAGTGCCTGTTTTTGCTGTAAATTAAAGTCGAATAATATAGGATGGCCGATAAAAGAAAAACCATCCCGCACTTCTTGCGGGATGATTAGAATGGGAATAAATGTATTATGGGTCTTGTCCAGTTCGCGGCCTGGAATCAGCTGGAATATGCTAAAAAGTGCAAACCGGCGGTACCGGCATTGCCGCTAATTCCCCGGAGAGAATCTCCCGCTTACTCCACAATTTGCGCTTCATCCTGATCGGCATCCTGCTCCAGTACCGACTCGGAAAACTCGCCGATTTTGCGGAATTTCAGGTAACGGTCTTCCTTCAGCGCTGCTGCATCCATGCCGGACAGCTCCTGCAGGTGACGCCAGACTGTGTCCTTAACCGCCTCCGCCGCAGCCTCGTAATCCCGGTGCGCACCGCCTCTGGGCTCCGGAATAATCTCCTCGATCACTTCCATCTCCAGCAGATCGGTGGCCGTGATCTTCATGGCCTCTGCGGCCTGCTCCGCCTTGGTGGCATCCTTCCACAGAATAGAAGCTGCACCGTTAGGAGAGATCGCCGAATAGATCGCATTCTCCAGCATCAGCACACGGTTGCCCACGGCCATCGCTAAAGCTCCGCCGCTGCCGCCCTCGCCGATAATCACGCAGATGACCGGCACGGCCAGTTGGGACATCTCGAACAAATTGCGGGCAATCGCTTCCGATTGTCCGCGTTCCTCTGCGGTATTGCCGGGGTAAGCCCCCTTGGTGTCCACAAAGGTGATGATCGGACGGCCGAACTTCTCCGCCTGCTTCATCAGGCGCAGTGACTTGCGGAAGCCTTCCGGATGGGCGCTGCCGAAGAAGCGCAGAATATTCTCCTTCGTATCCTTGCCGCGCTGTTGACCGATGACAGTTACAGGCCGGCCGTTCAGCTTGGCGATTCCGCCGACTACAGCAAGATCGTCACCGTACAGGCGGTCACCATGCAGCTCGATAAAGTCCGTGAAGATAAGCCCGATCAGATCCAGCGAGGTCGGGCGTACGTGATGCCGGGCCAGATGCATCTTCTGGGCCGGGGATATATTGGAATAGATCTCATTCTCCAGCTCGCTGTAGCGCTCCTCAAGCCGGGCTACCTCATCGCTGAAATCAATGCCCTTCTCTTCGCCGAACTGCTTGAGCTCGGCGATTTTTTTGCGCATTTCTACCAGAGGCATTTCAAAAGGCAACTCTCCTGCCAACCTAAAATCCCCCTTTCACATCATGCAGCTCCAGCAGCTTCGTGAGTGTGGAGCGCATTTCCTTACGGTGCACGACCAGATCCAGCTGTCCGTGCTGCAGATTGAACTCTGCCGTCTGGAAATCCTCCGGCAGCTTCTGGCGGATCGTCTGCTCGATGACAATCCGTCCGGCAAAGCCGAAGACCGCTCCGGGCTCGGCAATAATAATATCGCCCAGGCTGGCAAAGCTCGCCGATACCCCGCCGGTGGTCGGATCAGTAATGACGGAGATGTACAGGCCGCCCGCTTCACTGAACCGGGCCAGCGCGGCACTTGTCTTCGCCATTTGCATAAGACTGAGAATGCTCTCCTGCATCCTGGCTCCGCCGGAGGTAGAGAAGATCAGCATCGGCAGTCCCCGCTCTGTCGCTTCTTCCACCGCTCTTGTAATTTTCTCGCCAACCACGGACCCCATACTGCCGGTGAAGAACTCAAAGTTCATCACGGCTACAATAACCGCATGTCCGCCGATGCTGCCCTGGCCGGTGATTACAGCCTCAACCTGTCCGGTTTTGGACTGCTGCTGTTCCAGCTTGGAGGCATAGCCGGGGAACTTCAGCGGATCAATGGACGCCATCTCGCTGTCGAACTCAATGAAACCTTCCGGATCCAGGATCATCGCAATACGTTCGGTTGCATTCAGACGCATATGATAGCCGCAGGACGGGCATACTTTCAAATTCTTCTCCAGTTCCTTGCTGTACTGGATCGTTCCGCATTTGGCACACTTGCTCATTAGGCCTTCGGGAATCTCCCGCTTGGGGCGCTCGCCTTCTGCCGGTCCGCCGCTTCGCTCCAGACGCTCTGAAGGAATAGTCGCGTACTTCCGTTTTTTCTGAAATAAATCTTTGAACAAGGGTCGCACCTCTTCAGCCGTTTATTTGCGTAAATAGCAGCTTGCCGCTGTCATGAATGCTCTTGAATCTCTACGCCATACTCTTCAGGGATGCAGAATCAGATTGAGGACCTCCTGCACTTCTTCAAGCTCTCCCGAAGGAACCAGAATCTCAAACTGCTGCTTGGACATATTGATGGGACGGCATTTAATCAGAAATCCTTCTTCCGTAAGCTTCCTCTCGATCATCTCCGCCACTTTGGCGGTCGGCGCTATATAGATTACCGTCCACATGCCCTGCAAGGCCTCCCTAATCTCGAATCCAGCCGTATCCTGAATATAATGAAATTATGATAACACAGTTTTCTTTTTTCCCGCAAGCAAGCCCGGCAGGAAGGACTCAGGCCCGGGAGGCCGATCGCAGCGCATCAGGAGCAGCCGTTATTCGGTCCCGGTCACATGGGGATAAACCTTCGCACCCTCATGCCCGTGGGCGATCCGGGCTGAAGCTGCAGCCGCAATTCCGGCTACAAGATCATCCAGAAATACATGAATGCTCCCCTTATCATCATTCAATTTGCCGATAATTCCAAGCTTTATTTTATCGAGGTAGCCGAAGCTGGTCAGACCGATCATTCCATACACGCTCGTGATGCCCAGCGCCAGAGTCTCGTCCGCCCCATAGAGCGACTCATCCGCTTCCATTACCGCCTGAAACGGCTGGGGCAGCAGCTTCTTCTCGGCCAGCTCATCCAGCGCAATCCCCGTCATAAGCGTATACTGGACCTCTCTTTTGTTCAGGACCGACTTGACGCTGCTCAGGCACTCCTCCTGCGTTAAGCTGGGATAATAGACCGATTGCAGGATATAGACGATCTCTGCGATCGAATCCAGTGATACTCCCCGGCGCTCCAGCAGATCCTCCGCCATTTGATAGGACATGATGTCATTCCCCTTCCGCACGGGACAATGCCCCGCTATGATTTAGCTGAACTTGAGAGTGAAGCCTGACAGATTCATAAGTTCACTCTATTGGTTCCCTAATGTATGCGGAAGAGGGGGCAAATGTGCTAAAAAGATCAGTGTTGCCATGCCCCGATTATGGTGCGAAGGGTATGCTTAAGTGCAATCTGTACAACTAGATCGTCTGATTTACCGCCGAATATACTTTTAGCTGGAATTGATACAATTAAACTGCCTCTATATGCGGGTTCTGACCCATTCGGGCAGATTTAGTTGTACAGACTACAGTTAGGAGAGGAAAGCCGTCCTGCTCACGGTTTTTAATTGCACATAATACATCTATGTGAATGTTCACTTCGAACAAGCTCCTGTAGCGCATCAGATTAAAAATAGCGGGTCGGCATGATGAGGCCTGAACGACTAAAAGAGTGCATTGCTTGGGACAAATGTATGCGGAAAACCGAACACATTTGTAGGTGGTATCGTTTTACTAATCCAACCCATATAAATTAAATTCTGACGTTGCACTAGGCTAGTCAGGCTGCTCCTATCTGAGGCGGACGGTTCCGGCACCCAGCATCTCTTCAATGGCTGCGAACAGCTCCTCCGAGGGCTCGATCCGGTAGCTGTCGCTCAGCGCCAGCACCTTCTGGTTACGCTCGTAGAACAGCAGCGTCGCTGCGGGTCCCGGATGTGTCTGCAGCAGCGCCTGGAGGCGCGGCAGCAGACCCTTCAGCTCAGCGCCCGGCGTGATCTTGATGAAGACACGTTGGGCGCTCTGCGCTGAGCCTGCATCGCGCTCAGCGGCTGGGTCCTGCCCCGTCCGCAGCGGGGCAGGGCTGCCCGGCCGCGCGTCTGCAGCGGCCGCAGAAGCGCGCGCACCGGGCGGCTGTGCCGCCGGTGTGCGCGTGCCCGGTGCAGCGGCGGCGCCAGCTGCACCGCCGGGCCGGGCGCCGGGGCCACCGGCGCCCGTGCGGGCTGCAGGAGCGGCCGCAGGCGCTCCTGCGGGGGCACTGCGGCCCGCGCCGTAGGCGGGCCGGGACCCGGCGCTGCGGCGCTGCAGCAGGCCGCGCACGCTGTCCGAGGTGAGCGGAGCTACCTCCTCGGCCAGCAGCTTGAAGCCCTCGTCCTCCTGCTGCACCTTGGCGCGCAGGGCCAGCAGCGCGCCCTTCTCAATCAGGGCGCGGCTGCGTTTCCACACCTCCGGGAAGAGTACGACCTCGCAGCGCTCGATCTGGTCTTCCCACTCCACAAAAGCCATCGCCTTACCGGCTTTGGTCGTGATCTCCTTCAGCGACACGACCATACCGGCCGTCACGGTCATACTCTCATCCGCTGCTTCGCCAAGATCCATCAGCTTCTGAACTCCCGGCTCCTCCAGCAGCCCCGCATGGTCATCCAGCGGGTGGCCGGAGAGATAGAGCCCGAGCAGCTCTCGCTCCAGCTCCAGCTGCTGGGTTCCGCTGAACCTCGGAATATCCGGGTAGCGGATCTCCCAGTTCGGCGTCTCAATGAGGTCATCGAACAGCTGGATCTGCAGCTCATCGCGCTCCTTGCGCCATTTGGCCGCCGCATCCACCGTCTCATCCAGCATCGCCAGCAGCTGCGCCCGGTGTCCGGGCAGCGCATCGAACGCTCCGGTCTGCAGCAGCGATTCGATCACGCGCTTGTTGCAGACCCGCAGATCGACCCGGCGGCAGAAATCGAGCAGACTGTCGAACGGCCGCTCCTTGCGGACTGCTATAATATTCTCTACAGCCTGTGTGCCGACATTCTTCACCGCAGCCAGCCCGAAGCGGATATGCCCCCGGCCTTCACCGGGCACAGGAGTGAACAGCACCCCGCTCTCGTTAACATCCGGCGGCAGTACGCCAATCCCGGACCGGCGGCATTCCAGAACATATTCCGCCACCTTGCGGTGGCTCCCCATCACAGCAGTCAGCATCGCGGCCATGAACTGCACCGGATAATGCGCCTTAAGATAAGCGGTCTGGAAGGCCAGCACCCCGTAAGCAGCCGCATGCGCGCGCGGGAAGCCGTAGTTCGCGAACCGCACGATCATATCATAGACCGCATGGGCATCCGCTTCGCTGTAGCCCTGCTTCAGACTGCCCTCCACGAAGTGGCTGCGCTCCTGATCCAGTGTCTCCCGCTTCTTCTTGGATACTGCACGGCGCAGCAGATCTGCTTCGCCAAGCGAGAAGCCGGCCATCAGGGAGGCAATCTGCATGATCTGCTCCTGGTAGACGATAATGCCGTACGTATCGGCCAGAATCGGCTGCAGATCCGCATGCGGATAGACGACCTCGAACTCCCCGTGCTTGCCCCCGATGAATTTCGGGATGAATTCCATCGGACCCGGACGGTATAGCGCTACCACCGAGACAATATCCTCGAACCCGCTCGGCTTCAGGTCCTTCAGCACCCGCCGTACGCCTGCCGATTCCAGCTGGAATACGCCGGTGGTCTCACCTGCTCCCAGCATCTCATAGGTGAGCGGATCATGATCCGGGATGAAGCGGAAATCCGGCACGCTCCCGGTCATCTCCTTCACCCATTTCATGCAGCGTTCAATAATCGACAAGGTCCGCAGCCCGAGGAAGTCCATCTTGAGCAGGCCTACGCTCTCCAGATGCTCCATGGAGTACTGCGTCAGCGCCGTGCTCTCATTACCCGCCTGTAGCGGAACCGCGTCGGTCAGCGGCCCCTTGGAGATGACCACGCCAGCCGCATGTGTTGAAGCATGGCGCGGCATGCCCTCCACCTTCATGGCCGTATCCAGCAGCGTTCTGGTCTTCGGATTACTCTCATACAGCGCCCTCAGCTCAGGCGTACTCTCCAGCGCCCGGGTGATGCTGATGCCGAGCTGGCCCGGAATCAGCTTCGCTGCCTTGTCCACCTCGTTATACGGCAGATTCAGCGCCCGGCCCACATCACGGACAGCAGCCCTGGCCGCCATCGTACCGAAGGTGATGATCTGCGCCACATGCTCCTTACCGTACTTGTCCACCACATATGCAATCACCTCATCGCGGCGTTCGTCGCTGAAGTCGATATCAATATCGGGCATCGTGACCCGCTCAGGGTTCAGGAACCGCTCGAACAGCAGATTATATTTCAGCGGGTCCACATCGGTAATCTTCAGCGTGTACGCGGTAAGACTCCCTGCGGAGGAACCACGGCCCGGACCTGTAACAATACCGCTGCGGTGACAAAAAGCGATAAAATCCCACACGATTAGGAAGTAATCGCTGAACCCCATGCTCTCAATGACTCCCAGCTCATAGTCGAGCCGCTTCTCGGCCGTCTCCTTCTGCTCCGGCGACTCCCAGAGCGGAGTATCCGCGTAGCGCTGCGCAAGCCCGCTGCGGCACAGCTCGCGCAGATAAGCAGCGGCATCCAGCCCTTCCGGCAGAGGCGAGAATTCCGGGAGAATATGATGGCCGAACGTCAGCTCCAGATTGCACGCTTCGGCGATCCGCTGCGTGTTCTCTATCGCCTGCGGCACATGCGGAAACAGCGCAGCCATCTGCTCTCCGCTTTTGAAGAACAGCTGGTCCGTTCCGATCTTCAGCCGGTCCTCATCGTCTACGGATTTGCCCGTGCCGATGCAGATCAGCACATCCTGGACCTCGGCATCCTCCTTGTCCATATAGTGGACATCATTGGTCACCACCAGCGGAATATCGAGCTCTTCAGCAAGTGCTATCAGCTGCGGATTCACCCGCTTCTGCTCGGCAATCCCGTGATCCTGCAGCTCCAGATAGAAGTCGCTTCCAAAAATCTCCTTATACCGCAGCGCCGCCTTACGCGCCTCATCCTCCCGGCCGTGCAGCAGGCGCTGCGGTACTTCACCGCCCAGGCAGGCACTGAGGCAGATAATGCCTTCGGCATGTGCTGCCAGCGCCTCCATATCAATACGCGGCTTGTAATGCTGGCCCTCCAGATGGCCGATGGAGATCAGCTTCATCAGATTCCGGTAGCCGGTCATATTCTTCGCCAGCAGAATCAGATGATAGATCGGCTGATCCTTACGGCTCCCCCGCTCACGGCGCGAGCCTGCGGTCAAATAAGCCTCACAGCCGATAATCGGCTTGATTCCCTGCGCCCGGCAGGCTTTATAGAAAGGGATGGCCCCGTACATCACACCATGATCCGTCAGCGCCAGCGATGTCATGCCGTATTCGCCGGCCCGGCGCACGAGATCTGTAATGCGCGCCGCCCCGTCCAGTAAACTGTATTCGCTGTGCACATGCAAATGCACGAATGGGCTCATATTCCCCACTTCCCTTCAGCTCCAAATCAAAACATAAGATGAAACTATTTTATCATATTAGAGGGGGAGCCGCCCATAGAATGGATTAAGAGCATATGGACAGGCAAAAGCCAGGCCGCCGCCTGATCTAAGGAGGGAGCTTTTTATGGATATTTTCTTAAGCAAGGCCGTCCTCGACTTCTTCATCGCCTTCGGCATAGTGCTGGGCGGAGCGATGCTGGGCGGAATCGGCGCCGTCGTCTCTCTTCAGCCGCCAACCGATACCATGGTGGAAATCGCAGACCGGATTAAGATATGGGCACTAGCTGCTGCTGTAGGCGGAACCATTGACCCGATGCGGGTCATTGAGAGCAATATGCTGGGAGGCAATCTCTCCCCGGCGATCAAGCAGATTCTCTATCTGGTGTTCGCCTTCCTGGGCGCTCATATGGGCAGCGAGCTGGTCAAGTGGGTATGCGGCAAGTAGAACCATCACGCCTCCAACCAAATGCCTATAGATCAAGGGGTGAAAAGATACATGCGACTTCCGCCGTTTGACCGCTACCGCCGTTTCTCGCAGATTGCTGCTGTGTTTGTGCTGGGGATGATTGTGGGAGCCGCCCTGTACAACGCCATTTATCATATGGGCTATAACATACTCTGGGTCAATAACCAGGCTCTACGGCTGGAGATTGAACAGAACCGGAAAGACATTCTGACGCTCAAAAAATACAACAACACCTCCACCGTCATCCGTGAGATTAAGGTGCGTACCGAGGGCAGCAAGGTCAAGGACAATACGGCGACACTGGACCCGGTGATAGCCAAGGAGGTCCTCAGCAAGCTGTCGGGCGATCTGGAGCCGCTGCGCGGGCGCAGCATGTTCGATATCGATTCCGACGGCAAGCTGGCGCGCCTGCTGCTGGACAGCAAAATCTATCTGGCCCGCGAGAAGGAATACACCGTCAAAATCCGCACCATGCTGGTGATGGAGGGCGTGCTGCAAATCTGGGTGGAAATCAGCCCTTATAAGCGCAGCTGAGGCGCAAATCATGATACAATAGTGGACAAATCACAATCACAGGATACAGAGTGCCCGGCTGAGGCTACGCTGACTGCCCGGTCTTCCACAAAGGAGCTGTCCGTTCATGATTATGTTCATTAAGTATCTGCTGTTTGCCCTGCTCGTTATCTTCATGGTATGCGCCGCCGCGTACAGCATCTCTTCCCGCAGAACCGCCGACCCGCTCATACAAGGCACCAGACGCTCGATCATGAATATGCTGCTGGGCGGAATGCTGGTCACGCTTTCACTCATGTCGATGTTCATCTTCCGCGGCTCGACGCTTAACGTGGTCATTGAGGCTGCTTTTCTGCTGCTGGGCCTGTTCAATATCTTCTCGGGACTGCGCAGCTTCAGCTACTACAGCCGGATGCGCAGCGGAAGCTGAGGGTTCAGCCGCCGCCCATACAAATAGACCAGTTGCCCCTCCTGATCGCCTGCAGGACAGCCCTGGTCTAATTAATATTTTTCCGAAAATGAATCCTCGTTCATCGTCACTCTCATCGTTATTCACCCAGCATTACCCGCTTATCCCGCTACCCATGGTCAATCGACTGGAGCATCAGAACAGCCTTGGCTACAATGGTATCCATATAGCTGATCTCGATCTCCAGCTTGCAGGTGCGGCGGCTGATCTCCAGCAGCTTCGGCATGACGGTGATGGAATGCTCGATCTGTACCGGACGGATGAAATAGGTGGACATATTGTCCAGTACATAGTCGTTCCCGGTGATGTCCTTGGCTGCTTTGAAGGCGGACAGGGTCATCAGGGTGGACAGAACCCCTTCCGAGATCGTCCCCAGATCAGTTGCCATCTGCGGGGTAATGAAGCCGTGGAAGAATAATCTTCCCTCCTCATCCCGCTCATCCGCGAACCCGTTCCAGATCAGATGATCGAACGTCTCTCCAAGCTGCGGCTGATTGCTGGCGTCGCGCAGGCTCTGCAACACTTCACGCCGGGTGACCGACCCTACCAGCTTGCGGTTGCGGTCCACAATGGGCAGAAAATCGATCCCCTCCCACATCATAATCTGCGCCGCCGAAGCCAGCGAGGTCTGGAGTGCAGCGGTGACCGGACTGCGCACCATCGCCTTTTCAATAATTTGCCCTTCGCTGAGATCCTCCACATCACGCCGGCCTATTATCCCGATGACCCGGTTCCACTCATCCGTGACCGGGAACCGCTGCTCGCCGCTGGCCTGCGACAGTTCACGCAGCTCTCCTACGGTGCTGGAGATTTTGAGTGTATTCAGGCGCAGCTTGCCCTCCACGATATCCTCGACCAGCATAATCTTCTTCTTGATCAGCCGGTCAAAGATCGCGCGGTTAATCATCGAAGCCACCGTAAATGTATCATGCCTGGACGAGATGACCGGCAGGTCCAGCGCATCAGCCAGCGCTTTGACCTCGCGGCTGGTGCCGAAGCCCCCCGTTACAAGGACGCCTGCCCCCTGCTCCAGTGCAAGCGAGTGCACATCATCGCGGTTCCCTACGATCAGCAGACTGTCCGCATCGATGTACCGAATCATGGCATCGACCTTCATCGCACCGATCACATATTTATGAAGATGCTTGTTCAGCCCCTCTGCTCCGCCAAGCACATGCCCCTCGACGATATCCACCACATCCGCGAAGGTAAGCTGTTCGGAAATATTGCGCGGCTTCTTCTCCACCCGGACCGTGCCAATCCGTTCCTTGGTGATGACGATTCCCAGGTTCTCCGCTTCCTTCACTGCACGGTAAGCCGTACCTTCGCTGACCCCCATCTCCTTCGCCAGCTTGCGGACGGAGATCTTGGTTCCCACCTTCAGACTTTCAATGTGCTGCAGCAGTTGTTCATGCTTTGTGATATTATCGCCTTGACCTTCCAACTGTTACACCCCCATACCCCGATCTGTACTATTCTGTACCCATTATACATGCTGGGCACACCGGAGTACAACAGGTTACACTGTATCTTTCAAAAGTTATGACAGCTCTATGACAAGCAGCTATAAATGTATGGGAGATATGCGGAAAGAACGGGCCTTCCCAGGATTGACATCAATGAGTACAGCCGGGAATATATATATAACACCGCACACCTTACTTCCGGCAGGAGTGGCATGCACAGGTAACCCCCAGTCCGCCGCACAGGCAAACAGGGGGTACTTTTGCACCGTTAGCTTAATCCCGGAACTATGATCTCTGCGATACCCGGCCTTCTTCGTTCCACTGGCCCTGCCACTGTGCAAGCTTGGCCTTGCGGACGGCATCCAGGCGCTTCTGCTTCTCTTCATCCACTCCGATAATAAAATGCAGATGTGAGGCAATAACCAGGAACGCGAAGACACACCAGACAAGACCGAAGCCCAGCACCCAGCCGGAACCATTCTGAAAAGACAGCTTCGGCAGCGCGTATAACAGCATGGCCAGGGCAACCAGCAGATACACGGAATGTTTGAATTTACTTCTTTTTCTCATTGCAGGACCGCTCCTTCGCTCTACAGGATTGTTAGAATGAATCTATATCTCTATTCTATGAACCTGCGGCCTGAAATATGAGACAAGCTGCGTAATTTTTCAGCAGGCTGATCACACCTTGTTAGCAGATTCTATCCTGCATGGCTCGGGTATGAGATGTTATATAGCAAAGGAGTGAATGATCTTGAATCCCATTTATAACCAGACCCGGTACATCGCCCGCAAAAAAATATTCTCTGCGCCGGGCGGAAAGCTACATATCTTGGGTGATTCGGGGGAGCTGCTGCTGTTCTCGGAAATGAAAGCGTTCCGGCTGAGGGAGGACATTACGCTGTACCCAGACGAGACAATGGGGAGGGAGCTGCTGCGGATCAAAGCGCGCAAGATTCTTGATATCAGCTCAACCTATGATGTGTATGATATGGAGACCGGTGAAACGGTGGGCGCACTCCGCCGCAAAGGCCTGAAGTCTCTCATCAAGGACGAATGGGCCATCCTGGACACGCAGGATAACGAGATAGGCACCATTAAGGAGGATAACGCCTTGCTCGCTTTGCTGCGCCGTGCGGTTGCCATCATTCCGCTGAAATATAACTTGGAGATCGGGGGAATGGTGATTCCTGCCTTCCGGTACAGCTTCAACCCGTTTGTCACCAAAATCACTGCCGATTTCTCAAAGGACACCCACGGCAAGCTGGACCGCCGTCTCGGGATGGCCGCTACTATTCTACTGTGTCTGGTAGAGGGCAAGCAGGATTAACGAAGTGTTAATAAAAGGGTGATTCCAGAGCCGTATGGCCCTGAAATCACCCTTTTTCTGTATCAGAGAGTATCCCCGATGCGCTGCCGGTGCTTATTGTGCGCCGTACATTTGGGACAGGCTGTCTGTGATGATTTTGTTCACATCTTCGATGACTACACTGAGGCGGCGTTCTGCGTCGAACAGACGGCGGATGCCCAGGTTCAGGTTAAGCACCTCAAAGAGCTTCTCCATCTTCTCCATGTCCTCCTGTGGAGGCATGTCCCCGCTCATCATCCGCTGCTGCAGCTCAATCTGGCTCTGGCGGAAGTTGTCGAGCATCGCCTTGCTCTCCGGATCTGCTTCGATCACCTTCATTGCACTGGTAATATCAGATACCTCACTGCTGTCTTTAATGGCACGCGCCAATTCATGCGCCTTGTCAATCACGTTCATTCTATTTCCTCCTCCAAATAATGTTCGTCTCTGCTTCGCTTCCAAAGCCCCCGCTCATTCAGCAGGCAGCGGATCTATGCCTGTTCAGCAGCCAGCCCAGGGGCTGTCTGCGCCCAAATTTGACAGCCGCGCAAGTTCCAACCAGGCAAGCCTACTTCCTTCTGTGCTCCCGCCCTCCGGTCCAGGGCGCGCCTGCCAGCCCCCTGGATGCCGGCGATATTAATCCGCCCGGCACGGCTTTTTCGGGAATAGGTCAATCACCAAGGGTCAGATGTCTCCATATGATGAATGATATGTAACCCTCAAGATTCATATTGCCGGCACCATGCTTGCCTACCGGAAGGAGATTCACGATGTCTAAGCTAAAGATCCCGGTTCAAACGGTCCACTCGGGCATCCTGCAGGAAAATGCTGTAATGCTAGGCGACAAATCCATGAAGAGGCTCAAAATACCGGCGCACGGAACCATTCAGCTGAACTTCGGCTCTTTCCGGCAGGAGGTTACCGTAATTCCTGTTCCCAAATCCGACAGTCTGCGCGTTAGCGAGGCACTCGCCCGGCGGCTTGGCTTAAGACAGCGCTTGACGCTTAACGCTTCCTACAGCACCGGCAGCCGCATTCTGCGTCTGGGGCCGATGATTGGCGTCCTGGTGAGCCGGGACCATCCCGAACAGCCGGAGCGGGTCTTCGGCCAGATCACCATGTTCTGCCGGGAGCTGACTCATGCCTGCCATGCACAAGGCGCTTATGTCTATTTCTTCACCCCGGAAGCGCTGGAATCACGCACCACTACCATCCAGGGCTGGGTCTACGATGAGGGCTGGCGGAAGCTGAGTCTTCCTGTTGCCGATGTGATCAACAATCGGCTGACCACGCGAAAGGTAGAGAATAAACCTAGCGTACAGCATTTTTTGGCAGATGTAAAATCCCGCTACGGAACTCACTTCTTCAACGAAAAGTTCCTAGACAAGACGGAGGTATTCGAGGCGCTGGCTCTAGACCCCGCCCTGCAGCGGTACTTGCCCGAATCGCATGCCCTGAACGGCTTCGCCATACTCAAAAAAATGTGCAGCAGCTACCCCAGCGTGTTCCTGAAGCCGGTACGCGGCAGCCTGGGCAAGGGCATTCTGCGCATTTCCAAGGAGGAAGGCGGCGGCTACCGGCTGCTGTCCACCACTCCGATGGGTACACGCAAGCAGAGCTATTCCAGCCTGGCGAAGCTATTTCAGTCCATTGCCCCCAAGATGAAAACCACCCGCTTCCAGATCCAGCAGGGTCTCTCCCTGATGGAGCTTGGACGGCGGCCGGTCGATTTCCGGGCACTGGTACAGAAGAACGGCACCGGCAAATGGGGCGTCACCTCCATCGTGGCCCGGACCGCCGGAAGTAATCATTTCGTATCCAATCTTGCCCGTGGCGGTACGCTCAGTACAGTCAAGGAGGCCGTCAGCAAAAGCAGTCTTCCGGCCGGTGTCAAAGAGAGCACCCAGATTCAGCTGCCCAGAGCAGCGCTGGCCATTGCAAGAGGGGTTGAGACCTACATTCCCGCCCATTTCGGGGAACTCGGCATCGACCTCGCACTTGACCAATCCGGCCGGATCTGGCTGCTGGAGGTCAACTCCAAGCCGTCCAAGAACGACAACACCCCCCTGAATGATCAGAAAATCAGACCCTCAGTCAAACAAATGATTCTATACTGCCGTTATCTGGCCGGGTTATAAGGAGGACATCATGACCACAACAGCAATGGGGTTCCTTGGCATTATGACAGGCCGTCGCCACGGGATTCCTCCCATCGCAGAGCCGGAGTTCTGCAGTCATCTCTGCCGTGCGGCCCCGCTGTATGAGTTGAAGGTCCTGATCTTTCATCCGGAGGGTGTGGCTGCAGACGGCTCCTATGTCCGCGGATATGAGTGGCAGAACGGACAATGGGAGCCTGTGCAGGCTCCGGCGCCCGACATTCTCTATAACCGCTGCTTCTACCGGACACCGGAGGAGAAAAGAGCAGCAGCGGCTGCCCTGTCTGTATTGACCCGCTGTCTGCCCTGGTCACGCGGGCTTCCTGATAAATGGGGAGTCTACGAGATTCTGCGGCGCAGCCCCGCTGCCGCCCCCCTGCTGCCGGAAACTGAGCTATACAGCAACCGCGAAGCGCTTGGCAATATGCTCGCCGGAAGGGAATACGGCGTCTTTCTGAAGCCCCGGACCGGCTCCCACGGCAAGCGCACCCTGCACGCCGTACTGCTCGGCAGAAGCGAAGGCGGCGGAGTGAAGGTGCGGGGCAGAGACCGGGATAACAAACCTTTTCAATATGTTTTCGGTACGCTGGACGAAGGTCTGGAATGGATCGGCCGCTTCATCGGCCAGCACCGCTATATCATACAGCCTTACCTGCATCTCACCGGCAGCGGAGGACAGCCGTTCGATGTACGTGTTCTGATGCAGAAGAACGGCACGGGTGCCTGGACCCTGACCGGCATGGCCGTCCGGCTCGGCACCCGGGGATCACTGACCTCCAATCTGCACGGCGGAGGCACGGCCGTTCCTGCTCTCCCCTTCCTGCTGGACGAATACGGCGCGGGAGGAAGAGACCTGCTGGAGGAGCTGACCCTGGCGTCTGCGCTCCTGCCTCCGCTGCTGGAAGAATCCTGCGGCAGACTCGGAGAGCTGGGCCTGGATTTTGGCATCGATGCCGGAGGGAGAATCTATCTGCTGGAAGCCAATTCCAAGCCAGGGCGCACGGTGTTCCGGCTGACGGGCGACCGCCGGGCTGCTAGACTCGCCGCCGAGAACCCGCTGCGCTATGCGCGCCATCTGCTGCTTACCTCAAGCAGCCATCACAAGCTGCCTCCCGGGCAGCTCCGTTCACACGGGAGAATGATATCTATGGTTCCAAAGGAGGATTCATAAATGGGTCTCACTTTTTGCAATGTACATTTCACCAAGCAGCCTGATCGAGTAGTATATGTCTCGGGTGAACTGATGAGAAGCCTGAAATTATCCGGCAAGAAAAATATCCGCCTGCGCCTCGGAAAAGATGCCATTCCGGCCACGATCAAACCGATCAAGCGTGCCGGCAAGCACCTCTTCCTGGCCTCGGGCGTCAAAAGCGCCATCAAGGTCCCGAAGTCCGGCGGCATCTACCTGCGCAATCTGCAGAATGACGAGGTGCAGCTCGGACCGCTGGTCGGTGTGCTCTCAGACGGACCCTCTTCTGCTGCGCAGCCCTTCGGCTCCCGCACCGGCTTCATCAAGCAGCTGCTGCGCGAAGGCAGCAACAAATGCTACATTTTCGCCTTCATGCCGCGCGATATCGACTGGCAGCAGGAACAGGTCAACGGATATTTCCTGACGGCAACCGGCCGCTTCGAGCGCAAGCTGGTGCCCCTGCCGGATGTAGTCTATAACCGCCTGCCCAGCCGCAGAGCTGAGACCTCCCCTTACATCAACCAGCTGCGCGAGCGCTTCGGACGCAAGAAGATTCCGTACTTCAACTGGAGCTTCTTCAACAAATCGGATGTCTACCGGCTGCTGGAGAATGACGGGGCAGCGAACCGCTTCGTGCCTGAAACGCACAGTAACCCCAGCTCCGAACAAATGCGGGATATGCTCGACCGTCACCACTTCGTCTATTACAAACCCTCGGCCGGCAGCCTGGGACACGGCATCTACCGCCTGACCTACCTGCCGAAGAAAGGGTATTTCGCCCGGTACCGCAGGAACGGCAAGAATGTGCTGCTGCGCTTCACCAGCTTCGACAGCCTGATGCGTATGCTGCGGGGACGCCATGGGCAGAGCATGCAGAACTATGTGGTCCAGCAGGGTATCCGCCTTATTGAGATTGACAACTGCCCGATTGATTTCCGCTTCCACATGCACAAGAACGGCAGCAATCAATGGGTCGTCGTCGGAATCGGGGCCAAAAAAGCCGGACGGGGCAGTGTCACCACTCATCTGAAGAACGGCGGAGCGCTATTGACCCCGCAGCAGGCCCTCGGCCGTGTGTTCGGGGCCAGATCAGATGAAGTCCTCCAGCGCGCCAAGACCACTGCCGTCAAGCTGGCAGAATCTTTGGAGATCCAGCACCGCCATCTGCTCGGCGAGATCGGGTTCGACCTCGGCATTGACCAGGATGAGGATATCTGGATGTTCGAGGCCAATGCCAAACCGGGACGCTCTATCTTCCGCCACCCCTCCCTGCGCGCTGAGGGCAAAGCTTCCATTGAGCACATCCTGGAGCATTGTCTGTATCTCAGCAAATTCCGCAGGAGGGATGACTTGTGAACAGCCGGATACCCGATCCCAGCAAGCCCGTAATCGCCATTCTGACCACCAGTGACCGGCTTAAGCAGTTCCGCGGTAACCGCAATAACTTTCGCGACATTATCCGTACCGGCAGAGAAATGGGCTATATGGTCTATGTCATCACGGTCCGTGACCTGAAGCTGAATGAACAGACCGTGACCGGCTACGTGCCCTCCGCCAGCGGAAGGCTCTGGTATGCCATTCCTGTTCCGCTGCCGCAGGTCATCTATAACCGGATTCCCAACCGCGAGGAGGAGGAGAAGGCACCGGTCGCGCGCAAAATTGCCGAGTGTCTGGAGCATCCCGAAATCTCACTGTACAATCCGAGCTTCTTCAATAAATGGAATCTCTTCGAGTGGCTCAAGGAATCCAAAGCAACCTCGAGGCATGTGCCCAAAACCCGGCGCCTGCGCAGCGCAGCGACCCTTACCGCGATGCTGAAGAATCACGAGAGCCTCTATCTCAAGCCGGAGAAGGGCAAGGCGGGCAAAGGCATCATGCGGCTGGGATACCGGCCGGACACTCTCCTTCCCTACCGGCTGCAGATTCAGAGCGGCAAAAAAAACACCACCTACAAAGCCGCGTCTGTCGAACGGCTATGGGCCCGGATCGGCCGGGAAAAAGGGTCCGCCCGCTATATTGTCCAGCAAGCCATCGTGCTTGCCGGACACCGCGGCCGCCCCTTCGATCTGCGGGTGCTGCTGCAGAAGAACGGCCGGGGCGCCTGGGCGGTAACCGGCATCGGCGCCCGGCTGGCCGGGGCCCGCAGCATCACCACCCATGTGCCGCGCGGCGGCAGCATTGAAGACCCCTCCAGCATGCTGGAGGGAACCTTCGGGCCCGAGCAGGCAGAGGTTATCCTGAAGAATGTCTCTACCACGGCGCTGCTGGTGGCCCGGCAGATTGAGCGGGCTTCATCCAGCATGCTGGGCGAGATGTCGATGGACCTCGGGGTCGATGAAGAAGGCGGAGTATGGTTTTTTGAAGCCAATTCCCGCCCGATGAAATTCGACGAGCCGGCCATCCGCAAGCTGTCGCTCGAACGCATTTTCCAATACGGCAATCATCTGTCCCGACAATCCAAATAATCCATTACCCGTCAAAGGAAGTGACACCATGCAGATATCCTCACTCTACGACAGCAATCCCGTACAGTGGGAATCCAGGCGAAACGGATTGCTTGAGTTCCTGAGGGAGTATGGGGAGCAGCGGATTACACTTCGCGGATGCAGGAGGCTGGCCCGGCTGACAACGGATCAGCTCGCCCTGCCGGGGGTCTCCCTGCTCGTTGCCACGGTGCGGGGTCAGAACGGCCGCCAGCTCGCAGGCGTCAGCTTCGTGTCCGGCTTCGGCAAGGAGGCCTGTGTAGTCGCCGTCCATCCCCTGTACCGGAACAGGCATACGGGCACAGCCCTGCTTGCTGCACAGCTGGAGCGCCTCGGGCAGCTGGAATGCCAAGTCGCCTGCGACAATGCAGCCAGCCTCAAGATGTGCTTCAACATCGGCCTTTCCGCTGTTGATCTGGTCACCGGACCTACAGGCAAGCCCACCCTGCTCTTGCGTTCCCCGAGGAGCGAAGTTGATCCCGCCATTCTCCCGCAAGGAGGTGAACTCCTGTGCCAGAGCCCGTCCTAGGCATCCTCACCCTGTATATGAACGACGCCAAGCAGCTCGAAGAGAAAAGTGTATACCGGAGGATGATTATCGAAGGCAGCCGGATTGGATTGGATGTCTTTGTGTTCACCCCGGCAGATGTACATGTCAGCAAGGACCTGATCAATGCCATGGTCTATGATGTCAAAAGCGGAGTATGGTCGCGCAAATGGCGCTCCTTCCCGAATATGATCTATGACCGCTGCCGGATTCAGCGCAGCCAGCGCTTCCAGCAGCTGCTGCGCTTCCGTGCGCGGTACGACCATCTGACCTTCCTGAACCGTCCGCTGCGCAATAAATGGACGGTGCATCAGACCTTCTCCCAGCGGAGCCGCTTCCGGACCCATATGCCGGAGACGCTGCTCTACCAGTCCTCTGCCGATCTGCACCGGATGCTGAAAGTAAGCCCCGTCGTCTACGTCAAGCCGATTAACGGCACCGGGGGGCGCGGCATCCTGCGGATCGAACGCCAGCGTGAAGGCAAGTCCCTCTTCGATATCCAGGGACGCCGCCAGAGCCGCCAGATCATCGCCCCGCGCAAGGTGTCGCTGAACCGGCTGGAGACCATCGTCCGCCAGTGGTGCATCAGCGGTAAATTCCTCGTGCAGCAGGGCATCCCGCTGCGGTTGCCCAGCGGCCGGTTCCACGATTACCGGATGCTGGTGCAGAAGAACGGCCAGGGCGACTGGGAGTTCACCGGCATGGCCGGCCGGGTGGGCGCCGCCCGCAGCGTCACCTCGAACCTTCATGGCGGCGGGCATGCCATGAAGGCCGAGACGCTGCTGAAGCAGTGGCTCGGCAGCGAAGATCGGGCCGACAAGGCCATGCGCGCTGCCGAGAAGCTGGGGATCGAGGCAGCCGCCTATCTTGAAGACAGCTTCGGCGCCCTCTGCGAGCTGGCCCTGGATCTCGCCATCGACCGCGAGGGCCGGATCTACGTGCTGGAAGTCAACCCTAAGCCCGCCCGCGAGGTCTTCGCCCGCTCCGGCGACAACAGCACCTACCGCAAAGCGCTGGTCCGCCCGCTGGAGTACGCGATGTGGGTGTATAAGAATAAGAACACGCCTAGTTCTTCTAAGGTGGTTGAGGAGTAGGTTAATATCTAGATAAGACAGTCGTCCCTGCCTTGTGGAGAGCGGCTGTCTTTTCCGCTATCAACTTGACGATTCGTACTGGAATATTGAGCCCTACTATACTGATGCGGCATCCGGAGCAGCTCATTTCTCTAGTTCCAGTCAACACCCGACTTTACTTTTTTATAATTTGACCCCCTTATGATATCTATATTGTATTGTGATGTTACATCCTTCGCAGGCTACATATTTCAATTCAAATTCACGGAGGTTATAGTACATGAAAAAGTTACTATTACTATTCGTTCCTTTGGTGCTGCTCCTTGCATCCTGCAACTCTAATAAAAGCAAACTAAATACATATCTTATTCCAAATAATTATGTGGGCTGGGTACAGATTATTTATAATCAAGAGGGGTTTAACGCTATCAAACAGGATCATGGGAGAAACATTTTTACCATTCCTGAATCTGGAGTATTAAAAACATCCACTCCAGATGTTGAATATGGGATATCTTTCGAAGAATTTTATTACTATGATGAACAAAATAAGCAGCAAAAATTAGATGTCGATCAAATGATCCATGGTCATACTATAGGCGACGGCGAGTCGGTTAGTAGTTCCGGTACAATCGAGGGACCTACGGTGCAGAGCTTTTTCGTAGGAACAGAAGCTGAGCTTAAAAACACTCCTAATCCTGACTATCCTGTTGAAACTCTTTGATATTGAAATAAAACATTTCGATTGGTGATACGCAGTGCTCCCGAACGTTCAAGAGTCCCTTGTAAATAATCGCAGAGTTCATTGAACCTGTCGGTCAGAATATGTAATTGGTCTTCGCTAAAATAGGAGGCCACATATAAAATGAGCGGCGCAGCCGAATGTATGACAATATCATTTTGCAATACGTATTGGGCTGTTACCTTAAAATATTTGCCGAGGATATCCTGGCCATTCTCCAGGTTGAAGTTCTTAACGGCTTCATTAAAAAAAGACAGTCTGCCGTCAAACTTCAGTATGAGCTGCAATAGTTCTCTATAATTGTTCGCGCTTACAGTTGAGGCGTACGCCGTTCCATTAGGAACCAATACGCGGTTGATTTCAGAGAAAATCTTCCTGTGGTCCTGAAAATGGTACAGCAGGTGGTTCGCAATCAAAACCTCAAATGAATGATCCGGCCAAGGCATCTTCTCAGCATCAACGACTTCATAGTGAAACCGATTTAGGGGATCATTGATACTCCCTTTTGCCGTCACTACCATTCCTCTTGAAGCATCAGTCAAGACAATTTCCGATTTGGATGGTAATTTACTCATGTTTTTTTCCCACAACACACCGGTCCCACAACCGATTTCTGCAATCTTCAGACCCTCGGTAAGTCCCAAATGCTCAAATACCCATTCATGCCAATCCCTCTTATGTTCACAATACTGATACAACTGTATTCTTGCATTCAAGCGGTGTTCATTGGAGTATTGGTCTTCAGAAAATTTTTGGACATGAGAAAATAATTCATCCCTGTTCATTAATCTGCACGGCACCTTTCGAGAATAGTATCAAAAAGCGTTCTTTCAAGATCATACTCTGCTTCCGGCAATGAGCATATGAGGTTCCGCATTAATTCACCTGCCCTTCTAAATTATAAATGTGTTTCTTTTATGTAATGGATTATTTAATCTCTAACCCTACTAAACATCCTTTTAATGTAATCAAAGGGAATTTGAAGAGGAGAATGAATGGTAAACCTAATAGCTTCTTTTTATAAAATAAATCCCTATTCCAAGATTGTAAATCGCATGTACAAGGATGGCAGGAATCAAGGAACCTGTATAATAAAACAATAAAGCACAGACCAGCCCATTAATAAATACGATAGCGTAGGCTACATAAATGCCTTTATATTGCGGTACGTGTATGATCCAGAATAGAAAGGAGCTTATAAGAATGACGACTCCGTCGATGATCGGGCTATAACCAATAAACAACCCTATTAATACACCCCTGAAGAAAAACTCTTCAAAAAAGCTTCCCCCCAGTGAACTAACGGCAATACCGCTTGGAGTCTTCAATAATTTATTGATCATTTCCGCACCTTGCGATGGAGGAAGCTCTGTGTTTGTTTTTATGATGAGACCTATGCTAATTAATACTATAGTCGTACCGACGATCAAGCCCAGTAAGGTGACTGAAAGATAAGAGAACTCATCCGGGACAAACAGCGAAACCATAAAGGGCATGATCTCTCCCCACCTAAAAATCCCAATAAGGATCAGACCCAATATTAAAAATGGTGTTAATCCCAGCAAGATTTGCAGCAATAGCTTATAATGCTGTCTCGAACTTAACGAACTCATACCTAAAGTCACCCCTTTATTCATTACCCTTTTTATAAAACACTTGGATCGCTTGTCCTGCAAACTCCACCACATCAACAGGCAATAAGCTTTTATAGATGTCCAGCTTTTGTTCCAGGTACTGTTTTGAATCAGACAGCTCATCTATAGATACAGGTACCCTTTCTAACAGTTCTTTTAATTCTCTCTGTACTTCGTGACTTTCGGGGGGTAGTTCATTTTGGATTGCTGCTTGGAAAAAAGATAACAGCCTCATATTCAACCTATCTAATTCGGATTGTTGAGATTTACCTTTTGGCATTATAGTATCTACCGTGTTTGCTGAGAAATATTGATTTAATATCACTCTTTGATCTTCTTCTAACCGGATAGCATTCATAAGTAACATAAGATCTTCAGTAGTTAAGTCAATTTAATTCATTTCGCTTACCCGGAACAAGCAGTTCAAGTTGCTCATAATGTCTACGTGTCCTAATCGTTGTATTGACTGCGCTGGCAAATTTCCCTATTGTAAGCTCCAACCCTTGCCCTCCTTTGGTTTGTATAAATAAGATCTCATTCATGATGTCTATATTAGACTGTGACGTTACGTCCTTCGCAAGCACATCTTTCGGGAATGTTCGTTCAAGCAGGTTAATGGGAAACACACACAACAAAAAATAGATGTCTATCCAATGATCCACGTTCACCCTATAGGCGACGGCGAGTCGGTTAATAGTCCGAGTTATCACGATGAGCATATGAAATAAAAACTGGCATGAATTATAAATTCAGAAGCAAAGAAAGGATAGTGCACACATGGAAAATGTATTCATATACACATGAAGATTTAGCTGAGGCCGGCAAGGTTCTCACTGGTTTAACCCCTTCAGTGGAGAACAGTTATGCCAAGTCAAAGGCGGGCAGTCCACAAAGAACGCTTTTGGAGCGGAGAATTAAGGCTTTGAGGCTGGCTGTTCAAGCGATTGAGGGAATGTGTTAAAATGAGAATGGTTAATCAAATAAGGACTTAAGTTCTTTACACAAGTTATACAGCAACTACTCCATCCGATGGAGAATCTAGATTAGGTGAAGACAATTGACTCGTTATAATTATTCAAAATACATAGAGAATTCTTATTTGGGATGCAGTAAGGAAATTAAAGGAAGCAGTCCTTTTGATGTAAGGATTAAAGTAGAAAATCAGCTTAATAGATGGAAAGAACAGGAGAAAAAAGCCCGGTCAAGAGAACGTCAGGCGAACTTGAAACTGAAAGCGGAGATTCTAACGTCAGAGGCGATTACAGTAATAGAGAGTTTTCGGTCCCTATTAAATTCTGCTCTTGAAAAAGGACCTCTTTTTAACTGGGACTTAATGTATAACACTGATGTCTTCATTGATTTTTCATTCCCAGATACCGAACCAAACTTCAAAACCTTCAGCTATAAAGAACCTGCTCCGGACTTTCAATTCTACCTTATAAAATATTCTGTACCTAAAGAAAGTCTGAAGCATAAGCTCTTTCCATATTATAAGAATAAGTTAATTAAGCAACACCAGATTGCCAGAGACGCCTTTGATTTAGATTTACAAAAACATGAAGACAACGTTCAAAAATCAATAGAAAATTTCGAAAATGCATTGCAATCCTTTAATTCAAGCAAGAACAAAGCTTACAGTAATTATCTACTTAAAAAGGAGGAATTCGAAAAAGATAAAATTGAGCATAACCGAAATATTGATACCTTCAAAAGGGATTTCGAAAATAATTTGCCTGATGCAGTAACTCAATATCTTGGCATTATTTTAGATAATTCAAACTTGCCAAACGAGCTAAATAAAACATTTGAAATCCAATATGACCAGCATTCAGGAATAGCAGTTATTGATTATTTCTTACCAAATATCGATGAAATCCCAAAAGTCATAGAATACAAATACATCGCTACTCGAAAAGTAATCACTTCCATTGATATGAAGGTTAAAGAGCTTAACCAATTTTACGAAGATACTATTTATCAACTAGCATTAAGGACCATCTACGAAATCTTCACTAATGTTTATATTGAAGAATTCCAATCTATCATATTTAATGGGTGGGTAAAAGGTATAGATAAGTCAACAGGAAATGACTTTACCTCCTGCATTATATCCTTACAGACAAATAACGCAGAATTTGCAGACCTTACCCTATCCCGTGTCTCCCCCAAAGAGTGTGTACGCAAGTTAAAAGGACTCACTGCAGGAAGTTTATCTCAAATGGCTCCAGTAAAACCAATAATGCAAATTAATAAGGAAGATACTCGGTTTGTTGAATCCAAGTCAGTATTAGCCGATTTAAACTCCACAGATAATTTGGCTGAAATGCCCTGGGAAGATTTTGAGCATTTAGTCAGGGAACTATTTTCCAAAATATTCTCAAAAGAAGGGGGAGAGGTAAATGTTACGAGGGCAAGTCGTGATGGGGGCGTAGATGCTATTGCCTTTGACCCTGATCCTATTCGTGGAGGAAAATATGTAATACAGGCTAAGCGATACAATAATGTAGTTGGGGTATCTGCTGTCCGCGATCTCTATGGAACCATGATCAATGAAGGTGCAGTAAAAGGTATCTTAGTGACTACCAGTCACTTCGGTAATGATTCGAGAGAATTCGTGAAGGATAAACCCATCACATTATTAGATGGTTCAAATTTAATGCACCTTTTTAAAGAATATGGGTATTCAGTGCGAATTGACATAAAGGCTAAATCTTAAAGAATAGAATTCTGCCTGATCTCCTAAAGCGGGCAGAATTCTATATATTCGTCAAAGTAGATTTTCAGAATATGCAAACTTTCAGCGCTCCTGAATTCCTCCTATATTAGCCCTTTTCCACTTCACCTTATAATTGAAGTCATGTATCATGCTTGCATTTCCTTTTTCATCTTTAGCTATTGATATGAATTCTCCGATGTACTTTTCACTATAAAATTGATGTTTAAATTGAGATAAAAGGTGCTCTATTTCATGATACCTTTTGTTCTCCATGTCTGAAGAAGGATGTGTTCTTGTTGTATCCTTATCATTTTTCCAATTTAAAAATAATTTATAGGATTCAATCTGTAATGAGTATTCCTCAATTGAAACAGGTCTTAGCAAATACAAATCTGACCATTCATCGTTCAGGTCATCAAATGATCGTCCAAAACAATGAACAGTACCATTAAAATCAGCAAATCCGTTTTTGGGACCGTCCCACCAATCAGTAATAAAATATACTCGTTGAAACTCATCTACTGGATTTTCTCTCTTCATAGGTTCACCTCAAAACTCGATTTAGCATTTCACATAATGCTTCATCTTATAATATTATGACTCTTTACATATTCTTTTATATTTAATTTTATATGCTGTTTCCTCTGAGATAATACGAGCATACTTGATCAAGAGAAATGAAACTCCCCGCAGGTAACTGCGGGGAGTTATACCCATAAATCAAAACTATATTTATGAAATCACCCCTTTATTGTTTCCATTTATTCGGTTGGGTATTAAATGTTTTAGACAACGCTTCAGATTCCGCTTTGGTCATAGGATTATTTGGTGGAATTATTGAACCGTGATAGGGGTTACCTTTTGTGGGGTCTGGAATGACATCCCATCCAGGCCCTAACTTCTTAATATCATCAATAGTAGTAACTGAAATTTTACCATTCTGGAAAGGTGTCGGCGATGTAGCTAATACATCTAAATCACTGCATCCAGTATTGCATGAAATATGTCCTCGAGAATCTTTAGCCTGATTTTTCAGTAAATTTTCAGAACTACTTTCGCCACCTCGAACAACTAATGCTTCATCCCCACCCTTAACAGCAGAAGACACTGCATCCGAAACATCGTCCGCTTTGCTAGCCACTTTACTCGTTGCCCGAATCGCCGAACTGCCGCTAGGCACAAATGGAATAGCCGCTGAAGCTACATCTAAAGCTACATATCCAGCATTGGACCAACTCGGGTCCTTCACAAATTCATATGCATCGTATGCAAAAGATGCAATATCCACTATTGTTTCCACGAAATGGCCACTCGGATCCACATAAATCAGCGGATTATTGATGACATAAATATACGGATTCTGGCTGTCGGGGTGGTTCACCCGTCCTTCCCAAGTATCCTCGGTGATGAACCTTCCGATACTTGGATCGTACCATCGTGCTCGCAGGTTCTGCAAGCCGGTGCCTTCATCCAAGTACTCTCCGGCATAGCGGAACGGATTCCCGTATTGGTCTGCTTCCTCCGTCACTGTAGGGTTGCCCCAGATGTCATAATCGTAGGTATTCAGGAGTGACTGGTCTTGCTTGTAGAGATTAACCACATCACCGTGACCGTTCTCAAGGTAGTAACCTACGGTTCCCCATTGGTTCTTCATGCTGAGAAGCTGATAGCCGCGCACATATCGGGCTTTGAAGCTGACATTGCTGCCAGATACGCTGCCTTCCGCGATGAGGTTCTGCCCGTCGTAGTAGAAGCGGGTGGTGCTGCCGTTGTTCCGTTCGCGCATCAGGCCGTCGCCGTCGTATTTATAGGTGGTTGATGTACTGTTGCGGGTGACGGATTTCAGCTGGTTAGCTTTGTCGTAGGTGTACTCCATGGTATCGGTGTGAAGATCCGGTGCCGTGGACAGCAGGGTCAGTCGGTTGCCCTTCTTGTCATAACTGTATTGCTCATTGGCTTCACTGCTGGAGATAATCCGGTTCAGCTCGTCGTAGCCAAACGTTACACTCTGACCGTTCGAATCTCTCTGCGTAATGTTGCCGTTCTTATCGTACGTGTAGCTGTACTGGTTCAGAAGGGTGCTGCTTTTCATATGCTTCAGTCCAGTTAAGCGTCCGAAGCCGTCCTCATACAGATATTGGCTGACCAGTCCATTTCCATAAGTGATCTTGTCCAACACACTTCCGGCATACGTGTATTGGGCTTGTGTAGCTTCTGTAGCCGTGCTGTTTTCTTTGAGCGATACTTTGGTCAGACGATCATCGTTGTCATAGGTGTATAAAGTAATCGCTCCGAATGGATCAGTCATATTCTTGCGAGTACCGCTCTCATTGTATTCATAGCTGACCGTTTTCCCGTCCGGATAGGTAACTTTTCGCAGGGTAGAGTCCCGGTTATATTGATATTGTGTCGTTCCAGTCTCGTCTGTCATAGATTTACGAAGCCCATTCTTGAAATACGTAAAACTGGCGGTTACAGAACTTGTTGTAGAACCGTAATTCCAGGCCGTCAGCTGATTGCGTTCATCGTAGGTATGCTCCGCCGGATTGCCCAGTCTGTCGGTTCCTTCGACCAGATTGCCGTTGTCATCGTACCCATACGTTTCGGTTCCGTTCGTAGAGTCTACCTTTGAAGTACGCTGTCCAAGTTCATCGTAATCATAGGAGGTCTGAATCTGGCCGTCGACGGATTTGTTGGTAAGCTTCCTCAGCTTGTTGTAACCATACGTTGAGGTCTGCTGTAATCCATTCACCGTCTGTGTCAGATCACTGAGCAATCCTAAGCCGTTGCCTTGAAAGGATGTCTCGTTCCCATTACCATCCGTTGTTTGGGCCTTGAATGGGTCTGATCCAACTTCATATGCGGCTGAACGCTGCAAAATATCGCTTTGGGTCGGATCGCTGTTCAACTGCTTGGTGCTGGTCATCCGGCCCAGTTCATCACTCTGCGCTTCCATGGTCGCATTGCTGGTCAGTGTGATCGGTGAAGTCGTCGTTACGGAGCGTAGCATATCATTATAGGAAGCGCCGAATTCAATATTCATAGGTGAAGTAGTGGATTTGACACGTCCTACATTGTCATAATCATAGCTGGTTGTCCGGTTCAGAGCATCCTTCACTCCAATGACTTCACCTAGCCCGTTATATGTGTACGATTGCTTCGTCACCGGTGTATGTGTCGCTGTATTACTATCCATGACGGTATTGGCCGCTGGAGCTTTCACTTCACGGATGCGGCCGAGACCGTCATAGAGACTGATAGTTTTGTTGCCTTCCTCGTCCACGCCTTGCGTAGTGTAGGTCTGATCGGTAGCGTTATACGTATACGTGAACGTCCGTTCCGGCTTAGCAGATTCCCCGGCGATCATGGAGGATTTGATTTTGGTTACTCGGCCAATCAGATCGTATTCCGTTTCGTACTTACGGCTGGCGGCAGTACTTGTACCAGCTTTGACTGCATTCGGATCAAGATAGGCTTTTTCCCAGCCTGTCCCGGAAGTATATTCATACTTTTCTTCCACAGTACGCGTAGTGCCATTCTTGGTCACATTCTGCTTTACACTGATTGGAAATAGGCTGTTGCTGTCATATGTGTAAGTGGTCAGCTGATTGCGGCTGTTTTCCAGCAGAAGCTTCACGGTCAGAACATTGCCATAGGTATCATAGGTGTATTCTGTGATATCCGTCTGTTCAGCCAGATCTACCGGTTTATTCTTATATTTCTGTTCGGATTTGGAGACCTCCGGTTTGGTGGAGGAGACGGTCTGCACGAATTTTTCCGTGACCGGGCTGCCCGTGGCCAGTCCATAGGTGGTCTCTTTCGTAACTGGAATGCTACGGAATGTACTGTGATACGTGTAGGTCGATTTATAGTTCTTGGGATTGGTATAGGTCAGCACATTGCCATACGTATCATAGGTATAGAACTCATCCGTATAGGAAGAGGCCTCGCTGCCATCTATACTGTAATAGCTCTGGCGAACAGACAGGGGAAGCTCAAGTGCAGAATCATAGGTGTAAGCCGTACTTTCTTTGTATTCACCCTGCTTCTCTGCTGTGAAGGTAGTTAGTAAAAGCTTGTTGTTATATGTCTTACTTTCCACCAGCCGGTCCTGAGAAGGCGTTGCCGTATCCGGGTCTGTGAAAGTTCGCATACTGTTCGTCACAGTAAACCCGGCAGTCAGGCTATCTGGATTGCTCTCGCCCGCTGTGCCATAGCCAGAGAAGTTCTTGCCTGCTTCATAAGTGTATTTGGTATACTGCGTCTTCTGAACCGTTCCGGTCGGCCCTTTCAGGCTGTCATATCGTTCAGCGATCCGGTAAAACTCCAGATATCCGCTTGCCCCAAGGAACTTTTTCTGCGCGGCAGCTTCATACACATAATTACTGGATGCACCGGTCGGATAGGTGACCTTAGTCAGCAGCTGGTAGGTTAGTGAACCGTTTGGTTTGCTCGTATCTGCTGTTTCGTAATCAAAAGCAGCAGTCTTTGACGTATACGTGTAGGCTGTCGTCAGCTTCTGGTTGTTTGCGCTATTCGCTGTGTCAATATAGATGAAAGAGTCTACGGAAGACAGCTGCATTTCATTGGTCTGCCCGGAGATGGCTGTCTTATTATAGACCAGCTTGCCGGTCTTGGTGCCGTCGATTGGGTAGGTTACAGTGACCGTGTTTGCATCCGGGTATGCAAAGTTGATCACACGGTTGCCGGTACTTGTAATCGACTGGATGACTGGAATACTAGTTCCGCCGAAAATAGGCTGGTTGACATACGCCACCGAAATCTCATTATTGTAGGCGTCCCTGGTTCCGATCCATTTCCCGGTACTGTCAAAATACTGGACGGTCCGATTCAGGTCAGTCAGCTGATAGGCAGCCGCAAGTCCTCCAATCGTTGTTGTGGTAGTGGCAAAAACTACATTCTGCAGGGGGTAGCCTTCAATGGTGCGGGTACTTCCGCTTCCTGTAATCCGGTAGACGCTGCCGTCTGCAAAATGCAGGAACGGATCAGTACCGCGGATCTCCACCGAGGGAAAGGCGAAGGACCAGCCTGCTCCCAAGTTATACCGTTTCTCGTTATGCGTATTCTTATCTGTGGTAGAGTCATTGGTATAGTAAAAGGGGCTTGCTGTATTCGTGGTGACCGCCTTCGGATTCGCGAGATTGCTGTCCCGTGAGCTGTAAATCCGTGTTATCGACAGATCCAGCCCGTTTCGCCCCGGAAACACAAGATCCGTTGCCGTCAAGCGAAGTACACCGGTGAGATCAGAGACTTCATCATCGCCGGACAGTGTATTCGCATTAATATTGTAAATGGACTTGGTCGTGTCGATATTACTCAGTGCTGTGGAGTTATTAACCGAATCGGCATATACCCGTTCAGGTTCAGGTGTAAAAGTTGGAACCAACAGCACTGCAGACAGCAGGATAACAAGCAAGCGGTGCAGGCCGGAATATTTTCGAGATTCTTTTTTCAAAAGCTTCCCCTCGCTTTATCGGTTAATAGTATCGGTGATTCTTGCTTTGAGTAAGGCTCACAGCAGATAATTACTACTGCGTAATTTTAAGGTTTACGTCATCCACATATACGTTGCCCTGCCCGCCTGCAGCAGTTCCTTTTAGTCCGGCCATAACCTTGATATAGACTGCATTCGAAGGTGCGATGCCGCTGAGACTGAGGTTGTTGTATGAACCGGTGCCCGTTCCCGTCTGTTCCACCCATCCAACACTTGCTCCACTCTCATTGAAGAACTGCAGAGCCAGCACGCCCACTGCACCGGAGAGATTATCCGTCATATATGCGGTACTGACGTTATAGCTTTCACCTGCTCCAATACCCTGGGTTTGATGAACAAACGTGTATGCGCCGGATGCCAGTCCGGATGCCGTCACTTTTAATCCATAAGCTCCTTCGTACGCCTCGCTGACTGGAAGGAAGGTTGAAGTCGCCCCCCCTGGAACATAGGTGTTCCAGTCAATGGTCTGTCCGTTTTTTGTACGTTCAAAGCCCGGATTCCACAGTTCGTTACTCTCCGCATACTCCAGCTTGATTTCATCTGCGAAGATTTCAGTTGATGCATATTCCCCTAAAGGATTTAACTTTACGTGTACTTTTGCGTTCACGGTCCCCTTGGGAATCCAGCCTTTTTTCATAAGGGTTGTGTAGGTTGTCATGCTATTCTCGACATTTATGTCGTAGCTTCCAAGAGATGTATTATCTTCTGAAAGAAACTCAACTCCTAAGACAGCTGAAGATTCGGTCATTTTCGCTCTGAATATTTTTCCTGAAAGAGAAAATGGACGGTTATCGTTTACTTCTATAGTCTGATAAATATATTCCGGACTTGTAAACCAATGTGACCTAAGCTTATAGGCTGAGTTTCCTCTGCTGACAGGTGAAGGGGAAGATACTGGCGTATAGTCAGAAAAAGAGGTGTCCGGATTCAAGTGCGTTTGCCATCCGTAATTTGGATCTGGTGCCCCCGTTTCTACTCCAGGGGTATGCTCCGTAACCTCAAACCCTCCATTAATTAGAAGATTGGTTCCATTGGTATCCGGCTGCGGATCAAGCTCTCTGCGAGTAAGGTTCCCTGCGGTATCATAAGTAAATTCAATACCATCCCCACTCTGCATCCGGATGTATTTCAGCCTGGATGCGGCATCATAGGAATATTGTGTAAACTGCCGTTCAATGGTATCCAGGATCAGACTATGCTCGATTTCATACACAGCATCATTAGTCCAAGACTGTGTACTGGTAGCCAGTTCAATTTTGTTATAACTGTCACCGCGCTTCATAGTCAGGAATGTATCACGCAGGCGGTAGTTTAGCATTGTAGGAAGAGAAAGGGCCTTGGTAGCCCGGCTCCACTTAAAGGTTATTGGATTGTTATTGATGTCACTGGCTGCTCCGCCATTTCCGCCGAAATACAGATTGCCCTGTGCGTCATAACTTCCAGAACCGAAAAGCACCTGTTTGCCGACCGGCAGATTGCTATAGAACATATCCAGCCGTTTGCTCCCGGACTGCATTGTGTATGCAAGTATACTTTTGTGATCGGCAAGGTTACGTAAGGAACCGAATACGACTGCTCTGCTGCCATCGTACACACTGAGGAACCAGTCGCGTTGCGAAGTTGTGTACTGATTCTCATCTACGGCTTGTTCGGCCGCCCAAGTCCAACTTCCTGCACTGTAAGCTGCTTCCATATAACGGATTCCAAGGCCCGCGCCAGCAGCCCCCGCATTCCAAGAAACATACAAAGCTGGTGAATTGTCTTTAATTTCCTTGCCGTTTGAAACCGAGGATGGAGTATGGCGGAAATCAATGGAGGGCCAGGTAGGAACTCCTGTAGTTCCACTGTCTAATACTGCGGTTGTACCCGGAGCACCTACCACCCCAGAAGAAGAGATATCAATCTGGTTGTACAGTGTCCCGTTCGTTCCCGCAGGCTCACTATGCTTAGAGCTTACAATATGAACGTTCCATCCTCCGCCAGATAAGGCGCGATGTGCTACCAGATCGGGATAATTTACTGTTGCATCCGTTGAAACGACAACAGGAGTACTCAGATTCCAGCGGTGTGTGACCGAATTGTACGTCCCTCGAACATATTTAATTCCTCCACCTACTGCCTTATAGGCCAAATGGAGATAGTTGTCCTGATCAATATACATGGAGCCATTTTCAGCATCCAGACGCTTTGTACCTGAGTGGAACCAGGAGCTGTCATCAGGCTTCATGCCATCCAGCCTAAAATCGCCTCCGTCTCTTACCAATAGCCATTTATAGCCGTCTGAGGTATAGTCAAGTTTCTTTTGATTGAAGGAAGTCAATGCATCTACACTGGAGCTTGTCCCGTTCCAGGTCTGGTTGGGCATCGTATACCGCAAAGTAATGGATGGATGGTTGGCAGGAATACTGGTGTTGGAGGATACGAATTTTTTCACATTAGGTGCAGTAACACTGTCAGCATGCAATTCCACCCCATAGTTCGGATACAATCCGTTCACCCACTCCGACACAAGTCCTTTAAGATAAAAGATCTGTACACCTTCACCTGAAACATAAGCTGCACCGTAAGGGTTGCCCTCTACATTCGAGCTATACGAAGGTTGTGTATTCCAGGTTACCGTACTAGCGTCCCAGGAGTTTGTAATCCGCTGCACTTGAACCTGCGTGTTCGAATTGTACTGATTCTCGGCCGTCTGATTCAAGGTTATATAGGCATCCAGCACATTATATTCGCCTGGGGGCAGATAACCCAAGTTAAAATAAAGCAGGGTACGGAACTGATTTCCGTTCGTATCTTTACCTGTATACAGACGTGGATCTGAATTATAATTGCGGTTTGGCTCATGCGCATTGAGCGTGGTATCTTTCATATCATTATTATTCTCGGGCCACAACACTACAGTAGGATCTATAGTCACTGGATATTCTAGCCCACCAAGATCCGGCTGCAGATCAAGAAAGGTTGTGCCGCCCGTGCTGCGCAAGGTTTGGCTAACTTCCCGATACGTTCCGGCAGCATCCACCAGCCAAGCGGGTTCAATTTGCAAGTCGCCTAATCTCAGGTCCTTGGATATTTCACCAGTAACCTCGTAGCTGAACGTTGAAGGCGCGGATGGGGAGTCCAGCACAATCGTCTCTTTGATTCCATCTGTCAGAAGTTGCAGGTCTACATAAGTAGACTCCCAAGCCGATGGGTAACGAATTAGTGAGCTGCCATACACATCCTGCTTAACAACTGCTTTGCTGGGGTTAGCATCAACGGGAATGAAAGACAGCCTGTCAGCTCCTTTACCAATTTCATAACCTTGGGTAAATTGCTTGCCGATCCGCACATCAAATGGCGCTTGAAGAGCGCGGTAGGCGTCCTTAGGAAGCTTAGCCAATTGCTTAGCCAGATTAAGCCGGGCAGCACTGTCTTTAGCGAGGGGAAGATTCAACTCCGGAAGCGCGTCATTGGACAACGGAATTTCGGACTGTTTGGCAATATCCGCCTCATCCGTAAGCATCAGCTCGATATCCTGCCAATTCCCTATTCTGTCCTGATAATGAAGGGCTTCGGTACTAATTACGGTCTCATAGGTACCGTCTTCAAGCTGGTAGGTTTTACTATTAGGGGTTCGTTCGTCTATTAACTCAAGGGAGGGTGAAGGCTTCTCTGGTAGTGGTTGTTTGAGATGGACATTTTCGATAACTGAAGGGGGTAAGGCTGAATCTGAAGCTACTGATGGAGCAACACCAGAACTCAAATCATTCAACTTATCGGCTACAGTTGAGAAATCATCCGAAGGTCTCACCAGATCATTACTCTTGCTAAGCAGTTTTGTCATAGGAAGTGCTGCAGCTTTGGACCAGTCTGTTCTGAACGTTTCATTCTCTGCAGCAAACAATGAGCCTGATAATACCTGAAGGGTCAAGAAAAATGCCAGCAAAAATGAAACTACCTTCTTACGCTGCATGCTATTCCTCCTAAATATGTTGTATTTGATTGTCTGTACCTTGAATGATTAGAGTCTGCTCCTTTCCTTAATTTTGAATTTTAATAACCACAATTAAGCAATTTTCAAACATATTCGACAAAACCTCTGTTTTATTACAGTTTTTAACTCTGTCAAGACCTAATATGAAATCAACTCAAAAAAGACACCCTCAGTTGAGAGCATCTTTAGAAGATTAATTTATTTTCTAATTAGATATACTGCTTATTAATTGAATTAAAGCACTACTTCGATTGGTTTAATATGACGACATTTTGGAAAGCTACTGCAGCCATAAAATTGTCCTTTAGAGCTATTTCTTAGAACAAGTTTACTACCACACTTTGGACAATTATATTCATCTACCGGCACCTCAGCAATTGCTGCTTTTGGCGAAGGTACTGCTCCCGGATTCATGGCAAGAATCATTTCAATCAGGGTTTCGCGATTAATTAGCTTACCCTGTTGGATTTCGCCAGATTATAAGCAGCCGTTGTATAATCACTGTTGGATACAACCCAAGCTTCTGATGCTCCATAGTGAGCAATAGATGCCTGCGTCTCTTGCACAGCCTTGATGCCAACACTTTTGCTGTAGCGTTTAGCTTGAATAAAAATCTTTTTATTATCCTTCTGGATAATCAGATCCGCCCCATAATCTCCAGTAGCCTTTGTTACTTCGGCCTTATAACCTTGAGTTCGGAATAATTGGCATAAGTATCTCTCGAATTGAACTCCTTCCATCTTTTCTATGTCGGCAATCCCTGACTTCTTCAGACGTTAAGCACGTTTTTGTCCAATAATAATTATTATTACCGTTACTACAGCAATACCAATTATTGGTCCGACTACAGCACCTTGGATAGTTTCGTTACATTTCGTGAATTTCTTAAACATGTTCAGATATATTCTGTTCGGAGAAAAGTTAATGACTGATGTTGCTGACCTATACGGATTTATGAATAATAGAACTATCATAACCTGAGAAAAAACAGTATATGGACTCCAATAAAAAACAGCCTTAAACTGAAAAAGTCCTAGACTGCCGTATTATTGTATTAAAGCTCCTCTTTAGTAAAACGATTGTTAACTCGTTGATTCTACCACCTGTGAGAATAAATAAGTGTTCAAACCGACTTTTTACAACAGGTCCATAACGTCATCCTCCGTCTAATCATATAAAATCAACCCATCAAAAAAATCACTATAGTCTACATCTTCATCGCCCATTGTGTACCAGACTTCCTTACCCGTGCTGGTCTGAAACTTTATATGGCCGAGTTTATCATCACCCATAAATTTCACTTTGTCTCCGGGTTCCAGCGAAAAGGCTTCGTCCGTATCATCAATATGAAACTGCACAGTAATTTCCTTTTTAATCGTTAAAAGCGTTGGGGGGGTCCATCGGATAAAAATCCTCGTGCTCTTCCTGAAGAGAATGATCGATATTTAGACGAAAAACCAAATCACGGAACCAGGTTTGAAAATCCTTGCTTCCTTTTGCGCTGACCACTCGCCCATGGCCATCAAACATCAAGCTGTGTGCCGAGAAACCGGGAAGTTCACCTATCCGCTTGAGCGTTTCACCGTCATAGACATAGAAAGATGTTGATCGTAGAAAATCCATTTGCGAATCCATTTGAAGTGCAATCTCGAAATATGGATCGTCAATATTCAAATCGACAATATCCAGATAAGGAAGCAGCTCACTGCCCAACTCCATCGTGATGTCCTTCACCTTCAACTTGAAAGCCCCTAATTCCGTTTCAGGAGGGATTAACTTAATCTCTTCTTCATGGCCATCTCCGTTCAGATCCACTTTCATCTTCTTCTGTTTAAAGCTCGAATCGCCTATGTAACTCCGTAAATGGACGTCATCTTTATGGGCAGATTCAAGCTTATAGTCAGCGTATTTGGCTTCGTAGTCATGGAGTAACGCAACGTTCTGTTTCTCCGCCGGGTTAAGATGCTCCTTATAAGTAGCGTCTGGCTGATACCAAGGCTTGGCGGCAAAATAGTCCTGCAAATCCTTCCGCTTGAATACATACCCATGCCTTGCAAATATCTCGTTGCGCGCAAACTCCATAATACGGTTATCAAGACTGCCGATATTTTCCGGTGTAAGCACCGAGTTCGAGCTGTCCTTTAGAATATATTCACGTGATGTAATAGTGGAGTGAACATTATTTATCTCATTTGTCGCAACTAGCTTTCCAACCACACCTTCAGCAACCTTCTCTTTTTTCGCATAAGTACAGCCAGAAAAGATTAAAGACAGCATAATTATCCCATATAAAAGGCGAAACTTTAGAAAATTCATTTGTTGACACCCACTTTGTCATGTGAATTCGATGATAAACGCATAGGCCTACTCTAGATTAATTTGAGGTGAAAATTGATACTCTCGTTTATATTGCAAACCAAGTTTAAGTACTATGCTTTTAATCGGTGCGTAGACTGTTCCTGCAAGAATACACTTACCCCTGTTTTTCGCTACGAATGCAGTTTCATCCCTTACCGCATTTATGGAATGTAATGGGAGAAATATTTTTACCATTCCTGAATCTGGAGTATTCAAAACATCCGCTCCAGATGTTGAATATGGGATATGTTTCGAAGAATTTTGCTACTATGATTGAACTAATGAAACCCACTTCGTCTAATGGTGAAGACCTTAAACTCTTTGATATTGAAATAAAACATTTCGATTGGTGATACGCAGTGCTCCCGAACGTTCAAGAGTCCCTTGTAGATAATCGCAGAGTTCATTGAACCTGTCGGTCAGGATATGTAACTGGTCTTCGCTAAAAATAGGAGGCCAAATATAAAATGAGCGGCGCAGCCGATTGTATGACAATATCATTTTCAAACCGTATTGGGTTGTTACCTTAAAATATTTGCCGAGGATATCCTGGCCATTCCATTAGGAACCAATACGCGGTTGGTTTCAGAGAAAATCTTCGCTGTTCCCCATCTCTCCATTCTTATCTCTAAAAAATAAATTAGGATTAAGTGTAGTCCAATAACCAGCAGTACGTAGAGAATGGCTTGGAGTATCGTTTGTAACGCTTTCATCTTTCATCGCCCTTCGTTGAGCTTTTCACTTACTTAAGGGATTCACTCAAATTCTCAGGATTAAATTCCCGCTCTTTACCCTCTGCATCAACCACAGAAATTTGCTCAGGCGGATTTTCCAGACTTTTTCCCCTAACTAACAACTGTCCTTCCCCTTCGATCTGGTACTTTCTGATATACACTCCTGAACCGATATCCTCATACGGATACTTGTCAAAATCGCTCCAATTCAGTGCGGCTGCATTATCCACTAAGCTCTCTAATTCATTTAACGAAATATAGCCGCTTGTTCCTAGCTCCTTATGACTTTGGCAGGCTGTACTGAACATTAAGAGAAATAACAATGTGACTGAAAACTTGAGGCATTTGGATAGTGTCATACAATCCCTCCAGGTCCTTATCATTCCACTGGTAATCTTAGGGATAATTATATCGTAATTTATGAAAAACCAAAAATTAAGGAGTAAGTTGAATTACGCCAGGGGAAAAAGTATACACCTTGTGCAATGAGTTAACTAGACGTATACTTCTATTAAGGGGGCGATGAGATGAGCAGAATGAAGAAAATCACGATATTTACGGGTATTGGATTGTTGAGCGTTGTTGTCATTGCCATTGTTGCGGTCTACGCCTTCGTAATCCAACGGCCGGTGACCTCTACTCCCGTAATCACGGAAGTGAAGCCCTACGAGTGGAATAAGGTCAAGCTGGGCGGGAATACCCTTTCCAGTGATGGATCAGAGTATTTCATATGGACTAAGACTGGTGAGAGCAACAACTGGATCATCTTTTTTTCCGGCGGCGGGGTCAGCTGGGATGCCCGGAGCGCTGCACATCCTATTAAGCTCATGAACTTTATTAAAGGTGGAGATACAGGCAACTATTTCGCTGACATTCCGTTTTATATGCTGACTTTGCTGGGCGGGATGATGGATACAGACAACCCGGATAATCCTTTTCACGGCTGGAATGTGGTCTACCTCCCTTATTCAACAGGTGACTTCCACATTGGGAACCGCACCGCTACGTATCCGCGAGAGGACGGCAGCACCTTCACCATGCGGTATAACGGGCGTACTAATGTGCGCAGCAGCCTTGACTGGATCTATGCGAACGTGGCTAAGCCCGGGAAGCTGCTGATTGCAGGCGAGAGCGCCGGGGGATTCGGGTCCGCCTTCTGGGCGCCCGAGATTGCTTCACATTACCGGGATTCTGAGATTTTCCAATATGCGGACAGCTCCTTCCTGAAGTCAGACAAGTGGCCGCAGGTGATGAAGCAGGAATGGGACTCGGATTTCACTGCAAACTTCGGTTATGCGCCGGAGGCAGATATCATCGGGGCTGCCTTTCGGGCGAATGGCCGGCTGCTGCCTGCAGGTACGGTGCTTTTACAAGCCTACTCGGTATATGATGAGATTCTGATCCACTTCCAGAACAAGATTAACGATTACAACGGGCCACTGGACCAGAAGCTCATTAAGGAATGGTCAGAGGAAATGCGGCAATCGATAGCAGCTCTAGCGGCCACAGTTCCTAATTATTATTACTATCTGACTGATTACGGGCTGAACGCTGAGAACGGGACAACCCCGCACACTTTTTCCACCCGGGAGACCTTCTATCAGGCAGAGCAGGATGGTGTGAAGCTTGTGAAGTGGCTGGGGGATGCGGTCAATCAGCAGAAGCGCTATTCGGTAGGCAGCAAGTTCTTGGGGACGTCAGCACCTGCTCAGGAGTAGCTCCTGCAGCAGCGGTATTTTCGCAGGAAGACAGGAGAGAAGATCATTGAATTTACGTGAAAAGCAAATGCAAATGACCAAAGAGCTCATTAAGGAGGCCGCGCTGGGCCTATTCTGTACTCAGGGGATCGAACGCACGGATATGGCACAGATCGCCGGACAAGCCGGTGTCTCCCGCCGCACGTTGTACCTTCATTATAAGGACAAGGAAGACTTAGCTGCTAAGCTCTATGTGGATAATCTGGAGCGGATGTTTGGCAGGCTGCTGTTTGATTTTGATTTTGCCCAGCCTGTACAATCCCTGGAGAAGATTCTGGATCAATATCTGGCATTAAAAGATCATCACGAGGCACTGATCTATTATGATGCCATTTTTGGAGTCTACTACAGCACCCTGTCCAAGAATCCGGCGGAGCTGCCTGATTTCAAGAGAGCTATGGAGGTCTGGTATTCCCGGTACATAAACCTTGAGACAGTAGCGGTGGCTCCAGAGTATCAAAAAAAGTGGCTGGATCTTCTGCAGAAGTCCACCCACCTGTATTTCATGTATTTACAAAAAGCCGTTATTCTGTCTCATCAGCGGGGCGGTTCCGTTACGGAGGAAGACCGGGCAGCGGACCGGCAATTCAAGGATTTCATTATGGCTGGCGTGCGGGCAATCTGACGATAATCGTTGTTCCCTCTTTTGCCGCACCGTCCAGCTCAATACTGCCCTGATGCAGGGAGACGATTTTTGAGACAATGGCCAGTCCCAGACCGTTCCCGTTATTCCTTCCATTCCGCGACTTGTCTATGGTATAGAATCTTTGGAATACCGCACCCCACTCTTCCGGGGAGATCCCGATGCCATTATCGCTGATCGTGACCGCAACTTCTGCTGCACTGTGGTCTATACGGATGCGGATCTTCCCGCCTTCAGGCGTGAACTTGATGCTGTTGCCCAGCAGATTCATCCACACCTGCTTCAGCTGATCCTCATCGCCAATGATATAGACCGCTTCCGGCAGCTCCAGATCGATAACGATGCTTCGGGCTGCCCATTGCGGCTCACAGGTCACCACGATGGTTCTAATCTGCTCATCAAGCCGGAAGGAGACTGCCGAGAAGGGGTGATGCTCGGAATCCAGGGAAGCCAGCTTCAGCAGATTATCACTCAGCCGTGACAGACGTCCACTCTCCGCAATGATGATATCCAGATAGTCCTTACGCTCCTCTTCCGCAATCAAATCATTGTTCTGCAGTGCCTTGGCAAAACCCGAAATGGAGGTAAGCGGTGTCTGGATTTCATGGGAGACATTAGAGACGAAATCCTGCCTCATCTGCTCCAGCTGCTTCAATTCCCCCGCCATCTCCACATAGCTCTGTGTCAGCTCTCCGATCTCGTCTACACGGTTCATCTTAAGATCTACCTCAAAGTCACCCTTGGCCAATCTTCTGGTGGCATTAGTCAAAGCCTTGATCGGCTCCACCAGGTATCTGGCAGCCACAACAATACAACCGCTTCCCAGCACAAGCACGAGCAGCAGCACAAAGAGTACCAGACGGTTGACAATATGTTCGTTCTCGGCCGAGTACTGCAGGAACATCGCACGCCACTCTCCCTTGAGCATAAAGGGCATTCCAATAAACGTATCATTATCTTCCGTGGAAGAACGATAGACCTTCCCCTGCAACACTTGCCGGACAGCCCCGGGAGTGATGGTAACAGCCGGACTATCCGCGAGCCCGTAAAAAGTATGTTCCCCCGACTGGTCGTACAAATGGATAGGATGCGCCGATACCTTAACCATACTATTCAGGAACTCATCCGTATCTTCAGGCCTGGCGTCATCATAGCGGTGAATGATCTCCCTGCCCACTGTAATCATCTCGTTCTGTCCCTCATAGCTTATTTGCTTCTGAAATACATACAAGCCGATGAAAAAGGAACAGATCAGACTAAAGACAATAATGCCGAGAAATGTGAGAATGACCCGAACATACAGTGTCTTGATCATGACTCAGGAATCAGGCGGTAGCCCAGACCGCGGGCGGTTTCGATATGAAAACCCTCGCCATTGCCGCTGAACTTCTCTCTCAGCCGGCTGACATGCACATCCACAGTCCTGCCGTCCCCTTCATAATTCAAACCCCAGATTTGCTGGATCAGCTGTTCTCTGGTGAAGATCTGCCTGGGGTGGCTGACCAGCAAAAACAGAAGATCAAATTCCTTCAAAGGTAACGTGACCGGCATTCCACCGCGTGTAACCTGAAAAGTCCGGCGGTTAAGCACCACATTGCCAAGCTGTACGGACTGGGAAGTGACAACCAGTGAGCGTTTGAGCAGCGCTTTTACCCGCATAACCAGCTCAACCGGATCAAAGGGCTTGGTCAGATAATCGTCCGTTCCGAGCTGAAATCCTTTCACTTTGTGGGCCGATTCCGCTTTGGCCGTCACCATGAGAAGGGGCAGGTTGGCATCCGAACGCCGGATTTCCCGGCACAGCTCCCAGCCGTTCAGTCCCGGCATCATAATATCCAGAATCACAAGATCGACATGTGAGTTCTCAATGATGGACATCGCCTTGGTACCATCCCCGGCTTCTTCGAGGCCGAACCCTTCCTTGCGCAGATATAGAGACATCAGCTTCCGGATATTGTCATCATCATCCGCGATCAGTATAGTAGCCACGATCATCCTTCTCTCTTAAGCGTTATCCAAACTGCCAGCCGAGCAGATTCCAATAGTAGAAGAAGAACGTCAGTTGGGCAGCCGAAAGCGTCACTAATGTGTAATGCACCCGCCTGAGGGCGGTCCAATATTTATTCTTCCATACCAGTATAGCCGAGACCAGCATTGCTAAGGTCAAGCCCGCCATAATGATTGGCATAACCAAGCTGACAGACAGTAAAGGGCTGATACTGCTGAGCTTCTGCATAATGTCCATGGACATAATAACCATAAACAGAGTCATAAAAGATAACAGCGCCCAAACGGCAGTTCCCGCAGATAATCGGATAGCCCGCTTTTCCGGGAGCGTCATCGCCTTGAACCTGCGTCTGAAGAAGAGGGGGCCGGGCAAAGCCGTGATGAAAATGAATCCTGAGACACCAAGGAGGATAAGCCAAAACTTACTCTGATCCAAAAGCGGCGTACGCTCCAGCGGCATCTCCGGAGCCATGTCCAGGAGCATATGTGTTACTGTGCCGGACTCATCCGTAAGGAAGCCGATCTGATCGGTCCCTTCCTCCAGCTGAAACAGGTTAGGAGCGACTGCTCTGTACAGCTGTTGTTCACTGCCGCTTCCCAAGGATATTTTGTTATCCACAATCGTAACATTCAGTTGGGCAAAAAAGTTAAAGAACTTGTCAATATCACTTATGTTGCGGCGTGTAAATTGATAGGAGCCGGCATATTTCTGTACGGATTCCGCGGAAGCGGAGAACTCCGGCTGCTTCACTTCAGGAGCGGGATAGTACCGGTTGAACAAGGCCTGGACCAGATGGGTCGCAGCTTCGCTGCCTTGACCGCCATTGTAGGATAAGAAAATCCCCAGTTGCTTGGCTGGTGCGAGATACAATTCCGTATTAAACATGGGATCGGAGCCGCCATGAGAGATTAATCTCACCCCGTTCACCCGCTTCTCTGCGAATCCGAGAGCTACTCCCGGCAGGCGCTTATCGAGCTGGAATGCCGTTGAATGCATGAATGCAGCCGTCTCAGGCTTCAGAATCTGCCCGTTGCCATATTTCCCGTTCTGCAGATGCGCGATCATGAAATGTGCCATGTCTATTGCAGATACAGTACCCGAGCCGGCAGGACGAAATCCGCCCTCGAATGTAGGTGTGCCAGGAATAAAGCTGCCGTTCCCGCTATTATACCCTACCACCTGGTAAGGGATGAATGACTCCGGCAAAGGCTCAACTACCGTTGAATGCTTCATGTCCAGCGGATCGAAGATATACATCTGAATATAATCATTATAAGGAATACCGCTGACATCCTCCACGATCATACCTGCAAGCGTTGCTCCATAATTAGAATAGGCACTCATCTCACCTGGCGGTCTGATCCGTGCCAGCATATGTTTATTGAGTGTCTCCGAGATGGAACCGGGCAATCCGGCAGGATCAGTAACGATCTGATAACCAACTCCGCCCTCTTCAAAGCCTGCGGTATGGGTCATCAAATGGCGCATGGTGATGGGTTCAGGATAAGTGGCAGGAATCTTCACAGATTTCAGGTAGGTGTTAATGTCCGTGTCCAGATCAATCTTGCCCTGCTCCACCAATTGCATCACAGCTGTCCAGGTAAACAGCTTGGTCGTTGAAGCGATTCGGAACATGCTGGTTGCAGGGTCAACCGGAGCCGCTTGCTCCAGATTCGAGCTGCCATACCCTTTGCCCAGAATGATTTTGCCATCCTTGACGATGGAGATCACCGCGCCGGGAATTTGCAGCCGGTTCATATACTCTTCCATCATTCCATCCACGAAGGCTGTCAGACTTGCCGTATCCTCAAGCTTGGCAGGAGATTCAATCCGGGAATCCGGTGAAGCGGCTTGCCCTGTCTCCGCACTGGCATGTTTCCCGGGAAATATAAGGCCCGCACTTAATCCCATCACAGCCAATATTGCCAGAGCAGCGTCCCGCCATTTTTTCTTAGGTGTTAACATGATTACCCTCCGCATCATCTTATATATAATTTTCCTCCGCCTAACACTTATAGAGATTATCAGAGTAGTGTGAATGGAACGTTAACAACGCTATCAACTATGATTTTCAGGACTTCGGACAGTATTAGTATTTGAATTAATGTATAAAAAAATCCGGAAGGCTCCCCTGTATGGAAGTTCTTCCGGATTTTTCATTTCAGGCACGCGTCCCTGGGCTCACAAGTGGATTCAGCTTAATTTGCAGTAAGCTGCATGGTCAGCCGCTGCAAATAACGGTAGACCATGTACGGTTTCATCCTCCGCTGCTTCCAAAGGGTCAAGGCATACCCGTAATATTGCAGATTTTGCAACTTTGGTTCATAGAGACTTGGGGGTACGGGAGAAATGTTGCAGGAAATGCAAGAATCTACTTGCACAGCCGCTTGGATGAGGGTGAAATATTGACTTTTGTACAACATTTCCGGATTACGGCTCTTTTAATGAGTAGAATGTTGCAATATGTGCAGGATTTCCAAGCTTCAGCGTGAGACAACCTTCACCCTCTCTTAGATTGGCGGGCAAAGGGGGTACTCCTGCATATGCAGGGTGCCTGCCGCAAAGTACAATCCATGTGATTTTTATTTTATTTACTACTATCTTCTCCTTATATCACAGTCTATATAGGATAACTAAATGTGCACTAATTAGCTGTTAATTGCATAGTAGTCAGGCAAGTATCATCGCTCTCAAAGGTAGAAATCTCGGACTGGGCCGTTCTGCCCTCTTGGGAGATTGTCATCCGGTACTTCCGGTCGCGCGGGAGCCAGAGGTCGATGAAGCCGTTGGACTGGGATTTCACGGACTTGTTCATCACTTCCTTGCCTTCGGCGTCTTCGATGTATACGTCAAATTCCTGGTCCGTCAGCTCCCCCTGGCAGCCCGTCAGGCTGTGCGTTGCGCAGGGATGCGTATTTTGCACATATGGAGCAACCGACAGGAAGAATTCATCCTCCGGAAGCTCATAAGCTGCTTCGTTTGGACCTCCGCTGTCCACGATTAGCTGTGTGGAGGTAATCGAAGCGGAATCTGCCGTCAAGGTGCGCGAGCTGTAATCTGCCACCATTTGCTTGATATTTTGACTGGATGCTGCCTGAGTGTCCGGCTGGGTGCTGACCGCTACTTCCCGGTGATCAGCCGTCTTACGCCCCTCGTTTCCTGCATACCAAAAGATTCCGACTGCCGCAATGACTGCACAGGTACCCGCCACGATTTGTTTTCTCATACTCCGAATATTCATCTCCTTATGGAATGTAATGCTTCATATAGAATAGGGCTCAATAGCCCATCTCTTCCCGCAAATCATGTTCCATGAACAGGATATCACGTTTCATTTCCTTCATGCTAGCTCTAGAGATCCGTCCGGCTTCGAACATAAGTTGAATGTTATCACGCTCTAGCTGAATGCCCGCGCGGGACAGCTCATGCAGCGACTCTTCGAACTCCCGCTTCGTAGCAGAGATGGACTCCGGACGGGTTAACCGCATTCTTCCCCGCTCATAGCGCAGAATCAGGGCGCTGATCACTTCAGGCTCCATCTCCCCCGTATTTTGCAGCTCTCTCAGCTTCTCAAGAACGTAAGCGAAAATCCCGGATTGCAGCCGGTTCGATTCCTCACGCCGCTCCTGCGCGCTTAAGCGGACCTGCTGGATGACACCGGTGATTTCTTCCCAGCTTTTGAACGGAATCAGATCATTCTTGTACTGCGGATCACGGGTGTAGATGAACAACTGCCGGTTCAGCCGGTTCAGATAACGGTATGCCGTATACGGGTTCACCTCGTGCTGCTTAAGCGCAAGCATCGTGTATTCCCTCTGCCACTTGAGCGCCTTCACTCCAAGCTTTCGTTCCATTTCCTCGGCCTCTTCATTCTTCTTCAGCATGCGGATTCGTGTGTTATAGATGCCGGTTAGATGGTTCAAAGCCAGGCGGGACTGGTCTGTAGCCTGCTCATTTAGCCCCGCAACCACGCTGCGCAGAATTTCGATCCGGGCCTGGGCTTCCTCGGCGCTATGCTCCGCTTCATGATCTGAGCCAAGCAGCAGCGGCAGCAGAAAGTTAGACGCCAGCAGGGTCCACAGAATGACACCCGCCGCCAGGAAAATAATCAGGTCCCTCGCCGGAAAGTAAGAGCCGTCATCCAGGAAAAACGGCAGTGACATCGTACTCGCCAGGGTAATCGTACCGCGCACTCCTGACAGTGTGAGAATCAGTGCCTTCTTGAACTCCAGCTTCCAGGGTCCGCGCGGCTCCTCCCCTTCGGGGATATCCATAACCAGCATCCAGATCAGCCTCAGACCGAGGACAGCAGCGGTTAAGAGGAGGGTATACAGGATAACCTGGACATTCCCTATTTCCGGGTTGTTCCAGACCGTTTGTATGATCTCCGGCAATTGGGTGCCCAGCAGCAGGAAGACCAGTCCGTTCAGGACGAAGATAATGACGGACCAGGTGCTTTTGGATACGATATTCAGCTTGGCTACCTCAGGATTCATCTGCTTATATCCGAAGGAATGGGCAATCCCGGCGCTCACAACCGCCAGAATTCCATTGACCCCCAATTCCTCGGCGGCCATAAAAATAGCAAACGGCGTCAGGATCTCAATCAGCATATGTAGCGTCACATTCTCCATCCCTAGCCTGCGCAGCCAGCGGACGATCCCGTATTTAATGAATGTCAGCACAAGACCCAGCACCACACCGCCAAGAGAAATGGAGATAAAGCTCAGACTGGCCGTTTTGAAAGAGAATGCGCCTGTGACCATAGCTGCGACTGCAAATTGAAAGGATACCAGACCCGATGCGTCGTTAATCAAAGATTCTCCTTCGAGAATTTGCATCGTCTGATGGGGAATTTTCACCTTTTGCTCCAGTGCGCCTACAGCGATCGCATCCGTAGGGGCCAGTGCCGCCGCCAGCGCAAACGCAGCCGCCAGAGGCAGTACCGGTAGCAGCCAGTGCAGGAAATAGCCCAGCACCCCTACCGTTAGAAAAACCAGTCCCAACGCCAACAGCAAAATCGGCTTTTTCAGCTTCCATAAGGCCACTTTATCGGCAAGCCTGCCGTCATTGAACAGCAAGGGAGCAATGAATAACAGCAGGAACAGCTCCGGGTTCAGCTCCAGCTCGAAATGCAGGGGCAGCCAGGTCAAGGCCATCCCCAGTGCAATCTGAATGATCGGCACGGAGAGCGAGGGGATGAACCGGTTCACCAGATTTGACAGCGACACGGCTGCCAGCATCAACAAAATATACTCAAATAATTCCAATCGGACAAACCTCCATCTCTACACTTGCTTGTGCAGATACTAAATTACGTTATGTATGTAAACTCAGTATAAACGATCTGGGAGGAAATATCCTCTTGGCGGCTGCTATAGATTACATACAAATGGTTAATGTACGGACATCGATAAACCATTTATTGCCGCTCGCCCGTGTGCTGGCGTATAATTAGCTCAGACGAAGAACGTCCCAAGCCATCGCTGGCAGAGGGGCGTTCTTTTTTTTGCGTAAAGGAGAGATGGAGGGAATGGAAATGGATTTTGAAAAAGCGCATCAGCTGCTCTTGGACCATCATTTGTCGATCAGAACAGGAGAGCGCAGAGGCCGGCTGTCACGGGGGCATCAGTATGCAGAGAAGCTGCTTCTGCGTAATGTCTGGTGGCCGCTGTTTGGCAATCTGGATGATCTGCATCCGGAGTATGAGGTCTACGACTGGAACCGTAAATCGCAATTTCTGGATGTTGCTTTTCTTCCGTCGTACGGAAAATTCGGCCTGGAATGTGACGGTTACCAGAGCCATGTGAAGGATATGGACCGTGAAAGGTTCAGCTACTCGCTGAATCGGGAGAATTATCTGAACGGACTGGGCTGGAGGATTATACATTTCTCCTTCGATGATGTGCAGAATCGTCCGGAAATCTGCCGCATGCTGCTGCAAATGGTCATTTCCCCTTCTTTGCTCCGTGTTCCGACAGGACCCTCACTTTCACCGAGGGAAAGAGAGATTGTCAGACTCTCCTTGAGTCAAAAAAAGGGGTTACGGCCCAAAGATCTGATGCTCCAGTACAATATGAGCTTTAGGACAGCACGCAAACAGCTTCAGGAGCTGGTCCATAAAGGACTGCTGCGCCCGGTCATACAAAACAGATACATTTGTTATTATGAGCCTGTGCAGGGATTGCCTGATTTGTATCAGTAAGTGCTGATGACTAGTCTTGGGTGAACCGCTCTGAGCATAGGTAAGCTTCATGAGTAAATCTACAGTATGCAATTTGGCGGGGATTGTAGCGGTTTGACAGGCTAGCAGCCTTAATAATGTTGCAGATATTGCAACTTAGCTATCTAGATACTGGGGTATGCGGGAGAATTGTTGCAGGAAATGCAGGAATCTTAACGTGAAGTTACTTAAGTGCGGAGTATTCCTGCTTTTTGTGCAACATTTTCTGATTATGGATCCTTAATGAGAGGCAATGTTGCATTATGTGCAGGAATTGTAATTGCGCTGCCGCCTCCACCTCCAAAACAGCAGGGGATGGCTCAGCGAATAGTTACAAGCACCAGCACAGAGGAACACCCCGCTTATTTCATAAGCGGGGTAACTTCAAGCTCCATTTGCCCGAGCAACTCGTCAACGGTGGACGTTTGCGTGTAGAGACCGTCCATTAACAGCTGGATCTTCGTATCTATCTGCTGCCAGTTCTTATGCCCGGGCGCGATCCGCGCCGTGGCGATCTGATCGAGAACCGCCCGCTGAATGCTCTCCGGTGAAGGCTCGGAGGCTGCCCGCAGGAAGACATCGGATTCCAGAACAGACTTGCGTGACGGGACGAAATATTGCGCGGTGATGCTCATCGACTCAGCATTGGTGATGAACTTGAGGAATTCTGCAGCCTCTGCCGGATGACTGGTCTCGAAGACAGACACTCCCGCATAGCCGAGGGAAGTCCCTGTCCCCTTAATGCCTGACGGCATCGGAGCGATGTCCCAGGCGAAATCGGTAACTGCGCGGGCCTTCGACGTATAGCTGTAACGGTCCGTATACATGCCAAGCCGGCCGCTGTCGAAGGCAATCTCATCCCCGGGCAGCGGGTGAACCTTGTTCTTGAACATCATATCGCTATAGAGCTGCAGCGCTTCCTTCCCTGCGGGGGAATTCAGCGCAAACGATGCTCCGCTGCTGTCGAACAGCTCTGCACCATGCGACCAGAGCAGCGGCAGCAGCGCATCCGACCAATTGTTCCAGTCGCGGACCAGCTTCACGCCGTAGATGCCGCGCTGCGGGTCGGTGAGGCTTCGCGCCGCCTTGAGGAACTCCTCATAATTCCATTTCCCTTCCTCGTACAGCTCCGTTGGCGTCTTCAGGCCGTTCTTCAGGAACAGATCCTTATTGTAATAGATCAGCACCGGGGGCGTGGAGAACGGGATGCCGTATAACTGGTCTCCACGCTTGAAGATGTCGAGCGTAGAAGGATAGATATCCTCATACTGATATCCGGCGTCTTCCTTCACCTCCGCTGCAATATCCACCAGCTGGCCCGATTCCAGGAGCTGCGGAATCATCCGCTCCGCCAGCCAGCCGGCATCCGGCGCGGTACGGGAGGCCATCATAATCGACAGCTTTTGCTGGTAGTCAGCAAAAGGAATCGTCATGATCTCCACCTCTATCCCGGAATGAAGCTGTTCAAATTCATCCACCAGCTCCTGGACCATCGCCTTCTGCGCATCATTGCCCCAGATGCTGAACTTCAGCTTCACAGGCTCCTGCACAGCAGCCGTCACCGTCCCTCCTTCTCCATCCCCCGCTTTCCCGTCAGCCGCTCCGCTCCCTGCACCTGAGGAGCACCCTGTAGCCAGCAGCACTGCAGCAATCAGACCTAGCAGCCTTGTCCGCATCCTTATGCCTCCTCCTGTCTGTCCCCGTCAGGGCCGGTATTGTTCATCGCTTCCCAGTTCATAGGCAGCCGCAGCGAGACCGTTACACCGCGCTCTGCCGTGTTATCCAGTGTCAGGCCGTAAGGCTCTCCATAGAGCAGCCGCAGCCGCTGATGGACATTGCGCAGCGCGAACCCCTTGAGTATCCGGCCAAATCCTCCCTGCTCCGCATCGGCTGCGGCCCGGGGCTGACGGCCATATAGCTGTTCTTCAAGCTCCAGCATCCGTGCGCCGTCGATGCCAAGGCCGTCATCCTTGACCGACAGGACCAGATCCTCTTCGTCCACAGAAGCGGCCAAGGTAAGATGCAGCGTATCCGGTCCCATCGCATGTTCAATGACATTCTCGATCAACGGCTGCAGAATCAGCTTCGGCACCATACAGTAATCGAAGGAAGAATCAATGTGAATTACAGCTTGCAGCTTGTCCCCCAGGCGCATGCCCTGAATGCGCAGGTACGCTTCCACGAATTTCACCTCATCCAGCACATACACCATCTGTTCCCGGTGGCCTACGGTATAACGCAGCAGCTTGCCGAGACTAGTTACCACACCAGAGAGCTCCCGGGTATTGCCCTGAAGGGCCAGCATGTTCACCATCTCCAGCGTATTGTACAGAAAATGCGGATGAATCTGGCTCTGCAGCGCCAGCAGCTCTGCCTCCCGCTCTTTCAGCCGGGTCTCATAGACCTCTTTGACCAGACGGTCGATCTCGCCGATCATCGTATTGAACCCTTCGGTCAGCTGCCCGATTTCATCGCTGGTGGTGACTGTCGCACGTTCCAGGAACAGCCCCCGCTTCACCTGCCTCATCTTCGACTGGAGATGGGCAATCGGCTTAATCAGGCGGCTGGACAGCAGAATAGCTGCCGCATAAGCCGCCATCAAGGCAATAATGGACACCACCAGCGTAGAGTTGGTTAATTCACGGGCATCCTCCCGGAGCTGCGCCCGCGGCATCAGCGAGGTCACCTTAAGTCCCGTGTACGAAGATTGCGCAGAAGCCGTAATGTAAGACTCCCGCGAGTCGGGAAGCTTGTCCGCTTCCGAGTACAGGACCACCTGATCTTTGCCCGTAATCTGCAGCAGGCCGCTCCCGCTGGAACGTACCGTTGATACAATAGACCCGAAGCCCCGCGCCGTCAGATCCACTTTGACGATTCCCAGCATTGCATTGGTGTACGGCTCACGGATAACCCTGGCCACAGAGATAATTCCCTGCTTCCGTTCTGTATAATAGGCTGCGGCATGCGGCGGAAGGATGGTCAGGCCCCCGTCCTCCCGTTCTACGGTATCCATCCAGTCTGCCATGCTGCGGTCCCACCGCTTCCTTACACTCTGGTCCAGATTGCTGAAGATGCCGCCGTCATTGGTGAATACCAGAATGCTCTCGATTTCCCCCCTGTCAAAAGCCAGCGAAGAGATAAACAGGTTCATCTTCAGCGTCTCATCCGTGCTCAGATAGGTGCCGGGCTTCTCCGGGTCCCTGTGCTTGCGGAGAATGTGCATCATATCCTCATCATACAGAGGTGCAAGCGTCAGACGGTCCAGCTCTTTAATATAATGCTCCAGATTAATATTAATCTGGCTGACAACCTGATTGGACAGCTCCACCGTGCTGCGTTCTACTCCGGCAATATATTTCTTATAGCTGATAGTGCCGATGATCAGGAACGGAATGGTAATCAGCAGGCAGAATAAAATGATAAACTTCGTGCGCAGCGGCACATAAGCGGACCGGTTGAATCTTTTACCGGATAACATGCGGAACAGCCTCCCGGACTCTGGTTTCTTACACAAAGATAGCATAATTTGAGTATCAAGTCAGAGGAGTTCACCATGGGTATTTACTGGCAAAAGGCAGCTGCCCGGAGATTCCGGCTCAGCTATTCTCAAGCTCGCTTGACCAGACCTCCGTCTGCCTCCAGAATTCGGCGGCTGTCAGTGTCCCGCTGTGAATCATATATGCGTAATCCAGCAGATTCGGCAAGCAGGGCAGGTCCAGCAGATAACGGCTGAACGCATGCGCGGCGATCTCCGAGGTCTTCGTTACGCCCGCCCAGATGCGCAGCGGCCCCAGGGAGAGGCTGCTGATGTCATCCAGCCGCTTATTGGTGTAGCCCAGCTCCGTGAACTCCAGATCATGGAACAGCTCATGGGCAAGATGAATGTCTGTAACCTCCTTGAGGCTGAAGGAACTGCCGGGAAGCAGCACACCGGCACATTGCCGCAGCTCCTCCATGGAGGAGCGGTACAGCGTAATGACGCGTTCCTTGGCCGACAGCTCAATCTGGGCGCGGAAGCGGATCTGCCCGATGGTGCCCTGCCGTTCATTGAGGTTCACCTGGATGCCCCTGTCCCTGCAGATGGCTCCGACATCCGTGCCATAACGGGCCTTGAAGGCCAGTGCCTGCTCCCTGCCAATGGCAAGCGGCTGCTCCACATAATAACGCCGTTTGCTGTGCGGTATTCTGTGAAACAACAGGTCGTTCTTCAGCTCGGCATACCCCAGTACATGATCGCCGGGCACTGTCTTTACAGCCGTCTTCATCCTCCTGTCCACCTCCTACTGATAGACGACGGCGAGCAATTCGCTGTTGTCCTCAAGCAATTGCGTCTCCACTTCAAGAATGGAGAACAGCTGCTCCTTGGTCTGCATCCCGGTCAGATCGAGCATTTTTTCCTTATAGAAGATGAAGGTCTTGGGGATCGTGGCATTGGCGTCCGAATAGATCGTATTCTCCTCCAGGAAGGAGGCGAACCGGTCGGCCATATTCTTCTTCAAAAAAGCCAGATGATACGCATTGCTCTTCTTGAAGCGCACCACACCCTCGCGGTCCAGCACACCGACATGGCTGAGCTTCTTCTTCACCAGCCCGAACATCGACTTCTTAATCTCGCTGGATTCGAACAGATACCATCTGCCGGAGGCCGCCTTCAGCTCCGTCTTGTCCGCGGGCTGTCCCAGCGCCTCCGCTGCCGTCTGCATCAGCTCGTTCACCGGCACCTCACGGCTGGCCAGATCCTTCGAGCGCAGCTCGGTGGAGCCGGTGGCGATCGCCCGCAGAATATTGCGCTGGGAGTCAATCTCGATCGTGACATCGACTGTGGCTTCATTCGCCCCTGACTGGACGATCTTCTCCATAATCTCTGCCCGGATCAGCTTGATGTCATGCTCGGTGGCACCCACGACGGTCTTCTCGATCTGCTCGCGGACCATGGCCATTCCGACGCCAATCGTGGAGATATACGGTGCGTTATTCGCAATCTGGTGCTTGAAGCCCTCCTTCGCCGCCATGGCCGGGACCAGAACCGCTCCGCTTCCGCCGCCGCCCACCAGCGTAATGAAGCCGGTGTCCAGCTCATAATCGCTGATCATCTGGTTTACCACAGCCATTACCTTACGGGTGGCAATATCCATCGCTGCCTTGGCCGCCTCTTCCGCTGACATCCCGAGATGGGAACCCAGTGCCTGCCAGGCGATCCGGGTGCTCTCCAGATTCCCGCGCGCATAATCCGTCTCCGGCACATGGTTCAGCAGATTCGCCGCTCCCGCCAGTGTCAGTGCATATTCCTGTCCTCCGGCGCTGCGGACCGTGACATAATCCGGGTCTCCCTCGCGCGGACGGACAAGGCCGATAGACGGCTGCTCCAGATTCTCCTTGCCGGTGAAGCATTCGTATTCCAGTCCGGCAATATGCGCACTGCGTGGTCCGACATCCGTAATCTTGCCCCCGCCGATCTGGATCATGCTGCCCCCGGCAACGGCCAGCGTCCGCACATCCAGCGAGCGCAGATACGTCTTGTGCCCGCCGACCTGGGCGTTCTCAATCATGACCTTTCCGTTCTTGATCACAGAAATATCTACACTGGTGCCTCCGACCTCGAAGAAGATGCCGTCCGAGATCTTCTCATACATCAGGGCACCAGCCACGCCGGCCGCCAGCCCCGACAGCATGGTCAGGATCGGGCGCTTGCGCACCTCGTCGATGCTCATGACCCCGCCGTCACAGCGCATGATCATCAGCTGGGAGGTAATTCCCGCTTCTTTGACCGCCTGCTCGGTCATATTAGCCGTCTCCATCATCTTCGGAATCAGGCTCGCATTGACGACCGCTGTGCGGGTGCGGGTCTTCAGCCCGTAGAGCTGGGAGATTTCATGTCCGCCGGTGGCGTACACGCCCCGGCTGCGCGCCGCTTCCATCACTCTCAGCTCATTGGCCGGATCATCGACGCTGTAAGCTTCCGAGGCTACAATAACCTCTGCCCCCTGGGCCAGCAGCTGATCAATGGCATCATCAATGGCTTCTGCGGTAAGTTCTTTGGAGTCGATGAACTTGTGATACGTCTTCAGAAATTTGCCCGTGGCCAATTCGATATCCGCCACATTGGTCTCCGAGCGGGCACTGCGGGCATCCAGCCCCGTCCCCATCCCTACGATGCCGACACGGGCAACATCGCCTTCGAGCAGCGCATTGGTGGCCTGCGTCGTCCCGTGGGCGATGAACTTGATATCGCCGGGAAGAATCCCGTTCTCGCTCATAATCCGCTGGATAATCTGGACAATCCCGCTGGCTACCCCGCGTTTATCGTGGTGCGTGGTGGGCATTTTGACCTTGGACAGCACCTCAAAGGTCTCGTTATCTATCGCCACGGCATCCGTGAAGGTTCCTCCGACATCGATGCCGATTCTGATTTGTTTATTGCTCATAGCAGGTTCTCCTCTCCATGAAGCTTAGGTCTCTAAGAGTCTCTAAAAGGCAATCATTCCCGCAATAATCATCGAGATCATCACCGCAACGAACATCCATGGCAGCGTCTTGCGCAGCGTTTCAATAATATCCGTCTTCGTGTAATCGGCGATCCAGACATTATGCGAGTTGGTCGGATCACTGACGGCCTGCAGATTGCTCACAATACGCAGTGCGAGCATCGCTGCCACAGGGGCCATACCACCAGCCACGATCAATGCCGCGATACCGCTGCCCAGTCCCCATACGTTGAGCGGTCCACGGTAAATCGCCAGCGGAGACAACAGTGTGAAGATGAGAATATACATCAGCGGACTGGTTGGAATGATGCCTTCGATCAGCGGCTGAATCAATGAAGCCACTTGAGGTGCGGTTACCGCACTGAGCAGCATCCCGATGCCGATCATCAGACCCAGCGCACCGGCTACATCCTGAATGCCTTCTACCAGCGCACTCGACAACACATGGAATGGACGCTTAGGGGTGGCGAGCAGCAGGGTGACCAGAGCCCCCATGAAGACCGCCGAGACAATATCCACCTTCAGGAAAAACACGAGCAGCACCGGAACAAGCGGACTGATGAGCGCAACCGCTCTTACATTCTTGTTGTCCTGAGCCTGGAATTCCGGCTTGAGCGGCATCGCCCAGGCACGGCGGACCTTGCCGTCTTTGCGGGTATAATAGACGATCATAATCAGGGCAATCACAATCAGCGGGACAGCACAGACCAGCGAATAAGAAGCAATCGTGTTCGTCGGTACCTTAAGCACATCGGTATAGATCGCCCAGGTGGAGACGTTGAACACCACGCCGACCGCATTGGCCAGCAATACTACCAGGCCGCTTACAAAGGGCTTAAGCCCGGCTGTCAGCATAATAGGGATAGCGATGGTCCCGACCAGAATAACCATACCCAGGCCATTCGCAGCCGAGAAGATTACAGAGGCGGCGAGGAAAAAGATAATGGCAATCGCCAGCGGCTTATCCCCCGCCAGTTCTGCTGCCTTGCGGATAATGGTCTTCGTGATGCCGACCTTGCTGAGAATCTGGCCGAACCAGGCGCCGAAGATCAGTCCGGCGATGGCAGTAGACAGCTTCATGGCTCCACCTGCAAGCACACCCTTCGTGATGGTGAAGGTATCCGGGTTATCAGACAGGAGCGGGATACCCGCGATCGCCGCCAGCAGAATTGCCATCATCGGCAAAGCCAGCAGCGTGGTCAGCTTGCGGGTCATCATCAGACCCACAAACACAATGAATACAAGTAAAATCCCGATAATTTGCACGGTTTCCAAACCAATTCCTCCTAAAATCGTGTGAGTGATACATCCTAAATCAATGAATATTCCCTGATACAATTACTCTGATTATCGTTGTTATACGAATTAATTTACACCTCCAGATAAGCGCCATTGGCCACAAGCATCTCCTGCAAGCTCTTATAATCCACCTGCTGCACAGGTACTCTCTCTTTGACAGCCAGCGCTGCCGCCGTACCGCCAGCTTGCCCGATGGCCCCTACCGTTGGCGTTGTCCGCACAGCCGCCTGGGCTTCAAAGGTAGCCGAGAGGCATCGTCCGACCACGATCAGGTTGTCGATCTCGCTGGTGATCAGACAGCGGTAAGGGATGCCGTACATCGCGCCCCACTCCAGATGATCCGTTGCCGTTCCCTCGCCGTCCGGGCTGTGAATATCAATCGGATACCCGGAGTGGGCAATCACATCCTCGAAGGGCTTCACGGAGAGAATATCCTGCGCAGTCAGTGTATACACTCCTTTGATCTGGCGGGAGCCGCGTACGCCGATAGACGGGCCTGTGGAGACGACCACTGAATCTTCGAACCCGGGAATATACTTTTTCAGAAAAAGCTCCAGCTCCCGGCACTGCTTGCGGCCTTCAATCTCGGCCTCGCTGAGGCTCCACGGGTCTGTGCTGTCCTTGCCGAGAATGCGCGTTGTATTCATGATAATCTCACCGGGATTGCTCGTCTCGAAGAATAGCACATCCTCTCTCGGAATACTGATCTCGCCGCGCGCCTTCGCTTCACGGAATTGCTTGTCGAAGCCGACGACAGAGAGTCTGGCCGCCGAGTCCATCACCGTAATATCCAGATTCATGCGCGGAAAGTCCTCACGGTGCTCGCGGATATACGCCTTGATCTTCTCCGTGTCTACTCCCCTCATCTTCATCTTTAGGGTCATCGGCTGCGACTGCTCGTCGGATTCGCGCCCTTTGGTGAACGGGACGCCGGACCAGGCCGCCAGATCGCCATCCCCCGTAGCATCAATGAATACATCCGCCGAGATCCTGCTAAGCCCGGCTTTATTGCACAAGGTAAGCGATGTAATGCGTCTGCCGGAGACTTCAGCACCGGCCAGCATCGTATGATACAGCACCTCGCCTCCGCTCTCCTGCAGCATCAGATCCAGCTCGTATTTCATCGCTTCGGCATCGAACGGTGTCACCGAATAGGTGTAATTCGTCGCATCCGGGATATGCCCCGGCGATTTGCCGAGCGCCCGGAGCCGCTGAATCAGCTCATCGGTGATTCCCTGGATAGCCTGCTTATCCCCCGCGTGAAAAGTCATCATCGGTCCTACGCCCGCAGCAGTCAGGGTCCCGCCCAGGAACCCCCCCGCCTCGATAATCAGCGTCCGGGCGCCTGCTCTTGCTGCTGCGATAGCCGCGATGGAGCCGGACACCCCGCCTCCCGCCACAACCACTTCATATTTCCGCATCCTTGCTCCTCCTTCTTCTTCTAAAGTGAACGGTTAAATTACTGCTGCTCCCTGTATTGCGTTGGGGTGCAGCCGGTATAGTCCTTGAATACCGCCATGAAATGCTTCGAGCTTAGGTAGCCGGATAATTTGGCAACCTCATAGATTTTGAGATTCGTCTCCTTCAGCAGCTGCTTGGCCCGGTTCATCCGGCACCGGGAGACATAATCCGTGAAGTTCTGTCCGGTCTCCGTCTTGAACAGCACCGACAGGTACTGATGATTCAGATGCACCTGCTCCGCCATATATTGCAGCGAAATTTCCTGATCCAGCCGCTGGGCAACCAGTTCTTTCACTTTGCGGATCAGTTGCCTGCCCTTCTGGTCGGTCTCCCCCTCTTCCGGCTGGCCCGGCAGAGCATTCCAGGCTCCATGCTTGCGCTTGAACTCCCCTAAGGCCTGGGCCAGCTCCGTGCGGTCAACCGGCTTCAGGAGATAATCGCTGATGCCGTATTTGATGGCCTGCTTTGCATATTCGAAATCGGCATACCCGCTCAGAATCAGGATATACAATTCAGGGTACTGGTCACGGACCCGCCGGATCATCTCCAGCCCGTTCATTTCATTCATCCGTATATCCGAGATCAGGACATCAGGCTTCACACTCTTGAGTGCCTCCAGTGCAAGTCTTCCGTTCTCTGCCTCACCCACCACCTGAAAGCCGCCGATGACCTCCTCAATCAAATGCTTGAGGCCCGTACGGATCAGGGCTTCATCCTCAACCAGAAACAGCTTGTGCAACCCTATCCCTCCAAATACAGTATCTGGCCGCCGCTGCGCTTCGCCAAGCTTCTGAGGCTCATTCCTGGTGAAACGCTTACAGTACCAGTATAAAATTTGAGCACCTGCAATGAAACGGTCCTCATTCGAGAAAAGGTATGAAATTTCGAGATGTATCCGCTTCCGCTCCGCAAGATATAAAACCGGATGCCCTTCACGCCTGTAGTACGGCTGAAATGACATCCGGTTCTGCTTGCTTGTATATACACAGCCCGCTTCTGGCCTGGCTGATTACAGGCTTTGCGCTGTGCTGTTATCATACAGCGCAATCAATTCATCGAATGATGAGATAATGACATCCGAGCCCTTCAGCTCATCCTGCCGTCCGAAGCCGGCGTAGGCGCAACCGATCACGGTCTGTCCGTTGCCCTTGCCCGCCTGTACATCGGAGGAACGGTCCCCGACCATCCAGGCACTGCCGATCTTGTGATTGTCCAGCAGAAGGCCGAGCAGCTCGGTCTTCGTTGCCGTGCCCGAGCCGCCCGCGCTGTACAGCCCCTCGAACAGGTCCTTCAGCTCGTGTACGACTACGATGCTATGGATATAATCCTCCAGCCCGTTGCTGGCGACGAACAGCTTCACTCCGCGTGCGTGAAGCGCACTCAGCGTCTCGACTACCTTAGGGTACAGTACCGTCCCTCCGGCCTCCAGCCCCTCAATCTCAAGCTGCAGGAGCAGTTCATCCGCCCGGCGGTGTACCGCCTCATCCGCTTCCGGCATTACGTTCTTCCAGATATCCGCAAGCAGCATGCCTAGACTGCCCAGGATGCGCTCCTCCGGCGGAGTCGGGCCGGAATGCAGGCCTTCTTCCCGCAGGATATCAAACATTTTATGATAGGCGGGCAATAACAGGCTTTCTGTCTGGAACAGCGTACCATCCATATCAAATACGATGGCTTCCGGCTGGTTTAAGTTCGGCAGCGGTCTGTTCCCCGCCTGTGTCTGTTCTTCGTTGCTCATGAGGTGAATCATCCCTTCCAATTGTTCTTCGGTCACACGCCCTAATGATATAGGAAGCAGCAGATGTTGTCTACGAACCCCTAATTACAGAAAGGGACCGCAGTGCAAACACATGGAGTGCTTACACTGCGATCCCTTCTGTTCATACTGCCTGCTGCCTCAGAATCTTAAATTATACGTTGTCGAAGCTTGAGATCAGTTCATCAAGAACATCTTTGCTGACCATTTTACCCTTGAAGTTGATCAGGTTCTCGGAACTTCCGGAGAAGATGCAAGTAGGTTCATATTTTCTGAGAATGATCTTTTCGCCGTCCACAAAAATTTCGAGCGGATCCTTTATGTCAATTCCCATTGTTCTGCGCAGCTCAATCGGAATCACAATACGTCCCAGTTCATCTACTTTTCTTACTATGCCAGTTGCTTTCATCATTATGCATCCTCCCTTGAAATAACACTTGGATCATCATTCGGTGTTAAAAGCTATCAAAGCTTCTAATAAGTAGAAATGATTACTCTATAATTGCATTGTAAAGTGCTATTTCTTTCCTGTCAATTTTATTTCTACATCTTTTGATATTTATCGACAAAAAATTCGACAAAGTTTAGAGTTTTTTCGACAAATCTATAACCGAAAGCGTTTTATATCCATTTTATTCTTTTCATTCAATTTTTGCCCGAAATACTGTAGGGGTATGGTTGAAGCAGTTCTCCCCTTAACTTACGGCTGCTCCTTAGGAACTATGCTCTTCCTTTACTTGACAAGAAAGATATACAATCTATATATTTTACGTAATATACTATATTGGAGTGTTTCCATGAGCAAAGAAGCTGAGAAAGAGCAAGCCGTCTATACCGTCATGGAGCATATGGCCAGCGTGCAGCAAAAGTCACAGGCGTTCATAGACCGGATTACGAAAAAAGGGTCACTCTCGCAGAACCAGATCATGCTGATGTTCCTGCTGCAGCTCACCGGCTCTCTTAATATTACGGATATTTCAGAGCGACTAGTCATTACGCCGGGAGCCGCTTCGTTCATGTGCGATAAGCTGGAGGATCTGGGATACATCGAGAGAGTGCGCACGAAGGAAGACCGCAGAGTCGTCAATATTGTTCTCACCGGATCAGGCAAGCAGCACATCCTTTCTCTCTTCGACACCTTTGCATTGACTGACCTTGACAAAATATCGGCAGCACTGCAGAGTATCGATGAGCTGATGGGCGGAATGTTACAGTAGCATCAACGGCTATCCTATAAGCACAGACTGCATTTCCCATCGGGGAGTGCAGTTTTTTTGTTAAAGAACATATATTGATTAAGCATTTCATTTAATATATATTATAGTTACTTAAATAATATATAACGGTGGTGATTGAATCTATGCCTGCACTGAACCCGACACCTGCGGCCAATAAACCTCTTAAAATCAACGGCTCCCGGATCTGCCGGGGGGATTTGGATGCCTCCCATGTGGAGGTGCTGGGCCACCTGCATGTCAGCGGGAGCTTGACCACAGCACGCCTGAGGCTTAGAGGAGAATGCTCCATAGGGTTATCTTGCAATACGCAGGAGCTGAGCAGCTTCGGCAGTCTGCGCGTTCCTGAACTCAGGGGCGTGAGCATCACAGCCAATGGATACCTGTCTGTTACGGGTGAGGTTGCCGCAGAAGAATTCGAAGCTGAGGGCTGCGTACGTATAGACCGCTTGTCCTGCACGGGAACCATCCGCATCAAGCCGGGGGCCTTGTGCAAGATCAGGCACATGACCTCAGAAGGTGATATTATCGTGTCGCCCTCCTCCAGGCTGCTCCCTATTCCGCTGAGCCCTTTCCGCAAGCTGCGCTGCGGGATCATTGAGGGGGCTGACCTCACCCTATACCGGACGCAGGCAGACCTTGTGTGCGGACAGAAGGTTACGCTCGGGCCGGGATGCTCCATCCGGGAGATCCGTTACCGGGAGACGCTGACGATTCATCCACATTCCCAGGTAGGCAAGATTATTCAGATGAATACATAACGTTGGAGGTACACGACATGAAATCTTCTTCTTCTGGTGCAATGCCTATACTGCTGAACTATCTGGCAAAAGGATTCGTCATCCTCTTTGCATTGCCCGTGCTGGGCGTCTGGGTCGCCGGGAGCCTCATCTGTGCCATCATCGCTCCGATAGCCGGCTTGCTGCGGACCTTCGGAGTCAGTGCCATAGGGATGAATCTGACCCCGTCCTATTCGGTCCCGGTCTTTCTCAGCTTGCCCTTCAGCCTAGTTCTGGCTTTCCTCCTTCTCTTATCCTTTTATTACACCCGCCGTTTGCTGCTGAAAAGCCTAAGCTTCATCAGGTAGCAAATCTCCCTTACGGGTGAATGAGATTACTTGCGCGCCAGCAAATGTATGCTGTTTTTCGCATACATTCGGGCCACATGCCTGCGTACCAGCAAATGTATGCTGTTTTTCACATACATTCGGGCCTCATGCCTGCGCGCCAGCAAATGTATGCTGTTTTTCGCATACATTCGGGCCACTTGCCTGCGCGCCAGCAAATGTATGCTGTTTTTCGCATACATTCGAACCTCATGGCCTGCGTGCCAGCAAATGTATGCTGTTTTTCGCATACATTCGGGCCACAAGCCTGCGCGTCAGCAAATGTATGCTGTTTTTCGCATACATTCGGGCCACTTGCCTGCGCGCCAGCAAATGTATGCTGTTTTCCGCATACATTCGGGCCACATGCCTGCGCGCCAGCAAATGTATGCTGTTTTTCGCATACATTCGGGCCACATGCCTGCGCGCCAGCAAATGTATGCTGTTTTTCGCATACATTCGGGCCTCATGGCCTGCGTGCCAGCAAATGTATGCTGTTTTTCGCATACATTCGGGCCATGCGCCTGCGTGCCAGCAAATGTATGCTGTTTTTCGCATACATTCGGGCCATGCGCCTATGTGCCACTTATCCACATCAGAAGAAAATCATAATTTCCTAAACAAGTAGCAAAAAAGGGGTATTTCAGCAGCCATTCTCCGGTGCAGAAATACCCCTGTTTGTATGCGAATCACTCCGTACCAGCTGTTCAGCCTCTTCTAGGTGTGCGAAGCCGGCCCTATGAACGAAGCTCAAAGAGCCTGGCAATCTTGCCTGCGGGCAGCGTAACGGTCAAGCTGCCTTTCACAGCATCCCAGCTCCACTGCGACCCGTGTGCCTCAGGATACGCACACCGGGCCTCCGCCTCGCGGCCCCTCAGCTCAGGAACGGGCAGCGTAACCGCAGCCGCTTCTCCGGCAATCCGCCATACAGCAATATAGCGGATGTCTCCATGACGGAGGCCGAAGCTGACCCATTCCCCTCCACTGTCAGGCAGACCGAGCGGCCAGAAGGCGAAGGCTTGCGGAATGCAGGCGCGGATAGACTTGTAATAATCCAGCGCCTCCTTCACCAGCGCCCGGCGTCTTGGTGTCAGCTCGGCCAGATGGCCGCTCTGATGAACGCGAAGCAGCAGCGAGTTAACCATATTGAAAATGACCTCTTCATCGTCGCCTTCGCGCAGCGGATACGACCAGACTGCCGATTGCTCGGGAGTCAGTGCAGCCGGAGAGCCTGCAGCAATGGCAGCATACTTCACATAATCCTCCTGGTCACTGGTAGACTGGATGCTGTGGCGGCTGAGCATGGCGTAATCCATCCGCATCCCGCCGCTGGAGCAGTTCTCGATGACGAGCTGCGGATAACGGGCGAAGATGCTGTCCAGCCAGGCCAGATAAGCGCGGTTATGCTGCAATAGACCGTCCCCGAAGCTGTCCGCCGCCGTCTCCGTGCCAATGCCTGCATTGATATTATAGTCCATCTTGATATACCCGACGCCGTATTCCCCGACCAGCCGGGCAATCACGCTGTCGGCATGCTTAATAACCGCAGGATTACGGTAATCGAGCTGATAGCGGCTGCGGTCCTTTACCCGCTTGCCGTGGCGCATGAAGAACCAGCTGTCATCGGTCTCCGCAAGCTTCGGGCTGTTGATACCCATCACCTCAAGCTCCAGCCACAGACCCGGAATCATCCCCTTGCTGCGGATCACATCCAGCACGTATTTGATGCCTTCCGGGAAGCGTTCAGCCGAAGGCTCCCATTCCCCGACCCCGTCCCACCATTCGCCGGGAGCATACCAGCCCGCGTCGATGCAGAAGTATTCACAGCCAACCTCGGCAGCAGCATCAATCAGCGGCAGCAGCTTCTCCGTTGTCGGGCTTCCCCACAGGCAGTTCATGTAGTCGTTGAAAATCACCCGCAGCAGCTCATTATCCTCATTCGGTCTGCGGATCAGCCGCCGGTACGCGGTAAGCTGCTCTGCCGCCTCTCCGAACCCGCCCTCTACTACACCTGCGGCCACCGGCACAGAGGTGAACGCTTCGCCAGGGGCAAGCTTCAACCACCAGTGGTTGTCATGTTCCGTAGGTCCGCTGACCAGCAGTGTAAGCTGATCTGCCTGATCCGTCAGCTCCCAGTGCCAGGAGCCGTTGTGTTCAATCTGCCAGAACAAGCTTGTCCCGCTCTCCTTGTTGCGCAGCACAGCCATTGGCAGCAGCTCCGCCGCTGACCAGGAGCCGGTATTGCTGGCGGCAACCCGCTTCGAGCCACGATCGGCGAGATGGGACATGCCCAGCTCGGGCAGGCTGTAGCTTTTCCACTGCAGCTCACTCTGCCACCCGCTGTGAGCAATACTCACTTCGATTTTGTCATTGCGGTCTCCGCTGCCCTCTTTGTCCACTCCAGTGAGTGCGAATGAAGAGATATACTCTACAGCCGCTTCTGCACTGCCTTCATTTCGAACCACTGTCCAGGAACGGACAATCTGCACACCAGTATAGAACTGATAATGCTGTACTGCCTTCACACCCGTCAGCGGGTCAGCCAGCGTTAGCTCCAGCTTCCGTCCCAGCGGATTCACCGTGTCCCTATGCCCGTCATACACCATGCGCAATCCCGGATAGGAAGCGCGGTGTGTCCGCCCGTGATATTCCGCCCGGTCTTCCCCCGACAGCTGCAGCTCCAGCAGCCGGAAGCTTGCCTTGTGCTTGTCTTCTATGCTCCCTGCTTCCAGCGGCGCTGCGCCGAAATGCAGCAGCCGCACATCCTGCTCCGCTGTAATTTCTATTGTAAGATAAAGCCCGTTCTCGGCTATGTCTATGAGCCTGCTGTCCATGTCTAATTTGGCCTCCTTGCAAATATTCGTGACTCTTAATCTCTTAATCTCTTATCCCTTAATATCTCCGCTCTTCCTGCTTCTCCCGATATTGAGATCTTCTCTTCTATTCGTAACTCCTAATTTTCCTGCGGTGCTCGTGTAGGTGGCGAAGTAACGGAGGGAGGTTTGGAATTGGAGGAGCGACAGCGCCCGCCTTTATGTTTGGATTTCTACTGCGGCCAGCAGTTTAAATCGGGAAATCCAAACATAACAGCGGCCGGAAATCCAAAGCTCACGCAGTTACATCCAGCCACTTACACCCCCTCCCCCGCCGAATAATCCGTGTTACATAGAAAGATGGCCTCTCAGCAATCCTCAGAGGCCATCTTTAATCCTTAATTTTATTCCGCAGACCCGAATTGAATCCAGGCCTTCTGAATTTCATCCATCGCCTGATCCTTCGTCTTGCTGCCGCCGATATAAGCCTGCATCAGCTCACCGAATTTCTGGTGGAACGTATCCAGCGAGTAGTTGACCGACAGGTCGCCGGATTTCTCCGTCTTCAGGATTTCTTCCATTTCCTTAGGCATTTGCAGGTCAGGCATCGGCGCATCCTTGATTGGAGGAATGACCTTGGCTACGTTAGAGAACCAGCTCTTCCCGTAGTCGGAAGTATACAGCCAGTTGAAGAACTCAATCGTCTCTGCCGCTACCGCAGAATCCTTGTTGATCCGCAGTGCCTGGTCAGCACCAGTGATGATCTGGGACTGCTCCGGTTTGTCACTGACAGGATACCCGGCGATGCCGAGGTCGAAGTCAGGGGTGATTTTCTTAATCGCTTCTTCATCCCACGCCCCTTTACCGGTCATGAAGGCTGTTTTGCCCAGGGCGAAATCACTGACCTCAGCATTGCTGTCGCGTTCAAGCGGCTTGTCTGTTCCGTGTTTAACCGTTGTATCAATGAAGCTGAAGAAGTTATCGCTCAGCACCGGATGATCCTTGAAGGTCGTCTTCCCGGCGATGAAGTCCGCTACGAGCGTCTTGGCATCCGTTCCGGCATCGGTCGCTGCGGCGTCTACGAAGTGCTGGAAGATATGCTTCCATACCCACCACTCTTTGTAGGCGTTGGCGAAGGGGGTGATGCCCTTAGCTTCAAGCTTGGTAATCGCATCGTCCATTTCAGCAGTTGTCTTAGGCACTTCAGTGATGCCGGCATCGGCCAGCAGCTTCTTGTTGTACATCAGGACGAACAGGTTGCCCTTCACCGGCAGGCCGAGGACTTTGCCATCGGTAGAGCTCATATTGGAGCGGACGGCATCCGTCATCGCTGCGGCCAGCGGTTCATTGGTAAGATCGGCACTGTATTCGGCAAAAGTATCGATATCCCCGCCCGCCGTGGTCTGGAACACATCCGGTGTGCTGCCGGCGGCAATTTTGGACTTCAGCACCGTATTGTAGTCTGCCTGCATGATTTCCAGATTAATCGTAACATTCGGCTTAACCTTCTTGTATTCCGCAATATAAGCATTGAAGGCATCCGTGTATTCGGGAGAGGCGGTGAACATATTAATCGTGACGGGCTTAGCAGAATCCGTTGGTGTATTGCCTGAACCCGCTGCTCCACCCGTGTTGTTAGCGGCATTATTGGTGTTATTTCCGCCGCAGCCGGCCAGCAGTCCGCCCACCAGCAGCAGACTCGCAGATAATGCCATGAATCGTTTTAACATGATGTTGCCCCCTTTTTCCTTATGCATCTTGTGGTCTTGCTCATCATTCTAAATAAAAAGAAAAAGGATAAGAATGTACATAAGTGAACTGATGAGGGTAAAAAAGTGTACATGTAACCGTTTCACTTTTCTACCCCTGGCAGCTGCAGCCGGAATTCAGAAGGGGAGCAATCATAGTAATTGCGGAAAGCCTTGCTGAAATAGTTCTTGTCCTTGTATCCCAGCATTTCAGAGATATCCTGAATTTTGAGGGCAGGGTCGCGTAGCAGCGCTTTGGCCTTGTCCATCCTTACCTTTTGCACATACTCGTGAATGCCGTAGCCGTATTGTCCCTTGAACAGCTTCATCAGATACTCTCTGCTGAGGAAATATTGTTCCGTGAACATCGATATTTTAATGTCCTCGAAATAATGGTTATCAATATACGCCTTGATATTCTCCAGCACGCTGCTGCGGTCTCCGGCCACTGTCCGGCTGATCTCGCCCGCATAACGGTCGAAGATATTGTTAAGCACGCCCGCAAACTGCTCAAAGGAAGAGAAGTCGCTGAGGATGCCCAGAGATGCCAGGCTGCTGTCCTTCCCGCTGCGGATCTGCGGCGGCATGGCATCCAGCTGGGCAGCAATCTCGCCCAGCAGCAAGAGAAAGCCCTGCAGGGTCCGGTCCGCTTCCCCGAGCGTGAAGCCTTCCGTCTCCTGGCAGTTGCGGATGAATTCGCTGAGGATGCTGCGGGCATGATTCACATTCCCGCCCTCCAGCGCACTGCGGATCTGCGGCATCCGCCCGGTCAGGGAGGGAATATCCTTCGCTACGGGATTCATCACGATGCCCTGCACAATCAGACTGCCCCTCAGGCTGAGCAGGTCAATCGTATCCAGTGATGCTTTGGCCTGCTCATAAGAAGCGGCAATGCTGAGCGAATCACTGTAAGGCTCCCCGATTCCGCCTGCACAGATGATCCCGAACAGCTCCTTCAAGGTAGAGGCTGCTTTCTTCATATGGTGCAGCGACAGGAAGGCTGCATCCGCTTCATACCCGCCCTTCATGGTGAAGATGGCAATGAACTCGCGCTCCCCCTTGGGGCTGGCGAAGCTGAACGACTCGAACTGCCCGTCCGTGTTCTCGTTCATCACATTCGTTACGGCAAAATGCAGCAGATCCCGGTCCCCATGGAATCTTTCCTTACGCACCTGCTCCAGATTAAGCATCCGCAGCAGGCCGACAACGAAGTGGCTGGCCGCCCCATCCGCCCCGATCAGTGGGAGAAAAGCCTCATTGGACTGGGTCTTGAAGCTCCGGTCAATGATGGACAGATACATCTTCTCCTTCAGCTTCGGCAGCGACATATTGAGTGTAATATTGCGGCTTATGAACTCGCTCTCCCGCTTCCGCTTGGCCTCCAGCACCCCCACCGCCTTGCGCAGCGCATGGTTAAGATCTGTGCGGTTCACCGGCTTCAGCAGGTAATCCACCACCTTCGAGCGGATGGCCTGGCGCGTATACTCGAAATCATTATAGCCGCTGATCACAATCAGCAGCAGGTCAGGGAATTCCTGCTCGGCAATCTGCAGCAGCTCGGCTCCGCTCAGCTCCGGCATTTTCATATCCACCAGCACCAGATCGAACCGCTCACGGCGCAGCAGCTCAAGTCCCGCCTTCCCGTCTGTCGCCTCCCGCACCTCGCTGACCCCGAGACCCTCCCAATCCCCCAGAATGTGAATCGCTTCGCGCAGCGGCTCCTCATCATCAATAATCAGCACTCTATACATGTTGTCCTACTCCTCCCCGCGGCAGCCGCATATCCATTCGTGTTCCCTGCTCCGTGCTATGAATGACCAGACCCGACTCTTCCCCATACAAAAGCTTCAGCCGGGTATTCAGATTCTTCAGCCCGATACTCTCCATACCGTCCTCTTCGGCCGTGTCCGCTGCCCGGTCCTCCCACTGCATCTGAAGGGAGCTCAGCACCTGCTCCAGCCGTTCTCCGCTGATGCCCGGACCATCGTCCAGCACAGAGATGACGCTGTGTGTGCCGGTGATACGCGCCTCAATGGTGATGGTAACCGTACTCGATACCTTTTCCAGCGCATGCTTGATGCAGTTCTCCACCAGTGTCTGGATCGACAGCTTGGGAATCCGCAGCTCCATCAGGCTCTCATCCCAGTCGTACACCACCTGCATCCGGCTCCCGAACCGCGCCTTCTGCAGCGCCAGATACCGCTCAATATGCCGCAGCTCCTCCCTTGCCTGCACAACATCCTTGCCGCTAATGCAGTATCGCAGGGTCAGAGCCAGGTTGTCCACCATCTCGACAATATCGTCATTGTTGTTCTTGAGTGCCTTGGTAGAGATCGCCTGGAGCGCATTGTACAGGAAATGGGGATTAATTTCAGCCTCCAGGGCCTTAAGGACGGCGTTCTTTTCTACGATTTTCATTTTATAGCGTTCATTGATCAGCTCATTCGTCTTCTCGACCATCTTGTTGAAATGGCGCGACAGGTAGGCGATCTCATCCTTGCCTGCAACATAAGCCTGCGCATCGAAGCTCCCGGTACTGAAACGCTGCATCTGGAGCGACAGATTCTTCAGCGGATGGGTAATCCGGTTCGAGGTGAAGCTGACCAGCACCACAGAGACGATCAGGAACAGCAGGCCAATCGCCACACTTAACGTACGCGTCGTTGTAGCTGCTTCATAGATTTGAGTGTAGGGAATCGGCTTAACGAGCTTCCAGCCTTCCTTTTGGCTGATATCATAGATTACCAGGTACTTCTGCTCCTTATCAGACCAGGTTACGCGCCCCTTCTGCTCCGGTGTCAGCAGCTTCGCCAGTCCCGCCTCCTTGCTCTCCCGGTAGAATTCCGTATCATCCACCTTGAAGGGCTCCCCGTCCGGGCTGATATACATCAGATGCTCTCCGGTGCTGAACGGGATATCCCGCATAATCTCATCGGTCACAGAAGCGTTCAAATATAGCGACAATACCGCCTGCGGCTCGCGTGACACGATGGAGCGGATCAGCCGGTGGTAGCCCATGAACACCTTGTTATGGTTAACAGGGTAATCGGCGCTGTTCACGCTGGCCGGCTGCTCCTCTACGAACGACTGATAGGAACGGTTATACGGACTCTTCAGCGCCCGCTTATACCACGGCAGGTCATCAATAGGCGGATGCTCGGATACGCGGACGGTGATGTTATAGTTCTCCTTGGTGACATAATAATACTTCTGCTCCTTGATTACATAGAGATATACAGCCTCCAGATCATTGCGCGAAAAATACAAATTCCGCAGATAATCCTCCACGTACATCCGGGAGCTGTAATCTTCCGATTCATGCAGAAGCGCATAATTGAACTCATCGTAGGAGATCTGCGGCAGAGACAATTGCTCCACCCCGCTCAGGTAACTCTCCAGATTCCGTCCGACCAGGAGCAGGTTATTGCCCGTACTGGCAATGCTGTTATCGACCGATTCCCGCTGCAGCATGCTATAGGATATGTAGGTGAGTGAACTGACCACCAGGATGATAATAATCGTAAACAACAGAATCAGCTTGTTAGCCAGACGGCGGGATACCCGCGCAAGCAGTGGCTCTATCAGCTTACTCCACACTTTTCTCATGATGCTCTCCGCTCTCCCCGCTGCCGGTTTGGGGACTTTTCCGGCCTCCGCAGTCCGTTCACCTTTTTACCCTTAACTGTACTCTTAAATCCATTTTTGACGATCCGGGTCTGCTCTATAATACACAATATAGACTAACCGGAATGGTTAAGTGTGGCAAGCCAGGCCTAATACTCCCACCCTATAACTCAAGAAGAGGTGCATCCATGTTAAAAACACTCGGAAAACAATGGCGTGAGAAATTCGAATTCGGAATCTTTACTCTCCCGGTTCTGATCTGTATCGCTGTTGCCTTCTATATCCCCTTCGCCATGACCATCCGCTATTCGATGACCAAGTGGAACGGGATCTCCAAGCACCCCAAGTTCGTCGGGCTGGATAATTTCAAGCAGATCTTCTCGGGCGATACCAACTTCTCCGATGCCGCCTGGTTCACGATTAAATATGCAGTACTCTACATTGTCATAGTCAATGTGCTGGCGATTCTGCTGGCCGTGCTGCTGGACATGAAGCTGAGAAGCACCTCCTGGCTGAGAGCGGCCTTCTTCATCCCTTATATCCTCAGTCTGGTCATTGTCGGCTTCATTTGGAAATTCATCTTCATGCAGGGCTTCAACTCGCTGGGCGAGAGTACCGGCTGGGCGATCTTCGACTTAAGCTGGCTCGGGACACCGGGACTGGCCTTCATCTCCATCCTGGGTGTATCCATCTGGCAGTCGATCGGGTTCTATCTGGTCATCTACATTGCCGGTCTGCAGTCCGTGCCTGAGGATCTCAAGGAAGCCGCTACAGTAGACGGTGCCGGACCGCTGAGACGATTCTTCAGCATTACGCTGCCGCTGCTTGCCCCATCGATCACGATCTCTGTGTTCATGGCGCTCACCAATTCAATCAAGGTGTTCGACGTCATCCTGTCGCTGACCGGCGGCGGTCCCGGCGGAACTACTTACAGTATTGCTTATGATATCTACAGGGATACGTTCCAGAACAATCTGTACGGCTACGGCACGGCGAAAGCGCTTATCCTGTTCCTGGCTGTGCTTGTCGTGACGATCATCCAGCTGACCGTCTTCAAACGGAGAGAGGTAGAGGCCTAATGACAACCAAACACAACAAGGCAGGCAAGATCATCCTGGAGGTTATTCTGGTCCTCTTGTCTCTGCTATTCCTGTATCCGCTGTTTCTAACCATCATCAATTCGCTCAAAAGCTTCGGCGAGGTCATGACCGATGTCATCGCCCTCCCGCAGAAGCTGACCTTCAGCAACTACGCCTATGTCTGGGAGTTCATCAACTATCCGCGTCTGTTCCTGAACAACTTCATCATTACCGGTGTCGGCCTGCTCGGTATTGTATTCATCTCCTCCATCGCCGCCTATAAGCTGGCCCGGACCAAGACCAGATGGAGCGGTGTCCTGTACTTCCTGTGCATTATGCCGATGCTGATCCCGTTCCAGTCGATCATGCTCACGGTCCTCCAGACCGCCAAGAACCTCAACCTGTCGGAGAGCACCTGGGGACTGGGTCTGCTGTATTGGGGCTTCGGCGCTCCGCTGGCGGTGTTCATCTATCACGGCTTCGTGAAGGGTATCCCGACAGAGATTGACGAGAGTGCGACGATTGACGGCGCTTCCGGCTTCCGCCTGTTCTTCAGCGTGATCTTCCCGCTGCTGAAATCGGTCACCACGACTATTGTCATCATCGATGTCATGTGGATCTGGAATGACTTCCTGCTCCCGCTATTGATGGTCAATGGTTCGCCGGAGACGAAGACGTTAACGCTGGCGGCTTACACCTTCGTGGGCCAGTATACCTCGGACTGGCAGTATGCCATGACCGCTATGGTAATGGCAGTGCTTCCTTCGATCGTGGTATTCATCTTCCTGCAGAAATACATTGTGAAGGGCGTTGTAGCTGGGGCGGTTAAGGGGTGATGCTAACCTGCGCCTCTCCCTTCTCTTTTACCAGCTGGAAATAAAGAAAGGCACGGCCTGAGCGAATTCGCTTGGGCCGTGCCTGTTTCTGTTTTGATTGCGGGTCTAAACGTCACTGCGGTGATTTTGGACTTCCGGCCGCTGTGTTAGGTTTGGATTTCCCGATTCAAACTGCTGGCCGCAGTAGAAATCAAACCTAAAGGCGGACGCTATTCGCTCCTCCAGTTCCAAAATCCCCTCCGCTCCTTCACCCTTGAATCGTTTTATAAAACAATAAGTAGTTCACAACCAAATTCAAAAAAATTTCCAACCAACTTAAAAATTAGACGTTCGCAGTCACTTCTGAATTAGCAAAATCTACGCACCACCTGCCACCCATCCCGGATTCCCCCAGGAGATGCGGACTCAGATGACCTTATTTCGCTGATATTGCCCTGTTTTTCGCGCCTGCGGACTCAGAAGCACTTATTTTGCAATTTCGGGCCTGCAATGACTGCAAATAAGCAGCTTAAGGTCTTCTGAGTCCGCAAGTTCGGCGAATCCAGCCTTTTCAGGACTAATAAGGGCCTCCCAGTCCGCATAGAACCGCGAAGTACCGCACCAGCCTCCCTGCGAAAGCAATGGGGCGATGTCCATGGGACGATGGTCCACGGGGCGGATGGTCCACGGGGGCGAATGGGCCATGGGGCGATGAAGTTACTTAGTTACTTCTTTACCGTCTAAGCCCGATCCGGTACACCGGCGTAGCGGTCACACTATGGAACACGGCAACGGCTTCGCCCTCGAATACCTTCTCCACAGCCATGGCGGCATCGTCGGCCAGCTTAACAGCACCTGTCCGGCGAGGTGTCGTTTCCAGAACGATCTCGCCCCGGCGCAGTACCTCCCGGAACCGGGATAGGCCGATCTCCCACGGCAAGCCGTTATAGAAATGGTCGTGGAACAGCTGCCCGGCAGCGAAGGCATAGCCCACATTCCCTGTATAATCAATGCTCAGCAGGACTTCTTCCGTGCTCTCCAGGATTTCCTCAGGTAACTGGAGGACAACCTTGTGGTCCTGAATCCGGCGCATCGTAACCGTGATTTCCTTCTGCGGTACCTGTACCTCATAAGCCTGGAACCAGTCCTCTTTACGTCCGCTGACCGTAGCATCAGCCTGTGCCGTATTCCACTGCGTTGCCGTCTCTGCTCCGCCTGTGTATTCACGGAATGTGAATGCATGATGTCCCTGGCTGATGAATTCCAATCCGCCCGGGGTCTGAACCGGAGGAGCCGGTGAGAAGATGATGCGGCTGCAGCCGTTCTCCTCAAGCTCCCACAGAGTCGCGGCTTCAGAGGCACTCATTGCGTAGATACGGACTTCTCGCGCTCCGTCTCGTCTGATTACGATCATGGAGGATTGGTCATGCGGAATCAGCACATTATAGCCGCCATTCTCTGCTACGTCTCCGGTCTCCGCGCTCACCTCCAGAATACCGGCATCTGCGTCAATCTGGAACTCAGCGTCGACGCCCTCTGGCATAGAGAAGAAGTAGGTGGCTGCTTCCTCCGTTTCAATAGCCGTAACAGGCTGGGCCGTGGCAGCCTTAAGATTAAGACCATCCAGCGCGAAGTTGAACGGCAGCAGGAAGGAAGCCTTGGGCTGAACCGTCAGCTTGCTGCGCTGCGGGAAGCGTAGCGTCTCCTCTCCCAGTTCTACCGCAAACACAACCTCCTCGTGCGTATCCATCTCCACATGGTCCTGATAATTATTGACGAACAGGAAGCCAGCCTTGCCGTCCGTGCGGACTGCATAACGCAGTGTGTGCGCATCCTCCGGCGTAACTGCTTCTGCCCCTTCAGGAAGCACAGTTGCCATCGGTGCAAGCCGGTCTGCGAACCGGCGCAGGAAATAATGAAGCGGACGAAGCAGGTGATTTGACTCACGGATCTGGCCGAATTCACCAATCGGCGCCTGGAAGTCATAGGTCAGCTTCGGCGTAGTGCTTTCATTCAGGTATCCCGTTCTTCCCACCGGATTGGTTCCGCCATGGAACATATAATACCCGATGAAGTTGCAGCCTCCGGCAAGCTTCATTAAGGTCATGGCGATGACACTTTCCGGCTCCACCTGGAACCGGGACAGATACCAGGTCTGCATCCCGCCGCCCATCTCACAGCAGGCGAACGGGTATTTCGTCCGCGCATACGGCGGATTGAATTCGCCGCCCGGCGCCTTGTCATCATGGAAGTTCACGAATACGTATTCCGGCGTCGGCTTCTGTACCTGATTCGGGTCACTGATGCTCCACGGAGTATAGGCATACCCTCCGTAGAGCGGAAGCACCTCATCCTCCAGGAACGGCGCCTCGCCCCAGCCGGTGCTGGTATAGATCGGAGCGATCAGACCGGAATCCACCGCATACTGCTTAAGCAGACGCATATGCTCTGATCCCGCTTCACCGCTCGCTCCGCCGCTGAGATATTCGTCACCCTGCTTGGCGGTCTCTTCCCAGAGAGCGGCCGCAGCATTCAGCTCATTCTCCAGCTGAATTCCAATCACCGGTCCGCCATCCTTGAACATCAGCCCATCGGCCTGATTGCCGATCTCCTTGAACAGGCGGTTCACATACTTCAGGTAGCCCTCGTCATTGGAGCGCACATCGAATTCCCGGCCGAACAGCCAGTCCGGCAGTCCGCCGTTACGGACCTCGCCATGACAGAACGGACCGACACGCAGGATGACGTATAGGCCATTATCCCGGCACAGCTCCACGAATCTCCGGAGATTGCGGTTGCCCGCCCATTCGAATTCCCCTTCCACCTCTTCATGATGATTCCAGAAGATATAGGTCGCCACCACATTGATGCCGGACAGCTTCATCTTGGCGATTTCACTCCCCCAATCCGCTTCGGGATACCGTGAATAATGGAATTCACCGCAGATGGCGAAATAAGGCTTGCCGCTGATCTCCATATAATAATTCGTGAAGCGGATCTCATCCCCTTGGGGATTGCTCCCGCCCAGACGCAGGGTGGATGGGTAGATCTCTTTGGCGGCCCTTAGGGCCTGAATCGTATATTTCATTGAAATTGCTCCTTTGCCATAATGTATGATCCGTATATAACCTATACCTATAATTTCACAAAAACTGCCCCAAAGCTATTGCTTTGGAGCAGCCCGTAAGCTTATTCTGTTATTTTTGCGCTGCAAGGAAATCATCGATTTGTTTCTGCATTTCAGTCTGCACCTTATCCAGACCAGCTGATTTCAGCTGCTTGATCAGGTCTGCCTGGCCTTTCGCCAGATCATCGATCAGTCCATACTCCAGCGGAATCGCATAACGCAGCATCACGTTACCGATGTTAGCCACTTCGTTCTTCACTGGCGTAGTGTCGAAGACGAAGGTTTCCAGCGGGAAGTGATAGATGCTGGACTGCCAAGTGTTGAACATATCGTCCGCTTCCTTAGGATACGCTGCATCCTGACGGTTCAGCGGGGAGTTCCAGCCCCAGTTCGAGAAGCCCGTGTAGTTAGCAGCAGCAGGACCAGCTGTGAATTTCTTGTCACCTTCCGGATTGTAGTTGCTTCCGGCGATGCCGTACATAGTCAAGTCGTGAATTTCCTTGTCATTCTGCAGCAGATCGAGCAGCATCAGTGCGCGCTCAGGATTCTTGGAGGTTGCATGAACCGACATCCCGTTCTGCGTCGAGATCGCAGCAATTTTCTTCTTGTCCGGCGTAAGGTCGGCAATGCCCAGCTCCACATCCGGTTTGTCACGGCGCATTTCAGCCAGGTTAGCAGCTACAGTACCCAGATTGTGTGCATAGGAGGATACCTTGCCTGCTTTCACATCCTGCCATACATCGTTTTTGTTGCTGACTACGTTCTTCGACCACGCACCGTTATCGGCCAGGTCTTTGTAATATTGAAGCAGGGAAGTGAATTCCGGTGTGTCATAGATATTGAAGACTTTACCGGATGCATCATCCAGCTTGTACGCCAGCGGCAGCAGACTTGCATCTACCAGGTTGAAGTTGTTGTTCTGCTCCAGCAGCGTCTGATCCAGCTCATGGAATTTCCAGCCGTCCGCCGGCTTGGCTCCATAGGCAGTAATCCCTTTTTCGTCCTTGGCAATCGCCTTCAAGTAAGTCGCGTACGATTCAGGACTGTTGATTTCCGGCAGGTTATGCTTTTTGCGCAGATCCTCACGGTACAGCACCACTTTGTCGGTTACTTCAACATTGTTGTTAGGAACCATGTAGAGTTTGCCGTCCACCTTGGCTTGCTGCCAGTTCACTTTCGGCATCGCTTCCCAGGTCTGTGGCATGTATTTGGTCAGCATATCATCCGTTAGCTCCAGGAATCCGCCCTTCAGCGCCTGATCGTTATAGAAGGCCCAGTTCGCTGTATATACGAGATCGAAGTCTTCATTCGCTGCGAATTTCAGCGGGTATTTCTGGGTCCAGTCAGACCAGTCGAGGAATTCGGTTTCTACAGTAGCATTGATTTTTTCCTTTAGCTTGGTGTTCAGCTCTCCGAAGACCTTGTCATAATCCCCGGGCTGTGGCCCAAGCAGAATCATTTTGAGCTTCACTTCTTTGGAGGTGTCCGGAGCGCCGGAATTTGTTGCGCCTTCCGATGCCGCCGGAGCCTTAGTGGCCTCCGCTCCTGTGTTAGCGTTATTATTGCCGCCGCAGGCACTGAGGACCGTTCCAAGCGCCATCATTGTTGCAAGCGTTACTGTCAGTTTCTTTTTCTTGTTCATCATGACCGATATTTCCCCCTTAAGTAATAGTTGCTTAAGTCTTTTATTGATAACCAGGTTACCCTGTGATCATCCTTTGACTGCGCCAATCGTAAGTCCTGTTACAAAATACTTCTGGATGAACGGATACGCCAGCAGGATCGGCCCTGTAGCCACAATCGTCATGGCCATCTTCAGACTTTCGGTTGGCAGGTCCGTGTTGACCACCGCACCGGAAGCCATCATCGCCTTACGCATTCCATCCATATTGCCTAACATTTTGTAGAGATAATACTGCAGCGGCATCAGCTCCGACTTGGAGATGAAGAGCAATGCGTTATACCAGTCATTCCAGTAGGCCAAGGCAATGAACAGACCAATGGTCGCCAGGGCGGGCTTGGACAACGGCACAATCAGCTGCATGAAGATCCGGAAATCGCCGGCTCCGTCAATTTTGGCAGATTCTGTAATCGCATCCGGGATGCTGCTCATGAAGGACTTCATGACAATAATATAGAAGACGTTCATCATCATCGGCAGAATCAGTACCAGAAGCGTATCCTTCAGATGCAGATAGTTGATGATCATCAGATACCATGGAACCAGACCGCCGCTGAACAATGTAGTGAAGAAGAAGAAGAAGGAGAAGCGGCTGCGCCATTTGAAATCTCTCCGGGACAGCACGTAGGCTGTCATTGACGTCAGGAACAATCCGACAATAGTACCGATGGCTGTAACGGAGATCGTCACGCCATACGCTCTGAGCATCTCAGCCGGATACTTGAACAGCAGGCTGTACGCCTCTGTCGAGAAGGCGGTCGGGAAGATCTGGAACCCTTTCTCGATAATCGCGCTCTCTTCACTCAGAGAGGAAGAGATCACCAGAATGAACGGGAAGATACAGAAGATAGCCAGTACCGTTAGGGTTACGTATCCGATTATGGATAGTACCATTTTGTCCCGGCCTGCAGACTTTCTGCGTACTTCCGGTGATTGAATATTAGCAGTGGTTGAACTCATCGGGCATTACCTCCTTGTCCTAGAATAGAGCGCGATCCTTGTCGTATCGGCGTACTGCATAGTTGGCCAGCATGATAGTTGCGAAGCCGAGCAGAGATTGGTAGAAGCCGGCTGCCGCAGACATTCCGATTTCATTGGATGTGGTCAGCGAGCGGAAGACGAAGGTGTCGATTACGTCTGTGGATGAGAACAGCAGGCCGTTGTTGCCGACCATATTGTAGAACATCCCGAAGTCTCCGCGGAAGATATTACCGATCGCCAGCAGCACCAGAATGATGACGGTCGGCATCAGGTTCGGAACCGTAATTTTCATAATACGCTGGAATATATTCGCGCCGTCAATTTCAGCGGCTTCATACATCTCGGTGTCAATGCTGGTAATCGCGGCCAGATACATGATCGTTCCGTAACCCAGTGTCTTCCACGCAGATACGACGACCAGAATGAACGGCCAGTAGGCTGCCGTATTATAAATATCGATTGGCTGCATCCCCAGTCCCTTCAGCAGCACATTGACCGTACCTACATCGAAGTTGAACAGATTGTACGCAATCGCGCCCACAACAACCCAGGAGATGAAATAAGGCAGGAACAATACCGTTTGGGTCAGCTTGCGGAACCATTTGCCCGCTACCTCGAACAGCAGGATCGCTGCGAAGATCTGAAGGACGTTGTTCACAACGATGAATGCGATATTATATAGCGCTGTATTTCGGGTTACGCGCCAGGCGTCACCGGAATCTATGAAGAATTTGAAGTTATCCAGCCCGTTCCACGGACTGCCGAATACCCCGCCCGTATAATCAAATTGCTTGAATGCCAGCACTATGCCCGACATGGGCAGATAAGCAAATAGCAGAAAGAACAATACTGCCGGTGTCAGCATAAGAAGCAAGGATCTGTATTTCTTGACGTCATCCCAGAATCCGTGTTGTTTCTGTTTCATCTTGAATCCCCTTTCCCATTCCCATTTCTCTATAGCCTTATTATAAATAAGCGTCCTTCCGGTGTGGATTAGGGCTATCAACTAAAAGTAATACTTTTTCAACGATCCGTTTAAATATATACTTTCCAAAAAAACAAAAAACGTTGCCTCTGATTTGGAAATCAGGACTGGCAACGTTTGGTAATCATCAACTTAGATTTTCTGCTTCTTGCGGTATTCCCCAGGCGTCATGCCGGTGATCTGCTTGAACTGCCGGTTGAAATAGATAATATTCTTATAGCCCATCCGTTCGGCTATCTCATAGATCTTAAGCGTTGGATCACCGAGCAGCTCGAACACTCTGCCTGTCTTGCGTTCGTTAACATACTCGCTGAAGGGAACCCCATACTCTTCCTTGAACAGGAAGCCCAGATAATTCGGGGTGAAGTCGAAGTGGGCGGCTACCTCCTTCAGCGTGATCTTCTTCTCCAGATTCTCCTCCACATAATTCATAATCTCGTCGATCAGCTTGCGCTTCTGCCGCTGCCGCTTCACATACAGCAGCTCCGACAGCTCGAAGAATCTCCGCCTCATCCACGACAGGATATCGTGAATTGTCTCGAACTGGAACAGGATGTCCGGCTGATGGGACTCCCACTGGAGCAGCTCATACAGATTCTCATTCTGCTGCTGCAGGTCCGCATGCAGCTTGGAGGTGATCCGGATAATCAGCTCATAGACATCCTTCTTGCCGGCATTCGTGAACAGCTCCAGCAGATGATCGTCAATCGCCACCAGATCGTACTGGATGATAGCCTCCAGCAGCTGCACAACGGTCTGTTCAATCCTTGCCCCCGGCGTCCCGCGCGGGGAGGACTCCAGATTATCGCGGATCAGCCGGTTCTTGCCCAGCAGCCACTTCGCACTGAGTGCAGCCGTTGCCTGCTGATAGGATTCATGCAGCCCCGCCTCATCCTGGGCGTAGCGCCCGACCCCGATGGTTAAGGTGCAGGGTGAGCTCCCGGCCATCTGCTTAATCAGCTCGTCCAGCAGACTGAGGAAGCTGTCCTGCGGAAGGCTGCACAGAATGACGAACCGGTGATGATGGACGGGGATCAGTGTTCCCAGCTGGGTGCTCTCTACGAATGCTCTAATCAGTCCGGCCATCTGCCGCGTCTTGACACGCGCATCCTCCTCAGACAGGTCGCGCATTTTCCATTCCAGATCATCGATCTCAATAATTGCTGCAGCCGCCCCCTTCATGAGCAGCGGATTCAGGGCACTGCGCAGATGCTGCTCCGCCGGCTCAGGTGATGCATCCTCGAACCAGCGCAGAATCAGCTCCTTGTTCACCAGAGACAGTGCCTCTGTGAAGGAGCGGTTCTTCTCCCGTTCCTGCTCCAGAGCAGCAGACAGAGATTCCAGCATGTCGTAGAGATCCTTGTCTTCCACAGGCTTCAATAAATAACCTGAGGCATTGATCTCAATCGCTTCCTTGGCATAGCTGAAATCCTCATGGCCGCTGATGAAGACAATTTTGACCTTTGGATGGATTACCTTCGCCCGGCGCGCGAATTCCGTCCCCGTCATAATGGGCATCCGTATATCGGACAGGATGATATCCACCCGCTCCTGTTCCATGATCTTAAGCGCATTGAAGCCGCTGTTCGCCGTTCCTACCACTGCAAGATCCAGCGGGCTGGCCAGCACTCTGCGCCGCAGCCATTCCAGATCAATCGCTTCATCGTCAACCAGCAATACATTGATACTCATCGCAATCTTGTCCTCCTGTACTTATACAGCGTCTGTCTTACAGCTCTTCATGTCCCTGAAGTCCGGCGGGAAGCAGCAGCCGCACGGTTGTCCCGCCTCCATAGAAGCTGGCAATGCTCACCCCGTAAGCATCGCCGTATCTGAGCTTGATCCGCTCATCCACATTTTTCACACCGTAACCGCCTGACTGGCCCGGCCCCTGCATCATACGCTTAACCACTTCAGGACGCATGCCAATCCCGTTATCGATTACCTTGAGCTCAATATTGTCCCCCACCCGCTTGCCGGTCAGCCGGATGGCGATGGTCTCCCCGAACCAGGCGTGCTTGAATATATTCTCGACAAAAGGCTGAAGCAGCAGCTTAATCACCTGCATATGCAGAATCTCCTCGTCCACATCCACGTGCAGCGTGAAGGCATCCGCATATTTGACCCGCTGGATCTCCAAGTAAGTAGCCACCTGGTCCAGCTCCTTCTCCAGTTCAATATAGACATTGCCCTGATTGAGCGTCAGCCGGTAGAACCGGGACAGCCCCTGGACCATCTCCGTGACCTTGCCGATCTCGCCAAGATTGGCCAAGCTGCTGATCGTAGAGAGCGTATTATATAGAAAATGCGGATTGATCTGTGCCTGCAGGGCTTCCAGCTCCGCCTGCTTCTTCTGGATTCCCTGCACATACACGCTGTTGATCAGCCCCTGGATGTTGGAGGCCATATCATTGAAGGAATCTGCGATCTGCACGAATTCATCATTGCCGGAGAAGCGGATGCGCTTCTGGAAGTTCCCGTCCTGGAAGGAACGCACCAGACCTACGATCCGGCTCATTTTGCGTCCCGATATCCGTGCCACAACATAACCGATCAAGGTCATCACCAGGAAGCTCAGACTGCAGACCGCGATAATCACACGGCGCAGGCGTCCGGCATCCTGGGTCAGATATTTATGCGGAACCATCGCTTCAATCATGAAGTTACTGCCCGGAATCTGTTCCTGCAGCCTGAGGAAATTCTCCTCTCCGCTGCTGTTATTGGCAGGCCCCCGCTGGAACAGAACGTCCCCGGTGCTCTCCTCCACCAGCCGCAGCGTAATTCCTTCCTCCAGCGGGAAGGTGTCGAAGCCGCCGAACAGGTCCTCCAGCGATACCGTAATCCGCACATAACCGATCAGCGACTTGTAATCACTGAAGTTGACGAGTCTGCGCACATGTGAGAGGTTGCCCAGCTTCTGGTCCGTATCAATCTGCAGCCACAGATTATCACGCTTGGAATCCTTGAGCGACCGGTACCATTCACTGCCGGCAATATCATTCAGTGGCAGTATATAGTAATCGCTGGTAATGATCGGCTCATCCAGATTATCCCCGGACACAATGTTCAGATCTGGGTTCGGGGTGTAGAGCATGAAGCGGATCTTGTTCCCGAACAACTGCAGCGGCGCGGTAATCTGGGGTATAATCTCGTCAAGCATCGTCAGATAGATCTCAAACGGCGTCCCCTTCAGCTCAAGCGCACGCTGGAACGGCTGGCTGCCGAACAGGTTGTCCGACATCCGCTGTATTTCATCCATCTGATAGCGGATATTGTTCCTCGACTGCTCCATGCCTGTGCGGATGTTGGACTCGGCCATCTCTGTCCTGGAATCCGTCAGCATGGAATAGGAGATATAGCCGATGAACACATCCGTGAGGAGAACCAGCAGCAGATAAGGAATCATCATTTTATAGGTGAAAGGCATGTACTTCTTAAGCTTGGGCATCATTCACTGGACATCCTCTGCATGGAATTCGTTATAGCTATTCTATTCCGAAACGGACCGCAGCACCACTTCTGCGTCATCCCTCTTGGCAGAACTAATATTCATATTGTAGAGCAGATTCACTCCGCGCTGTTAGCACAATGCTAAGAATGAATAGCACAAAATGAAGAATACCGGGAAAACGCAAAACAGCCCAAGGAGGATTAGGAAGCGGCTCCCCGGGCTGTAAGAGATCGATCATACAGATTCATTGATAAGAACTGTTACGCGGCTTATTTCACAGCTTCTCACTGACTGCCCCGCTCGCTGCAATCTTCGCATTGAAGGAGAGCTGGTTCAGCTTCTTGATGGTCTCTTTATTGTAGGCATCCCCCATGAAATTCGGCTGGCCGCCAATGATTTTGACCGGAGTAATGCTGCTGGTCACCCCTGACGGGTTAATGGTGAAATTAACCAGCATGGAATGCAGGGTCTTGTCTCCGCCCCGTGTAGAACGGTTGAATACAAAGTTACCCAGTGAATAATAGATCGGCTTATGCTTGTAATATTCAATACCCATCAGACAATGACTGTGCGCGCCAAGGATGATATCTGCCCCGCTGTCGATCATCTGCTTGGCCAGCTTCCGGGCATACGCTTCCGGGTAATCCTTGAATTCCTGATTCCAGTGAATATATACAACCGTATAATCATTATCCTTGGCAGACTTCTTAATCGCACTCAGCAGCGGCTCTGCCGTATAGGCTGAGGCAGCTCCCGGGCTGTTCTTGCCTGCATACCAGGAAGGGTCAGACAGCACACGGCTTGTACCCAGAACGGCGATCCGCTTGCCCTTGACGGTCTTGACATAAGGTTTGAAGGCTTCATCCATATTGGCACCTGCACCGGTGTGTCCAATATTGTTCTTATCCAGATGAATCAGCGTGTCCAGCATCGCGGTCCGGCCGTAATCCAGAATATGGTTATTAGCTATGGTGACACCGTCAATCCCCGCTTTGCTTAATCCCGCGAGTGCTGCCGGCTTGGAACGGAAGGCGAACGTCTTGCTGGCTGCAGTCCCGCGCACCGAGACTGGAGTCTCCAGATTGGCAAAAGCAAGATCGGCCTTCTGTAGCATAGGTGCTACCTTGGCGAACGGGAAATCTACGCCATACTTGGCAATCTGGTCGCCGACAAAGCCGTCCAGCAGAATATCCCCGGCAAACGTAAGGCGGATCTCCTCCTGCGGGGCAGCCCCCTTGGCGCTTATCCCCGCGGCAGGGACCAGCAGAAGCAGAATCATGAATATAACAGCATATCTGCGCAAAGTTCTCTAGCTCCTTTTTCTAATGTAATATAATAATGACTGTGACTAGGAAATATAGAACACAACGCAGGATGCACTCGCGCTTGCCTGCTGGTAGAACTCTCGGATGGCCTTGAAATACGTATAGATATAATCAAAGAATTCTTCCGCCTCATCCTCCTCCATAAGGGGGTAGACTCCTTCCTCCATCATCTGCCGGAAAGGGTAGTGTTCCCTTAGCCAGGCTTCTTCTATTCCCTCCAGAGCCTCTGCAGTCAGCTTCACCTCATCCGGTTCCAGGGCGAACACCTCGGCATCCGAATAGTGACCGATATAATGACTGGTCAGAGGGACAGCAGCGCCCAGGGGCGAAGAATTGCCTTCCTGTCCGCCATTCAGTATATAATGCAGGGCTTGCCAGGACTTATCGATATCCAGCTTGGGCCCGATTTCGTGCAGGCTCACTTCTTCCGTCCGGATCGACTGAAGCAATTCAGCATGTACATCCAGGTAATTGCCGATCATCCCCATGAGATTGTCTCCTTCTTTCTTCTGCCTTGAAGCTATTCTACTACAAGGGAAGGAAACAACCAAATGATGGATGAATTTTGCTAGATTTGCGCCTTCTTCAGCACTGCCCGGAAGCAGCTCAGGCCGCCCCACTGGTCTGTACGCACGGCATCTGCCGGAAGATTGAAATCCGTCTCGCCCCAATACTGAAATCCAGCCTGGAGCAGAATCTCATTCATCCGCGGCAGGTTGACCGTCGGATGATCAAAGGTCAGCACCAGCAGTCCTTCTCCGTTAAGCGTTCTATGAAACTCACGGACGGCCAGGACCGCTTCCTGCACAGACAGATGCTCCAGCACCGAGATACAAAAAACCGTATCAAAGCTCTCATCCTCATAAGGCAGTGAGGTCAGATCAGCCTGGGCCAAGTGTAGCCTGTTCACAGGTCCGGCCTCCACCTGACGGGCTGCAGCTGCTCCGATATCCTCGGCGATATTCTGCATCATCGCTTCATGCGACAGAATCCGGGCATCCTTATCACAGGCATAGACCTCAGCGCTATGCTCGGCAAGATAGAATTTGAGCGGGTGTGAAATTCCGCAGGCTGCGTCCAGTACCACATCATGCGGTGAGATGAAATGGGTACACCATTCGTATTCATACGGACGGCTCCACCAGGCTTCCGGCAAATCATAAACCAGCTTGTCACGGCGTGCATCGGTATTCACAAAAAAACGGGAGACGTAAGGATGTGTCGGCATGGCCAGGACTCCTTTACTCGTGGGGATTTCGGTAGTCAGAGTATATTCACGAATCCCGGTTTCATGCTATAACCTCGCAGCAGCCTGACATACAGATTATTTGGTAAGCTGCGTAAAGTAGATCCCTATACCCAGATTATAAATAGCATGGGCGAGGATGGAAGAAATCAATGAATCCGTAAAATAGAACAATACAGCAAATACTAGGCCATTGATAAATACTAATCCGTAAGCCAAATACACTCCTTTATACTGCGGGATATGAATAATCCAAAATAAAAAAGTACTTATGCAGATTACAATTCCATCAAGGATAGGACTATAACCGATAAACAATCCGATTAATACTCCTCTGAAGAAAAACTCTTCAACCATTCCTCCCCCCAGTGAACTGACGGCAATGCCGCTTGGAGTTCTCATGATATTACGTATATGCTCCGTACTTTCCGACTGCGGAAGCACCGTTTTGGTTTTTATGATAAGTCCCACAGAGATAAGCACTACAATCGTACCGACGATCAGACCCAGCAAGGTAACTTCAAGAAAAGACATCCCGCTTGGAACAAATAAGGATTTCACATAGGGAGTGATTTCACCCCACCGGAAAATTGCAATGAGTGCTAAGCCTAAAACCAGAAACGGCACTAAACCTAACACCATTTGGACCAACCATTGATTATGCTGCCGGGCATTGAATTCACCCAATTTCTATTCCCCCATTCCCTCAAACTGGTTGTTATAAAAGACCTGAATCGCTTCACCGAAAAATTCAGCCATATCATCAGGCAACAAAGCATTAAAAACCTCCGATGGTTTGTCCAAGGGCCGGTCTAAATGAAAAAGCTCGTTCCTAGATACCGGAATAAGGGCAAACAGTTCCTCTAGCTCTCGTTGTACCTCTTGACTATCAGGACGCAGTCCGCTGTGAAGGGAAGCCTGAAAAAAAGACAATAACCTCTTGTTTAATCGATCGAAGGCTTGCTGTTGCCGTTTGTTTTGGGGGATGATTTTATCTACCGTGGTTGCAGAGAAGTATTGTTGTAAAATCATTCTTTGATCTTCTTCTAACCGGATCGTATTCATGAGCAACATCAGATCTTCATTGCTTAAATCGCCCGTTTCATTCATTACATTCTTAATTCGGGCTATCATTTTCAAGGATTCGTTTATTGTATTTCGCTTATCCAGAAGCACAGCCTCCTGCATTCCAACGATTTCTCCAAAAGAATATGCGGTCTCTTCAAGCATTTGTTTGATTTCGATTAGCGGCCAGCCCATACTCTTGAGCAACTGTATGTTATAGAATTTCTTGAGGTCATCTCTGGCATAAATTTTCTGATTAGCGTCGTTTTTCTTTGCAGGAACAAGAAGCCCGATTTTCTCATAATATCTAAGTGTCCTTATCGTCGTGTTGACTGCGCTGGCGAATTTGCCCACCGTAAGCTCCATATAATCCCCCCAGGTATTACCGTTCTAAATTTATAAGCACCGTGTTTTTATTATAAACTGTGACGTAACGTCCTACTCAATCCCTAATATTCAGGGTTAATTGATCCGCAAGCGAAACAGGCGCTATCCGTTAACGGACAGCACCTGCTCAGCGTAATCTATAGGACTTGTATCTGTAATATCTACTTATACATAATAGCTGAGAAGCTTCGCATCAACTCCGTGCTTAGCGATCAATCCGTCCAGCATCTTGGACCAGTCATGGTCTGAGGTGCAGCGTTCCGGCCTGGCTTCGAACCAGGCCACCGACCGCTTCACCCCTTCCGCGAACGGCAGGGTAGCCTGGAAGTCAGGCACCAGTCGTTTGATCTTGCTGTTGTCGAACACACTGCTGACCGCCTGATCCCCGATCAGCCCGTCTGCGGTTCCGGCCGGAGTATTCGCAGCGATGAAGTCCGTAGACATGTGTACAACCTTCGGCTCACGGCCGGCTGCCTCCCCGATGGCCGCATAGATCTGATTCCAGTTCAGCACCTCATCCGAGGTAATATGAACCGCTTCTCCAATCGCCTCCTGGAGTCCCAGGAGACCAACGAAGCCTTTGGCAAAATCCGTATTATGCGTCAATGTCCAAAGCGAGGTGCCATCGCCATGAATGACGAGCGGCTGTCCCTTGCGGATGCGTTCTACCAGGGACCATGGATGGCTCCAGCTGGTCAGCGCCGCCGGAATGGCTGTATCTCCGTAAGTATGGGAGGGACGGACAATCGTCACCGGGAAGCCGCTGCTCTGGTACGCTTCCAGAAGCAGCTCCTCGGAAGCAATCTTGTCCCGGGAATACTGCCAGTAGGGGTTCACCAGCGGAGTCTCTTCGGTAATCAGATAATTACGCTGCGGCTTCTGATACGCGGAAGCCGAGCTGATATAGATATATTGCCGCGTCTTGCCTGTGAACAGGTCAATATCCGTCTGCACATGCTCCGACGTGAAGGCAATCCAGTCGACTACAACATCGAAGTCATACCCCTTCAACGCCTCGGCGGCCTGCTCCTTGTCCCGGATATCACCGTGTATCACCTGTGCGCCCTGCGGCACGAAGCTGCTGCGCTCTCCACGGTTGAACAGATACAGTTCTATTCCCCGTTCCACTGCCAGCCGGGAAACCGCCTGACTGATAAGCCCCGTACCTCCGATAAATAGAACCTTCATCTGTATCCTCCCTCTCTCTTAACCGATAATTTCATCAATCCGTGTCAGTATACCCTCATTCAGCTCGATGCCGGAAGCCTTCACATTCTCCTCCACCTGCTCAGGGCGGCTAGCACCGACCAGGGCACTCGATACATTAGGCTGGCGCAGAATCCAGGCCAGCGCCAGATTGCCTACAGAGATATCCAGTTCAGCCGCAATCTTGCCCAGCTCCTGAACCTTCGTAAGCTTCTCCTCCGTAATTCCTTTGCGCATCCAGTCGATCCGGGCAGCCCGGCTGTCTGCCGGAATCTCGGAGACCGAGCTGTATTTGCCGGTCAGCAGACCTTGAGCAAGCGGGGAGAATACGACTTGTCCGATTCCCTTGCGCTGCCCAAGCGGGATAATCTCCTTCTCGATATAACGTTCAAACATATTATAGACCGGCTGATTGACCACGATATGATCCAGCAGATAACGGTCGGCAACCGCAAGAGCTTCGGTCATCTGCGCCGCCGTCCATTCACTGACTCCCACATAGAGCACCTTGCCCTGACGGACCAGATCATCCAGCGCCCGCAGTGTCTCTTCGATCGGGGTCTCCGAATCATACCGGTGACAGTAGAGCAAATCTACATATTCAGCACCCAGCCGCTTCAGGCTGGCGTGGCATTGCTCGGTAATATGCTTCCGGGACAGGCCGCGGTCATTGGGACCGTCGCCCATTACCCCGAACACCTTGGTCGCCAGCACGTAGGATTCGCGCGGATAGCTGCTTAGGGTAGCTCCCAGCACCTTTTCCGCCGCCCCCTTCTCATAGACATTCGCGGTATCAAAAAAATTAATGCCCAGGGAGTAAGCGGTTTCAATGGCCTTAACGGCATTGTCCTGTTCCACATATCCTCCGTAGGTCAACCAGCTTCCCAGGCTGATCTCACTGACCTTCAGTCCGGTTCCACCTAATCTGCGGTATTTCATTAATCCCTTGCTCCTCTCTGAATCCGGCGGGTCCCGCCAACCGGTTGCTATATGCACCTATTCATTCTAGAACAAATTGGTAGAAATAGAAAGTGGAGCGGACGGATCTACCGTTCCACTCCACTTCTGCAGATAGACTCCAGGTGAACATTCAGCACCCGGGTCACACGTTGTTTATTCATCCGGTCAGGCTCAAGCATGGCATGAAGGGCCAGGCCGTCAATCAGGGCATACAGCCGCTCGGCCTCATCGTCCTTATCCAGCCCCGGCTTGAGGAGCCCCTGCTGATTCAGATAGTCAATAATTTGGACAGTCAGCGGATAGATCGCATCATTAAGCTCAGCAGGCATCTCCCCGGCAGTCTTGAGATGGAAGGTAAAGGCGAACCATACCTCCATCTCAGCCATGCTGCTGTCGTCGGTGGGGATCAGTTCCAGCAGCACCCGCATAATCTGCTCCCGTAGAGGAAGCTCCGACTGCATAATGTCCACAATTCTCGCTGTTACGCGCTCCTTCACCAGATTCATAGCAAACTCCAGTAATTCCTGCTGGGTAGAGAAATAATGGCGCAGCGCGCCCAAGGATACGCCCGCCTCGGCAGCAATATTTCGCACTGTTGCCCCTTTGATTCCCTGCCGGATAATGACCCGCCAGGTGGCTTCGGCAATATTCGATTTTCGTTCGGAATGATCTACAATTTTTGGCATGACCACATTGTAGCATACCCGAAATGATAGCACAATTTAAATAATACGGTTGTATTATTTAAAATCCGCTGTTATACTTCGACTAGGCTATACTTACTATCAACTATAACAAGGGGTGCGATATGAATCTGGTTGCATGGGCGATTGTTACCTGTGAGGTATTGTTCTGGGTGGTTATTCTTGCAGGCTTTACAGCGCGTTATATCTTCAAGCGTCCTACACTGGGGCTGATTTTCCTGGCGATGACTCCGGTCCTCGATATCCTGCTGTTAATGATCTCCGGCGTGGATTTGGCACGAGGCGCTACTGCTACGACAGCACATGCGCTTGCAGCCGTGTATATTTCCATTTCCCTTATATTCGGTAAAAGCATGATCGCTTGGGCCGACGAACGCTTCCGCTACTATGTTACCAAGCAAGGGGCGAAGCCGGCCAAGCGTTACGGCATGGACCATGCCAGGCATTATTTCAAGGGCTGGGTGAAGCACTTGCTCTCTTTTGTGCTCGCTGCTGGTATTCTGTATGGATTGATATTGTGGATCGACGATGCCGCCCGCACGAAGGCGCTGTTAAGTATCCTGACCGTATGGTCCGTCGTGGTCGGCATTGACCTGATCATCACTGTTACCTATTTCATCTGGCCCAGACAGGCCAAAGGTTCGAGCTAAGCTCCGGCCGGAGCGGCTGGTTCAACGGAAGAAAGCCGGCTTATACGCCGGCTCTTATATTTTTCACCGTCCGCTGTTCCAGTGAGAAATGCTTGTATATTCTATCCCCGCCATCGCCAGTAGGGGCCTGCGCCAATAACCCAACCTTGACTGTGTCTCCCACCGGAAGAGTAAAGAACCGCATCATATCAAACCGTACGCCGTCAATCGAATAATGAAAAGCAAAGGCATTCCCGGATCTGGCGGCTTGCAGCCATACCTCATTGCCGTCAATGTTACAGCCATTCGCATCATCCGAGGTCTGGTTCGTAACTACGCTGACCACTGCGTGGGTATCGAAATCCGTCAGTTCAAAACAAGCTTTGGCCCAGACCGACAGGTCCTGCATCACCATAATGGAAGAAGAATCGTACGTGTCCCGGAAGTCATGACTCACCTTCACCCGCAGCACGAAATCCCCGGATACTTCTGTATAAAAGAACGGCGCGTTGGTCAGACTCTCAGGCGTCAGCCCTTCTTCCGCAACCGCCCCGTTGTTGCAGAAAAAATCACTGTTAGCAGTGGCTTGTAATATAATACTGTCATCCTCAAACCGGATGTTCCCCTCATTCATCCATTGATACGTTGCGAAATCAGTCTTGGTCATTTGGTAGTCCTCCTGTTTTTGGGAAATTCAAAATATATTTCTATTATATTTCTATCCTAAGCTAAATCCTAGTTTATACTATTTATTCGTTTTTTTGCATCAATTAAATACATAGCTTACCCTTCACTTTATGAGCAAGTCTGCTCAAATCCTCAATATCTTCCGTCTCTAACTCATTGGCGAATTTATCAATATTAAAATCCTTAATAATATTATTCACTTCATCGAGGATTCGTTGTGAGACTACACCTTTATCAATTTGTAAATCTGCTAGGCAAACATAAAATATAATTTTCTCAACTTCTCCCTCCTCTATAACATTGGATAACTCATACAAGCATCTCCCTCCTGCTTGGAGAGTATTTAGTCCATCACTTATTGAATTATTAAAAACTTCACGTATGTATTCACTAAGTTCTGTATAATTCCATTCTTTCATATGTTCACCGTTATCATCGTCAATTCTGTCTAAAGCTTCATCACTTATGTCTTGTGGAGGAATATCCCGCGTTATTGCTCCAGAGCTACGCCCCCATGCATGATTTCCACATATTAACTCATTATGATGATAACTAATTCTTCCCCCTCTCTCAAACAACTTAATAATTGGGTCATAAAGATCATGAAATTGATGAGCGATAAGTACTTCTTTGTCCATCGCATATGCCCATTCAAGGTAAAAATCGCAAAGATATTCTGTAGTCCAGTCTAACTGAACACTTAACAATCTACTATTTTCCTCTTTTATGCTATCAGGCATCCTAAAATCAATGATTTCGGAAGCATTAAATACAGCACGTCTATTATTATCTTTGGAGTTAAAATCCAAAAACATATTACCTCTTCTGATAAATTCCGTTACCAGGATCACATGTGACGGTTTATCTACTGACACAATTTTCCAGTCAATTCCCAAAATTCTTTCTTTGGCTTGTTCAAGATTGGTTTTCAAATTTTCCACCTCAAAGTCTTACTCTCAAGCATATCTTTAACTCTCAATCTTTGAATTATAATCAACTTGCCTAACGTCACCTCGCTCATTTACAAATTTTAAAGCGGATAACTATTGAACCTCCTCTTGACCAATCCTGATAACTCATTGGGATTGTATTTGATTAATAATTCTTCACATAGAATTTAAATAGCTTGTGATCTTGCTGGGAGGCGATTATTGCAAAGACAACAAAAATAGGCAGATTATCATAAAATCACAAATGAATTTTTGCAAGAAAATCTTGAAGGATTTTTTTTACTGGTAGGTTAGCAGTGAGTAATAGATCGTTCACCCGTTTAAATATCTCCTGGTTATCCAATATCATTTTTTTACCGTCTTGATCTGTATAACTCCGCAGTGTATCAATGCATATCTCGAATAATTCCTCATCATTTATAGCGAGCAATGACAGTAGAATATTAAGTTCATATACATTGCATTCATTATCCAAACAGTATGCTAATTTCCTCTGCCAATCTATTGGTTTACTAAGCACTTGATTAGACAATTCATCCCAATCCCTTGGATCAAAATCCGAGAGTATCTCGCTTGTAATGACACAGCCATCATCGTACCAAGAATCTACTGTTGTATCAGCACATAAAAGGTTATCTAGTTCTTTGTACATTTTGATGTCTCCAATTAATTTATAAATTAAAAACCTGATGGGCGTGATGCTTTTATCTTGCCTGTTGGGTAACCGCTTGTAAGATTATCACCAACTTTGATTACATCAATTTCCAAATGTATTCTCTGAGTTCTTTGTAACTCCAATCTTTCATGTGTTTCCCTTCCTCTACCCATTCATCGATCTCTGTTTATATTTTTCGATATCCTGCAAAACCTTCTTAGCATCCTCAGTTGCTAATTCTTGCTTTAATGTTGTGGAGGAAATATCAATAATACTATTTAATTCACTTTGTATATCTTCTCTAAGATAATTTTTTTCAAGAGAAAGAAGAGCAACTGTCAAATAAACAACTAGTTTTTCAACGTTACTCCTTACGATTCCACGATGATATTCAACAAGCAATTTTTCTGTTACTTGCGATAATGATAAACCTTCCTCCAAAAATTCTTCAAAATCTTCTGTAATAAACTGTTCAAGTTCTTTATAATTACTTAACATCGATCCCGCTCCCCATCTAATTTTTAAATTCACCAGAGTAAACATTCAATTTAATATTAGGGTACTCTTGTCTGAATTTTATAATAATATCGGAACAACTTCTACAAGCTGGTAATTCTGTGTATAAATCAATTTGACCTTTAGTTTGCTTGTTATTCCCTAATTGATGTGCTATATCTTCTAAAATTTTTCGCTCTGTATCATTATTCCTTGGAAAAGCTCCTTCCCCGTCTACTTCTCCTTTTTGGTTCACTGATTTTGCAGGAAATTGGCCTTCCCCTGTTACTGAAGAAAATCCATCATGATTATCCTGATGAATCCTACTATGTGCTTTAAACTCTGTTTTAAGCCCGGTTATATTCACATCCGCCACCGCAACATTACCGTAATTCTTATATTTATTTGACAATGTATTTCGAATTGCCTGTGTTCTCACTTGGAACAGTTCAACTTTTTGAACGTAAGCAAAATCCCCAACCCCTTTAAACCCAGGATCGAAATCATCCAGCAAAGATTTCGCGGGGTTTTTAACTTCTAACTCATCCAACGCTTTTATCTTACCAAAAGAGTTTCCAGTTATTCCAGCCTCAGGTTCTATTTGTCTGTTCTTTGGCGTTCCGGTCTTCACATTAACGGTTCCCGTCCCGAAGACTTCACTAATCCGGTCTGCACTGGCTGCTCCACGCAAGACGGATTCGAACTCGCTGGATAGATCACTGAGTACGAATTGCTGCTCGATTTGCATACCATAGAATTGGGCGGAGAGGACTTGCTCCAGTTGCGTCTTGGGCTGCGGTTTCTCTCCTGTAAATAGTTCAATGAGCGGGTCCACCAGGTATTTATCTATAAAATCCTTTTTGGCCGGCTGGCTCTCCCAATTCGTCAAGTCTGGCATGATACCTCCTGCATGAATAGCCTGCAACTGTCCTTTCGCCCACCCGCCTTTATCTCCAGGCTCCATAGCCATCCGCAGCAGCAGCAGATAAGATTCATTCTTCGGCAGCGGCACATTCTTTGTTAGGATGGACGGATCGTAGTCACATGCCTGAAGCGCCGGTTGCTTGAAGTACATACTCAGGTCTTTACCCGCTGTATAGTGCACTTCATCTATCCCCAGCGAAGCCAGTGTCTGGCGCGCTTCTTCTGCCTTCAGATGCACTGCATTCATCTGACTCTTGTTCCCAAAGCTCTCGTAGACTTTAAAAGCCATTTGTGCCTGCGCAATCTGATCCCGCGCTGTGAAGATATCCTTTAGCTTACTCTCAGCAGTAATAGCTCCGAGGCTTCCCGGCCCTGAGGCTTGGAGGGTCAACCGGAGCTGTCTCACCGCAGGATCGCTATCCAGCTCATCCCGTCCCGGCAGGACAGCGAACGAACGGATTAGATTCGTAGCCGCATTTTGCACAAAAGGCGGGATTGAACTCCGTCCCCCCACCTCTTGTGCTCCATCCCTTCCAAGCATCCCTGCAAATAAACTAAACTGCTGGGTCAACTGGGCCGCATTTCGTGTATTCTCCTCCTGAAGTCCTTCGACACCCCTAAGGGCAGTTCGGATAATATCCTCCAGCTTCTCTGCTTCTACGGTTAATTCGTTTATCAGCACCTGGGCTTTCATCAGGTGGTCTCCCACTGGAATACCGCTCCAGCCGCTAGACTGGCCTTTCAACTGCAGATACAGCCGGTTCGTATCCTGGCTCACCTGTCCTATTTTCGTCTGCAGTCGCCGGACTTGATCGGTATCGAATATAAGCTTTGCTGAAGCCATATGCTTCCTCCCCGCTTGCAGCTCATAAAATTAGCTATGCAGCGTTCTGCATAGCTAATTGTCTTCTTATGTAGTAAAGCTCATGGAGTATGGGTATTAACGAAACCTTTTTAGAAGCCGGATTGTGCCTTAATGACTGCCTGCGACAGCTCTTTGTACTTATCGGATACATTGTTCATGTGATCTCCTAAACCCTTCAGTGCCTCGGAGAATTGCTTGAACGTTTTGTCCATAGCATTAACCTTTTCTGTGAAATTCTTGGCAGCAGCGTCATCCCATACCTGATTAAGATTCTGCGTGGTAGTTTTTACGTTTTTAATTAAGGTGTCGAAATCCGCCTTTTGCTTCAGGATAACGCTTGCCTGCTTCTTCAATCCTTCATAGTCCAATGTTACTTTAGGGCTTGCCATAATTAACCGCTCCTTTGATTAATGTTTTATATAAAAATGAATCCGGAAAGTCCTGTAACTCTATGAGAAATTCCAAATTCATTAATATAGCATCCGTGTGCTCTTCCATTATTATCGGTCAATGGACTCAATAATCTTATATATAATCCCTTTAAATATTATTTTTAACTACTAAGGAATTTAATTCAATATCTTATCTGCCCTGCCCCAGATAGTCATTACGCACCGAGAAATCCGATTCGAAGAGCATGATATCCCCGGATGAAAAGTAAAAGGTCTGTCCCTGTTCATCTGTTGCGCCTGTCATCTGTCCCTCGATCGCCCACATATTCGCAATCGGCGCCTTGTAGCCAAGTATCCGCGTATCTGCATCTCCGTTCTTGAGGGTGTAGATTTCAAACTTCACAAGGATGTAGCCGCCGGTAATGAATTCTGGCTCATGCCCATCCAGTGTGCCCCCGTATTGATTAGCAAGGTTGAGCAGATTCGTTCCTTTCGGCAGGATATATGGGGCAATGGGCAGGTTATATTCGCCATACCAGTGCTGAACACTGCGGACTGCCGTGATTGGATCTACGACTGCCGGGATGTCCGTTGGACCCACTAGGGTACGGGATTTGTAGGACAATACTTCGAGATTATAGCCTGCTCCGATGTTGGTTTTGCGCTTCAGATATTGCGGGTAGAATTTGATCCAAGGCTTCTTCTCCCGCTCTTCCTGAGTGAGTATATAGTTATACTCGTAGCTGGCTGAAGTGGATAGCTCACCATCCGCAATATTCCGCAAGCCATCTGCCAGGCGGTAAGTACGGCTATAGCTAAGCTTGTCCTTGGAAGAGCCTACTCCAATCAGCTTATTCTGCGACCCGGAAATGTCATAGTACAGATCTACAGGGGCCGCAGCACCTCCAGTCTTGGGGATGAAGTAGAAGCTGGGTTCAATCCTTATCCCCTCGCCCGGCTGCCACAGATTCCCGATGGTGCGAAAATCAAACAGAAAGGAATACCCGTTATGCGGTACCGTCAATTGCTCCGTGGGATGAGAACCCTTGCGGATCGGCAGCTGCCATTGTGGCTGTCCGCTCAAAGCTGTGGGAATTCCGTTCTCATCATTGCCGCCGGTGTAGTACATTGCAGTACTATGCGCAAGAGTGCCTGTTCCGGTGCGAAATACCTTTTCAAACCGGAAATCTCCAATATCCCAGATTCTAAAATCAAACAGCCGACCCACCACACCCACATTGAAGCTTTCCGCTGCACAGTAATTGACAAGATCTCCATTCAGGTTCTGTTGACACAGATATTCACCGTCTGACGGGGCATTAATCGCCCAGGACTGAGTACGCACCGTATAGTCCCCTTCGTTCACCCAGGTCGGCAGGGTAAAAGTCATAGCGGGAGTGCCCACCGGGATGGATATCCAGGTATTGTCCGGATAGTATTGACTGCCCTGGAACACCCCGAACGGAAATTGAATGCGTTTGTCCTTCGTATATTTAGCGTAGTCCCGGTTGCCATACCCCGGAATCCCCAGATGCTGACCGCTCTCCGTAAAATATACAGTGAAGGGCCGGTCCAGGATCAGCACCGTCCGTATCATGTCCGGCACCATCCGCTGGTCGAACGGCCGGTTGTCATCAGGAAGCTGGGAGTAATTGACGACTGGGGTATGGACAGTCACGGAGTTAATGCCACTTATGGAATATACCTTATCCTCAGTCCCCCCCTTAATATTCCCGTCCATTGGAGTGTAGGTTACTTCCCCCGAACTGATAAGATTTGGAGCATTCAAATGAGTGGGCTCAATGATGTGCCCTGGACTAAATAACAAATTGTCCCCAATAGGCAGAGGGTTCGGGATCGTCGTAGGCGGAATCCCCTCTTCAACAGCTTCGTTTCCATTCATTATTGTTTGACCGGTGAAGATAAGACTGTCATTTTTCACTTTGATTTTCTTTGCAGCTTCCTCGGCTTTTGACCGGAATGTTTCTTTTTCATCACTTGGTTGCGGCCGGGTAGTCCCCCCATCCACAGTAGAGCCTGGTACAGAAATAGCGGGGGGAACCTCAGGAGGAAAATACTTGCCTGTGGTTTCCGTTGAAAAAACCGGAGCAGTATAGCCATTAGGCTCCAAAATGATTTTCCCGCCGGAAAAAGCATCATTCATTAATACCGCTTTGGCCAGAGAGTAGACTTCCAGAGTATCAATCGTCCAATAAGAATACGGACGATTGATACTGTAGGAGTATTCAACTTCCTTCGGTTCACTGGTTGGAGCGGGTACAGTCCCTGTCCCGGAAGGAGCAGGTTTAGTAGGGTCCCATTTTAAGGTATATGTTTTTTTGATTTTAATTTCATAAGTACATGTTCCTTTCATCTGAACAAAGTTATTCTTATACAGATAATCTCGGGTAGAAGTGTGCCCATACAAACTTTCTGAGCTTGGAATACCCTGCAGAACATCAAACTGCTCATTCCCGCGCTGATCCGCCCGGATCTCGGCAGTCACTCCAGGTTCTAGATACTCACCCGGGATCACTGAGGCTGGAACAGGCTCAGTGCAATTTACTGACGAGTTACCAGGGGTGGGCCCAGGGGTAGGGGTGGGCGATGTTCCAGGTCCCTCTTTCACATATACTTCAAAGATATTAGGGTAACGGTAAGTAAAGGATTTGATATCAAATTCATAATTCGCGAAATAATACATCATGGCCGAGGAGCCATTGCTGGCAATATTAACTCTGTATCCCTCATGGCCAAAATCTTGCCCATAGGTTACAAGTCCATGCTCTAAATCTGTTACTTTGTAATCTTTGATCACGGTGCTTGGATCAGTTTTTCCTTTTACGCCACCAGGCCCTTCTATTAATTTGTCATCGACAATTTTAACATTGGTACCAATCTGCATAGGGTTAGCTGCTGTTAGCCTATCAGAATCATTATCTATTAATGAAGTAGCAAAACTTCCATAATCTACTGCACCGACACTATAGAAGGCTTTATCTCTTTGAAAGGGGACATTGTCCATAATAATCCGTTTTCCGGGCCATTTATCTCTTGCTATACCCCCAATTACTTCAACACCTTTAGTACTATTCTCTGGGGTGTCATAATGCCAAGTCCCCCCTAGACCTGGTTCCCAGGATGTCCCTGCAATACTCCTATTCCAGGCAAACCAGCTCCCATTTGCTACATTTCCTACAGATTTTACTGCAACGGGTTCTCCATTCAATGTTAAAGTTTGATTATACGATTGAGCATTTACGCTAATTGTCTGTAAGATCTGATTATCTTTTTTCAATATAATCTTTGTGATTATTTTACCTGCCCCTACATTAAGCGTGAATGGAACTGTTTTTAATTCTTTATTATTATTGAAGACGGATTGATAGGCACGTTTCAGATTTTCATTATTCGCCTGATACTGCAGATCCTTTGTTTGCAACAAAACCTCGTCTGTACCCGCAGCATTCATTGGTACCGGTTTGAATTGTAGGAACAAGATCAAAAAAATAACGAGGATAAAGAATACTATATTTATCATTGTTATGATTTTTGATCGTTTTAATATCAATGCTTCTCCACCTCTCTTGTTATTGAATACGATTAGGGCCTGCAATTCTTATAATTTCATTTCGTAAGGAATAGTAAGCAGCATAGGACGGGACATCAATAGATACAGATATGCCTCTCTTATTCACCCACCCACTTTTGGGTATTATAGTTATTGGTAAATCGAATGGTTTTTTTTGAAATACAAATGCTTGAGAATTTAAATCCCCATTGACGAAGGCCATTCGATCAGAATTATCAAGACCTGAAAAATAAACTGTATAATGACTGTAGGGTGAATATCTTGTAGTATCTTTATTGAAGTTCACATGGCTTTTAGAATAGAGCAAGTAACTATTCATGTATTTTCCGAGGATTCTCATTCCATCTGATGTACCATCAGAAGTGTTTTTCCATTTCAAAGTAGCTAAATCAGGAATTTGAGCTAAATTCGGATCATTTTTGTCAGCTAAGTCTATTACAATCAATTCATCAATTTCTGCGCTATAAAGACCATCCTTAGAAGTGATTTTCATCTTATCTTCTTTCCAAAGATCTGCCACGGTTAAATCCTTCACAGGATCACCAGTTGTCATAATCTCGGGCATTACCGTAAAAATATTCGTTTTGTGCCAGACCAATTCTGCGCTTCCCACGGCATACTTATCTATAGGCAGCTTACCTCCGCCTTTAACAGTCAATACGCGCTCCACAGTAACTACTGCTTGGGCTCTAGTGGTATTTTCCTTTTCTCCAAGCTTGCCTGCGCCCAGTCCAGAGATTAAGCCCGTCTTCGTAGCCAGATACATCCACTTGTCATCTTCTTTTGTCTCTAATCCAGTCGCACGTGCAGCAATACGTGCCATCTCCTTACGAGTTATTTTCGCATTCCATTCCAGCTCCGAATTAGCAAAGTCACTGGTAACGTACAGCTTGGCCTGTTCCGCAGCATTAACGTAGCCTTCATACCATTTACCTTCCGTCGTCTCCACATTTTGACCAGTGGCAGTCACGATCATCTTAATAAATTCTGCACGGCTTACATTCGCGTTCGGCATAAATAGTCCGCTGGGATATCCAACTACAATGCCTTTTTTTACTGCTGAGTCAATTCCGCCTTTCGCCCAATGATTAGCCGGAATATCACTGAATTGAACAGAATCTGCCCTTACTCCGGAGGTTGGAAATGAAGCTAGGCCTGTAGCCAGCAGTACGAGAACCAGCATTATTTTTTTGATGCTTTTCACTAGATTATTATTCATAGATAACACCCTCTCGTTTCAAAAAATATTAGACTCACCTAACCGAACAATCCTCTATAAAATACCCTTTCCGCACAGCCTCCTCCGGATCGAATAGGCTTTCTATCACAGTAGCTCCAGCTGGTAGACAGCTTTCTCCGTAAGCGATATGCCTGCCTGCGGCATTCCGGGTTCCGACCAGACCCTTCCGATGCATGACCGCCCCGCTGCCTAAGGAGTAAGCATCCAGCAACTCTCCGCCCGGAAGCGGATATCCCTGGATAAATGCCATAATACCGGTGTCCTGTATGGACTGCTCGTGTAAGCCGCGCGGGAGGGTGAACTGCACGGATAATCCCATCCGTCTCACCAATTCCAGATGCCTGTTAATGGCTGTGGCCAAATCCTTTTCCACCAGTGAAGTGATCGTACTCTGCCTCACCTCACGAAATCTATCGATCGAAGTAAGCGGGTCAAGATTGGTCTCCGCAGTCAGTGCTGCATACTCACCTTCATAGAATTCATTAGAGCCCGTATCATACACCCGTGCGTGATCATCCAAGGTAAAATAGAGCAAATTACCGTTCCTCAGCTTATAGTAATAGGGCCGTTCAGGCCAACTGACGGGTGTCAACTCTTTATCTCCGCTGTAGCTGGCTGTGTCGTCCAGAGTCACTAAGGTGTATCCGCTATAACCGAACATCACCAGTGCAGGTATATGTATTTTCAGATTATTGATTGCGCTCTGATTGTTCTCCAGTCCAAACTTCATGGCCAGATTACTGTAAAATACACTGAGCACATCCTGATCCATCTGCAGCTGCCGTTCCCTCCCGTAATGCACCGCTGTGGTGGTTGGCTGCTTCTCCAGCCGTGCCAGATAGCCGCCCGCATCATCCACCGCAGACTGAAAGTCATCCGAGTAGCGTTTATACATCTCCTGATTGGATAACTGAAGCTCCGCCCGCGTGTCATTCATAAGCACCAGCGGGATGATCAGAATCAGAAAAATAAGCACCACACTAAGGGGCTTCACTACGTACCATCCCCCCGTACTTCAGATTGACCGGAATCAGTTCACTATGAAACAGCAGAGAGCGCATCCGTGAGGCCAGCGTTGTACCTTCGGATTCCAGCCGGACATTGAATAAGTCGCCCACATGCATAGTGAATCTTCTCTGGGGATTATCCGCTGGGATTGAAGCGCTTGAAGCCGGATACAAGACATTCAGTATATCTTTGGTGAAATAGCCATCGAACCGTACACTGAAGCTGTTCTGGAATGTGGAGTAATCATCCGGGTTACCGTATAAGGGCTGCAGATTCTTTTTGTAATATTCCAGCTTGACGTCAAATACACCGTAGGAAGCATCGAGCGAATGAAGGAACAGCTCATAATCGCCTACGTCCACATACCCCTTACTGCGAACCGTATCGACGAATTCCACTACTGCTGCATTGGCTGCAAGCTTAGTATTCCTCTCGACAACTTCAGATTGGCGGAATGCCGGATACACCCCGAACACGAAGGCCAGTAGAATTACGATAATTACACCTTTCAGTGCATCTGCCATACAGGCTCTCCTTTCTCAACGGGTGGCAGAGATTTGCTTAATCATCTCATCCGTCCGGGTAACCTCTAACTGATAAGCCGCATCCGGCACTCCACGTAAATCAATTGCTGTAAGGTCTGTAGCTTCATTAATAACCATGCCGTCGATATATAAAATATAGTCCCCCTCGAGCGCCGCAGGGATCATGCCCAGCACTTGCTCTCCGCTTATCCGCTTCAAATCACCTGTTCCTGTGTATAGCGCCGATGCAACTGTTCGCTGCTCCGGCTGCCGGAGTTCCGCAGCAGAGTTCTCCCCTTCCAGCCGCAGAAACGTAAAGCCGCCCATAGCGAACAAAATCCAGGCAAAGAGGGTTAGGAGGAACTGGATCCCGTTTTTCATTTAACTTCATTTTGATCAAATTCGATTAATCTGACCTCATCATTCTTATCTCTAAATACGGTGGCTTTAAATAGTGAAAGCGTATTTACATTGTAGTTATCTGAATCTCCCAATTTTATACTCTGATCCAGCATTTCTGAGACACTGTGCGGTTTTGCCGAAGAATTTTCCTTAAAACTAGCAGTGGGGTTATCTTCTGACACTGCGGGAATACCATAATAAGTTGCATAAGTATTCTCTGCGTAGAAGCCCGCCAAATTCACTCCGGTTTTAATTAGAATGGAGAATTGCGGACGTCCTCTAAACTTCATTGCTGCATTAATTACATCCTGGCCGGAAACCACCTTATTATCATAGCTGTTGAACTCTGCCTGATTGATCATCTGGGTCTGAGCCAGCGTCTGCTCCTGGGCGCGGATGAAATAATTATTAATCACCAGGTAAATACTTACACCCGCCGCAACAATTAGAATAGTTACTATAATTCCAATCACCCATTTAAGTCCAGTTGATATATTCTCCATAGTTGCTCTCCTCTCACGTTATTTTAAGGCTGTCTAAACACAATGAGTCTGACTTCTTGGTTCTTGTCTCTGTATACTTGAGCGTGGAAGCGTCCCAGCGTATTCACGTTACAATCATCATTTTTTATATCCAGCATTGCAGAAACACTTCTGACGTCTCCACTTTCTGTCTGATCCAACTCCACCACTCCAGAATCCAAATCTTTATAATTAACTCCATACGTATTCTCAGCATAAAATCCTTTAGTCTGGTTCTCCCCTGTATAAATCTTTATCGCGAACTGCGGACGCCCTTTATAACGCATCGCCGCATTAATTACATCCTGGCCGGAGACATCCTTGTTATCGTAGCTGTTGAACTCTGCCTGGTTAATCATCTGGGTCTGAGCCAGCGTCTGCTCTTGGGCGCGGATGAAGTAGTTGTTAATCACCAGATAGATGCTGACTCCGGCTGCGATAATCAGAATGGTAACGATGATCCCGATGACCCATTTGAGTCCTGTTGAGATATTTTCCATAGTGCCCTCCTTTAATTAGCCCTGAAGTAGATAGCGGCAATCCGCTCATTGTGGTCTTTGATTAGCGTCGCCCTGAACCTGGACTGGGGACTGATATAGAATCCTCCAGAAGCATCCGTAATCATCTTGTCATTCACTGTGTTAGAATCATTCCCCGTTCCTTCTTTAAAAGCTCCCCATGAATAATCAAACGCACGGCAGTAGCCGGATTCGCTTGGATTCATACTAATGTATCTATTAGCATCAGGCTGACCATAGACATAAGGCCGCTCCACATATAGACAGAAGTTCTGCTCCGATTCATACCGCCGGTAAGCGGTCAGAATCTGTGATCCGCTGACCAGCTGATTGTCGAAGGCGGCATATTGCTGCTCGGAGAGCTCCCTGGCCTGTACGGCCGCCTGGCTGTTGGCCAGCTCGACTACTGGCTGTGTCTTCCCCCAGAGGAACAGCCCCGCTGAGATGATGGCTAGTGTAATCAGAATGGATATCGTGGTCTTCAAGAAGCTTGCTATATTCTCCATGCCTGTATCTCCTTCACATTTTGCCAGTTACAACAGTCAGGTCACCCAGCTGCTGGAAGGCCATATAGACGAAGGGAAGCAGTAAATATAAGGTGAACGTTGCCTGCATCGGCAAGAACCCGAACATTTTACCCAGTGTGTTTTTCCTGCTGATTACCTTCTCATAGTGCTCCTTGCGCTGATCCATGGCGAACGCCCGCTCTGCATCCATGTCATCGAACGCCTTCTTCACCGGAATCAGATCTGCAGCAACCTGCAAGCGGTCGGCCAGACGTTCGAGGGGTACGAACCGTGCATCCTCCTTCAGCCGGTCTATGGCATCCCAGCCACCTGCCTCATAATCCAGCATGCACCGCAGCAGCTGCCGCTCAAAGATATAGCTGTACCGGTGCAGCCACTCTATCATTTCATACACACTGATATTGGGAAATTGGGATAACATCATGGAGAGGGTATTGAAGCCGTCCACCTCATTCTGCATTTCCCATTTCCGGAGCTGTGTGCGGATGAGCAGGAACAGATCGGGCACATAGAAGCCGGCAAAAGCTAGTGTAAAGGCCAGCAGAAGCTCGTACCATTTGAAATACTCCTGATGATATTGGTCTACCCGGTGAATCAATTGCTGCGCATACGCATTCTGATCCGTATTGAACTGCAAAAAATGCTTGTTCTCCGCTTTCTCCTGAATATAGATCAGCATCTCATCCGGTGTAATATCCTTAGCTATCAGTTCGCCCATTAAAGATTGTTCAAAAGCATACCGTTCCTCGCTGAGCATCCTTTGCGATTCGGTCTGATTGCCGCCTGTCGTAATCTGCACATTAGGATGCAGCAGGTTATGCCTGATGCTCCCGTGAATAGAGAATTGAAGCACCAGAACCAGCAGGAAAACCGCTGCTGCCGTTAAGCTTTTCTGCAGATAATAAGCATGCTGGGACAACCCCGAGTTGGCATCCTTCAATCGCCGGGCAACCTTGAAATGAACAGGCTCATGCTCTGCCGGAGTAATCCGGTCTGCTGCCCGGAAGACCCATTTCCGTTTCAGCAGCCGGTTCAGCCATTTCCCTTCATCCTTGATCGCCTGGGTATCTTCATCCACACCCTTGAGAATCCGCAATGCAATAAAAGATACAATAAAAGTGATATACAGCAGGATTAATGAGTACAGCCCCCACGCAGAATTATAGTAATTAGATACCACCGGAAACATATTCTCCGCCCAGTTACGGATCGGGTCCAGCATGAAGACTGGTGAAATCGCCACAAATACGATGCCGTACAGCAGCCGGTCAATCCGCTCCCGGCGGTTAATATCCATATGGATCTCTTCTCTGATGTTACCGAGCATGGATAAGTAAATGGAACGTTCTCCTTTATGAATATCCGCATCGCCGTATTCGCCTATCTTGTAGCTGACTCCGGCCAATTGCTTCATGTACCGGTTCGGCGCCACTTCATAATATTTCTGCAGCTCATCCTCCGGGTCTACTGCCGCGAGAATTCCGGCAATCTGCCGGGCGTGAACAGCAACCATCGGCTTAGAACGCTCCGCCGAATTCTCCAGGCTGACTTGTACCATATGCGTCTGATGATATTCATGCCGGATGTCCAGAATCATCGAGGACTGGTCATACAGCATCTGCTTCACTAACCGTCCGATGAAGAGATCACTCAGTATCCCTCCCATGTAGATGGAGACCAGCATAATGGTCACCCGGCTTACCCAAGAGGTAGTCCAGAAGAAGGACAGCAGCGAGATCAGCAGGATGCAGGCAAGGATCATGACCGTCAATGCAGCCGAACGGCTTCTGACCATGATCTCATTCCCGGCATGGATGATCATCAGGCGTGAACGGATCCGGTGCAGAAGCTTCTTCACCACCGGCAGCTCATCCAATACCGGATAGGCTTTATGTGCTTGCTCGAGCCATTTTTTCTCCTTGGTTCGTGTTGGCAGCAGTGCCTTCAGGCGTCTTTGCTCCTGATACTGTGTTCCTTTTAATTTGCGCTGCACGATACTGAGCAGAATGAGCAGAATAGCCAGCAGAAGGCCCAGCGAGATCAGGACAATGGGCATTACCATTTGCAGATTCATGCGGACTGCCCCCAATATTGTTCGATAAAGGCTTCGAAACGTCCCGCCTCATCTTTATCCATATTCTTCAGCATCTCTTCCCTTTTCCGGCTGCTGATCGGTTGCTTCGCTACGTACTCCCCGGCTTCCCACACGATAATATCTGTATAGCTGTAAGCACGCCGGTCTGTCATCCGTCCGAAATATTCGGACATGGTATCCATGAATGCATCCAGCTTCTCCATAGGAGTCTCCTGGTTCTTATATTCCTGAGGATACTCGTACTGTGAATCTGCCGGAATGATCTCAGTAATGCGCTCGATATACCGTTTGCCGGCACGCAATACCAGATGAACATTGAAGCCGAGCGCCTCAACGACCTGGACCTCGGCAATCTTCTCATTGCTGAAGGCTCCCGAAGCGACAAGACTGTTGCGCAAAGCGCTGATCAGATTGGGTAATGTTTTGCCGTGATGCGTAAAAAGCGTATATTCGGAAGCCACCTGGGCTGCCTGAATGACATAACTGACAACGCTGTGCGTGGCCGCTTCACCAACGATATTCACCGCACCATCTGTTTTCTTCTGCACATCCAGCCCGTCCTGTCCGCTGACAGAAGGAGTCTCCCGGAAGGACAGAATATTTTTGCCCGGATACATTTTTCTCGCCCAGATCTCAAAGGACGTCTCCTGAATCCGGATGTTCTTCGCATCAATGTACTTGATCAGCGCCTTCAGCAAGGTGGTTTTCCCGGAGCCCTGCCGGCCGGTAATTGCAGTAACCTGGTGACCCAGAATCAGGAACTCCAGCATTTCTATAGCCAGCGGTGCCCCTTCATCTTTGATCTGCTGCTCCAGCTCTACCAGAGAGTCATTGAATTTGCGGACAAAAAAAGCCCAGCTCTCCGCCATTTTGGGGCGGACCACCACCACTCTGCTTCCATCCGCCATGTCGTTAATAATGTATCCCTTGGATTCATTCAGCTGTCCCGGATTCCCGAAGCCGTAAATATTCTGACAGACCCGTTTAAGCTCCTTCTCCGATCCGAAGCTTAAGAATTCCAGATGGAGTGACTTTCCGCGGTAAAAGGTCCAGACAGCATCATAGGATTGAGGAAGGAAATGCTGCTGCTTCGTATACTCCAGAAAGTCTGTGGTCTGGACAACATCCGGCGGCATCCCGCTTGTCCCCCCGTTAACACCGTCAATATTCTGGTCCCGAAGCTCATCGATCACACCCAGACCTTTATAGATTTGGTACGCTCTCTGCACAATGACCTCAACCTTATCCTGAAAGGATAATCCCGGCTGCTCTGCGCTGTAAATGCTGCAAATTTGCTCTTCGGTGACCTTGTAGCCCCTAGAACCGTCAGGTAATCTATGCAGCGTATCCAGATTGTATTTGCCAACCATTTCATTGAAGGCATCCTGCCCGTAGTCTTTCTTGAAGGTATAGAGCAGAATGTCGAAGCAGTCCTGAGAAGTGAGCCGGTTGGCATGACCGAAGGGGATTATTTTATCCGCGTTCCCTTCATCCAGCCCATAGGTCTGCAAAAGCAGATCCTTCATATAGAGCTTCACATATCTCTTCGCCGATAAATCCCCGTGCATACAAGAGCGCAGCGCCTTCTGTAATTCTCTGCGCCGTGCCTTACGGCGGTTGTATTCTTCCTCACTCGGGCTTCCTTCGTAGAGGGAAGAAGCAATAATCTCCTCGAAGGCTCTCCTCAGAAACTGCACAATTTCGTTCATATCATATTTCAATTGAACGGCAGGCGGCGCTGATTTCTTGCTTTTGCCTACCCATAAGTACAGGAACACTCCAATAGCAGCCAACACAACGATGATTAGAATGATATTAATCATTGGCAGCGTCCAATTCCATTACAGGGAAAATCTCCAGGGTCTGCAGGATCAGCTTCCCCATTTGGCGTGCCGCATCATTGAAGTAGACATCCTCGTTGAAATCCAGAAACCGCTTCCTGGCCTCCCGTGTCTTGAGCAGGAACTGAATGATGCGTTGTTCGTTCAGAGCATCCATATAATTGATATGATGTGGAATAAAGCCGACTTCATTTTTATGTAATCCGTATTGCTTTATAATTTTTTCTTTATTCAATCTGGCTTTACGCTCATAAGAACCCAGACAATAAAGGACCGGTTTGTTGTCCGGCACTGGAGCTCTGCCCTTCTGCGCGAAATAGGCATTGAGACTGGACTGGCTCTGATTCAGGTTCACTACAATTAAATCTGCCTGCTTCATCACCATCTGAACCACCTCCGGGTCTTCACCGGAAGCAATCTCTACAAACAGCAATTCATAAAAGCGTCTATAGTCTTTAAAAATATGCGGAAGAAACAGCTCAGGCTCATGCTTCTCCGTAGTCACCGACCCTCTTAGCAGCTCCAGGCGGTTCTTTAGAATAGATTCTGCATGATCGCGTATCCCTTCAGGAGTAAGCATCCCGCACTGCACCAGCCGCTGAATCGCATCCAGCCCGCCTGATCCGCTTACGGGCTGACCCAGTGATCTTGTCTGTGCGAAGACATACTCAAGCATGCCTTGCCCGGAATCTGTATGGGTCATCAGCACCCGGATATGGTGATCCAGCGCGATGGTTGCCGCGACAGCGGCCATATTCGAGGTCGTTCTCCCCTGCCCTTGGGCAGGCCCCCAGAAAGCTACAAGCACAATGAACTACCCCCGTTTCCGTGCATACTGCCACAGCTTCTTAATTTCATGCTTTGGAATATTACAAACTTCAATCAAGAAGTCATTCACAGCCTCAGCGAAATCCTTGTCAACCTTCAGGTTCACTCTTCCATCATGAATCCAGTCAATTCTTCTGCCCGGACTGCTAATGTAGCTAATCTTTGAATTAATTACCGGATAGTAATGATCTATATACTTCAGGCCCAGCCCGCACTCTTCTTCGATAACCAGCAATACAACCGGGATATGCTTCTGATTAAGCAGCGCATCTACGTTCTCCATAGCGTGACGTTCATAGGTGGTGGCAAAGACAGTAACCTCATCCACCAGACCTTCCGGGTAACCCTGATGCCAGTCGTACAGCACTATATCCGGCTTCTCAGTAACAAAGGAATCTGTGATCGTTATACCGGACACCTCTCCATCTAAATACTGATAATGCCTGTTGTTATCCGTGATGACCATGACCTCATTGTTAAAATAGTTCTTCAGCAGTATGGCTGCTGCAAGTATGAAATCATGCTTCTCACAATCTCCTGCCACAACGATATTCATAGCTGTCACTCTCCTTCGAGCAGTTGATTCTCAGTTGCCGGTGCATCCTCCGTTAAGCCCACTGAATTCTGATCTGTACTTGAGTCGATTGGCGCCTGATGGGTCTGGTCTATAATTCCGTTCACCGATTGGGAATTATCTACCGGGGCAGCCTGCTCCTGTGCCGCTCCCTGCTCAGACTTCCGCTTGCTGACTCCGCTTCCGCTTGGTTCCTGTGCCCCTATACGGATTCGGTTGCCATCGTCAATAGCCTTAAGGCGTTTATCCAGCTCTGTACGAAGCTTCTCGGCAAGTCCCCACTTGGCCTGTTCAATAATGGACGGATTACTCTTGATCACGCCCAGTACATCCAGATTGGGCACATAGTTAATCACGGGTTCAGGCTGGAGCTCCGGCTCTACATACTGCTTCATATACAGCTCTGCATTGTTAATATAAGCATCTACCAGAGCCGAATTAAGCAATTGCGCTTCTTCTTCATTGTCATTGAAGAAGGTATACTGGTTAGCCAAATCAACGTCCTTAAGAGATTTCTTGCCCACTACTATGTAATCTTCACCGTTAGGAAATACAATCCGGATATCTACAACGTCTTTCTTGGTAAGACGGAGCGGAAGCTTAATATATTCCGTCTCTTCTTTACGCTCTGACGGGTCGAGTCTTGCCTCATCACGGACCATCTCCGTCGTTACAGCTGTACCCGGCATCACATCAATCTTCATATATTTACCGACAATCGCCTTGGACTCACCGATCAGATTATCCGGCGAGGAGAACTTCGGGAGCTTCTCCTGTATTACATCCTCCTCAGCAATAACTTCACCCGCCAGCTTAGGGGTCATCAGCACGTAAGCGGTCTGGGACTGATCCATGTAACGCTGCAAGACCTGATCCTTATCCAGCAGCTGCTGCTCATAAGCGGCCCGTTCATCAATCAGCTTGGCATTATAGTGGCGATAGGTTGCAAACCATACGCCCGATGTAATAACGGCAACAAGAGAACCTGAAATCATCGTGTATCGTAGAATCTTTTTGCGTTTGCGTACTGCCACTTCATGACCTCTTTTCTAAGGCTATTTCATTTTCCCCGTCATCTTTGTTGCGGCTTCTTTAGCCCTGTCAGCAGCGGCCTTTTCTTCTGCCTGAAGGGTATCCGCATATCTCAGCATATCCGTCTCCAGGCTGCTAATCGCCTGCTTGAAGGTCTCCATCTTTCTGATCCAGTCTGTGCAGTGATTCTTGAACTCTTCCCCGCCCAGATCCACCCAATAACCCGGAAGTCCGGTTATGGCAGCGGTCATTTTATCCTTGCATTCCTGGGCAGGAGACAACAGCCGGTGACAATTGAATGCGAGCCCTCTAACCGTACCTGAATCCATATTCAGCCTCCTTATAAGTTGGTAAGGTATCCTGCTGTTGCAAATCTAGCGGCTCTGCGGAACAAACGAAAATCCAATGCCTATTAATAGTAAAGTCACAAGCAGAACAGTGCCTGCAATGGCCCAGAGCATGGTTTGCTTGCGGATGAGTTTTTTCTGGACACTCAGCAGCTTCATGACCCATTCCACAGCCGCCTTATCCGGGTATAGCGGATCTTGATGTGCAGGCATCAGCATCGCCTGGATCTCCGGGAAGTCCTTCTTCAGCATGTGCAGCACCTCCTGATGCCCGTTCTCCAGCAGCAGTCTGCAGCGCTTGCGTTCATACGGGTTAAGCGTGTTCAGCTTCTCTTTGAGCAGCTCGTATTTCCACATGGCTCCATTACCGATCAGGATGGGAATCTGCGAATTCCACCACAGCTCCAGTCCGCTAATTCCCTTACGCTCCTGATGAATATCCAGCCATAGAATAATATGGGTGAACTCACTGGCCAAGAGCTCTGAGATATCCCACGTATAACCCCTGCGATAGAAGGTAACCCCCTCATATTCAAACATGGTCGATGTGGAATCCTCTTGCTCGCCCTCAAATACAATCTGCTCCAGCGAGCTGATCTCCGGCCGGTTATCTCCGCATACCAGCGGCTTCCAGCCGAGATCTGCCAGACCAGCAGCCAGCAAAAAGGCCGCAGCACCAACATCTTCTTCTCCCCCGGCACCGCAGATGCCAATCACCAGCGGCACATGGCTGCCTAGTATTCTCTCATTCCCTGCTAAGGAAGGTTGTTGCTGGCTTTCTACTGGTATAGACCGTTCCAGACTCTCTAACGTTCCAGCATCCGTTGCCGGTGCTTCAGTCCTGGCTGATGGTCTCGGCCGGGGAGTTACCCCTCCTCCGCCAGCGCCTGAGGAAGGAGCCTGCCTGACACCAGCCGGTGCCGCTGCTGTTCTTGGACTTGCAGCCGGCTGTGGACGGGCAAGCGAATCTACGGTTCTTGCAGCAGCTTGTTCAGATTCTTCCACAGGCTGAACAGGAGCAGGGGCTGCGGTTGAGCCCTTGAATGAGAACAGGCGCTTCTTTTTGCCAAGGATGCTATAATAATCTCTTGTCGTTTTTTTCTCCCTGATCCAGTTCAGAAGCTCCTCGCCCCGGAATTCCGTGGTGAACTGCAAATCGTGAATATTCATATTGACCATCGTCCGGATGAACTCAATATCCGTTTTCAGCGCCGGATCTAATTGAACAATCAGCCGGGTAGTTTTGAGATACTTCCGGATCAGTGTCATGAGCGAGGCAATTTCGGCTGACTTCACAGGTGTGCTAAGACCTGCTCCGCCTTCTATAATGACTATGGAAGAAGAATCTACCTCTTTACTGCTGAAGCCCCGTATAAAGCTGTGAAGTGTAGAATGTTTGCCTGAGATCACATACCCTTCATGCTCCAGTGACCGTGACAAAAGCATGATGAGATCAGGCGAGCAGACCAGATGTACGCTTTTCATATGTAACCTCCTCTATAATCCTCCCGTTCAATAGGGCCAAATCCGGATAAGCGCCCCGTCCCCCTGAATCACATCCGCCAAAACCACTTGTTGGCCAAGCTCTGTCCAATGCTCTCCCGTGCTGCTAACCTCACATTTGAATTCCCAGTCACCGGGGAGCCAGCCGGCCTGCTTCAGCCATTCAAGACATTGCCCTGCGGTCATTGAGAGGGTGATATCCAAATCCATTGTTTTCTTGTGTGCTCCATTAAATATTATTGTGGTAACGGCTGTTGACATCTCCTGACCTCCCTGATCATTACACGGCTTGCAGCCATAGGCATAACTCCTCAATAGCCGCTGACAATGCTACTTTATCTCGGGTGAATTCCTCTTCCGGTTCACGCTTCAGCACCCACATCAGATCCTTATGAATCACTAGGTTCAGTTCACGAATGACCTGAGCTTCCTTGTCGATGCACCCAATTTCCGCCAGTGCGTATAGCGATGCTCCAGCGTGAAGAAGTCCCTCTGTCCAACGCTTAAGGTCCGGTTCATCGAAGAATGCTTGTTCAACATCCCCTTCGTCCTCCAGGCTCTGGAGCAGTGGAATCCGCTCTATAACCTGGAACATCATTTCATGCTGTGCATAGAGTTCCTGCAGGATATATGTATTGGTCTCAGACAGATGCTCCAGCTGAAACCGCTTGTTCCCCTGATGAAAATAATAGATTGTAGAAGGGATATCCCCGTTCTGTACGAGCTGGCAGAGGTAAGAAGTACTATTGGCACCTGCAGCAATACATTGATGAAGCACTTCATTTACTTTGGCAACCCCCATGAAGTCGATCTCCAGATATCCCTTCGCTTCAAGCGTTCTCATCTGGGCATTCATCAAGGCACGCTGCCTGCTCTCCGTTTCTGCTTCCAAATCTATGGCTAACCCCGGAAAACCCGTCTCCCCGGTTAATGCAGCTAAATATATAATTTCGAGAGCCTGTAATTCAAAAATCTCACGTGCCGGTTCCATCGCTTCATTCACCTGCCATCTATAAATCTGTGACCATTCTAATTTGCGTTCTGGAGCCTGCAATCAGCAGCATAGCCTCAGCCGGCTCCATCATTTGATTAAGCTCGTTATACTCCATACTCTCCAGTAAGTGGGCATAAGCCATATGATCGTTCAACCTTCCTCCGGTCAGCAGCGCGTTGCCGCTATTAATCATCTCTCCGGCCAGATTCGTGATCAGCTGCAGCTGGTTAAGCTCATGCACATCACTGCCAACCATGAGCAGCACGCCCAGTCCGCCGCCAAAGCGGGCAATCCGCTCCAGATGATCCAGTGAATCATTCTCCATCCGGTCGAAGGCCGACTTGAAATGCGGCATTACCATGACAAGGAGCGGATACTTGGACAAAATATAATCCGTTTCATCGAATTCTCCAGGTGTGGAGCTGTCAGCCAAAGCTTGTCGGGCATCGTTTTTTCTAAGCTGCAATTGCTCTATGAAGGAATGGGTGAGCTGCAGAAACTCCTCTGCTGTATCCATAACCTTTAGGGAGGTCATGGATTTCAGGCCAGTCCATTTCGAAATGTTGCTGTCGAATACATACAGCTCCTTGGTTATGGAATCGGCAGAGGCTTCAAACGCCTTCAGGATCGAAGGTAAGGTTAACTCTGCATCCTGCTGCCCGGTATAAGAGACTACAAAGCTGCTGATTTCCTTCAGATTGAGCTCTACCGGCAGCGTCGTGGCCTGTTCCAGTCCAAGCGGCACCAGCGTTCCCCCGGTTCCTTCCGGCCGGTTCTTCACTGCACGCTCCAGAAGCTCTGCAAGGGAAAGCTTATCCGGTATTACAGAAATCTCGGCAGGACTAGTGTCTCCTGCTACCGCCCTCATCTCTGAGCTGATCCGGCGGATGGAGGCCGCTATTTGATCATCCGAGCCGCCTTCGGCCGGCTGCGCAATATGGAATTCCAGAATCCCTTTTTCTTTTAGCAAGCCACGGCCTACGGTATTCGTTGGCTCCATTCCGTCTGTCCTGCCCAGAACGCTGGAGTAATCCAGCCTGTCAGACATTTGAAATACAAGCGACTGCTTAATATTCTGGCTAATCCGGTAAGGATAGGAGCTGACTGTATTGGCCGTAAACACAAAGTAAATTCCGTAGCCTCCCCCTTCGCGCACAAGCTTGGCCAGATCCATAACATAGTCATCGTACGCCTCTGCGAAGCCTGTGAAATTATCCAGCATAATAACGATATAAGGGACCTTTTCTCCAGTTGCATTACAGTAGGAGACCAGATTGCTGATGCCAAGCTGAGAAAATTTACGTTTACGCTCATTGAGTTGGGCGAGCAGCCAGCTAATCAGCTTCCCAAGCTTTTGTTCATCCTCCGGATAAATGACATCCCCCAAATGCGGAAGATCATGATAGACGCCCAAAGTTCGTGTACCGAAATCCAGAATATAAAAATTCACATACCCCGGATCATACTTCATGGCAAGCGACATGATCATTGTCTTCAGTAGAGTGGTCTTCCCGCTGCTAGGCGCTCCATAGACCAGCAAATGTCCATTCAGATTAAAATTAATGTCCAGATTGTACTGCTCCTGATCTGAAGGATTGTCTACCCGCCCAACGCTTGCCACCAGCTGATCCCTTGGCTCCTGCCACTGTTGTCCATCCCATATCTGTTCCTGATCAAGCACTTCCGACAGCGCCAAAGTCTCCGGAAGCGGAGGAAGCCACAGCTGGAAAGCCTCTCCAATGGATTCCTTTGCTGAAAGTTCGGCAATGTGTTGAACTACAGCCTGCAGTTCACTTAACGCCAAGTCATTGTCACCCTGTTGCTGCTTCGGAAGCAGCGCTCTGCGCTCTCCGCTTAATGAAACGATGTCCAGCTTGGGCAGCCCCTCACCTTCAGCTTCACCTGTATGGTAAGGCGCCCCGCTCCAGGAAGACTGGAACAAGGTGAACAGCTCATTATTGCCCACCTGCAGATAGCCGCGGCCCTTTTCTTTGATCTCGGCAGCCTCCGGACGTTTCAGCATCTCATTACTGTCAGAGGGAGTCTGCACCTTCAGGCACAGCTTGAATCTGGAGTTACTCCAGATTTGATCGTCCACCACACCGGACGGCTTCTGAGTTGCCAGTATTAAGTGAATGCCCAAACTTCTTCCGACCCGCGCCGCACTGACCAGCTCCTTCATGAACTCCGGCTGATCCGATTTCAGCTCTGCGAACTCATCCACCACGATAATCAAGTGCGGCAGGGGCAGCCGTACCTCTTTATTCCGGTAAAGAACAATATAGCTGTCAATACTGGTCACACCGGCTTCACTGAAGAGTCTTTGCCTGCGCATCAGCTCACTTTTGATTGAGGCCAGCGCCCGGTTAATCTGATTGCCGCCGAGGTTGGTGATCGTTCCCACCAGATGCGGAAGTCCGGTGAAGGCATTGGCCATCCCGCCCCCCTTATAGTCAATCAGCACAAACGCAATTTCATGCGGATGATAATTCACTGCCAGACCGAGCAGCAGAGATTGAAGCAGCTCACTTTTCCCTGATCCGGTTGTACCGGCTACCAGTCCATGGGGACCATAGCTTTTCTCATGCATGTCGAAGACAAGGGACTTTCCGCCTGCACCCAGCCCAAGGGGAGTGGACAGCGTACGGTTGGCCTGGTTTTTGGACCAGCGTTCCAGTACCTTCAGCTCCTCGACCTGCTCCACCTCAAAGCTCTCCAGAAAAGTAACCACCGGTGGAATGTAGCTGTTATTCTGTGCGGCCTTAATGCGGAGCGGTGCCAAAGACCGGGCGAAATACTCTGCTTGAGTGTTATCCATTGAATCTGTTGTGAAAAAATCAGCCAAATGGCCCAGCAGATTATGAGTATCCTTACGGACCAGTCCTTGCCCGTCCTTCATCTCCAGAATGACCTGGCAATTCAGCGGCAAAGCAACGTCGATTTTCTCCGATATAAAAATACTTGTCATTCCAAGCATCGAATCACCTGACAGCAAGTATTTCATCATTTCCGTACTGTCCCACAGTTCAGGAGCAAAAACCAAAAAAACATAATGCGGTGTCTGCAAATTCTGCAGGCCATAGCTTCCTTTGTTACCCTCTTCTCTCTTCCTGAGATCCGCCAGCAGCTCATCGGCAATCGCAGAAGCCTCGTAGGCTGTCGTGGCCAGAGTTCTTTGACTCCGGTCCTTATTCCAGGTATGCGGCAGCCATTTCAGCCACTCCCAGTGCTCCAGATCTTCGGGCTGCATGACACACACTATTCTTAAATCATCGTATCCCTGGTGTGTGGTGAGATGAACGATTGCAGCATTCAGGAAATGGCGGACCTCAGGCCGTCTACCGTATAACCCGAGCGTGCTGATACTGCTTAGCGGGATATAGACCGGGATATCTTTTACGTAATACATCTCCTCGCAGATCTTACTGGCAATCTCTTCGAGCGGATTCTCATCATCGATAGCCTTGGTGGTCGGGGTGTATGTAGGTACGAGAGAGATCGGCTGAACCCCGACACCAATCCGTATGTGTAAAAAATCGTCCTCAATAGCTGTTCTCTCCCAGAGCTGTTTACTCCGGCTACGGGCGATTTCTGTACAGCTTTGAATACTTGGATGAATATATGTATGGGCCTCACGCTGCGTACTGGCAGCTCCTTGCAGATCATTGCGAACCTGAAATAAATAATTGAGATATTTCTTTTCTAATTTCTTGTTGTGCTCCTGGTGCTTGTTCACACTGGCTCTATAATTCATGATCGAGACCATAACCGTGAGCGCCGTCATCCCCATCGTGGAGACAAGCATAATATAGGACCTGGTTAGGGTTGACATAAAAATAGATATGATCAGCATTCCCAGCGGCGGGACGATAATGGTTAACCAGGAGAAGGAAGGTTTCTCCGAAGGCCTGGCGGGATCTTCCAGCTCCAGCACTCCTGCCGGGTAGTTTGGTTTAATCCGGGGGGTTCTTTGTACCTGATTGGTTGTCATTTCTTGAATGTTCATTCTTTTCATCACCACTGGATAGGAATTTTGGATTACAGAGCAGATAATTTAATTTTTAAACAATTATTGTATATTTTCATTAAATTGGGACGGGCTTTATTTTTTATCGGATCAGTAAGTGAATAGTTTATATTTTACATAACATTTTCTGCTAAAATAGTTCATTGATCCCTTATGAGCGTTTTTTATCTTTACTCTATTAAAGTTAACAGAGGAGAAAGTTATAGTTCCTTAGTCATATTTTTTTGTCGAAACGAATTTAGATATAAGGATTTTGTCGGATTTACGTTTCATCTATACTTCAATCTAAAAAGTGTCTTGACTTAAACCTTGGTTTAAGCCGTATCCTATAACTGTCGACATCACAACAAACACTTGGAGGCCTCCAGATGAACTATTATTCCATTGGTGAAGCGGCAACGCGGTTAGGGATTCCGGAATCTACCATACGTTATTATGAGAAGAAAGGGCTACTGCCCCGGATGGAGCGGGATGAAGCGGGCAGGCGGATTTTCACGGAGGATTACCTCTTTTTCCTTAAGATCATCCTCTATCTGAAAAACACACAGATGCCCATAAGCCAGATCAGGCAATATGTAGACTGGATGGCGGAGGGGGACAGCACGATTGCATTGCGGCTTGCCATGTTTCAAGAACATAAGCAGGCTGTATTGGCACAAATCGCGCTCATGACCGAAGCCTTGCAGGGTATTGAGAAGAAAATAGAACGTTATACGAATTATTTAGAGACTAACGGGAAAGAGGTTTTATCATGAAGCTCTCAGGAAACACTCTTCTGATTACAGGCGGAGGCTCCGGCATCGGACTGGCTATGGCGGAACGGTTCATCCGTATGGGGAACACAGTCATCATTACCGGACGGCGTGAGCAGGTATTGCAGGCTGCACAGGACAGATTCCCGAATCTAATTACCCATGTATGTGATTTAAAAGCAGAGTCTGAACGTCTCGCTTTGTTCGACTGGGTAACTGCAAACTATCCCGGAGTCAATGTCCTGGTGAACAATGCGGGGATTCAGCAGCGCTTCAATATACAGACAGCGGATGTGAGGAATCATTGGGCTGATTTCAATCAGGAAATCACCACCAACCTTGAAGCCCCTCTTCATCTGGCTATGCTGTTTGCCCCATTCTTCACAGCGCAGGAGGCTGCAACGATCATGAATGTGACTTCAGGTCTGGCCTTTACTCCGTTTGCCATCGCACCCATCTATTCAGCAACAAAAGCTGCCCTTCATTCGTTCACCATGAGTCTGAGACTCCAGCTCTCCGGGACCCGCGTTGAGGTCATCGAGGTGGCCCCGCCGGCCGTAAATACAGATCTCGGCGGATCAGGGCTGCATGTACATGGCGAGCCGTTAGATGCGTTCACGGATGGAATTTTCCAGGGATTCGCTGAGGGACTCCAGGAGATCGGATACGGCAGTTCGGCGGAACGGCTGCGCATGTCACGGGACCGGATTGACGAATATGCAGCCCAGATGTATGAGGCGACGAAGGGCTATATTGAATAAAAGATTTGGATCAGAACGCACCAAAGAGACCGTCTTAGGGTAGACGGTCTACTTTGGGCGTATGCGTTATTTGAAGAAAGCCTGCTTACATCAGCTTCTTAATCTTTTCCACCGGTAACTCCACGGCTTTGGACACCTCTTCCGGAGTGAATCCGTGAAGCAGTAACTTGCGAATAATCTCCGCCTGGCCTTTTTCTATCCCTTGTTCTATTCCTTGCTCTATCCCTTTCTCAATTCCCTGTTCTATTCCTTCAGCTATGCCCTCTTCATATCCCCAACGCTTCCAGGCTGGCATGAGTTCCATAATCGCTTCACCCTCCTCCGGGTATTGTATCATCAATTCTTTTATAATCTCTTCATCCTGGGCCCGGTCCGGCTTGAAATATAAATCTGCCACAGACATCACAAGTGCCAGCCGACCTTGATCGAGACGTGTCTTCAGCTTCATGAACATGCGCAGAAACTCCCGGCGCACATCTCTCGCTTCTCTTGTAGTATACCCCATCTTGGCTAGTAACGCAGCAGCTACTGCATTATCCGAATCAATAAACCGGCGCCAGTTCTGCTTACGCAATTCTACCTTGAGAAACTGGAAGCGCAGGATCTGATGCTCAGGAATAACCATCTCCAAGGTGTCCTGCTCTTCCCTGATCTCATCTGAAGTGAAGATGGCAATCGGAATAATCAGCTTATGCTCTTTGCGGTAGCGCTCAAACAGACGGCTGAAGTAAATAAACATCCGTTCATGGAACCGTGTATCTCTATACGACTGCGGTTCCAGGTGAATCAAAATATAACCGTCCAGTCCTTTATAGCGGATTTCCAGCAGCAGATCCAGCTCCCGCGCTTCCTCGCCAACAATATCCACCAGCAATTCCTGCATCAGAAACCGGGTCTCACTATAATCCAGCATGGAATCAAGCTCAGGAAAAAACAACTCAATAAATTCCTGAAAAAACGTCTCCAGCAGCTTCTTAAAAGCCTCATCATGTGGTAAGGGTATTTTAGTCGCCTCCTGTTATATCCTGCTTATTTCTTGTGATTATATTCCATTTCAATGGAATATAATATAATAAAAAGCACATGCGTTCTCATTTTAGTCGTAGACAACTGCCTTACCCTCCGCTTTACCTTGCTAAAAAAAATAGCAGCCCCGATTAAATGGGGCTGCCCTTGTCTGCTCAGCAGCTTTAGCTTTGTCTACTTATCCTACTCCTCACCCGGTTCAACAAGCTTATCCATGAGCCGGATGATCATCACTACGGCTTCAGCGCGGGAAGCAGATTCCTCCGGTTTAAAGGCTCCGTTGCCTTTCCCTGAGATAATCCCCGCATTAGCGAAGGCATTGATCGGCTCCGCAGCCCAGCTTGCTGTGAGGTCAGAGAATGGCGCCGGTGCACCGGGAACATAGTTCGTAAGACGCGCCAGCATAGCTACAGCTTCCGCACGGGTGACCTGCTGTTTGGGGCGGAATGAACCATCGGCGTAACCCTGGATCACACCATGCTCTTTAAGCGCCGCAAGTGCCTCCGAAGCCCAATGCCCCTGTGTATCGGAGAATCCGGCCCCTTGCGAGCCCGTCAGGCCAAAAGCTTTTGCAAGCATGGCAGCAAACTCAGCGCGTGTGACTTTGGCCGCAGGATGGAATGAACCATCCGCATAACCCGTTATGATCCCCATCCGGGCTGCACGTTCAATGAACGATGCACTCCACAGAACGGCAGGTACATCCTGGAACTTGACAACTGCAGCCGTCCGGCCTTTTGCAACGATAGATTTAAGCACATCTAAGTCCAAGGTGTCTTTCAGGACAGGCCTGGTTACCGTTGGCTTTGCGGGACCGGCAGTTATAGCTGGTGTTGGTGCCGGTGCCGGTGTCGACGTTGCTGTTGGTGACGGTGTTGCTGTCGGTGTTACCGCCGGCTTTGGTGTTGGCGTTGCTGCCGGTGTTCCTCCCGATTGTGGCGTTGGCGTTGGTGTCGGCGTCGGCGTTGCCACCGGTACCGTTCCGCCCTCAACCACGATGGGAATCGCAATGGTTAAGCCGCCGAAGGAAGCAGTAATCGTTACCCCGTCCCCCGCTGCAATACCCGTAATGATCCCCTTGTCCGACACCGAGGCGACCGCAGGATCTGAAGTTGTCCAACGAGCCTGATCCGTAACCACTATATTTGCTCCATTGTCATATACCGCTGTAATCACGGAAGCCGCTTGCTTGTTCACCTGTAAGGTGTGTGTGCCAGGCTCGGCGGTCAGCTTCAGCAGCTTAGGCACCGTACCTTCTGTCTGAACCGTTACCGATAGCTTCACCGGCGGCATGTTACCGTAGTTCGCCTGGATGGTAGCTTCTCCCACTTCAACGGCATGAATGATACCCTGGGCGTCTACCGTAGCTGCCCGCTCATTAGAAGATGTCCATACCGCTTGATTCGTGACATCGGCAGTGGAGTTATCGCTATAGGTAGCCGTAAGCACCGTCGCGTGCGTGTCGCCGACATTCAGCTTCAATTCGGCCGGGGCTACGGCCACGGAAGTCACTGTCCGCTCATCCTTTTTCATAATCGTATAGTTGTCAATTAATTCGGCGCTCTGCGTAGTGCGGGCTTGGATGATGATCTTATCATGGCTTACCTGAATGGCAGAATAGACGGGAACATCCTCGTCAAACATGAAATCAATATACTCGTATTTGCTTCCATCGTAGAACTTCCAGCCCGACGCCCCGCCGTCCAGATAGACTGTTCCTTGCTCTCCGCTTGGCAGTGGCTTGCCTTTGCTCATCGGATAGGTGCGCGCATATACATGGTCATGGCCTTCCAGCACCAGATCTACCTTCAATTCTTCGAGAATAGGGGCAAAATAAGTCTGAGTGTATTCAATCAGATTGCCGCGTCCATCTTCGGTATGATAAGCAGGTTTGTGGAACATGACAATCTTCCATTTTTTATTGCTGGCTTGAAGATCCTGCCGAAGCCACTCCGCTTGCTTGCCCATCGTGACTTCGTCTGCTTCAGAGTTCAGCACCACGAAATGCACCTCTCCTGAATCGAACGAATAGGCATATTCCTTCTGAATCTCAGGCCCATTAACAGGAAGTCCCAGGCCTTTGGCGAAAATGTACTTCCCTCCCCCTTTTACATCATGATTCCCCATGGCATACGCTGAAGGAATCGAGGAGGAATAGACCGACGAGGCTTGCCAGAATTGGTTCCATTCATTCAAAACCGCCCCATCATCGACCATATCACCGCCATGCATAACGAACTGGGTACCGGGATAATTAGTGAGCGCATTCTTGATCAATTGTTGATAGGTCTCCAGCCCGTTATCCCCTTTGGTATGCGAATCGGTTACAAATACAAAAGAAACGGGCTTGTCCGGCGCAGCCTCCACCGTCTTATAATTGGACCAATCGCTCCAATGGCCTTCGTAGCCAACTCTGTAATGATAGCCCGTACCTGGCTCAAGACCCGTGACTAATGCGTTATGAAGCTTGATTTCGCCCATAGGTCCGCCTGCCACCTCAGGAATAACCTCCACCTCGGAGAGTGCACGCTGCATAGCTGCTTTTGCCGGAGCATTCGTCAGATCACTATCCACCCAATCACTATCTTTCATATACTGGATGTAAGCTTCTTGAACACTTGGCGCGCTCTGCCACCCTACACTCATCATCGTCTTCATATCTTCGGTCACAAAGGTCTGCACATATTGCGGATCTGCCCCGCCAAACGGAGCTACAACATTCATACGGATACTCTCACTGGTACCGCCATCCTTGACAGCCTGCACGCTCCAGGTGCCAATGGCAAGGTTAGTCAGGGTCGTATGAATCTCTCCCTTGGCATCCGTCAAGCCCATTCCTTTGCTAAGATCACTCTGCTCCACATCTGCGGATGAGATGTACCCTGCCTTACTGCCATCCGGCAAATACACCTTGATGAATCCGCTGGCACTGCCTGCGGTAGCGAACATTCGCGCGTTCTTCTCTACAGCAAGCAACACTGCGGACGATGGATCGGCTTTGGCATATACTTTGGACCCGTCGGCGGTTACACGCACATAAGTCTGAGGACCGCTGGTATCGGTAAAATCAATCCCGGCTCCTTCAACCGGCGCTCCTGCGCGAGAGGTAACCGTGATGATACTTTGAGTGTGCAGGCCTGATCCCTTGATGCTGAGCTTGTAAGGAAACCCGATCTTATACCTAAGCGGGGAGGCTAAGGAAGGAACTGGCGTCCCGCTTTCATACCCGAATCCGCCCTCCACCATCTCTATATGCTTAGCTGTCTCGCCGCGCTCCATTTTCGCAGACCGGTTCACCTCAAAATCAATACTTGCCAGCGCATCCGCCTGATCCCCTTGCAATCCCTCGGCACTGACTTCAACATAGCCGCCTGTATTATCAAGTTGGGTCTCTACCTGGCTCAAGCCGGAGCGTGCAGTAATCACATTGGCCTGCAATGTCTCTGGATCGAACTTGATTCTGGCATGGAAGCTCTTGGCTTCGCCTACGTCCGTCGCCTTCAGCTGCAGCCGGTAGGTCTCATTACTGACAGCCTCCTCCGGGGCTTCCAAGGTAAATCTGGCTCCATGCTCAATCTGAAAAGCATATTCTGCCGCTGCCGGATTGCCGGCCCTATCCTTCACTTTTGCCAGCACTTGATGATAACCTCCAGCCAGCGGAAGCGCCGGGTGATAGGTAATCTGCTTATGATTCAGATCATAGACATAAGTTGACGGTGCCGCAGGCTGACCATCCACCGTTAACCGGATGGAATCCGGATCAATGCCCGACTGGGCATCCTCCGCTGACAGAATAATGTCAGAGACAGGAGAGCTCAAGGTTTGATTCGAAGCCGGTGCCGCTGGAGTCAGCACAGGTACATCCATATCTTCATTAACCGGCTCATCATAGATCAGCCTGACGTCATCAATCCAGATCGAGCCTTTATTCTTTTTGCTCATTTGTCTTTCTTTCATCTGGAAGTAGAAGGCCAGTGTACCCGGCATGGTCAGATCTGACCCTATTTCAGCCTCCACATACTTCCAGCCGCTCCAGTCGATCCCGGTCTCTTCACTCCGGATTTCATACGTTTTGGATTTACCGTTGGAAGACACATAGAACTTGGAGGTCAGGCCATGGCCTTCCTGATTGGCATATACCCACATCCCGATTCTTTTAGGGGTTCGGTCTGTCAAGGGGAGCTGAGTCGCCGGACCCACGGCAACCTGAGAGGGGTTATCGGTGATGCCAATGAAGTCATAATCAATCCGCAGGGACTTCGCTCCGCTATGTACGTATTTCGGATTCGTCTCAAGCGCCATACTGCCGCTATGAATGCGGGCACTGTCAAAGGTTAGATCCGCTAAGCGTACCTGTTCAAAATCCTCTACCTTCACGACCCCGCTAGGTTCCCCTGCTTCTCCATAGACGGTGGGTGACTGGGATAGAGAGGGTGGCATGAGCGGAAGCAGAACTGTTACTGCCAGAATTCCGCTCAAGACTCTCTTTACAAATGGATGATTACTCACGAACTTTCACGCTCCTTGTTGTCTGTTCTAGTAGACAGCATAACGGCGTAATATGTTCGTAGAATCATCGCAATGTAAGCATATTAAATTTTATTGTATTAGACAGCAATCGCCTTAAGGTCCGGGGAGATCCATAGCTCGGCCCCCGTTGCCTGCTGAACCTCTTCCACCGTCAGACCCGGTGCGATTTCCATCAGCATCAGCCCCTGGCCCGGGATCACCTCGATGACCGCCATTTCAGTGACAATCGTATTTACGACATGTACCGCCGTCAGGGGGAGCTTGCAGTCTTTCACTATTTTCGGCTGCCCGTCCTTGCTCACATGATCCATGGCGATAATGACCCGCTTAGCCCCGACCACCAGATCCATGGCTCCGCCCATGCCCGGCACCTTTTTCCCCGGAATCATCCAGCTGGCCAGATTGCCCTGCTCATCGACTTCAAGCGCGCCCAGCACGGTGATGTCCACATGCCCGCCACGGATGATCGAGAAGGAGACCGCACTGTCAAAATAGCAGGCTCCGGCCATCGTGGTCACGAAGCTCCCGCCAGAATCGATACAGTCGATGTTTTCCTCTGACTTCGCCGCCTTGGGGCCTACTCCGAGTATTCCGTTCTCCGCCTGTAGCATAATCTGGACATGATCAGGAATATAGTCTACCGCCAGGGTCGGCATACCAATCCCCAGATTCACCACATCGCCGTCCTTGAACTCCTGGGCGATTCTTCTCACAATGAATTCCCGGTTATTCATGCGTATTCCCCCCCTTTACAATGGCATCGATCAAAATTCCCGGGACGTTGACATGATTGGGATCAATCTCCCCGAGCTTCACATAGTCATCTACCTCAGCGATTACATAATTCGCCGCCATCGCCATGACGAAATTAAAGTTCCGGGAAGAGCCGTCGATCACCAGATTCCCCGCCTCGTCCGCCTTATGGGCCCGGATCAGCGCCACATTTGCATGGAGAGGCAGCTCTAACAGATATTCTTTTCCGTCGATATCAAGCTTCCTTTTGCCCTCCTCTACAATCGTTCCTACTCCTACAGGGGTTAACACACCGCCCAGCCCCGCTCCACCGGCCCGGATTTTCTCAGCTAATGTGCCTTGCGGATAGAGGTTCACCTCAGCTTCTCTGGTCATCAGCAGTCTTCCGGTTTCCGGGTTTGCACCGATGTAAGAAGCATAGATCCGCTTGACCCGGCCGCTTTTGACCAGCTTATAGATAGATAATTCCGGGGTGCCCGTATCATTGGAAATAAGCGTGAGCTGACCGGCTGACTGCGTCTCGACAAGCGCACGCACCAGCTCTTCGGGGTGGCCTCCAGCCAGAAAACCGCCGACCATCACGGTATCTCCATCCTTCACCCTCTTCACGACGTCTTCGGCGGAGATTAATTTGTTTATCATAGATTTCAGGCTCCTTGTTTATTATTGGAGAAAAGCTGGCTACTGGATGATATAGTCATGAATGACTTTGCCATAAGGCAGCGTTAGATCGGCAATGAAATGCTTTCCCCCGAGGTACGTCTTCACCGGCAAATCGGCCACAGGGGCATTCACATGGGGAATCAGGCTTAAGCGGGCTGGCCCGGTCCAGGCGCCTTTCACATGAACATCTTCAAGAGTGTAGGCAACCAGCTGCGCAATCTTAGGGGTCCCATCCACATCGGGAATCAGCTTCAGATTCACTTGGGTTTTGGCGATAGCTCTAGCAGTGTCCTCTGTATCCATCACATTATGCTTGTAAAGCATGGTTCCCACGGCTACCAGGACATCGTTATAATGCAGCGTACCGGTCAGCGTCTCTGTGCCTGCAACGGTCAGGCGGGGAGAGGCCCACTTTTTGGGGAACCCCCAGATTTCCCGTCCCCCCAGAATGGCAGGCGCATTATCCAGATACATCTGGGCTACAAAATTGCACGGCTCCCCCTGAAAGGTACACGGAATCACGATCCCGCTCTCCTCATAACTTCCCAGGCCCGACGAATCGGGCATCTTGATCCATTCATAAGACACGGTATTGCTTCCATCCGGCTGTAAGGGTTCCGGGACCGCCTGTCTGATCGCAGCAGGGTCAGATTCATAAGTGATGACCATAAATTCACGGTTGATGAAGCGGTAAGGCGGACGTCCGTAACCCGGACTGGCCGCAGGCATGGATTGCAGCGCTAGAACCTCTTTTGCATTCATAATGATCTTAAACTCCCTTTCTGTCAGCGTTGTGTTAATAGTGTGCGTTCTCAACCAGCATGGCAATGCCCATCCCCGTTCCGATGCACAAGCTGGCTATACCGTAATGCTTAGAGCTTCGGACCATTTCATGGACCAGCGTAACAAGTACCCTGGCTCCGCTTGCCCCGACAGGATGTCCAATCGCAATCGCGCCGCCATTGACATTCACCTTCTCCGGGTTAATCTCCAGCTCATGCAATACCGCTATGGCCTGTGCCGCGAAGGCTTCATTAATCTCGAACAGATCGATAGCTTCTAGAGGGATATCCTGGTTCTTAAGCAGCGACTTAATAGCTCTTACCGGACCCATTCCCATGTAGGCAGGATCTACGCCAACCAGTGAATAACCCTTAATATAGGCTAAAGGCTCTACCTCAAGCGCCTTGCATTTATCTTCCGACATGACCAGCACAGCCGCCGCTCCATCATTGATCCCCGAGGCATTTCCGGCAGTAACCGACCCGTTTTCTTTAAAAGCAGGCTTAAGATGAGCAAGCTTCTCTTTGCTGACCTCTCCTCTTACATGCTCGTCCTCCGCAAACCAGACTGTCTCTTTTTTGATTTTAGTCATCACGGGCACAATCTGCTCTGCAAAAACCTGGTTCCGTTTAGCTTCGGCGGCCTTGATCTGGCTGTCATAGGCAAATTCATCCTGCTCCAGTCGTGAAATATGATATTTCTCGGCAATATTCTCGGCAGTAATGCCCATATGATATTTATTAATAGGACAGGTCAGGCCGTCAGCTACCACGGTATCAATCAGCTCGCTGTTCCCAAGCTTGTAGCCGTTTCTTGCATTCCTCAGCACATATGGGGCGTTCGACATACTCTCCATCCCCCCGGCCAGAAGGACACTCCCTTGTTCAGCCCGAATAGAGTTGTAAGCTAAAGCGACGGCATGAAGCCCTGAACCACAAACGGTGTTAATGGTTGTTGCAGGCACTTCAATCGGGATACCGGCTTGCAGTGCCGCCTGTCTGGCAGGATTCTGACCCTCACCCGCCTGTAGAACATTGCCCAAATAAATCTGCTCCACTAGCGCAGGCTCTACATGACTTTGCTGAAGACAGGCCGTCATCACATTTGCTCCTAATTCTGTAGCACTAAGTGTCGAAAGTCCGTTGTTAAATGAACCAACTGCAGTCCGTAAAGGACTTACCAATGCAACTCTGTTCACAAAATCTCACATTCCTTTCTGATGGTATTGGGACTTACGTGCGGGTATGATCACGATGTATGAGAGAGTATGCGTTACGGCTTAGATCGGCTTAATCAGCTTGATTAGCTTGATCTGCTATGCCGCCTTGATCGCCTTCCTCCATCTGAATATTTGGTATTTATTTACATATTCAGTGTAAGCCTAAACTTCGCTTTCCTCAACACTCAAAAATATACATAATTTTACATACGAATACCTCTAGGCCCTTGTACACTCCCCCAACAAGGTCATGCTATCATTTCCTTTGATATTCTAGTTATTAATGATTATTTCAGAAAAACCCATGAAAACATACCAAAAGAGTTCATATTTAAAACGCCTCCGGCCCTTACTTGGGTCTGGAGGCGTTTTTTGCAGCTCTCTTAGCATATTATTCCGTTATTTGAAGCAGCCCTGCTTACACCAGCTTCTTAATCTCGTCCACCGGTAACTCCACAGCTTTGGACACCTCTTCCGGGGTAAATCCATGAAGCAGTAACTTACGGATAATCTCGGCTTGGCCCTTTTCTATGCCTTGTTCTATTCCTTGTTCTATTCCTTCAGCTATACCTTCTTCATATCCCCAACGCTTCCAGGCTGGCATGAGTTCCATAATCGCTTCACCCTCCTCCGGATATTGTATCATTAATTCTTTTATAATCTCTTCATCCTGGGCCCGGTCCGGCTTGAAATATAAATCTGCCACTGACATCACAAGCGCCAGCCGACCTTGATCCAGTCGTGTCTTCAGCTTCATGAACATGCGCAGGAACTCCCGGCGCACATCTCTCGCTTCTCTTGTAGTATACCCCATCTTGGCCAGTAACGCAGCAGCCACTGCATTGTCTGAATCAATAAATCTTCGCCAGTTCTGCTTACGCAATTCTACCTTGAGAAACTGAAAGCGCAGGATCTGATGCTCAGGAATAACCATCTCCAAGGTGTCCTGCTCTTCCCTGATCTCATCTGAAGTGAAGATGGCAATCGGAATAATCAACTTATGCTCTTTACGGTAGCGTTCAAACAGACGGCTGAAGTAAATAAACATCCGTTCATGGAACCGTGTATCTCTATACGACTGCGGCTCCAGGTGTATCAGAATATAACCGTCCAACCCTCTGTAACGGATTTCTAGCAGCAGATCCAGCTCCCGCGCTTCCTCGCCAACAATATCCACCAGCAATTCCTGCATGAGGAACCGGGTTTCACTATAGTCCAGCATGGAATCAAGCTCAGGAAAAAACAACTCAATAAATTCCTGAAAAAACGTCTCCAGCAGCTTCTTAAAAGCCTCATCATGTGGTAAGGGTATTTTAGTCGCCTCCTGTTATATCCTGCCTGTTTCTTGTGAGTATATTCCATTTTAGTGGAATTCAATATAACAAAAAGCACACACGTTCGCATTTGATGCAAGAAGAGCCGCAGATGTTGCTCCTGTGGCTCTTCTTTTTAAACTATTTGTATATGCATCAGCGCTCAAAACACCCGCTTCTTATCCTTCTCCTCAATCAAAATCTGCACCGATTCCTTGAACCGGATCGCATGAATGATCTCCCGCTCGCGCAGGAACTTGAGGCTGTCCTGCAGATCCACATCGTCGGTCATGTCAATCAGCCACTGGTATGTAGCCCGGGCCTTCTCTTCTGCGGCAATGTCTTCATACAGGTCAGCGATCGGATCTCCCTTCGCAGCGATGTAGGCAGCTGTGAACGGAACACCGGCAGAGTTGTTATAGAACAACGCATGATCCCGCTGCGCATAGTTCGGGCCTAAGCCTGCGGCTTCCAGCTCCTGCACCGAGGCGTCCTTGGTCAGCTTGTAGATCATGGTGGCAATCATCTCGAGATGGGCAAATTCCTCAGTCGAAATATCTGTCAGCACCCCTATCACTTTATCCGGTATTGCATACCGCTGGTTCATATAGCGCAGCGCCGCAGCCAGCTCGCCGTCCGCACCGCCGTATTGCTCCATCAGATACCGGGCCATCCGCACATCACATTTGCCGACACGCACCGGGTATTGCAGCTTTTTCTCATAGATCCACATTCGTGAACTTCCCCCTCCTTAAGACTTATTTCATTCCCGGCTTCATGCCTTAGACTTGCCAAGGCCAGGGACTCTCGCTCCATTGCCATGGAGCCTTGGAATAGGCGCGGCCGAAATTCTGCAGCGGTCCGTATAGCTCCTGGAACTGGTTCGCCAGCTTGGTGCGCTCATACGTCAGCTGATTGAACTGCTCAATCGCCTTCACATCCTGCGGATGAGTGTCCAGGTACAGATTCAGCTCTACGAGTGCAAAATCAAGTACCTGCAGCTGCTCCAGCATCTCGTAATAACGGGGCTCGCAAGGATTAGCTTCCATAGCCTACTTCCCTCCTTTGAACTTGGATTCATAAGGGCTGTATAGCGATGGCCATAACGTTCCATGCTTGAGCGCCTCCGGCAGGGAGAACTGCGGCAGATTCGGGGGCTGAAACGTGACGAATTGATTCGGCGGCACAACATACGTCTTGAACGGCACCGGCGGACAAGGATCAAACGGTCCCCTGTACGGTGTCCATACGCGATCCTGGGAGTTCAATGATCATTCCTCCTCTTTGGGTTTGACAGTATTGCCTGATGGATGTCCAGATCTCTGATCATTACCTTCGTAACTAACTTATGACGGTCCAAGGGTGGAAAAGAACAACTGCCCAATAAAATCGCCGCCGATAATCATCATTCCTGCACAACAAAAAAACAGGGACCCCAAAAACCTTGTAAACCGGCTTCTGAAGTACCCTGCTATATTGGAAAATATAAGGGCGGGGGATAGCCGCATTCGCTTAAGCATCCCGCTTATCTTACGCTTCCCCTTCCACTCACTACATTTACTCCTTCTCCTCTTCCCCGCCTTCCGCATCCTCTTCAGGCTCTGGCGCAGGCTCGCGGTGGATATTAATCCGGGTAATCCGCAGCCGGGTGGACTCCTCCACCTCGAAGGTGACATCGCCAACCACAACTTTCTTGCCCTTGGACGGGTTGCCCTCCAGCTCCTTGAACAGCCAGCCGCCGATGGAATCCACCTCGTCATCCTCAATCACGACGCCTGTGAGATCGTTAACGTCTTCAATCAGCATCCGGCCCTCTACGGAGATGTAATCGCCGTTACGCTCTACGCTGGGGCGTTCATCCTCGAACTCGTCATGCAGATCGCCGACGATCTCTTCCAGAATCTCTTCAGCGGTCAGCAGCCCCGCCGTTCCGCCGTACTCGTCAACGACCAGCGTCAGCTGGGCCTTGTTCTTCTGCATCAGCCGCAGCGCATGGCTGATCTCCATCGATTCCGGCACGTTCAGAATCGGCCGGACCAGGGAAGCCAGATCATTCTGCTGCTCCGGCGGGGCGAACAGCAGATCCGTGATATGGATGAAGCCGATAATCCGGTCCTTGTCCTCGAAGGCCACCGGATAACGCGAATGCTTCGTTTCCGTGATGATCCGCATGTTCTCCTCCAGCGGAAGATTGCTGTAGAGTACATCCATATCCGTACGCGGCAGCATGACTTCACGGGCCAGCAGGTCCGAGAATTCGAAGATGTTATCCATCAGCTTCATCTCATCCTGATCGATTACCCCGCTCTTCGCGCTCTGATTCATCAGAATGCGGATTTCTTCCTCCGAATGGGCAGCCTCGGCTTCACTGGCCGGCTCCACGCCGAACAGTCTCAGCAGAGCGTTCGCTGATGCATTCAGCACCCAGATGAAGGGCAGAAACAGATTATAGAAGAACATCAGCGGAGCGGACAGCAGCAGTGCTGAGCCTTCTGTTTTTTGAATAGCCAGAGATTTCGGTGCCAGTTCCCCCAGCACAATATGTAAAAAGGTAATAATCGAGAAGCCGATAATCACAGATACCGTTGAGATTAGCGTCTGGTCAGTAACACCGATCTGGTACATCAGAGGCTCCACCAGCAGCTCCGAGATCGCCGGTTCCCCGACCCAGCCGAGTCCAAGGGAAGCGAGTGTGATCCCGAACTGGGTGGCCGACAGATACGAATCCAGCCGCTTGTTGACCTTTAGCGCATATCCCGCCATTTTATTCCCTTCGCTGACCAGCTGGGTCAGACGGGACTGTCTGACCTTAACCAGCGAGAATTCCGCCGCAACAAATACACCATTTAATAATACGAGCACCAGAACGAGCAAAAGATTAAGCACTAATCTTCCTATTTCAAATTCCGTATGCACTATAATAACGCCCCATTTCTACAAGGTGATCGCTTTTCTGGTTTTGAAATCGACCCCGGGATAATACATATCGGCCACGAGCAGGTTAGGCCCGCAGCAGCCTGCTGCATCACAATAACAGTTCACTTGCTGATTCAAGGGATGCTTAGTCTGCCACTCAGTGAAAATGTCATCCAGCTTCGCGTCGCTGATATTGCCAAAGGCGGATATATCGGCGAAGTCCGTTACAAAGACATCGCCCGTGAACAGATTGACATTGACCCGGTTTCTTCCGTCCGGATCATTGCGCAGCGTTACATTCTTCTCGCTGCGCAGTCTGCTCAGCAGCTTCTGGTCTTCCTCCAGGAAGCTGCAGGCGAAGAACGGCAGCGTGCCGAACAGCATCCACATCTCCGGGTCACGATGATCCAGCAGGGAATGAATGGCAGTATTCATCTCCCGGAGCGACAGCACAGGCAGCTTCGAGGCGAAGCTGGATGCGTACATCGGGTGTACCTCATGCCGTCTTGCCCCCATGTCCCCAATCAGCCGGTGAATCTCGGGAAGCTTGGTGTGTGTACGGTAGTTGATCATCGACTCGGCAGAGATCAGCATACCATCGCTGCTCAGCCGGCGGGAATTCTCCAGCATCGTGTCGTAGAGCCGGTAGGCGGCCTCCTTCGAGACCGGGTGCCCGCTGTTCGCGAAGCCCACCTCGTGGAAATCATCGCCGTTCACATAATTGAACGAGATATGCATGACGTCCAGGTAAGGGAGCAGCTGCTCATAACGGGAATACGGCATGGTCAGATTCGAGTTGATCTGTGAACGGATGCCGCGCTCCCGTGCATATTTCAGCAGCGGTACGATGGTATTCTCCACCGTCCCGGCACGGAACATCGGCTCCCCGCCCGTAATGCTGATAGTCTGCAGGTGCTCTACCTCGTCCAGACGCTTCAGCATCTTGGTTAAAGGCAGCAGTTCTCCCTCTTTCATCGTAAGACTGTCGCCGACGGCGCAATGCTCGCAGCGCATATTGCATAGATTCGTCACCGTCATCTCTACACTGGTCAGCACATGCTGTCCGTACTCGCGGAGTGAAGTAATCGGGTCCCACGGATCATACTCCGGCGACAGCTCTTTTACAGGAATTATAGATGATGGCTCTAATATACTCATTTCTTAATGCTCCTTTAATGCTTATTCCTTATTATTAACCCAAAACAAAAGAAAAAGAACGATAACTTAAGCTATATCATACCACGACTACTCAAAAAAACAGCAAGGCGGAGAATACAGCTCCGCAATTCCTGCAGATACCCTATTCTCTCCTCGCTGCGCAGAACACCTATCCGGTACTTTTCACTACAGGTTCTCCCCCATCCGTCACATCCACAATGACTACAGAGAGGGCTTTGCTGAGATCACGCTCATAGGGGGTAACCGTTTCGCCTTCAGGTCCATTCAGCACCCGGACAACAGGCCGATGCGGTGTGCTGGGATCAATCTTGACCACCACACCGCTCTCGCCGGAGCTGAGCTTCACCGTAAGCCCCAGCGGATAGATGGCCACACGGTCTCTGAATAACTCCAGCTGCTTCTGCTCGTACAGGGTTCCAGAGCCGACATACAGCGCTTCTACCGCCTGATGGGGCAGCATGGCTTTTTTGTAGATCCGGTTGGAGGTCATCGCATCATAGGAATCTGCGACCCCCAGCCATTTCGCATATTCATGGATCTGCGGGCCGGTCAGTCCGCGCGGATAGCCGGAGCCGTCAATCCGTTCATGATGCTGCAGGGCACAGTGGGCCGCCAGCAGAGGAATATTCGGCTCTTCCTTAAGAATGCGGTATCCGATCTCGGTATGCGCCTGCATATGCCGGAACTCCTCCTCGCTGAGCATGCCGGGCTTTTGAACAATTTTGACAGGAATCTGCGTCTTGCCGATATCATGCAGCAGCGCACCAAGCCCGATGACCCGCAGCTCTTCTTTGCTGTAGCCATGGGCAATGCCCAGCACCAGCGTATACAGGCATACGTTCAGGGAATGGACGTACAGGTAATTGTCAGCCGTGTGCATGTCAAGCAGCATGATCATCGGGTCCTCCTGCAGGGACATGTCGTCGAGGATGGAGTCCATCACCTTGGAGAACTTCTTATCCAGATGATAAAAGCCTTTGGTGATCCCCGAGGCACCGGACATCTGCTGGAACTGGTTCCGGATCACCTTGAGCGCCTGATTACGCGTCTCATCCTGCAGCATTCCGGGGATCACAATATCCTCCGTGAGCGAATCCTCAATATAGATATAGCCGATATCGATTCTGGCGAGCCGCTTGATCAGGGAATCGGTAAGCTCCACTCCGTCCGCAAGCAGAACCAGCCCTTCATCATTATATATTTTTTTACCCAGCTTCATTCCCGCCTGAAGCCGGTTAACGGATACTAGACGCACCTTGGCTCACTCCTGCCTTTAACGGTAAAATTGCTTTGCTGTGATGCCAAGCTGAGAATCAACGCATAATAAACAGCCAGAAGACGGCTGCAAGGATAAAGCGGTAGATAGCAAAATGCGTCGGTCTGATCTTCTGGATCATTCTCATGAACAGAACCACCACCACATAAGCCACGATGAAGGAAATAATGAAGCCGATGACAAAATATCCGATCGTCTCACTCGTGAAATTCTTGTAGGAATCCAGCAGCTCATACCCCGAGGCCGCGCACATAATCGGAATTGCGATGAGGAAGGAGAAGTCGGCCGAGGCCTTGTAGCTCACCCCGCTCAGCATCCCCCCGGAAATCGTCGAGCCGGAGCGGGAGAACCCGGGCCAGAGGACGGAAATAATCTGGAACAGTCCGATCGAGAGTGCCTGCCCGTAGGAGAGATCATCCAGATCATGCGCGGTCACGCGGATCTTGCGTTTGTTAACCCATTCGGCAATGATCATCAGAATACCGCCTGCGACCAGCGCCCAGAGGACGGTGGATGCCCCGAAGAGGCTTTTGATGAAGTCCCGGGCAAAAAAAGCTACAGCGAGCGCAGGCACGATACCCAGCAGCACATGAATCAGGTTCAATCGGGCTGCCGGCATTACGCCCCCTCTGTCTCTGCGGCCGAATCCGAGCAGATCCACAATCCGCTGGCGGTAGACCAGCGCAATCGCCAGTATAGCCCCCAGCTGAATCACAATTTCATACGTCTTCATAATCGAATCCTGCTCATTGAATCCCAGAAGCTTAGTCGTTAGAATCATGTGTCCCGTCGAAGAAACCGGAATGAACTCCGTAATTCCTTCCACAATTGCCAGAATAATGGCTGTAATTGTATCCATATTACTCCTCCTGATCTAGTCAATGAAACCTGGTACTGCGTGAACTATCAATTTTACAAAAAATGGTGTGGATCATCAGGTGGATTGCCTCTCCCAGCGAACCGCTTCACACTCATCCAGACTCCCCGGCCGCTGCAGCTCCATCCGCAGCAGATCGCGGAGGAAATGAGGCAGCAAATATACCGCCTCCCGGCCATTGGCTATACTCTCGTAGCCTGTACGGAATGTAAACATATCCAGCGTGCCGACACTATATACCTTGGTATCCTCCAGCTGCTCCCCGCCGGCAAAAATCGCAATACCGTTATCATAAGGCATGACCCTTGGATCGTACAAGATTTTTAATCCGTCCACGGCCAGGGTGCCCAGTACCTCTCCCCGGAAGCCATATCCGTAGATGACCTTATTCCGGAACTCTGCCATCAGACTCTGTTCCAGTGCAGTGCGGATATCCTTGCCTGTCAGCTGTACAATACAGGGATTAATCGGAGAAGGACATAAGGCATGCAGCATGCCTGCGGTAATGTTACCCTCCGGCAGCGGGCCGAGCAGCTGGCCTGTATTAACGAGCGAGATGGGACTGCCTGTGAACTGGCGGACCGCTTGTGCCAGCAGGTTGCCAAAAGGAGACTCCCCCTGCAGATCCAGCGGCAGCATGCGGTCGCTGATGGCAACCGTCTCCTCCAGGGCCTCACGCCCGCGCTGCAGATGGATCGCTGCCGCCGGAGCAATAAGCTCCTCTGTCAAGGCAGGATCAACTTCCGTGCAGCCTCCTTCGGCCAAGTGAAACCCTCCGTCCGGCTGCTCCCGCTCGAAGACCAGCCGTCCTGCGTACCGGCCGAATTTGCCGGCGCCGCATACGGCTGTCCCGTTAATCATCTGCGGCTGCTCCAGCATATGGTGGGTATGCCCGCCCAGAATGGCATGCACGCCTTCCAGCTTCTCTGCCAGCCTCTGGTCTGCGGGCAGCCCCAGATGAGACAGAATGATCACGATATCCACCTGCGGGGCAAGCAGCTGAACCTGCTCGCGCAGCGCCTCTTCCGGGTCCAGCACATCCCAGCCGAGCAAGGAATAGAAGGAGGTGAATGCCGCCGTCGCACCGGTCAGCCCAATCTTGATGCCATCCTTCTCCAGAACCGCGCGGCGCTGCATCCAGTGCGGCGGCTCACCGGTGGCGGACTCCAGGAAATTGCAGCATACCACAGGACACTGGATACCTGTAAATATGGCTGAGAGCATCTCCTTGGAGAAGGTGAGACCCTCGTTGTTGCCGATGGTAACCGCATCGTATCCGGTCAGATTCATAATGTCTATGTTGGCCTGACCCATCGTGCCTTCCGTCTCTACAGCAGCGCGGTCCATATGATCGCCGATATCAAGCAGCAGTACCGGCTCCCCGCCCGCCTCTGCCTTCATCACGGATATCACTGCCGCGAGCGGACTCATCATTTCAAAGTGGCTATGTATATCATTGGTATGAATAATGGTTAATCTTTGCGGCCCAGGCTTCATAAGCTGGCTTCCCTCCCACTTGTACAGCCGTTTATAAAGTAAGCGGCAGGCTTGTTCAGTTCTAGAGTTAGCATAACATTTTCAGACTCAATATGGTATATTGTAATCATTATAAGCTGTCCTAAGCTTAAGTCCAGAAAGGGTGAAGAAAGCATGCATATCTCCATCCGGCTGTTCGCCGGTCTGGCCGAAATCATCGGCTCCTCCACGCTGGTCTTCCACGCCCATGAGTCCCCTGTGACAGCAGGCCGGCTGAAGGAACTCCTCTCCGCCTCCTATCCTGACGCCGCGCCGCAGATCGGTGTATCCCTGGTAGCCGTTGATCAGGAATATGCGCCCGATGATACGGATATTACCGAAGGCTCAGAGGTGGCCTTCATTCCGCCCGTGTCCGGCGGTTAACCGGACCGTTTCCCTTCCGCGAATCTGCACAGATACACAACAGGGTAGGACCAGCGGTTTGCACAATCTGCAAGCTACAATCAGTACTCTTACACCATTGAATATTGCAGACTTTGTTGCTATGCTGTAAAAAATTGCTATAGTAAGGTGGCCTATTCATTGAGAGTACACGTGATGGATCTTAAACCGGGTGATCATCTGCGGATGGATACCTTCAGCTCCCGCGGGCTGCATGTACTCCCTAAGGGATCACGGCTGCAACTGGAGGAAATCGCCAAGCTGATACAGCACGGCGTTGATTATGTAGATATTGAAACGGTACAGGAAGAGCCTGCCCCTTCCAGCCGCACCTCAATCATTCAGGCAGCAGCCAGCAGCTTCGATACCACGATTGACGGTTTTGAGTCTCTATATATGGAAGCGCTCAGCAAAGGCAGCTTCAATCAGTCCGTAGTGGACGATATTCTGCAGCCGACCTTGTCCACGCTGGACAAACATAAGGACGTAGTAACACTCCTGCTGCTGCTGGACCGGGAAGATAATTATACCTACAACCATTCCCTGCAGGTAGGCATGCTCTCCTATTATCTTGCCTCTTGGCTTGGATATTCCAAGACAGAATGCTATGAGATCGGGCGTGCGGGATACCTGATCGATATCGGCAAATGCCGCATCTCCCCCGCGATTCTGAACAAGCCCGGCAAGTTAACCCCTGATGAATACGAAGAGATCAAATTACATACGGTTTACGGGTACGAAATCATACAGAATTCCATGAACGATCCTTTCACAGCTCTGGTTGCCCTGCAGCATCATGAACGCGAGGACGGCTCCGGTTATCCCAAGCAGCTGACCAAGACAGACATTCATCCTTACGCCCAGATTGCAGCCGTTGCGGATATTTACAGCGCCATGACCACTCACCGGGTCTACCAGTCCAAGCAGGAGCTGATTTCCGTTCTGCGTGAGATCAACTCCCTCAGCTTCGGGAAGCTGAACGGCAAACCGGTTCAGGCCTTCATCAATCACCTGATGCCGAACTTTATCGGCAAGCGCGTTCTGCTGAGCACCGGTGATATGGGTGTTATCGTGATGAACAACCCGCTGGATGTCTTCCGTCCGCTTGTACAGAGCGAAGGCAAGTTCCTTGACCTGTCCCGCGAACGCACAATTGCCGTCGTTGAGATTTACATGGAGTAGAGAGATTTCCTCTACGCAAAATAAATCAAGCAGCCCCCTGCGTTGCCGCAGAAGTGCTGCTTGAAGTTGAATACCAACTAGATAGCCTCCCCCGGCCGGGGGAGGCTATCCTTTTATCGAATAAGTGTAAACAGTATCTCGCCGCTAGGCACTTCTGTCCCTGTGCTCTTAAGCACATCAAGGTATTGTGACGAGTTGGTGACAATCACCGGTGTCGCGGTTACAAATCCGGCTGCACGGATGGCTTCGAGGTCAAATTCAAGCAATAGCTGACCCTTGACCACCTTCTCGCCTTCCTTCACTTTTTTGGTAAAATGCTGACCCTTAAGCTTCACGGTATTGACACCGACATGAATCAGCAGCTCCGCACCGCCCTCCGAAGTAATGCCGATGGCATGTCCTGTGGGGAATACAGTAGTTACCGTTCCGTTCACAGGGCTGGTTAAGATGCCGGAAGAAGGCTCGATTACAATGCCCTTGCCCATCGCGCCGGAAGCAAAAGCTTCGTCAGGCAGGGTGTCAAGCGGCTGCAGCGTTCCTGCCAGCGGGCTTACAACCAGTTCTTTATCAATCAGCGTCGGTGTAGTCGTACCCGAGGTTGCACTTAAGTTAACTGATGCCGCAGCATCTGTCTCAGGCTCCTCGTAGCCAAACACCAGCACCAGTACGGCGGCCAGTACAAATGCTACCAGTATACCAATGACTACCCAGACAAATCCGGTGCCGAAATAGGTCGGCAGCGCCAGCAGACCCGGCAGTGAGAAGGATAATGCTCTTGCGCCGCCTGTTGCAATAATTGCACCGCCGATAGCGCCGGAGATACACGCATAGATGAACGGTTTTTTGAGCTTCAGGGTGACTCCATAAATGGTTGGTTCAGTAATCCCGAAGACCGCAGATAGTGTAGAAGAACCGGCGAGTGCCTTAAGCTGAGGGTTCCGCGATTTCAGGAATACACCGAATACAGCCCCGGCCTGCGACAGAACGGCTGCACTGAGAATAGGCAGCATGGTATCCTGTCCCAGTGTAGCAATATTGCTGAGCATGATCGGTACGAAGCCCCAGTGTACACCGAAGATTACGAACACTTGCCAGAACGCCCCGGCTATGGCTCCGGCCACAAGCGGACTTAGATTGTAGAGCCAGGTATAGCCAGAGGCCAAGCCGTCACTGATCAGGGAGCCGACAGGTCCGAAGGCCAGGAACGTAAGCGGAATAACAATGAGCAGTGCGAACATGGGAACAAGAATATTCCGCACGGACTCATGAATGAAGGAACGGAACCAGCGTTCCACATACGACTGCACCCATACCGCCAGAATAATCGGGATCACGCTGGAGGAATAGTTGATCAGTACGATCTTGATCCCCAGGAAGTGCAGCGGGTCAGGTGAGCCTACAGCCGCAATGACTGCGGGATAGATCAAGGCTCCAGCTATGGCAATGGACACAAATTGATTTGCCTTGAATTTGCGCGCTGCCGTAACCGCCAGGAAGACAGGCAGGAAATAGAACACGCTGTCGGCAGCCGCATTGAGGATCATGTAGGTGCCGCTGGCAGCACTAATCCAGTCCAGTGACAGAATCAGGGCCAGCAAGCCCTTGAGAATCCCGGCCCCAGCCAGTGCACCCAGAATCGGCGAGAAAATACTCGAAATGATGTCCACCGCTTTACCCAGAACTCCGGTGCTTTCCGAGCTTTCGTCACTGCCGCTTTTCTCCGCATCCTGAAGCGAGGTTTCCTTCATAATCTGCTCGAACACCTGGCTGACATTGTTGCCGATGACCACCTGAAATTGTCCGCTGTTCTCAACAACTGTGATGACTCCCGGAGTCTTCTCCAGCGCTGCTTTATTGGCTTTGCTGTTATCCTTCAGCTTGAATCTTAAGCGCGTGGCACAATGGAAGACGGAATTCACATTCTCTTCTCCGCCAACGAGTGTGATAATTTGTTTGGATAAGTCTTTATTGCTCATTTGGGTTTGCTCCTTTTGAAATCTGTAATATAAGCATCGCTGCAGAGGGGAGTTGTGCCAGCCCTTCTATCTTTCCCCTCTGCAAACAAGAAAAACCTGAACTCAAGGCAAAAAAGGCGTAGAACACACGCTATTTTGCCATCAGCTCAGGTTTTGCCTGCATGACCAGTTACACCCTGACAGATGATATGAAAATATATGAAATATTGTAGTCTTACGTAGTTACGTGTTACTCCAGGTTATTGCGTTCAGTTACACGCTGAATGTGAATCGTCAAATAGACATATTCATCCTTGCTGAGGCTCTGGCCATGGGATTTCTCCAGATATTCATTAATCTTGCCTACGCATTCGAAAGCCTTGACATAGGTTAGCCTCACCTGATTGTACAGGAACTCTTCCCCGCTGTTGTTGGTCTCCTTCTTCAGCACCCGCATGGAAAAATACTGCAGATGGGTCAGGAACCGCGAATAATTAAGCGAGGTCTCGTCCAGCACAACCTTATAATGATAGGTAACGATGTTCAGGATATTCTGAACGATCTCCGTCATCTTGATCGTAGATCTTACCTCCGTGCCATCCATTCTGGCGTTGACCAGGTGAAGGGCAATGAAGCCGGCTTCATCCTCACCCAGCGAGAGGCCGGTGGTCTGTTCAATCATCTTCAGGGCATCCAGCCCGATTCCGAATTCCTTCTGGTAAAAGCGCTTGATCTCAAACAGCATCGCATTCTTCAGCTGAATCCCCTTCTCAAAACGCTCCAGCGCGAAATGAATATGATCCGTCAGCGTCAGATAGAGATTATCGTTCAGCTCTGTGTGCAGCACTCCACTCGCGTAGGTGACGATGCCGCTGGCCAGCTCCAGGTGAGCTACCGGAATATCATTCAGCAGTTCAGTCAGCCGGGCAGTGAATTCATTCTCGTTCAGCAGAAAAATCTTATCCACCTTGGCAGGGTCCACATAATCACCCGCCACCTTATTGAAGGAAATTCCTCTGCCCATCACAATAACCTCCTTGCCCTTCTGGTTCTTGGTCAGGAGCACATTATTGTTCAGCACCTTCTCGATAATCATCTCAAATTCACCTCCTGACGCATAGTTTGTACAAAAAAAGCCTAAGTTGATCCCAATATCATTCATAAAATGATACTCGCATCAGCTTAGGCATTGCCCGCGTTACCGGTCACAATCCTGTATTACTGTTATTGTAGCATAAATAAAAGCGATTTCAAGAACTTTTTTTATCCTAAAGATCTGAATATTTATATTAGGCTTCATTCCGGTTTGAAACTGTATTTCCAGGGTCACGCTAATAGAAGACAGTAATACAAGGAGGAGATAGGATGCTTGCGGTTCATCAGCGCCTTGCTGAGCTATATACCCTTAGTCTGAAGCGTCCGCTGGCTCCGGCGGAGCAAGACGAGCTTCAGCACTGCCTGCATGTCAACACCGTCTACTGCTGGGAAATGGCCCGCCTCCATATCGAAGCTCTGTTGGCAGAGGATACTCAAGATACCGGATGGCAGCAGGAGATCAGTGTGCAGCTGCTGGAGGTCCGGGTAAGCGGGAAGCCGGGGAAACGGCCTTAACGGGAAGGAACTCTACACTTTCCCCTTATTATTCCAGACGCAAAAAAACAGCAGCCCCTCCCCCACATCGGGGCCAGGCTGCTGCATGTGCTTCTATAAGAAGCGGAACTGTGCTTCTATTAATCCGTTATAAATACCGTCGTGCTTGGTCAGCTCGGCATGGTTGCCTTCTTCCTTGATCTCGCCGTGATCCAGCACCACGATCTTATCCGCATGGCGGATGGTCGAGAGGCGGTGGGCGACGATGAAGGAGGTCCGGCCCTGAAGCAGCAGCTTCAGCGCTTCCTGAATCTTGATCTCCGTCTCCGTATCAATGCTGGCGGTCGCTTCATCCAGAATCAGAATCCGCGGATCGGCCAGCAGCGCCCGGGCGAAGGACAGCAGCTGGCGCTGTCCCATGGACAGTGCGCTTCCCCGCTCCTCCACCTCGGTATCATAGCCGGCAGGCAGCTTGATGATGAAATCATGGGCGTCTACGGCCTTGGCAGCCGCTTCAATCTCTTCGTCCGTGGCGTCCAGCCGCCCGAAGCGGATGTTGTCGCGGATCGTTCCCGAGAAGATGAAGGTATCCTGCAGTACAATCCCGATCTGTTCGCGCAGACTCTGGAGTGTAACCTCGCGGATATCCCGGCCATCAATGGTGATGTGACCACTCTTAATATCATAGAACCGGCCAATCAGGTTGATGATCGTGCTTTTGCCGGAGCCGGTATGTCCTACAAGGGCGATGGACTGGCCTGCTTTGACATCCAGATTGATGCCTTTGAGTGCCGCACGGCCTTTCTCATATTCAAACACTACGTTATTAAAGTGAATATCCCCTTGAATCTTGGACAGCGGCGTTGCTCCCGGCTTATCCTGAACCGCAGGCTGTTCGTCGAGATACTCGAAGATCCGCTCGGAGGAAGCCATCGCCACCAGCAGCTGATTGTACATCTGCCCCAGCCGGTTAATCGGGTCCCAGAAGTTGCTGACATAACTGCTGAAGGCGACCAGGAAGCCGACCGTAAGCTCTCCAGACTGGATCAGGTATGCCCCGAACCAGAAGAGAATCATCGTCCCGAAGCCGCCGGTGACTTCAATGATCGGACCGAATGCCTGGTTCATGGCTGAGGCCTTGTTCCACGACTTCCGGCTGTCCATATTCATGGCATCGAAATAATGCATGTTCTCTTCTTCCTGTGTGTAGGCCTGGGTGACGCGAATCCCCTGTATCGACTCATTTAGATGGGAGTTGATCCGGGAATTCTTCATGCGCACATCCTGCCAGGCGATGCGGATTCTCTGCCGCAGCTTGGTAGAGATCAGGAACATGATTGGAACGGTAATCATCACCGCCAGCCCCAGCTTCCAGTTGATCAGCAGCAGAATAATCATAATGCCCAGCAGCTGCACACAGTCAATCATCAGATTGACCACCCCGTTGGTGAACAAATCCTGCAGCGAGTTGATATCATTGGTCACCCGGACAAGGACTGATCCGGCCGGACGTTTATCGAAGAAGTTGAAGGACAGCTTCTGGATATGCCGGAACAGGTCCGAGCGCAGGTCATAGATCACCCGTTGGCCGATCACATTCGTATATTTGATCCGGTATACGCCGGCGATCCATTGAATCAGATACAGCACGATTACACTGGCTGTGAGCGTGTAGAGCAGCGTCAAGCTGGTGCTTCCCTCTTTTGGAGCAATCGCTTTATCAATCGCCATACTGGTCAGGAATGGAACCGTCAGCTTGGTAATCGTGCCCAGAATCATCATGATCGAGACCAGCGGCAGCATCTGCTTCGCATATGGCTTCATATAGCCGAATAAGCGGGTGAACTGCTTCCAGTCAAAAGCCTTGTCGATCACATCATCGTCTTTATAGATAAAACGTTCTTCAAGCGTCTGTTCTTCAACCTTACTGTTGTCGGTATTTAATACGCCTTCAGCGGTCTGCTTGGAGGTCTCAAGACTCATGCCGGATCACCCGCCTCTCGCTTGTTATCCCTGGCTAAATAATCGGCGTACTGAATCCGGTACACATCCTGGTAAGGTCCCGGGACCGCAATCAATTCCTGATGGGTTCCTTGCTGGACCATTCTCCCTTCATTCATGACAATGATCTGATCGGCATGACGCAGGGAGGAGATCCGGTGGGCAATAATCAGGGTGGTCCGTCCGCGCATAACCTCCTGGAACCCGGCCTGAATCTCATGCTCCGTCTCCATGTCCACCGCACTGGTGGCATCATCCAGAATAAGAATCCGCGGATTCTTGAGCAGTGCGCGGGCAATGGCAATCCGCTGCTTTTGGCCGCCCGAGAGACCCATTCCCCGCTCACCGACTACGGTATCATAGCCTTCCGGCATCTCCATAATGAAGTCATGCGCCTTCGCCAGCTCGGCGGCACGGATAATCTCATCCATGCTGACATTCTTCAGTCCATAAGAGATATTATTGCGGATCGATGAGGAGAACAGGAAGGTCTCCTGGAACACCGTCGATATTTGCGAGCGCAGACTGCGGACCTGGAACTCACGGATATCCACACCGTCGAGCTTAATACTGCCCTGATTCACATCATAAGCACGCATCATCAGCTGGGTAATCGTGGATTTACCGGACCCCGTTCCGCCAAGGAAGCCAATGACCGCGCCGGGCTCGGCATGGAAATGAATATCCTTGACTGCCGGCATTTTGTTGCCGTAAGCGAAGGTAACATGGTCGAACTCCACCTCTCCCTTCACTTCAGCTGCAACAAGCTCGCGGGCATTCTCTTTATCCCGGACATCAATCTGCTGATTCAGCACTTCCAGCACACGTTCGCCGGAGGCCTTCGACTGGGTATAGTTGTTGATGTGGAACCCTAGCCCCCATACCGGACCGATGATGTACCAGATCAGGCTGAAGAAGGCAACCAGCTCACCCAGCGACATCTTCCCGTTGATTACCAGCGTACCGCCTACACCCAGCAGGATCGCTACACTGACCGAAGCCAGCAGCTCCATGAACGGGAAGAATTTACTCCACAGCTCAGCTGCAAAAATCTGATTATCTTTATAACGTTCATTACGGTGTGAGAATTTATCAACTTCGTAGGCCTCTCTGGCAAACGATTTGACCGTTCTTACCCCGGTGACATTCTCCTGTACAGCCGTTGTCAGGGAACTTAACGCCAGGCGCATCTCCTGAAAGGCCGGATGAATCTTGGATTCAAATCTGAGTGCGACTACCGCCAGAAACGGCATTGTGATCAGAGTAACCAGCGTCAGCTGCCAATTGATGGTGAACATCATAATGGAGCCGAACAGAACCATGAAGAACACATTCAGCAATTGGGCGAATCCGAAGCCAATGAACATCCGGATTGCTTCCAAATCCCCGGTCAGCCGGGACATCAGGTCACCTGTCTTCGCCGTATCATAATAACGGAAGGACAGAAATTGCAGCTTCTCATAGCAGGCATTGCGCAGCCGGTAGGCCAGGAAATTCCCCAGCCGTCCGCCGAAAAATCCATGGGCAAACTGCAGGCACGCCTTAACAATAATGACAGCAAGCACACTGAGAGCGAGTACGGGCACCTCAGTAAACTTTAGGGGAACAATAACATCATCGATCAATCTCCTTAACAAATTGGGGGTAATAAGCCCCACTGCAGTTGCGGCCGCCAAACATACAATCGACAGAATCAGATAGTGCAGCTTCTCCCGATAAAAGCCCCGCAGTTGCCTGAGAACATCCATATCTCTCCTCCTTAAAGCTTTACGAAGTAAAGCTGGCTCCGTAAGCATAAACTTAGCTTTACGAAGTAACTTGCCTCCGTAAGCAAGAACTTGGTCTCTAAATATCGCACCGTAAGCTAGCTTTTTTAGCGCTTCCAATTTAGTGACTTTAAGCAGTTTATCATCCCTAATTTAATGCGGCAAAGGGGAGAAACCACCGTTTTCCCTCTTTTTCCGGAATAAACCGGGCTTAAGCAGGGGCTAAAGGACGCCCGTCGTTTTAAATGCTGCTATTTCCTCGCAAATACTGCTCAATTAAGATATAGCAAGATTCAACTGGGCGAAGGGGCTTTTTGCCAGCCTGATAATAGGAATTTTATGTATTATTCCCAACACCAATTGCAGCTCTTATGATGAAATAAGCGCTTCTGAGTCCCCATACAAAAAAACGTGCCCCCGAATCTCCGGCCTTAGGCCATTAAGATTCAAGGAACACGTCTAGGTTATTGCCTGGCTCATGGATGAGGTTTCGGTTAACCGATTGACCCTTCCATTTCAAACTTAATGAGACGATTCATCTCGACCGCATATTCCATCGGCAGCTCCTTGGTGAACGGCTCGATGAAGCCCATGATAATCATCTGCGTGGCATCAGCTTCGGAGAGACCGCGGCTCATGAGGTAGAATAGCTGCTCCTCAGATACCTTGGAGACCGTCGCTTCGTGCTCAAGCACAATGTTATCGTTCATGATCTCATTGTAAGGAATCGTGTCCGAGGTGGACTCGTTATCCAGAATGAGCGTATCGCATTTGATATTGGATTTCGCGCCTTCTGCCTTGCGGCCGAAGGAAGCGAGTCCACGGTAAGTGACCTTGCCGCCGTGCTTGCTGATCGACTTGGATACGATGGTTGAGGTGGTATCCGGTGCCAAGTGGATCATTTTGGCGCCTGCATCCTGATGCTGATTCTTGCCCGCTACCGCGATGGACAAGACCGAACCCTTGGCTCCACGGCCTTTAAGAACAACCGCTGGATATTTCATAGTCAGCTTGGAGCCGATGTTGCCGTCTACCCATTCCATCGTAGCATTCTCTTCGGCAACCGCACGTTTGGTAACGAGGTTATAGATGTTCGGTGCCCAGTTCTGAATGGTGGTATAACGGACACGGGCGTTCTTCATGCAGAGAATCTCAACTACTGCACTATGCAGAGAGTTCGTGCTGTAGATCGGGGCAGTACAGCCTTCAACGTAATGCACGAAGCTGTCTTCGTCTGCCAGAATCAGCGTACGCTCGAATTGTCCCATATTCTCGGAGTTGATGCGGAAGTATGCCTGCAAAGGAACTTCACACTTCACACCCTTCGGAACATAGATGAAGCTGCCTCCTGACCAAACGGCACTGTTAAGTGCGGCGAACTTGTTGTCAGCAGGCGGAATGATTGTGCCGAAGAACTTCTTGAACAGCTCAGGATGATCACGCAGTGCGGAATCCGTATCTGTGAAGATTACACCCTGATCCTCCAGGTTCTGCTGCATGCTGTGATAGACTACCTCAGATTCATACTGTGCAGAGACACCGGCAAGGAACTTCTGCTCCGCTTCCGGAATTCCCAGCTTGTCGAAGGTCTCTTTGATCTCGGAAGGAACCTCCTCCCAAGTCTTGCCCTGCTTCTCGGAAGGTCTAACATAATATTGGATATCCTCGAAATCCAGATCATCCAGATTGCCGCCCCACTTCGGCATTGGCATCTTACGGAACTGCTCCAGGGATTTCAGCCGGAATTCCAGCATCCAATCCGGCTCGTTTTTAATTGCGGAGATTTCCCGGACGATTTCTTCCGTGAGTCCTTTACCAGACTGAAATATCGACTTGTGCTCGTCACGGAATCCGTACTGGTATTCCTCCATATCAGGCGCTTTCTTAGCCATGGTGTCAGCCTCCTTGAGTGTAATATTATTTTACAAGCTTCTTTGCGTATCTATGCCTTTGCGCAGCGCGTTCCAGGCCAGAGTGGCACATTTGATCCGCGCCGGAAATTTATTAACACCGGACAGGGCTTCAATATCTTCGTAGTCACCGAAATCTGCTTCCTCACCCTTCATTAGAGAGGAGAAGCTGTCGGCCATCTCAAGCGCATGCGCTATCGATTGGCCTTTGACCGCTTCCGTCATCATCGAAGCCGACGACATGCTGATTGAACACCCTTCGCCGCTGAAACGGGCGTCCTGGACGACGCCATCCTCCACCTTAAGCTGAAGCGTAATGCGGTCGCCGCAGGTAGGGTTATTGAGCTCAATCTTAAGTGCATCATCTTCAAATGAGCCGCGATTCCGGGGATTTTTGTAATGATCCATAATTACGCGTCTATATAAATCATCCAAGTTCATAGCTGAAATACTCCTTTGCCTTAATTAAGGCTTGAACCAGCGCATCTACATCCTGTTCAGTGTTGTACAGGTAGAAGCTCGCCCGGGCGGTGGAGCTAACCTCCAGCCAGCGCATGAGCGGCTGGCAGCAATGATGCCCCGCGCGGACAGCTACGCCTTCCGCATCCAGCACGGTGGCCACATCATGCGGATGAACATCACCCAGGTTGAAGGTGACTACCCCCACCTGACGGTTGCGGGGACCATAGATCGTCAGATCACTGACCTCCGACAGCCGCTGTTCCGCATATGCTGCAAGCTGCATTTCGTGGCGGTGGATCTCATCCATCCCGACCTCCTGCAGGAAATCAATCGCTGCTCCTAAGCCGACGGCACCAGCAATAATCGGTGTTCCGCCTTCGAACTTCCATGGCAGCTCCTTCCAGGTAGACTCATACAGCCCGACGTCATCGATCATCTCGCCGCCGAATTCAACCGGCTCCATAGCTTCCAGCAGCGCCTTCTTGCCGTAGAGAGCACCGATACCAGTAGGCGCAAGCATCTTGTGCCCGGACAAGGCGTAGAAATCGCAATCCAGGTCTTGCACATCCACCTTCAGATGCGGTGTGCTCTGTGCACCGTCCACCACGATTACTGCACCGTTCCGGTGGGCAATCGCTGCAAGCTCTTTGATAGGATGAGTAACGCCCATGACATTAGATACATACGCTATGGCTACGATCTTGGTCCGTGCAGTAATCGTCTGCTCAGCATCCTCCAGCGTGATCGTACCGTCCTTCTGCAGCGGCAGGAATTTCAGGGTAGCCCCGGTGTTCTTGGCCAGCTGCTGCCAGGGAATGAAATTGCTGTGATGCTCCATCTGGGTAATCACGATCTCATCCCCTTCCTTCAGGACGGAAGGACCGTAAGAGGAAGCTACAATATTGAGCGCGGTCGTTGTCCCGCGTGTGAAGATAATTTCCTTCACACTGCGGGCATTAATGAAGTTCTTCAGCTTCTCGCGGGCGCCTTCATACGCATCGGTTGCCCGGCTCCCCAGGGTATGCACCCCGCGGTGTACATTGGCATTATCCCATTCGTAGTAAGACTTGACCGCCTCAATGACTTGACGCGGCTTCTGGGAAGTTGCCGCACTGTCCAGGTAGACCAGCGGATGGCCGTTGATCTTCTGGTTCAGGATGGGAAACTGCTCCCGGATCTGACTGCTAATCATTGGCCTAACTTCCTTTCCACAAGAGATTGGAGCTGATTGCGCAGTCCCTCCAGTGGAATTTGCGACACAACAGGTGCAAGGAAGCCGTATATGATCAGTGTTTCTGCGTCATGCCGCGATAATCCCCGGGACATCAGGTAATAGACCTGCTCGTAATTGACCTGTCCTACGGAAGCGGCATGGCCTGCGGTTACATCATCTTCATCTATAAGGAGGATCGGGTTGGCGTCTCCGCGTGCTTTGGGGCTTAGCATCAGAACCTTCTCTGTCTGCTGTCCGTCAGCTCTGGTAGCGCCCTTCTCAATCTTCGTAATTCCGTTAATAATCGAGGTTGCTGAATCCCGCATAACAGCACGGGTGATCATGTCACTCGGTGTATTCCGTCCGAAATGCTGCGCCTGTGTAGTGTAGCTCAGCTTCTGCGAGCCGGAGCCTACAGCAATGACCTTCGCATCTGAGCTTGAACCGTTGCCTTTGAGCACTGATTTGGTATCGCTGGCTGTATCTCCATAGTTCATCTCACCGATGATCCATTCGATAGTACCGTCATTCTCCACAACGGCACGGCGGTAAGTCACATCCGTTGTATCCTGTCCCAGTTGATGTACAGTGGCGTAACGCACCGTCGCACCAGCGCCGACGAATACTTCAGCGGCTCCGTTGTGCAGCCCCGCTTCGGATTTATCAGATACATAGTTGTCTACATAGGTTACAGAGCTATTAGAATCAGCCACAATCAGAATATGCGGAGCAAAAGCAGCTTCGGCGTCATCAGCGAGCAGCACCGCCTGCAACGGAGTCTCAATGACCACATTCTTCGGAACATAGAGGAACACCCCGCCGTTCCACAGCGCTGCATGCAGTGCTGCAATCGAGTGCTCTTGCGGCAGGACTGCCTTGTGCAGATAACGCTGGACCAGGTCTCCATGCTCTTTGACAGCACTCTGCAAATCGGTGAAGATTACGCCTTGCGCAGCCAGCTCCGGAGCCAGGCGGGCATATACAGCCCCTGAATTCCGTTGAATAATCAGGCTGCCTTCCTCCTGGCCCTTGATCAGTCCGGCGATAGAGGCAGGAGCCTCGTTAAGGGAGGCCAGCGCCTGGCTCGCCTTAAATTCGCCATAGTTGTTGATATTCCAGCGGTCGATCCGTGTCTTCTCCAGCTTCGGCAGTTCAAGCTCAGCAGCAAGCTCCAGTGCCTTCAAGCGGCTGTCCTTCAGCCAGCCCGGTTCGCCGCTACTCTGCGACTGTGCGCTGAGCTGCTGGGCGTCCACGGGAAGTATGGTTTGCGTCGTCATAAGTGGTTTCCTCCTTCCAGCGTTTCTAAGCGTCTTGTCCTACGGTTTCGTCTTCAATGCCGAGCTCTTCCTTGATCCATTCGTAGCCTTCTGCTTCCAGTTTCTGTGCCAGCTCAGGACCGCCCGATTTCACAATCCGTCCCTGCATCATGACATGAACATAGTCAGGCTTGATATAATTCAACAAACGCTGATAGTGGGTAATAACCAGGAAGCCGCGTTCCGGGCTGCGCATGGAGTTCACACCATCGGCGACAATTTTGAGCGCATCGATGTCAAGGCCCGAGTCAATCTCGTCAAGGATGACGATCTTAGGGTCCAGCATCATCATTTGCAGGATTTCATTACGTTTCTTTTCCCCGCCGGAGAAGCCTTCATTCAGATAACGGTGCAGGAATTCAGGGTTCATATCCAGCTCCTTCATCTTGGCTTCCATCAGACGGATGAACTTGATCAGCGAGATTTCACTGCCCTCTTCACGGCGGGAATTAATCGCACTGCGCAGGAAGTCGGAGTTGGTCACTCCGCTGATTTCGCTTGGATATTGCATCCCCAGGAATAGTCCGGCACGGGCACGTTCATCCACGGCCATCTCCAGCAGATCCTCACCTTCAAGCACAGCTGTGCCTTCTGTAACAACATATTTCGGGTGACCCATCAACGCGGAGGCCAGAGTACTTTTACCAGTACCGTTCGGTCCCATTACGGCGTGAATTTCCCCGCCCTTCATCTGAAGGTTGATCCCCTTCAGAATTTCTTTTCCTTCAATCGTCGCTTTCAGTCCCTCAATGACAAATTCTGCTGCCATAATTAATATTCCCTCCATTGATCGATTTGCGAAATCAGAAAGTTGTATTGTCACAGGTTAACCCTGATTACAAGCAATTAGATTTTATATCACATTATAATTATTATAAAGTGAATCAGGATGATTATCAATGATTCTCACTAATTTTATTACAACGGCCCTTTTTTATCAAATTAATTAATGGTTATCTTCACTGCGGGAGAACGAAACCCGGAATTTGAATATCGCTTAGGTTCCCCCGCTTCAAGCACTGCGACGATCCTCTCCAGCGGACGAAGCCCGAAGGACTCACACTGCTTCCGGTCATAGACCCATCCCGGAATCCTGCGGCGAATGTGCCGCCCTTCGGACTGGGCCAGCAGTTGAAAATTCTGTATCAAGCTGCACACCGCGGCATAATCCTCGTTCTGCTTGTGCGGATCTGTCTCTTCTCTGGCTACGACTAGAAGGAACGGCGGAGAAGGTGCCTCTTCAGAGAACCGACGTTTGCCTGAGGCCTCTGTCTGATCGCCCGTCACATAGATGAACCGCCAAGGCTCCCGCATGCCGTCATTCGGCGCCCAGACCGCCTCGTTCAGCAGCCTCAGGACATTGTATGCGGAGAAAGGGGCGGCATCCGCAAGCTGGCTGCTGTCTTCGCCGATAATCGTCCATTTTCGTTCTGCCGGTGTTCTTTTTCGTCCTCGCGGCGCTTTGTCAAAGTAGCCGATTTCCAGCATTCCGGCAAACCTCTCACCTTCACGCCAACCGATAAGCTCATAGAACGATTCGCTCAGAATTATGGGATCTGAGAACCACAGCATCCCCAGCCCTTGTTCCCAGCCCAGAAGCTGTACCGTTTGCATGATGCTGCAGACCGCGGCGTAATTCTCGTCCCGCTCCAGCTCCGTACCGGCAGACTCGGCAATGAAGATCATATGAGCGGGAGTACCCGTGATTTGCTTTTTTAGAAGATCTGTCATTGGAGCAGGAAGGAGCTTCCCGAGCCGTGTGCCCGTCACCTTCGCCATCATGGATTCAGCCAGCTCTTCACGGGACTCGGGAGTGCCAAAGTAAAGACAGCGCCAGTGCGGCGTTCCTTTGGCTTCGTATAAGCCAGCCGCCTCATTCACCAACGAAATAATCCGTTCTTGTTCAACCGGTGCAGCGCTGAATCTCCGAATGGTCCGCCGTTCTCTAACCGTTGTGAACACATCCTTCATCTTCATCCCCCCCAAAATATCGTTTGGCAATCAATAATTAATATTGTTTACCAGTTAACTATATTTTGAAAGAAACACGATGTCAATCTGTATTATTAAATTTAATATCATTTAATATATTATAAATAACTTATCTGAACAGTTAGTTTACACGTTAATAATTTTAAGTTAGAATAAAGGTACTTTGCAGAAAGGAGATGCTAACCCCTATGCATTCCTCTGAAGGACTTAAGCGGCTGCTGTATGACCGTTTTCTCCATCTATCCCATTTAGTTGAAGAGACTTTTGTAACCGAAATGGATGTATTTACTGATCTCACACGGAAATACGGGATTACTCTCACTTCAACCAGCTTGACCAGTATTCATGTCATCGACTGCATCGGCCATCACGAGCCTGTCAACAGCACCACCATCGCGGAGGCCATGAAATTGTCCAAGGCGAGCATCACTAAGATCAGCACCAAGCTTCTCCAGGATGGCTGCATTAAGCGGAGCCGGATGAATGACAACAAGAAAGAAATCTACTTCAGCCTTACTCCTAAAGGCAGACAGCTCTTTGAACTCCACGCGCGGATGCACGAGAACCTGGAGGAGAAATTCATCGAGAAAATGGGTGAATTCTCGGAACCGGAGCTGCAGGCTTCACTGAAATTCATTCAAACGATGATTGATGAGAATACAATGCTTCCCTTAAATCTTAGTCAATTCGACAAGTAAAAACGGCTACGCTGTCTTTTTAAAGGGGTGTGTATGAAGCACATGAATCCTTATATTTTGAAAAATAAATAAAGCCTCCCGAAGGGAGACTTTATTCCTATATTCAATTCATTGTGCTATTTATCCGGCAATCAGCCCAGGAAAGCGCGCAGCATCCACTGGTTCTTCTCCAGATCCGTGCGGATCTTGATGAAAAGGTCTGCTGTCGGCTGGTCGCTGATTTCTTCCGCCAGCTCGATGCCCTCTGTCAGTTCTTCAGCCACTGTAGCGAAGTCTTCAATCAGCGCCTGAACCATACCGCGGGCATCTTCTTTGCCTGTGGCTTCCTGAATGGTAGCCAGCTCCAGATATTCTTTCATAGTTGCTGCAGGACTGCCTTTGATGCTCAGCAGGCGCTCAGCCACCTCGTCCATTTTGAGTGTAATATCATCGTACAGCTCTTCGAACTTCACATGCAAGGCGAAGAACTGCTCACCCTTCACATACCAGTGATAGTTATGCACCTTCACATACAATACGTTCAGGTTGGCAACCTGACGGTTCAGTACCTGTTCCAATGAAGCGGTGTTCACTTTGTTTGATGCTTTAGCCATGAGATGATCCCTTCCTTATCCATTGAATTTAGCCGGCTGCTTGTCCATTGTCCGGCCTTGCAGTTGTCTATTCTCCATTTACCCTTTTGCCTGGAGAGCGAAACAAGTCTGACCCCGGACAAGCCCTCTTCCCCGCCCGCTGGCTGCAAGCTTGTGTCTTCACCCGTAGGATGAACCAAGCAAGCGCCGGTTATGCTAAATGAGGCGGTTCAAGACAGAATAAAGTCAGCCAAGGGGCCGGGAAGCTCCTTGGCTGACTACACATCGCTATGTGCCTTACATCATTAGCAGCAGGGCCTCTGCACCGGACATGCCCGGAACGATTCCCAGCTTCTCTGCTTCTATAGTTACAGACTCCAGCGGCGCGGCCAGCAGCTGTTGAAGCGTGCGCACCCCGACAGCCCTTGCCGCAATAATCTGCCGGTCGCTCAGCACCTCGTTCAGCAGTCCTATATCCAGCGCCCCGCACATGATATACCCCTTGTCTGTACTTATGCTGAGCAGCGTAGTTTTGGGCAGCTTCACCTCAACTCCCACCAGGACATGACCGCCGACCTGCATTGGCTCTAACGTTACCATTTGCAGCACCTCCTTCTTTTCACACTCACGTTGTAGGTTATGCTTTCATTTCGGAGCGCGTGTGGACGATGGTCCTAGTTCATGGAGAAATCGGAGGGTCAGAAGTCCTTATTTCTATGCAGGAGGGTATATAATTTCCGCTTATTTAGTGGTATAGTTTATACACTAATTTAAATTAAAGAAATCGTGACTAACGATTAAGCTGGGGGATTAATGGATAAGAAACTACAACACACCGACGGCAATTATCTTTTCAATGTCGACATCCTGATTAATGCCCGCACCAACCCGCTTGCGCTGCAGTTCCTGCTTGAAATGTTGAATTCAAGCGACAAAGTCACTGATTTCAACATCAACTCCGGGCTGGAGCTTGGAAGAGCCATTGATCATCTGCTGAAGTCCGCAAAAATGGCTCTGAAGAATGACAGCTTCACACCTGCTCCGGTGCCAGTGAAATTGCCGGAGAAGCCGGCAGACCCTCAGGCAGCGAAGCCTGCGGAGAAGCCCGCAGCTAAGAAGCCTGCAGCAGCACCGGCAGAAACTCCAGCAGATGTATTCGGCAAAATCAGACAGTACATTCAGAATAACCAGCTCGTCCGGCTGCGTGCGAACCGGCATGGCAAACAGGTATCCATGCCCTGCCGTATTCTGAACTTAGACGAAACGGAGAATTCGCTGAGTGTATACCATGTAGACGAGAAGCAGGTCTACACGTTCAAGCTTAATGAAATCGATGAATTTCTGTAAGACACAGAAGCACCCGCTCCGGGTTCCGGGGGCGGGTGCTTCTTTCTCTTACGATTATTTTGGCGAATACGCAGCTCTTGCCTCACTTCACTTCTTGCGCGAGAAGGCCTCCAAGGCCAGGCAGATCCAGCCCGCAATGAAGCATACGCCTCCCAGCGGAGTGATTGCTCCGAGAACCTTGACACCGGATATACTAAGGATGTACAGGCTGCCCGAGAACAGGACAACCCCGGCAACCATCAGCCGCCCTGCCCAGCGCAGACGGACACTTTCGCCCCACTGCCCAGCGGTAAGCCCGATAAGTATCAGGGCCAGCGCATGAAACATATGATACTGTACGCCCGTCTCGTACACCTGCAGATAGTGCTCACTGATTACAGGCTTAAGGATATGCGATCCGAACGCGCCAATGGCAACAGACAGCATACCCAGCAAGGCTCCCCAGCCTACCAATCTTCGTTGCATGGATATACAGCTCCTTCCCTGAGTTGAACTTCTCCTATCTTAACAATCAGCTTCGCCTTTTGCCAGCCGCATCATTCTGTAGCTGTATGTCCTGAGGACTTGCATTTAGAGCGCTGTTATGATGAAGTGGTAGTAATAACCTATTACACCCCAAGGAGTGCAGCCAAATGGACTATCATTCACCTCCCAAACCGGACACCGCCGCAACCGAGCCTGCAAGATGGGGCTCTTCGGAACAAGACATGAACCCGGATTATGCTTACCAGGAGAACAAACGCGATTATAAACACTCGGGCCCCGGTATCGCTTCGTTCGTAATCGCTCTGATTACCTTGGTCTGTTACGCCATTACTTTCGTGTATGTAGGAGCCCAAGCAGCTTCTCTAATGAATGAGAATAAAATGCTGATTGCCGGTTCGGCAGAAACGATCATGTATCTGGGCCTGACGATGCTGATCCTGGTCGCAGTGAATATCATCGGGGCGGTTACCGGTATTATCGGTCTGACCCTGCGAAGAAGGCGCAAGGTTTTTGCTGTCGTTGGCACCATCATCAACGCCGGCTTCCTGCTTCTGTTCATGCTTCTGCTATCCGTTGTTCTGGTGAATGCCGGAGCGTCCTGATAGCCCGCTCTACAGCAAACACAGCATATCCCCTAACCGGGACATGCTGTGTTTTGTTGTGGAGCCTTATATACAGAGCTGGACGCTTAGATCTCGAACTCTTCGCTTGAATCGGACAGTCCGCCGTTCTGCACTCCAGAGCTGTTGGCTACCGCAAGCACGTATACCTTATACTTGGTTCCTTTTACTATCGGGTTACCGTTAATATCTCTGGCTGCAGCCGCTATCGAGAGATTGCTTCCGTTAGGGACTGCTGATCTGTAGTAAGACGATTGCACGCTAAGGGCTTCTGCAGTACCGAAGCTCTGCTTGGAAGGGACAACGAATACCCGGTATTCGGAAATATTCGACTCACGGGCAGACTTGGTGAAGTTAACCGCAAGTTTGCCGTTATCCATGCCGTAGGTCACATTCGTCACGGAGGTGACGGGAAGCTTAGCCGATAAGGTAATGGCTGCCGATCCCTCCGATAATACATTAGCTCCCTGGTAGCTGCCGTTTCTAACCGTCAATACATATACCCGGTAGCTGACTCCCGGCTTGATGGCTGCACCGCGTACGTCTTTGGCTGAAGCATCGAGCACCTGATTGGTGCTGTCCCCGGATGTACCTGCGGTTGTATAATTCCCCGCATTATTCGCATCCGACAAGCTGAAGCTGTTGTAATAATTCATAGGCACCACCAGAATCCGGTAATGGCTGATGTAGGATTCGTCTCCGGCATGATTGAACGATACTCTCAGATCACGGCCGTCTCCATAATCGTTCACATCACTCACACTTAGATTCGATATAGCACTGAGACCGGAGGTATTCACCAGCGTAATCGCCGGAGAAGCAGCGGAAAGCACATTCGAGCCCGAATTGTTCCAGTTGCCTGCCGCGAGCACATACACTTTGTAGCTGGTTCCGTTCCTGATCAGGGAACCGCGCACATCTCTGCTGGAGGAATTCAGGATCTGCTCGGTATAGGTTCCTGATGTGTTTACCGCCGTATAATTCGCACTGGATACATTATTCGCATCATTTAAGCTGAAGCTGCTGTAAAAGTTCGTTGGCACAACCAGAATGCGGTACTGGCTGATATTGGTCTCGTCTGAGGCATGGTTGAAGGTAACCTTCAAGTCCCGCCCGTCATTATAATCGTTCACATCGGTCACATTCAGGTTGGATACCCCTGCATTGGCCAGTGTAAGGGCCGCCGAAGCAGGTGACAGCACATTATTCGCAGCATTGCTGCTGTCAACCGCCAGTACGTATACCCGGTAGCTGACACCCGTCTTGATCAGCGCTCCATCTGTATCTCTGGAGCCGGAGGAGAGGTTCATACTGATGTTGTTCCCCGTCTTGTTGATCTGCGTGTAATTGCTGCTGGAGACCGCATTGGCTCTGCCCAGGTCAAACACCGTGGAATTGGACGCTTTGACTACGAAGATCCGGTAAGAGCTTATCTTACTCTCATCGGCCAGCTTGTTGAAGCTGACGGAGAGATCCCGGCCATCCCCGTAATCACTGGTATCCGTTGCCTGGACGGTGCCCAGTGCCGGAACTGCCTTATTCTGCAATGTAATAACGGCAGCTGCACTGGAGAGGGCACTGGTATTATTGCCTTTGCCGACTGTCACTACATATACGCTATATCCCTGATTATTCTTAATCAGGTCACCGTCGATCGTTCTGGCGGCAGCGTTCAGCTTCACAACAGGATTGGCTCCTGTTACCAGAGCAACGGAATAGTTAGAGGAACCTACTGCCAGTGCAGACGACAGATTCAGTGAAGTACCGGTCTTGGCGACAAGCACTCGGTATTGATCCACCAGCGATTCGTCAGCCGCACGGTTGAAGCTAATCTGCAGATCCCGGCCGTCTCCATAATCGCTGATATCCTGGGCGGTTACTCCCGATACCGGAGCCGCATTCCCGCCTACCGGAACCGGAGTGGTGATCGTGACAATCTGCGCAGCTGGATTCCAGCCGACCTCGCGGCCGAGCGCTTCACTTACGAAGCGGGTAGGCACCATTGTGCGGCCCTTCAGATTCTGGCCCGGCACATCCAGGCTGACTGCCTTGTTGTTGATGGTTGCGATCTTGGAGCCAATCTTCAGTACAATCGTTGTATCGTTCTGGGAAGCTGTTACTGTCTGTGTCTTCTGATTCCACTTGATGTCGGCATTGAAGGCTTCAAAGATAGCCCGCAGGGGAACCATAGTCCGTCCGTTCACCATTATCGGCGGCTGATCTGTGGACAAGGTCACCCCGTCAATAATAACTCTGATGGGTTTTGCTGCTGCCTGTGCCGGAGCCTGAAACAACATCGGGAACACCAATAATCCTGCTACAATCGAAATCCATAACTTTTTCACAAGCTCACCCTCCCGGATAGGAAACCATTCTCAATTTCTATCTCTTTGACGCAAGCCGGGCGGAAAAAGTTTCTCTCTGAACCGGTTACAAAAAAATAACCTTTGGAGCCGATTCCAAAGGCGGCAAAAAGAACTGCAATGGCGGATACCCATGGGATATTCCTCCATTGCAGCCCGGGTCCGGTTCAGGGCACTCTGCCGAATCAGTCCGCTTTTGTCAGACTGGACAATACCCGCTGAATCACTAGAGGATCTTTTCCGACTATTTTTTCCACAAAAGTAAATACTACAGGATCATCCATCTCAAGCCCTTCCGGCGCATCCGCTGTGCCTGCACCGAGTTCAAAGGCCGTCGGCCCTTCTTCTGTCACAATCTCCACGGAATGGGGATCCATCTGCCCGACATAGGTGCCGGAGCCCTGAATCTTCTCGGATTCTGCGGCTGCGGAAGGACCAGGCTTCAGCACCGGACTGGCGAGAGGTACCGCCGCTGTCTGTACAGGGATTCCCGATGAGCCTGCTGAGGATGATTGTCCGGGGGCTTCCGCAGGGCTGTTTCCGCCGCAAGCCGTCAGGGTGAGCATTAATACAGCGATTGCTGTCATAGCGGGTAGCGTACGCTCTAGTCTCATGATGTGTACCTCCTCTGTTGGTTGTGTGCTGCTTACCTTACCTAAGGATTACCCAGCAAGCCGGGTAGTGTAAACTTGCCGTTACGGGCTGGGCATCAGCCGTACGCACAGAAGCGCCAGACTAATACAATACATGAAGAGCCTTATTCAGCATTTGAAGGAGTGGTATCCTTGAGAATCGATATCGGCTGCGGCCCCGGCAAAGAGTCCGGGTATCTGGGAATCGACCGCACCCAGTACCCCGGAGTGGATATCGTCTGCGATATTTGCGAAGGAATCCCCCTGCCCGACAATACGGCTGAATTCGTTATGGCCAGCCGGGTGATGCCTTACGTGAACGATCTGTTTGCAGCGATGTCAGAGATTTATAGAATAAGCACGCACCAAGCGGTCGTGTGTATTCTCTCACCCTATGCCCATAGCTTCCCGCATGCCTCCAACCCTATGTTTAAGCAAAAGTTCGATGAGTATACCCCACGGTATTTCACCGGCTGCTTCTTCCAGCCCTATCAAAGCCCGCTGTGCCCGGAGATCCCGGATTATCCCGTGCCGCTGCCGCCGTTTGACTTCAGACTGCTCCGGATGGAGCTGTTCTATCAATATCCGTATGACGACAATCTGTATGATGCGGAAGAGCTCGAGGTTCTGAAGACGCTGCAGTCCAATGTCATTCACGAAATTATGTACCACTTCGCCGTCATTAAGCGGGAGATTACCGATGAGGAACTGGAGGCGATGAGCCGGAAGGTGCTGCCTGAACCACAGGCACTGCTAGAGCGCCGGCTCCGGCTGCAGAACAGGAAATATATGTTATAAAATTCGGGGTGGACATACAAGATTGCCCAAAACGGAACATAGGCTAATACAACACAAGCAAGATGGCATATCGGCTCACACAGGAGCCGGTCTGCTTTTTTTTGACTGTCTGAGCTTCTACTCAAAAGGAGGTGAAAATTATTCCTCTAGTCGTTAGGTCTACGGTTAATGCAACAGGCGCCATCACTTTCACTGGCAACACGCTGGGACTAAGCCGCTCTGAAACTGCCGGTGTACCGGGTACACAGGACAGTATCGGAGGCTTCTCTACGATTAATACAGCTTCTGTATACGGCACTTACCCTGCCGGCACTACCAGTCTATATCAGAACAATAGTTCAGCAGCCATTCTGGTTCTCCCTGCCGGAAGCACAGTTCTGTATGCCGAGCTGATCTGGGGCGGCTCCTATGTTAACGGTACCGTCAATCTCACTGCGGCAATCAACAACCCTGTATCCTTCACTACACCGCTCGGGAACACGGTCAGTGTAACCCCCGATTCAGCCACAGCCAATTCGGTGGATCTGGGCGGCGGTGCACTCGCATATGTCCGTTCCGCCAATGTCACCAGCACCATTCAAGCCTCCGGTGCCGGAACCTATGTCACTGGCGGTGTAGTTGGGACTATCGTAATTCCCGGTGATTCCACTGCCAACCATGCCGGCTGGACACTTGCCGTTATCTACCAGAATCCGTCGCTGCCCTTCCGCAACATGTCTCTGCGCGCAGGTGCTGTCCTTGTCCAAGCCTCCTCGGCACCGGTAGTTACGACGATTACCGGGTTCGCCACCCCCGTCACCGGTGCGCTGGGCGGACGTATCCAGTTCAGCGCCCAGGAAGGAGATGCCAACCGCTCGGGCGACCAGGCACTATTCGGCCCTACCTCCACCACTCAAGTCGCCCTCTCCGGGCCTAACAATTTTGCGGGCAACTTCTTCGCCTCGCAGATTAACAATGATACCGGCAATCTGAATACGACCGGCACGTTCGGCACCCGTAACCAGACCAACGGCAGTCCGGGCTCCAACATTATCGGCGGGCGGCAGGGCTGGGATATTACAAATGTGGATGTCTCTGCACGTCTGGTCAATAACCAGTCCTCGGCTCTCCTGACCTTGACTACATCGGGCGATGCGTATGTCGTTAACGCCAACGGGCTGCAAATAGATATTAATGCGCCCAAGATCTCCTTGACCAAAAGCGCAAATGTCGCCGGTACCATCGTTGGTGATCTGGTCACCTACACTGTAACGGTCAACAATACCGGTACGGCAAGCGCAGCCAGTGTTGTATTGTCGGACGCATTACCGGCAGGCCTTACTTTTGTCACAGGAAGCGTGGTGGTAGCCGGTGTTGCCAGACCGACTTATGATATAACCTCCGGCATCCCGCTGGGTTCACTTGCTCTGGGCACTTCCATAACGGTGACTTATCAAGCCAGGGTGACTTCCTTGCCGAATCCGCAATTTGTGCCCAACACGGCTAACGCTGCCTTCACCTTCCAGAGTGTAGCCGGAGGCCCGATTGTCAGCGGAGTCATTCCATCCAATACACAATCACTGCCGGTATATTCTCCCGTTCTCGGCATTGTCAAAAGCGCCAATACGACCAACGCAACTGTCGGAGACCAGATTCTCTACACCCTGCAAATCTCCAACACCGGCAATATCGGCGCCACTACTACGCTCACGGATAACATTCCTGCCGGCAGCTCCTATATTCCGGGAAGCTTCACGGTAAACGGCACGCCTGTGGCGGGTAATCCCGCCGCCGGGATCGCCATCGGCACCATCGCGGCGGGAGGAAGCTCTACGGTCCAGTTCCGTGTACTGGTGAACAGTCTGCCTTCTCCCCCGCAGCTGGTGGACCAGGCTACAGCCGCCTATACCTTCCAGGTTCCTGACGGGCGGACCGTGAACGGTACGGCTGCCTCCAATACGCTCACCATACCGGTCAGACTGCCGAATGTTGCCCTTGTCAAAAGCGCCAGCTTCCCGGATGTCGCCGTAGGCGATACCCTGCAGTATACGTCTGTGGTTACTAATAACGGAATCGTCGCCATCACGAACGTTGTGCTCTCTGATCCGATACCCGCAGGCAGCACTCTAGTGCCCGGAAGCGTGGTGGTGGCGGGTACCGCCCGGCCTTCGGCTGATCCGGCTTCAGGGATATCTGTGGGTACTATCGCTCCGGGCACCAGCGTAACGGTAACCTTCCAGGTTAGTGTCACCTCTGTGCCGGGAAACGGCCAGCTTGCCAACCAGTCATCAGCCTCTTACAGCTCGGGGACATTTAACGCCATCACACAGTCCAATACAATCCTCACTCCTGTGTACCAGCCAATAATCGGTATCGTCAAAAGCTCCAGCCCAAGCAGCGCCACGGTTGGAGGAAATGTTCTGTATACCCTGCAAGTACAAAATACTGGCAACCTCGCAGCAACGGTGACCTTAACTGACACGATCCCTGCCGGGTCTGCCTTCGTCGCCGGAAGCGTCACAGTAAACGGTGTGGTCCGTCCGTCAGATTCTCCGGTAAGCGGAATCCCGCTCGGGTCCGCAGCACCGGGAGCCGCCTTGACCGTAACCTTCCTGACCGCTGTCCAATCCCTTCCGTCTCCGGCAACCTTGACGGACCAGGGCAGCAGCAGCTATACCTATCAGTTGCCCAGCGGACGCTCTCTGTCCGGCGGAAGTGTATCCAATACGGTAACTATTCCAGTCTCTGCCCCCAACATCACGATTCTCAAAAACGCCAATCTCACCTCAGTGGCTGTAGGCGAATATCTTACCTACACCGTCTCTGTATCCAACCCCAGCGGCGTAGCTGTTAACAATGTAGTGCTGTCTGATCCGGCTCCGGCAGGCAGTGCCTTTGTAGCAGGAACTGTTACGGTGAACGGAACGGCCGTACCCTCTGCCAATCCAAATGCCGGAATTGCTCTCGGAACACTTGCTGCGGGCGCCACAAGCATCGTTGCCTTTCAGGTTAATGCGAACTCTATTCCAAGCCCGCCTCAACTGAGCAACCGGGCCAGCGCATCCTTTACGGCCGGATCATTCAGCGGAGCAGCCCTGTCCAATACAGTGTCTACCCCGGTCTTCATTCCAGTCATTGGACTTGTCAAAAGCTCTAGCCCTGCGCAGGCCTCTGTCGGCAGTCTGCTCTCCTTCTCCATCCTGGCCAGCAACACTGGCAATATCGCGGCAATGCTGAATCTGACCGATGCCCTGCCGCCGCAGACGGTATTCGAGACCAACAGCGTAAGTATAGGCGGGACCCCCCTGCCCGGGTATAGCCCATTAACTGGCATTCCGGTGGGGCCGCTTGCTCCCGGAGACAGCGTCGTAGTCAGCTTCCTTGTTACGGTTACTTCGCTTCCCCCAAACCAGCAGCTGCTTAATTCGGCCGCCGCCTCATTCACCTTCACACTGCCGGATGGCCGTCAGCTCGGCGGTAACACAGTGTCGAACACACTTACGGTTCCCGTCTCGGCTCCGAATGTCAGTGTTGTCAAAAGCGTCAATGCCATTGATGCGGTCACCGGAGACATTCTTACCTTCACCTCTGTGCTGACGAATAACAGTATTACTTCTGTCAGCAACATCATTCTCAGCGATCCCTTGCCAGAGAATACAGCTTTCCTTCCCGGAACCGTAATTGTCGGCGGCGTCTCCCAGCCGTTGTCAGTTCCGTCCGCCGGCATCCCAATCGGCAGCCTGGGGCCTGGAGCCTCCGTTGCCGTCACATTCGAGGTGAGAATAACCATGCCGATTCCTTCACAGGTGAATAACCAGTCCACCGTCAGCTTCACCTCCGGGGTCTTCTCCGGCTCTTCATCGTCCAACGTCACCACCACTCCGGTCACACAGCCGCAGATCTCCCTTGTCAAAAGCGCCAATGACCTGAACGCTACAGTCGGTGATACGGTCATATATACCATTCTGGTCAGCAATACCGGTAATGTTGCGGCCAATGTCACGTTAACCGACAATATTCCGGCCGGTACCACCTTTGACCCCAACAGCGTCATTGTCGGCGGTTTTCCTCAGCCGGGGGCTGCACCGGATACCGGAATCACAGTCGGAACCGTCGCTCCCGGGGCAAGTGTATCCGTCAGCTTCACCGTCTTCATCGTATCTCTGCCTTCACCGCAGCAGCTTGTCAATCAGGCCACTTCCACCTATACCTTCACTCCGCCCGACGGACGGCTGCTGAGCGGCAGCGCCGTCTCCAACACCGTAACCATCGCAGTCTCCGCCCCCAATCTGGCGGTGGTGAAGAGCACAACTTCCACTTCCGTTGCCCTTGGGGATACGATTTCCTACTCCGTGAACATCACTAATAACGGGATGGACCCTGTCAACAATGTCGTGCTCAGTGATCCAACACCGGACGGGGCTACCTTCGTACCGGGCAGTGTATCGGTGAACGGTGTGCTGTTCCCGGGTGCCAATCCGGCCTCGGGGATCACTATCGGCACACTTGCCTCCGGCGCCTCTACGGTGGTCTCCTACAGCGTTACGGTAACCTCGGTGCCTCTGGATGCCGCGATCGATAATCAGGCGACTGTCACTTACACCTCCGGCGTCTTTACCGGCTCCACCTTCTCGAATCCGGTCGCAGTCCCCGTCTTCCAGCCGAATATCGCTGCTTCCAAAACGGCAAATACTGCAAATGCAACGGTCGGCGATACCGTAACCTACACCATAAATGTCACCAATACAGGCAACTATGGAGCAAGCCTGACGGTTACGGACAATATTCCGGCCGGCACCACCTTTGTAGACAATAGCGTGCTGATTGGCGGGCTGCCTCTGCCGCAGGCTAATCCTTCCACAGGAATTGCTGCCGGAACTATCGCTCCGGGGGCGACTGTAGCTGTCTCGTTCTCGGTGGTGATCACTTCACTGCCATCGCCGCAGCTGCTGGTGAATCAGGGAACGGTTGCTTACAGCTCCACCTTGCCTGACGGAAGAACCCTGGGAGGGTCGGTGCTCACCAACACCCTGACCATCCCTGTCTCGAACCCGAATCTGGCTGTCGTCAAAACCACCGCAACCACCGCAACCCATGTGGGCGACACCATCACTTATTCCGTGACCCTGACCAATAACGGTATTGCTACGGTTAATAATGTGGTATTCACAGATGCTCTGCCTGCCGGTACCGCCTTTGTTCCGGGCAGTGTGCTCGTAGACGGCGTGTCCCGCCCTGCTTCTTCACCGGCTACCGGGGTGACCATAGGCAGCATCGCTCCGGGCGCTTCTGTAACGGTGGCCTTTAACGTAACGGTTACGTCTCTGCCGTCTTCAGGAGTACTGAACAATCAGTCATCCGTCAGCTTCACTTCCGGCGCCCTGTCCAGTGTAGCCTTCTCGAACATTGTGACCACTCCGGTCTTCCAGCCCGTTATCGCTGCAGCCAAGAGCTCCAGCTCTCAGAATGCAACGGTAGGCGATACCATTGTCTATACCGTCAATGTCAGCAATTCAGGGAACTATGCGGCATCGGCCACGCTGACTGATACCATTCCCGCAGGTACAACTCTGGTTCCGAACAGTG